>JBBQJP010000005.1:0-119423 GCA_038326025.1 Burkholderiales bacterium
TAGGTGGGGTCGCAGGTGGCGACCTCTCGGCTCCAGTCAATGGCCAAGCCCATGGCCTGCATCTGGCTCTTCATGTAGGCGATGTTGTCGTAGGTCCACTTGGCGGGCGGCACCTTGTTCTTCAACGCGGCGTTTTCAGCAGGCAGGCCAAAGGCGTCCCAACCCATGGGCATCAGCACGTTGTGGCCGTTCATGCGCAGATATCGCGCCAGCATGTCGTTAATCGTGTAGTTGCGCACGTGGCCCATGTGCAGCTTGCCGCTGGGGTAGGGCAGCATGGAGCAGGCATAGAACTTTTCGCGCGAAGCGTCTTCGGTCACGCGATAGGCGTCACGGCTGTTCCAGCCAAGCTGGGCGGATGCCTCGACGTCGAGGTGGTTGTATTTTTCTTGCATGGGGGAGTCATAGTGCGGCGCGAGTGCCGCAACAGGCCGATTCTAGGTGTTCAGGCGCCAGGGCTGGGCACTGGTGCCGGTATCGCGGCGTTGCGTGGCTGATGGCTGCGCCGACCCGCAGTACTGTCCGACTCAGCGGCCCTTGTCCTGAGGTTCAGCGACAAAGCCGATTCGCCCGAGGCCGGCGGCCTGTGCGATCCCCATGATCTCGACCACCCGGCCGTAAGGCACGGCGGCGTCGGCGCGCAGCTGCAGTTCGGTGTCCGGATCGGCGGCGCTGGCGCGCGCCAGTTCGGTGGCCAGTTCGGGCAGGGCCACTGGCAGGTCGTTCAGAAAGGCCTGGCCGGACTTGTCCACGCTCAGCATGATGCTGCTGGCGCCGCTGTCGGGGCTTGCCGTGTTGGCCGTGGGCAGGTCCAGCCGGATCGCGCTGGTGAGCAGCGGCGCCGTGATGATGAAGATCACCACAAGCACCAGCATGACGTCAATCAGCGGCGTCATGTTGATGTCGCTCATGGGCGTGGGCCCGCTGGTGCGTTCAAGGCGGCCGAATGCCATGATGGTCGTTCAATGGTCGGACGCGATGGGCCGGTTACTGCCCTCGGGTTCCTGGCAAAGCAGCAGTTCGCGCAGGTCGCGCGCGAAGCCTTCCAGGTCTGCCTCGATGCGGCCGATCTGGCGGCCCAGCACGTTGTAGGCCAGCACCGCCGGTATCGCCACGGCCAGTCCGGCGGCCGTCATGATCAGCGCTTCGCCGACCGGCCCGGCGATCTTGTCGATGGTGATCTGGCCGGCTTGCGAAATCGCCAGCAGCGCGTGGTAGATGCCCCAGACCGTGCCCAGTAACCCAACAAACGGGGCGGTTGCGCCTACGGTGGCGAGCAGCACCTGGCCGAACTGCAACTTGTGCAGTACCGCATGGAGTTGCTCACGCAACACGCGGGTCAGTTGCTGGGAACGATCACCGGCCGAGGCCAGCGTGCCGTCGGCGCGGATGCGCGTGGCTGCTATCAGCGGCACCACCAGCTGATCGCGATCGAAAGCCCGGGCCTTGTCGTTTGCCTGGTCGATGTCGGTCGACTGCCAGAAAGCCGCCGTGCTGCGTCCGACGTCGCCACCGGCGCGGCGCAGCATCCAGGATTTCCAGAGAATGACGATCCAGCTGCTGACCGACATCAGCAGCAGCAGCGCTGCAACCAGGTTGCTCACCACGTCGCCGTTGGCGAGAAACTGGACAACACTCATACGGAAAATTCTGCACGCCGTGTTGCGGTGCTGTGAGCGGCCCAGCGGCTCATCGTGTCGTCGCTTCGGCCGCGTTCAATCCGAGCACGTCGAACATGTCGAACAGGCCGTGCGGTTGATCTGCCAGGAAACGGGCAGCCCGCAGACTGCCTTGCGCATAGGTGGCGCGGCTTGACGACTTGTGCGAGATCTCGATGCGCTCGCCCGTGCCGGCAAACAGCACGGTATGGTCGCCCACGATGTCGCCGCCGCGGATGCTGGCAAAACCGATGGACGACGGATCGCGTTCGCCGGTGATACCTTCGCGCGCGTACACCGCACAGTCCTTGAGGTCGCGTCCCAGCGTGTGGGCAATCACCTCGCCCATCTTCAGTGCGGTGCCCGAAGGCGCGTCGACCTTGTGACGGTGGTGCGCCTCGATGATTTCGATGTCGTAACCGGTGGCCATGGCCCGGGCGGCGAGTTCGAGCAACTTGAGCGTGACGTTGACGCCGACACTCATGTTGGGCGCCATCATGATGGAGATGTCTTTGGCCGCGTCGGCGACCTGTGCCTTCTGCGCGTCACTGAAGCCGGTGGTGCCGATCACGGCCTTGACACCGAGAGCACGACAGACCGCCAGATGCGCCAGTGTGCCTTCGGGACGGGTGAAGTCGATCAGCACCTCGCTGGCGCCCAGCGCCTCGCGTAGATCGGACGTGACAAACACGCCGGTATCATGGCCGCCGAAGGCTCCGGCATCCGTGCCGATGGCGTCGCTGCCGGCGATGTCCAGTGCCCCGGCCAGGACCAGGTCGTCACTGGCCACTACCGCCTCGATCAGCATGTGACCCATGCGACCAGAGGCGCCAGCGACGCACACCTTGAGCTTGCGCGCGGTTTGCATTCCGGTGCGGCTCAGGGTTTGACCGGCTCGAGCGGCGGGTAACTGGCGGGCAGCGCCGGGGTGGTGACCACACTGTTGCTGATGGGTGCCGGCGTCTTGGCGGCCTGCTTGAACTTCTGCAGCGATTCCTCGCTGGCCTCCAGCACCGGTACCTTGGCCGATTTGCGGCCGTAGTCGAGGGACGCAACGAACTCGGCTTCGGTCGGCATGGCGTCGGCGTCGAAGCGCTCAAGCACCTCATCCTTGAAAAACACCGTCAACTTGCGCAACTGGGGCTCTTCGCCCTTGTGCCGGAAGCTGAACACGTAGTCCCAGCGGTCGGCGTGGAACACGCTTTGCAGCAACGGAGTGCCGAGCAGGTCGCGCACACTCTGGCGCGGCAGGCCGGGCTTGAGCAGGTCGACCTGCTCGCGCGTGATCACATTGCCCTGCACCACGTCGATCTGGTAGGGGGTGACGATGCTGGCCAGACGGTTGCTGGCGCCGTCGAAGCTCGAACACGCGGCGAGGCCGGCGCAAAGCACCAGTGACAGGCCGGCATGGATACTCAGGCGCAGGGAATCAGGCATGGGAACGGTCAGCGATATGATCGTTCCATTGTAGCCGCCATGGTCACTGCCCGGCGGCCTGCGACCCTGCACACCCTGGAGAACAGACATGGTCATGGCCAATATCGATGAACTCAAGAGCACCGGGCTCAAGGCCACCTTACCGCGTCTGAAGATTCTGGAAATTTTCCAGAAGGGCGAGCAGCGCCACATGACGGCGGAAGACGTGTTTCGGGCGTTGCTGGGGGATCAGTCCGATGTGGGCCTGGCCACCGTGTACCGGGTGCTGACGCAGTTCGAGCAGGCAGGCATCCTGAGCCGCAACCATTTCGAAAGTGGCAAGGCCGTCTATGAGCTCAATGAAGGACAGCACCACGACCATCTGGTGTGCCTCGATTGCAGCAAGGTCGAGGAGTTCTACGATGCCGAGATCGAGAGACGCCAGCACGCGGTAGCCAAGGCCAAGGGCTTCACCATCGCCGACCATGCGCTGAGTCTGTATGCCCATTGCACCAAGGACAATTGCCCGAGTCGCCCTGCGCCGTCGGGTCGCGGCCAGGGCTGAGTCGCGGCTTCGCCGGTTGGTCAGCGCGCTCAGTTGTCCGAACGGTTGGCGGGTTTGGCGTCCAGCGCCTTGCGGTGGCGCTCGACAAATTCCTGGTAGGTATCGATGCCACGCAGTTTCAGGATTGTGCTGCGTACGGCCGCTTCGACCAACACCGCAATGTTGCGCCCGGCAACGACCTGGATCACCACTTTAAGCACCGGAATGCCCAGCACGTCCTGCGTCAGCGGCTCATAGGGGATGCGCTCATACTCGCGCTCCATCGTTTCGCGCCGCACCAGGTGCACGATCAGCTTGAGTCGGATCTTGCGCCGCACCGCGGTCTCGCCAAAAATGGCGCGTATATCGAGCAGGCCGATTCCGCGCACCTCCAGCAGGTTCTGCAGCAGGTCGGGGCAACGCCCTTCAATCGTGGTCTGGTTGATGCGGAACAGGTCGACCGCGTCGTCAGCCACCAGGCCGTTGCCGCGCGAGATCAGTTCCAGCCCGAGTTCGCTCTTGCCCAGACCCGATTCGCCGGTAATCAGTACGCCCAGTCCCAGGATGTCCATCAATACGCCATGCATGGACGCGCGTTCGGCGAAATGCTTGGACAGATAAGCGCGCAACACGTCGATGACAAATGCCGATGAGGCCTGTGTGGCAAACATCGGAATCTGCGCGCGTTCGCACAGCGACAGCAAGGCGTCGGGTGGCTCCTTGCCATCGGCCAGCACCAACGCGGGCGGCTCGAGCGTCACGATGCGGGAGATGCGGCGCGCGCAATCTTCCTGCGTCGCGCTGGTCAGATAGGCGATTTCCCGCTCGCCCAGGATCTGGACGCGATAAGGGTGGATGTAGTTAAGATAGCCGACCAGATCGGCGCCTGAACTTGCGGCCTGCACGGCGACTTCATCGAAGCGGCGTTCCGAGGCGCCCAGGCCGGCGACCCATTGCCATTTCAGGTAGGCACGGAATTCCTCAAACAGGACATCGGCGCTGACAACGGTGGGTTTCATGGCAAATCCGGACGGTTTGCCGGGTTTGTCACGCCAGTTGTGCGGATTGCCACTGCGAGATCAGGCCATGCAACTCGGCCGCATCGGTACAGGCGCTCATCTTTTCGCGCAGATCCGCATCACTGAGCAGCTCGGCAATTTCGGACAGGATCTCCAGATGCTTCTGCGTTGCGGCTTCAGGCACCAGCAGGAAGATCATCAGTTGCACGGGCTTGTCGTCCGGTGCGTCGAAACCGATGGCGGTTTCGAGTTGGAACACCGCTGCCATCGGCGCTTTCAGTCCCTTGATGCGGCCATGCGGTATGGCCACGCCATGACCGAGACCGGTCGAGCCCAGCCGCTCGCGCGAAAACAGACTATCGGTGATCAGCGCTCGGCTCAGGCCATGTTCGCTTTCGAACAGCAGGCCCGCTTCTTCGAATGCCCGCTTCTTGCTCGTGGCATCAACGCGAACGCGCACCTGGGAGGGGGGGAGGATGGACGAAAGTCGATTCATGGTGGGATGCAGATTATGCACACAAAAAAAACCGCCCGTCATGCGGGCGGATAGTCCCACAGTGGCGGGCGCGGCCTTACATCAGCCGTTTGGGTGCCTCGTGGTGGTGGTCTTGTAGCCGGTCCTTGTGCCGTGCGACCTGGCGGTCAAGCTTGTCGACCAGATCGTCGACGGCGGCATACAGATCCGAATGCGAACTCTCGGCAAACATGTCGTTGCCTTTGACGTGAATATTGCATTCCGCACGCTGCCTTCGTTCCTTTTCCTTGAGTTTCTCGACAGTGAGCAGCACCTTCACATCTACTACCTGGTCAAAGTGCCTGGTAATTCGATCAAGCTTGCTCGTTACATAGTTGCGCAGAGCCGGAGTGACCTCGAGGTGATGGCCGCTGATCGTCAAATTCATGGATATCCTCCTGTATCGCTTGCCATTGAATACCGTGCCTGCCTCTGACACGGCGCAAAAACATGAAATTGCAATGTCCAGCCCATTCCATGTCGTTCGATTCACTATGCCTTCGAATAGGTCGGAGCGCAAGACTGTATGCCCAGACTTTTAAGTTATATCGGCAACAGTTCTCGCCGGCTTTTGTGCCTTCCTACAAGGCTTGTGCCCGCGTTGTGCAATAGACTCTGATCTGGTTACAAGATGTTTACATGAGCCTGGACACCATCATCCATGCCGGCCTGCGTGAACGCGGTCGGCCCACCATCGGACTGGTTCTGATGGGCGGCGGTGCGCGCACGGCCTACCAGGTTGGTGTGCTGCGGGCGATAGGCGCCATGCTGGAGGCGCACCGCGATACGCCGCGGACTTTTCCGTTTCAGGTCCTGGTGGGCACTTCGGCGGGAGCCATCAATGCGGCCTTTCTGGCCAGTCGGGCGACGCACGGTCTGCAAGCCTTCGAACAACTGGCGGAGTTCTGGCGCCGCCTGCGCTCGGCCGACGTCTACGACCTCAACGTGCCACCTTGGGTGCGCTTCAGCCGGATCGCGGTGGCGCTGAGCCTGTCGCGCCATGCACAGGCCAATGGCGCATTGATGGACAACACCGCTTTACGCAAGACCTTGCGCAAGGGCATTCCACTGGCCGGCATCGAGGCCGCGTTACGCTCAAACGCGATCGACGCTCTGGCCGTGACCGGCTCGAGCTACACCAGTGGCGTTCACTGGACGTTTTGCCATACTGCGAGTCCGTCCGAATTCGAACCGTGGCAGCGACCGGGGCGGCGTGCGCAATACCAACCGCTGACGATTGACCACCTGATGGCCTCGAGCGCGATTCCCTTCCTGTTTCCGGCCACGGCGTTGCAGGTGGACCATCGCGAAGAGTCCTTCGGCGATGGCTCCATGCGCCAGGTCACGCCGCTGTCGCCGGCCATGCATCTGGGCGCCAGCCGCATCCTGGTGATTGGCGTCAATCAGCCAGAAAGGCCGGGACTGCCAGCCAGCCCTTCGATGCTGCCGGCCAAGGGCCCGACGCTGGGCAGCATGGCAGGGCATGTGATTGCCAGCGTGTTTCACGACACCCTGCAGGCTGACGTCGAGCAGACGCAGCGTGTGACCCAGACCATCAATGGCCTGCCGCTCGACGTGGCTGGCAACATGCGGTTCAAGGCGATCGACGTGCTGGCCATCGCACCGTCGCAGTCGCTGGATGCGCTGGCCCAGGAATTCACCGGCGATCTGCCGGTGGCAATCCGGCACGCAATGGGCGCACTGGGCGTGCTCAAGGGCAGTGGTGGAACACTCGCCAGCTACCTGCTGTTCGAGCCGCATTTCGTGCAGGCTTTGATGGCCATGGGCGAGCGCGACGCGAAGGCGCGAAAGGATGAGTTGCTCGAGTTGATCCTCGGCTCCTGAGTACCGTGGTGCGATAATTCACGCCTCCGGGCCCACACGGTTTTTGTCGGCGGGTTCGGTGCCTGCGCGGCGGCGTGTTTGACCCCGCCTTGTCGCCATTCCAGAGCACCGGGGATGCGTTCATGCTCAACATTTTTTCACTCGACAACGGCCGCCTTTACCAGGAAGAAATCGAATCCCTGGAAGAGCTGTCGCGTTTCACGCCGGTATGGGTCGACCTGGATTCGCCCAGCCCGCAGGAAAAGCAGTGGGTCGAGGCGTATTACGGCGTCGTGATCCCCGCCAATGCGATGGACGAGGACATCGAGGAGTCTGCGCGGTTTTACTCCGAGGAGAACGGCGACCTCAACATCCGCAGCGATTTCCTGATCACGACGGGTGGGGAAACGCGCACTGCACGCGTGGCTTTCATCCTCAACCTGGCCAACGACTCCGTGCGCAGCAAAGGCATCCTGTTCTCGATCCATGAGGAAGATGTACCGGTGTTTCGCTTGTTGCGCATGCGGGCGCGCCGCGCTCCAGGGCTGATCGAAGACGGCAAGGAGGTGTTGCTCAAGCTGTTCGATGCCGATGCCGAACATTCGGCCGACACTTTAGAGGGCATTTATGACGAACTTGAACAGGTCAGCACCAAGGTCTTGTCCGGCGACATGACCGACGTGCTGGCCGGTGAGGTGCTGGGCGCGATTGCACACCAGGAAGACCTGAATGGCCGCATCCGGCGCAACACGATGGACACCCGCCGCGCGGTCAGTTTCATGATGCGCAGCAAGATGCTCAATGCCGAACAGTTCGAGGAGGCGCGTCAGATCCTGCGTGACATCGATTCGCTCGATTCGCACACCACCTTCCTGTTCGACAAGATCAACTTCCTGATGGACGCCACGGTCGGCTTCATCAACATCAACCAGAACAAGATCATCAAGCTGTTCTCGGTGGCCGCCGTGGCCTTGTTGCCACCAACGCTGGTGGCCAGCGCCTACGGCATGAACTTCCGATTCATGCCCGAGTTGCAATGGAGCTACGGATACCCGTTCGCGCTGGCACTGATGGTGGCCAGTGCGATTGCGCCAATGTGGTATTTCCAGCGCAGGGGCTGGCTCAACTAGGCGCGGGGGCGTGCCGCAGGCTCGAGCGCCAGTTGCGCCAGAAAATGCGCAAGGATGCGCTGCGTGTAGACACCGGCGACCTCGGTGAGGAATTGCTCGAAGTCGACATGGGCCAGGTCGTCGGCCCGGTCCGAGATCGCACGTACAGCGGCAAATGCGACGCCGTAGTCATGGCACACCTGTGCCACTGCAGCGCCTTCCATCTCGACCGCCAGCGCCTGCTGCACGTCGCGCGAAATCCGGGCGGTGGCGATGAACCGGTCCCCGCTGGCAATCAGACCCTGGTGCACGTTTGGCAGCGGTATGTCGGGATCCGGCGTAGCGGAGTGTTGTGGTAACTCGGACAGCGCGCGCCTGCATGCGTCGACCAGCAAGGACGTCAACCGGGTGTCGCAGGCAAACTGCGCCTTCTGGTACAGCGGAACTTCAAAGCGCGGAAACAGCGGCGAAGCGTCCATGTCGTGTTGCACGAAATGGCTGGCCACGACCACATCGCCGACACGCACAGCGGCGCCCAAGCCGCCGGCCACGCCGGTAAACACGATGCGTTCGACACCGAAGGCCTCGATCAGCGTCGTCGCGGTCGTGGCCGCAGCGACCTTGCCGATGCGCGACAAGGCGAGCACCACCGGGGCGCCATGCAGGTCACCGAGCCAGAAGTCGCGCCCGGCGCGCCGCACCTGCCGGGCGTGCCGCAGTTGGGCGAGCAGCCCTTGCTGCTCCTGCGCCAATGCGCTGAGCACACCCGTGGTCACCATGCGCTGCGGCAGCTATTTGTCACGCAGCTCGCGCCGCAGGATCTTGCCCACCGGTGTCTTGGGCAGGTCGGCGCGGAACTCGATCAGCCGGGGCTGCTTGTAACCGGTCAGCTTTTCCTTGCACCAGGCGCGCACCCTGGTTTCGGTCAAGGCCGGGTCCTTCTTGACGATCACCAGCTTGATGGCTTCACCCGTCTTGGTATCGGGTACGCCGACACAGGCACATTCCAGTACCCCGGCGAGTCCGGCAACCACGTCCTCGATCTCGGTCGGGTAGACGTTGAAGCCGCTGACCAGCACCATGTCCTTCTTGCGGTCGACGATGCGAAAGAATCCGCGTTCGTCCATGATGCCGATGTCGCCGGTCTTGAAGTAGCCGTCGGCGGTCATGACCTTGGCGGTTTCGTCGGGTCGTTGCCAGTAGCCGGCCATCACCTGAGGCCCCTTGATCGCGATCTCGCCCGCCTGGCCTTGTGCGACGACATGGCCATCGTCATCGAGCAGCGTCATCCAGGTGTTGGGCAACGGCACGCCTATGGTCCCGTTGTAGTCGGTCGCATCGGCGGGGTTGCCGCTGGCGATGGGAGAGGTCTCGCTCAGACCATATCCTTCGAGAATCGGGCGCCCGGTCTTCTCCATCCAGGCCTTTGCCACCGACGCCTGCACCGCGCTTCCGCCGCCTACGGCGCCAGCCAGGTTACTCCAGTCCACAGTACTGAAAGCCGGATGGTTCACCATGGCGTTGAACAAGGTGTTGACCGCCGGCATCAGGTGGATACGGTGCCTGGACAGTTCGTCGAACATCGTGGGCAGATCGCGCGGATTGGCAATCAGGATCAGCTTGCCGCCCAGTCGCATGGACTGCATCATGCAATAAGTGAACGCGAAGATGTGGTACAGCGGCAAGGCGCACACGATGGTCGGATGCTCGCCGTGAGCGATGGTACGCAACAGGGGCGCACTCCAGGCTTCGTTCTGCAACACATTGGCCACCAGGTTGCGGTGCAGCAGCACCGCCCCTTTGGACACGCCGGTGGTGCCGCCGGTGTACTGCAACACGGCCATGTCGTCGCCGCGGATGTCGGGCTTGGTCCATGGGGCAGAAGTACCCCGCGCCACCGCTTCATTGAAGCGCACGGCCCCTGGAATGTTGAACTGCGGCACCAGCTTCTTGCGGTGACGCACCACGTAATTGACCAGCGCGCCTCTGAGCAGGCCGAGTTGGTCGCCCATGGCGCACATCACCACATGTTTGATCGCGGTCGACGACAGGCATTTTTCCAGCGTCGCTGCGAAGTTTTCGAGAATGACGATGGCTTTGGCACCCGAGTCCTTGAGCTGATGCTCCAGTTCACGGGCGGTATAAAGCGGATTGATGTTCACCAGCACCAGACCGGCGCGCAGAATGGCCGCGACCGCCGTCGGGTATTGCGGCACATTGGGCATCATGACCGCGACCCGGTCACCCTTGAGCAGGCCCAGTCCTTGCAGATAGGCGCCGAAGGCCATGCTCAGACTGTCCACCTGTCTGTAGGTGAGGTCGCGACCCATGAAGCTGTATCCGATGTTCCCTGCATGGTGGGCAAAACATTCGTCGATCAGGTGGGCCACCGATTCGAATTGCGCCACGTCGATATCGGCGGGTACCCCGTCGGGGTAACTCGAGAGCCAGATGCGGTCCGTCATTTGTCGTGTGTCTCCGGGAACATTTTCTGGGAGGCGGCCAACCTGGGCGCCCGCGCCCTGGTGACTTCGGTTTCCCCTGTTCCTCCTGTGTGTCAGACCGCGGCGTATCGTCTGGCCAGACAGCGCGTCTGGGTGGCCCCCGGCCGCGCCCTGTCTTGTGTCTTATTCGATCGCCTTGCCCATGTCCTCGACCACTTTCTTGGCGTCACCAAAAACCATCATGGTCTTGTCCATGTAGAACAGTTCGTTATCCAGTCCGGCGTAACCGGCGGCCATGGAGCGCTTGTTCACGATCACCGTCTTGGCCTTGTAGGCTTCCAGGATCGGCATGCCATAGATCGGACTGCCCTTTTGCAGTGCCGCCGGGTTGACCACATCATTGGCGCCCAGAATGATGGCCACATCGACCTGGCCGAATTCGCCATTGATGTCTTCCATCTCGAACACCTGGTCGTAAGGCACCTCCGCCTCGGCCAGCAACACGTTCATGTGTCCGGGCATGCGACCGGCCACCGGATGGATGGCGTATTTGACCTTCACGCCGTGTTCAGTGAGTTTGGCGGCCAGTTCCTTGACGGCGTGCTGGGCACGGGCCACTGCCAAGCCGTAGCCGGGGACGATGACCACGGTTTCGGCATTGCTCAGCACAAAGGCCGCATCGTCGGCGCTGCCGCTCTTGACCGGACGCTTCTCGGCCGCAGCGCCACCGGCGGTGGCGACCTCGCCGCCGAAGCCGCCCAGGATCACGTTGAAGAACGAGCGGTTCATCGCCTTGCACATGATGTATGACAGGATCGCGCCCGAGCTTCCCACCAGTGAGCCGGCGATGATCAACATGCTGTTGTTGAGTGAAAAACCGATGCCGGCTGCGGCCCAGCCGGAGTAGCTGTTGAGCATGGACACCACCACCGGCATATCGGCGCCGCCAATCGGGATGATGATCAGCACGCCCATGATGAAGGCCAGCGCCAGCATCAGCAGGAAGGCGGTCCAGCTCTCGGTGGCCATATAGACCAGGCCCAGGCCCACCGTGGTCAGGCCCAGGATCAGGTTGAGCTTGTGTTGTCCGGCGAACTGCACTGGTGCGCCCTGGAACAGCCGGAACTTGTATTTGCCGCTGAGCTTGCCGAAGGCGATCACCGAGCCGCTGAAAGTGATGGCGCCGATGGCCGCACCCAGGAACAGTTCGAGTCGGTTGCCGGCGGGAATCGGGACACCCTTGGCAACGATGCCAAAGGCATAAGGTTCAGCCACCGCGGCAATCGCGATGAATACTGCGGCCAGACCGATCATGCTGTGGAAAAACGCCACGAGCTCGGGCATCTGCGTCATTTCGACGGTCTTGGCGCGGTAGGCGCCATAAGCACCACCGGCGAGCAGGCCGACCAGCACCCAGACCATGCCCATGCCGAAGTTGTCCGCCAGGTTGCCGATCAGGAATACGGTGGTGACAGCGGCAATCCCCATGCCGATCATGCCGAACAGGTTGCCGCGGATCGACGTGGTCGGATGCGACAGGCCCTTGAGGGCCTGGATGAAACAGACCGAGGCGATCAGGTAGAAAAGGGTAACGACATTCATGCTCATGGTTGTGCCCCGGGAGATTGTTGTTGTGGTGGCAAGGCCCGCATCGTGGCGCTCATCAGGCTAGCTTCGCCCTGCGGGCTGCGGTGCGAGCTTGCTTGGGGGCGGCCCGGCGCGGCGCTCATGCACCCTCTCCCGAACCCTTTTTCTCTTTCTTCTTGAACATCTCCAGCATGCGCCGGGTGACCAGGAAGCCGCCGAAGATGTTCACCGCCGCCAGCGCCACTGCCAGCACGCCCATGGTCTTGCCCAAGGTGGTCTCGGTCAGGGCCGCGGCCAGCATTGCGCCGACGATGACGATGGCCGAGATCGCGTTGGTCACTGCCATCAGCGGCGTATGCAGTGCCGGAGTTACGGTCCACACCACGTGGTAACCGACGTAGATGGCCAATACAAAGATGATCAGGTTGGTGATCGTGGGGGATACAAATTCCATGGGAGTTCTCCGTTGGGGTTGTCTTGTCGCGCTGCGCCTTGAACACGGGCGGCCGGCTACTTGCGTTTGACTTCTCCGCCCTGGGTCATCAGGCAGGCCACGACGATGTCGTCCTCCATATCCACTTTCAAGTCGCTGTCCTTGGGCAGGATCAGCTTGAGAAAGTCCAGCACGTTGCGCGCATACAGCGAGGACGCGTCTGCCGCCACCAGCGCCGGCAGGTTGGTCTCACCGACAATGGTCACGCCATGTTTGACCACCGTCTTGTCGGCCTCCGACAGCGGGCAGTTGCCGCCGCCATCCGGGCCCTTGCCGGCCGCGATATCGATGATGACCGAGCCCGGCTTCATGCTCTTGACCATCTCTTCTGTGATCAGGGTGGGCGCCGCGCGGCCGGGAATCAATGCCGTGGAGATGACGATATCGGCCATGGCCACTCGTTTGGCGACCTCGACCTTCTGCCGGTCGAGCCAGCTTTGTGGCATCGGCTTGGCGTATCCGCCGACGCCGACGGCAGCTTCCTTTTCTTCGTCGGTGTCATAGGACACCTCGATGAACTTGCCACCGAGTGATTCGACCTGCTCCTTGACACTGGGTCGCACGTCGGAAGCCTCGATCACGGCGCCCAGTCGTTTGGCCGTGGCGATCGCCTGCAGGCCGGCTACGCCGACACCCAGGATCACGACCCGGGCCGCCTTGACGGTGCCCGCGGCGGTCATCAGCATCGGGAAAAAGCGCTGGTACTTGTCGGCGGACACCATCACCGCCTTGTAGCCGGCGATGTTTGCCTGGGATGACAACACGTCCATGCTCTGTGCGCGCGTGGTACGCGGAGCCGCTTCCAGTGCAAAACTGGTCAGCCCGGCTGTGGCCAGGCGTTGCAGACCAGCGGCGTCAAACGGGTTGAGCATGCCCACCAGAAAGGCGCCTGACTTCATCATGCCCAGTTCTGCGTCGAACGGGATGCGGACCTTGAGTACCAGGTCGCAGCCCAGCGCGCCTGCTGCGTCGGTGATCTCGGCGCCGGCAGCCTCGAATGCGGCGTCGGTGACACTGGCGGCGACGCCTGCGCCGGACTGCACCTTCAAGGTATGGCCCTGGGCCTTGAGTTTTTTTGCCGTCTCGGGCGTGAGCGCGACGCGGGTCTCTCTCTCAGTGGTTTCGGCAGGTATGCCAATCAGCATGGAGGGGCTCCTTGTTCGTTATGGACCGGGTCACAAATCTTGCCGGAAGCTTACATTAGTTTATCTAGCCTGCCACCTCCAGCCGAGTGGCAGGACCTGCTCCGATAATGCAGCATGTCGAATCGTTGGAAACCGCATGTCACCGTGGCGGCCGTGATTGAGCGTGACGGGCGCTTTTTGCTGGTCGAGGAGCGTACCGCTGACGGTTTGCGCTTGAACAACCCGGCCGGGCATCTCGATCCTGGCGAGTCGCTCGAGCACGGCTGCATACGCGAGACGCTGGAAGAGACGACCTTTGATTTTCGGCCCGAGGCGCTGGTGGGCGTCTATCTGACCGGCCCGGCGTCGCCCGTGTCGGAGCCCGGTACACGGGACCGCGCTGGCATTACCTATTTGCGCTTCGTTTTCCGGGGTGTTCTGGGTGCATCGGTGCCCGGGCGGCAACTCGATCATGGCATTGTCCGCACCGTCTGGATGAGTGCGCAGGAGATCCGGGACAGCCGGGCGCGGCACCGCAGCCCGGCGCTGCTGCAAGGTGTCGAAGACTACCTGGCGGGTCGGAGTTTTCCGCTGGAACTGGTGCGTACGGAGTTCCCGGGCGGTTAGTGGGCTGTGCGGTCATTGCGCTGTCTGTCGGGCCGCCGCGACCTTGCTTGGGGATAATCCCGTCCATGGCGAACAAGGCAAAAGTGGTGGTGGGATTGAGCGGAGGCGTGGACTCCGCGGTGACGGCGCATCTGCTCAAGCAGCAAGGGCATGAGGTGATTGGCATCTTCATGAAGAACTGGGAAGATGACGACGACAGCGAATATTGTTCGTCCAATGTCGATTTTGTCGACGCCGCCGCCGTCGCCGACGTGATCGGCATCGAGATCGAACACGTCAACTTTGCCGCCGAATACAAGGACCGGGTGTTTGCCGAATTTCTGCGCGAATACCAGGCCGGGCGCACGCCAAACCCGGACATCCTGTGCAACGCCGAGATCAAATTCAAGGCGTTTCTCGACCATGCGATGCGGGTCGGCGCCGACAAGATCGCCACCGGCCATTACGCCCGTGTACGTCAGAACCCGGGCAGCGGCCTGCATGAGTTGCTCAAGGGCCTGGACCTGTCCAAGGACCAGAGTTACTTCCTGCATCGGCTGAATCAGGCCCAGTTGTCCAAGACGCTGTTTCCGGTGGGCGAACTGCACAAGACCGAGGTGCGCCGTATCGCGGCCGAGATTGGCCTGCCCAATGCGACCAAGAAGGACTCCACCGGGATCTGCTTCATCGGCGAGCGTCCGTTCCGCGAGTTCCTGAACCGCTACATCGCGGGTGCGCCAGGGCCGATCAAGGACGAACGCGGGCGCGTACTGGGTGAACACGTTGGCCTGAGCTTTTATACCATCGGCCAGCGCCAGGGCCTGGGCATCGGCGGCGTCCGCGCAAAAGGTGCGCAGCGTGGTGGTGGCGACCATGCACCCTGGTTCGTCGCGCGCAAGGACCTCGACAAGAACATCCTGTGGGTGGTGCAGGGGCACGACCATCCCTGGCTGTTATACGGGCAGCTGCATTGCACAAATGCCAGCTGGGTCAGTGGTCAGTCGCCGCACCAGGGGGAATTGGCTGCCAAGGCGCGCTACCGGCAGAGCGATGCGGCTTGTCGGCTGGAGCCGGATTCATCCGAGCCGGATGTGGCCTTCGCACTGACTTTCCCCGATGCTCAGTGGGCGGTCACGCCGGGGCAGTCGGCGGTTTTATATGACGGCGAGGTGTGTCTGGGTGGCGGCGTGATTGACGCCGCACAAACCTTGGCCACCTGAGTCCGCAGCGCCTCGGGGGCGCTGCAGCCCCGAAAGGCGGCCGGCCGTTGCAGCTGGCGGAAAACCCGAATCAGAACGGAATGTCGTCGTCCATGTCGTCGAACCCGCTCGACGCCTGCTTCGCAGCAGCCGGTGCAGGCTGCTGGCGCGGTGCCGGGGCCTGATTCTGGCGCGGCGCCGGCGCGCTGGGGCGCGAGGAGTAACCCTCGTTGTCGCCGTCATGGCCACCCGGGTCGCCCATGCCTTCGCGGCCACCGAGCATCTGCATTTCGTTGGCGATGATGTCGGTCGCGTATTTTTCGACGCCGTCCTTGTCTGTGTACTTGCGGGTCTTCAGCCGACCTTCGATGTAGACCGAGCGGCCCTTTTTCATGTACTGGCCCACGATTTCGGCCAGTTTTCCGAAGAAGGTGACGCGGTGCCACTCGGTTTCCTCGACCATGTTGCCATCTTTGCCCTTGTACTTGCTGCTGGTGGCAATGGCGATATTGGCCACCGGGTCGCCGCTGGGTAGATAGCGGATTTCGGGGTCGCGGCCCAGGTTGCCGACCAGGATGACCTTGTTGACGGATGCCATATTCGTACTCCTGTGATGTTGGATGGATTATCGGCCCAAGCATATAGCTGCCGGCGCGGCGAAAAGAAATCGGCATCCCTCCAAGGAGGTAGTGGCGATATCGTGCATCGCAAGGCTTGCGCCACAAAACCCCCCATTTTCCGGTCCAACCGGATCCTGGAACGGACGATGCCTGACTGACGGCACGGTCTCGCATAGTGCGCTGCCGGCCACCATAATGGTCTCGGCCCATCGTTTTGACGGCGGTGCGGCAAACGTTCACCCGACACCTGGAACCTGTTTGATGACCCAAGCCCGCAAAGTCCTGTTCATTTCCGCCGATCAATGGCGCGCCGAATGCCTGTCCGCTATGGGCCACCCGGTTGTAAAGACGCCGCACCTCGATGCGCTGGCTCGCGACGGCGTGTTGTTCAAGAAGCATTTCACGGTCACCGCGCCCTGTGGCCCGGCGCGCACGAGTCTGCAGACCGGTCTGTACCTGATGAACCACCGCTCCGGCCGCAATGGCACCCCGCTGGACCGGCGCCATACCAATATCGCGCATGAAGTGCGCAAAGCCGGCATCGACCCGATGTTGTTCGGTTACACCGACACTTCCGCCGATCCGCGGGGACTGGACCCGCAGGACCCGGCCTTGCGCGGCTTCGAAGGGCCGCTGCCCGGCTACCACATTGGTCTGCTGTTCCCGGACTACATGGCGGCCTGGATGAACGATCTGCGCGCCAAGGGTTACCGCTTTGAGGGCCGGCATGATGTTTACCAGCCTCGCCCGGGATTCGACAAGCCCGACAACCGGGGCCACCGTTTTATCCCGACCTTGTACAAGGCCGAGGACAGCGATACAAATTTCATGGCCAGTCGGGTCATCGAATGGCTGGGCGAGCATCGCCAGGACGACTGGTTCATGCACTGCGTGTTTCTGCGTCCTCACCCGCCGGTGATTGCACCCGAACCATACAACGCTCTGTATGACCCGGCGGACGTGCCGATGCCGCATCGCCAGGCGACGCCGGCCGACGAGGCGGCGCAACATCCGCATGTGGCGCAGTGGCTCGAATCCTTTGCGCGCCCGAACCACTATGACGAACACAACCCGAACCATCTGATCGACATGCCTGAGCTGGAATTGCGCCAGATGCGTGCCTGTTACTACGGGATGATGAACGAGGTCGACGACGCAGTGGGCCGTATCGTGTCCCATCTCAAGGCCACCGGCGAATACGACCACACTTTGATCGTGTTCACCTGCGATCACGGCGAAATGGGGGGTGACCACCATGGCTGGGGCAAGGAGATGATTTTTGACCCGAGCTTTCACATCCCGCTGATCGTGCGCGACCCGCGTCCGTCCAGCGATGCCGGTCGCGGCAGCCAGGTCGACGCGTTCACCGAATCGGTCGATCTGATGCCCACCATGCTCGACTGGCTGGGACTGGACATTCCGGCGCAGTGTGACGGCCGGTCGCTGCGGCCGTTTCTGGAGCATCACACACCGCAGCACTGGCGCCAGGAGGCGCATATGGAACTGGATTTCCGCACCGGGCCCCACAACGGCCTGGATGCCGAGGCGGCTTTGGGCCTGATGCCCGACGAATGTCAGCTGGCCATCATTCGCGGGGCGCGCTGGAAATACGTGTTTTTTGCCGCCTTGCCGCCGCTGCTGTTCGACCTGAGCAACGATCCGTGGGAGATGAACGATCTGTCGCGCGACCCGGCCCACCAGGGGGTGATGCTGGAGATGGCGCACAAGATGTTGTCATGGCGGCTCACGCATCAGGAGCATGTGTTGACGAATCTGCATAACGGGCCCAACGGCGTGCTGGATCTGCGGCGAACGCGTAACTGAGCGCAACGATTCGTCGGTGATGGCCCGAATCACCGACCGGGCCTGCTACAGGGCGCGCGTGTCGATGACTCCGCATTGATCTGCGTCAATTGGCGTGCGTTTCGTCCGCCGGCGGGCAGCATTGGGCGCCGGGATAGGCGCAGAATGGTCATGGCCGATGGGCGCTGGTGATCCGTTTCGGAACGTCCGGCTTTCACCACTATCGGCTAGACAGGATGGAAGCCGTACGAATGGACAAGTTGAGCGCACCGACCCCAGCAGGGGTTGTCGCGGCGGTGCGTGGCAGTGTCGTCGACGTCTGCTTCAATTCCCGCTTGCCGCCGATCCGGTCGTTGCTGCGCGCCGGCGCTGACGGCGCCATCGTCATGGAAGTGCAGGCCCAGCGCGATGCGCGGCATGTGCGGGCGATTGCGCTGACGCCGACCCAGGGCCTGGCGCGCGGAATGCCGGTAACGGACACCGGTGGCCCCTTGATGGCGCCGGTGGGCAAGGCCATTTTGTCGCGCATGTTTGACGTGTTCGGCCGGCCGATCGATCAGGGCCCCCCACTCACCAGCGTCGAATGGCGTTCGGTGCACAACAGCGCACCGGCGTTGACGCGTCGCTCCACCAGCTCCGAGATTTTCGAGACCGGTATCAAGGCCATTGACGTGCTGGTGCCGCTGGAGCGTGGCGGCAAGGCCGGGCTGTTCGGTGGCGCGGGCGTCGGCAAGACGGTGCTGCTGACCGAGCTCATCCACAACATGGTCGGCCACCATGATGGCGTGAGCCTCTTTTGCGGCATCGGTGAGCGCTCACGCGAGGGTCAGGAGCTGTACAGCGAGATGAAGGCGGCCGGCGTATTGCCCAATATGGTGATGGTTTTCGGCCAGATGAACGAGTTGCCGGGCGCCCGTTTCCGGGTCGGTCATGCGGCGCTGACGATGGCCGAGTACTTCCGCGACGATGAACACCGTGACGTGCTGCTGCTGATCGACAACATCTTCCGCTTCATCCAGGCGGGCTCCGAAATCTCCGCCCTGATGGGTCATATGCCGTCGCGCCTGGGTTACCAGCCTACGCTGAGCACCGAGTTGGCCGGCCTGCAGGAGCGTATTGCCAATACCGACCGCGGCGCGATCACCGCCATCGAGGCGGTTTATGTGCCGGCGGACGACTTCACCGACCCGGCGGCTGTGCACACGTTTTCGCACCTGTCGGCCTCTCTCGTGTTGTCGCGCAAGCGCGCCAGCGAAGGCCTGTACCCGGCCATCGATCCGCTGCAGTCGAGCTCCAAGATGGCCACGCCCGGCATCGTCGGCGAGCGCCACTACGCGCTGGCGCAGGAGATCCGCCGCACACTGGCCCAGTACAGCGAGCTCAAGGACATCATTGCCATGCTCGGGCTAGAGCAGTTGTCGCAACAAGACCGCAACATCGTGGCGCGCGCACGCCGACTGGAGCGTTTCCTGACCCAGCCGTTCTTCACCACCGAGCAGTTCACCACACAAAAGGGCCGGCTCGTCAGCCTGGCGGATGCGCTGGACGGTTGCGAACGTATTCTGCGCGACGAGTTCAAGGATGTTCCCGAGAGCGCGCTGTACATGATTGGCAAGATCGACGAGGCGCGCGCGCCCGCCAAGCAAGAAGTCGCCCATGCCGATGCAGCTTGAGATCCTGTTGCCGTTCCAGGTGTTTGCCGACGAGGCCGCGGTGTCGCGCGTCGTGGTCCAGACGCGCCAGGGATCGCTGGGCCTGCTGCCGCACCGGCTCGACTGCGTCGCGACCCTGCGGCCAGGCATTCTGATCTACGAGACGGCTTCCGATGGCGAGGTCTGCGTGGCGGTCGACCAGGGCGTGCTGGTCAAGACCGGCACACGGGTGCGGGTGTCGGTGCGACGCGCGATCCGGGGCAGCGACCTGCAGCAGTTGCGTGCTGCGGTGGAGCGCGAGTTTCTGGCCATCGACGAACAGGAGCAGAACGTGCGATCGGCGATGGACCGTCTCGAGACCGGGTTGCTGCGGCGTTTCATGGATTTCCAGCATGGCTGAAGACAAGCCACCGCGCAGTACACCGCCGATGGCCCGGAAGGTCGACGCCGACGCGCGACGCAAGCTCAAGGCGCGCCGGCATCAGGACCGCGGGGTGTGGTTCGGGCTGGGCATGATGGGCCTGGTGGGATGGTCCGTGGTGGTGCCGACCTTGCTCGGTGCGGCACTGGGCATCTGGCTGGACCGGCACCATCCGGGACAACATTCCTGGACGCTGGCGTTGCTGGTGGGCGGACTGACGCTGGGTTGTTTGAACGCCTGGCATTGGGTGGCCAAGGAAGACCGGGCGATACAACGCGAGCAGGAGGACAACGGTGATTGACGCGCTGAGATGGGTGGGTGTGCTACTGGTCGGCGTCGGCCTGGGCCTGATGTTTTTTGGTGGCTTGTGGTGGACCGTACGTCGCGGTACGGCCTCGCCGCGACCGGCGCTGTGGTTCTTCGGCAGTCTGGTTGTGCGTGTCGCGTTGACGCTGGGCGGTATCTACCTGGTTGCGGGGGACCAATGGCAGCGGCTGCTGGCAATCATGCTCGGCTTCTGGCTGGCGCGCGTCGTGGTGCTGCACCTTACCGCGTCGTCAGTGCCGGTGCCATGCGCCGCGCAGGAGGTGCGCCATGCGCCTTAGTCCGGACGAATGGGTTTTTTGGCAATGGGGCTTCGCACACATCAATGCCACCATGGCCTTTACCTGGGGCCTGATGCTGGTGCTGGTGCTGGGTTCATGGCTGATCACGCGCAACCTGTCACACGAGATTACGCGTTCGCGCTGGCAAAACCTGCTCGAGATCGTGGTGTTGGGCATCGTGCACCAGATCGAGGAGGTGGGGCTTGCCCAGCCGCGCCGTTATTTGCCTTTTCTAGGCACCATGTTCCTGTTCGTGGCCAGCGCCGCCCTGTGCACGATTTTCCCCTTCTACGATCCGCCCACCGGTTCGTTGTCGACCACCGCGGCGCTTGCGCTGTGGGTGTTCATTGCCGTGCCGCTGTTCGGAATGCGCGAGCGTGGCATGCTGGGTTATCTGCGCTCGTACGCCGAGCCTACGGTGATCATGTTGCCGTTCAACATCATCAGTGAGGTGTCGCGTACGCTGGCGCTGGCGGTGCGTCTGTTCGGCAACATGATGAGTGGCGCGATGATCCTGGCGATCCTGCTCGGCATCACGCCGCTGTTTTTCCCGATCGTGATGACGGTACTGGGCCTGCTTACCGGCATGGTGCAGGCTTACATCTTCACCATACTGGCCGCGGTGTACATCGCGGCGGCCACCCGCGACACCGATGCGCCATCGGGCGACGTCGCGCCAGCGCCGAACTGACTCCGTATTCAATCCCAAAGGACTTCCCATGGAAAGCATGACGCTCATAGCAATCACCTCCATCGTCATCGCCGGCTTCGCCACCAGCATCGGTTGCGTGGCGCCGGCGCTGGCCGAAGGGCGCGCGGTGGCAAACGCGCTCACGTCGCTGGCGCAGCAGCCCGATGCGTCCGCGACGATTACCCGGACCTTGTTCGTCGGCCTGGCAATGATCGAATCGACCGCAATCTACTGTTTTGTCGTTTCGATGATCCTGATCTTCGCCAATCCGTTCTGGAACTACGCCGTCGCGGCCGCCGCCGCTGCAGGGAAGTGAGCAGACATGCCGATTGACTGGTTCACCGTTGCGGCACAGGCGCTCAATTTTGGCGCTCTGCTGTGGCTGCTCAAGCGCTTCCTGTACGGACCGATCCTGCAGGCGGTCGACGCACGCGAGAAACGCGTCGCCGATAACCTGGCAGATGCCGCGGCGCAGCAGGAGCAGGCACGGCAGGAGCGCGAAGCGTACGTTTTGAAGAACTCCCGGTTCGAGCAGCAACGCCAGGAAATGCTGGACGAGGCGCAGGCGCAGGCGACCGAGCAAGGCCAGCAATGGTTGGCGCAGGCGCGCGAAGCCGCAAGCGCATGGACGGCCAAGCGCCAGGCCACGCTCAGCGCGCAGGCTCGGCAGATCGACGGCATCATCCGAAGCCAGGCCCAGCAAGAGATTTTCGCGATCACGCGCAAGGTCATCAGTGAACTCGCCGAAACTGATCTGGAGCAGCGCGTGTGCGAGGTCTTTGCCCGGCGCCTGCGCGATGCAGATGACGTTGTACGCACTGCGATGGTCAAGGCGCTGAAGGCCGATCCCGACGCGGTGCAGGTGCGCAGTGCCTTTGTTTTGAGCACGCCCGCGCAAAAGGTGGTCGAGGATGCTTTGCGCGATACGCTGGGACTGCAGCAAGGGGTGCGATTTGTTGCCGCACCCGAACTGGTCTGCGGCATCGAACTGGTCGGTGGCAGCCAGAAGATTGGCTGGAACGTGGCTGACTACTTCGAGGCCATGGAGACGCGCTTGGCCGAACAGATGCGCGCGCATGGCACGGCAAGCGATGAGCCGCAGGCAGAGGCCGCAGCGACGGAATCGCCTGCATGAAACGCGACCCGGACAAGCTGGGCAACATTCTGGGCGAGGCGATCGACGGCGTGCGGCAGGTTCGCGCATCGTTCGCGTTTGTTTTGGCCGTGCGCGAAATTGGCGTGGTAACCACCGTCACGACCGGCATAGCCACCGTCAGCGGCTTGCCGGGGGTCGGCGCCGAGGAACTGTTGCAGTTTCGCGGCGGAGTGTACGGAATTGCGTTCAACGTCGACGAGGAAGAGATCGGCGTGGTGCTGTTGGGCAACTACTGGCAGGTGCAGGCGGGCGACGAAGTGCAGCGTACCGGCCGGGTGATGGACGTCGGCGTCGGCGACGTGTTGCTCGGGCGCGTCATCGACCCGCTAGGCCGACCTCTGGATGGCAAGCCGCAACCCGTCACGCCGCTGCGCCTGCCGATCGAGAGGCCGGCCACGCCCATCATGGAGCGCGCGCCGGTGACGGTGCCGATCCAGACCGGGCTCAAGGTCATCGACGCGCTGATTCCGATCGGGCGCGGCCAGCGTGAGCTGATCCTCGGTGACCGCCAGACCGGCAAGACGGCTGTGGCCGTCGACACCATCCTGAACCAGCGGGACAAGGACGTGCTGTGCGTGTATTGCGCGATCGGCCAGCGCGCGTCGGCCGTGGCCAAGGTGGTGGCCACGCTGCGCGAAGCCGGTGCCATGGCCTACACCGTGGTGGTGGTGGCCGAAGGGGACGATCCGCCGGGGCTGGCCTATATTGCGCCCTACGCAGCGACCAGCATCGCCGAGTTCTTCATGGAGGCGGGACGCGACGTGCTGATCGTCTACGACGATCTCACCCACCATGCGCGTGCCTACCGCGAGTTGTCGTTGCTGCTACGTCGCCCGCCTGGGCGGGAGGCGTTTCCCGGCGATATTTTCTATGTGCATTCGCGGCTGCTCGAGCGCGCCACACATCTGGCGCAGGCGCGCGGCGGCGGTTCGTTGACCGCGTTGCCGATCATCGAGACCGAAGCCCAGAACATGGCGGCTTACATTCCGACCAACCTGATCTCGATCACCGATGGCCAGGTCTACCTGTCGCCGGACCTGTTCGAGCTCGGCGTGTTGCCGGCCGTCGACGTCGGACAGTCGGTCTCGCGCGTCGGTGGCAAGGCGCAGCGTGCGGCTTATCGCGCAGTCGCCGGCCATCTGAAGCTGGCTTACGCGCAGTTCGAGGAGCTCGAGACCTTTGCACGGTTCGGTGCGCGTCTCGACGATGACACGCGCGCAGTGATTGCCCATGGCCGGCGCATCCGGGCCTGCCTCAAGCAGCCGCAATCGGCGCCATTGGCGGTGCAGGCGCAAGTCGCCGTGTTGCTGGCGCTGACCGAGGGCCTGTTCGATCCGGTGGAACTGGAGAAGATGGAGCCGGCCGAGCGGGCCGTGCGCGAGGCAGCAGACGAGTTGCCGCCGGTTCTGGTCACACGCCTTATCGAGGCTGCCACGTTGTCGGACGAGGACCGGGCGTCGATTCTGACGCTGGCACGCGAGGCTCTGGCTCCGCTGCTGCCAAAGCCCGGTTCCGATGTCGATGCCCCGGTGGTAGCGCCGGGGCCCTCGGCGGCAAAATGAGCAAAGTAGAGCCGTTCCCAAGGGCGAATACCGCCGTGCGCAGCACGAAGGCTGGCTGACTTATGAGCGAAAGCGCCGTCGGGCTGCGCCGCACCATCGCCAGCGCCAGCGACCTGCAGTCGGTAGTGCGTACCATGAAGGCCTTGGCGGCGTCCAGCATCGGGCAATATGAACAGTCGGTGCGCGCGCTGGCCGACTATGCCGGCACGGTCGAATTGGGCCTCAGTGCCTGCCTGCGCGCCAGCGATACACCGCCATCGGCCGCAACTGCAACCGAAACAGGCGGTGCGATCGCGCAGAGGCTGGTGGTGGTGTTTGGAACGGACCAGGGCCTGGTCGGGCAGTTCAATGAAACCGTTGCCGCGCGCGTGGAGTCGCGTCTGTCATCCGGTGCGGATTTTCCGGTCACGGTCTGGGCGGTGGGAGAACGGGTCCATGTGCGGCTGCTGGACGCCGGCATTGCGGTCCAGGGGCCGCTGGCGGTTCCGCAATCTGTGAAGGGCATCACCACGCTGGTCGGCCGCCTGCTGCTGGAGACGGTGTCCGCACAAGAGGCTATCGCTTCCACCGAGTTGCTGGTTTTTCACAACCAGTCGGCGACTGGCTCAGCTGTCGAGACGGTTGAGCATCGGCTGCTGCCGCTGGATGCGCACTGGCGCCAGACGCTGCTCGCCCAGGCCTGGCCGACGCGCAGTCTGCCGCAGGTCATTGGTGATGCTGCCGAGACCTTGCAAACACTCGTGGGCGAGTACCTGTTCGTGTCGCTGTATCGCGCCTGCGCCGAGTCGCTGGCCAGTGAAAACGCGAGCCGCCTGGCGGCCATGGAGCGGGCCGATCAGAACATTTCGGAGTTGCTGGAGAATCTGCGCAGCCGCTTCAACCAGCTGCGTCAGAGCGGTATTGACGAAGAGCTGTTCGACGTCATCGCCGGCTTTGAGGCGCTGAAGCCAGAGACAATCCACCCTTCATAGGACCGTTGGACACCCGGTGAAGCGTTGATTCCAGAGCCAAATATGCGGCGCAATTTATGAGTTTGGCACACAAGGTGGACAGCCGACAGCCGACAGCCGACAGCCTATGAAATGTTGGTGCCAGAGCAAAAATTGCTTTGCAATTTGTTGGTCTGGCAAACAAGGTCTCAAAAACGCTCGAAAGGCGCCAGGTAACGCCACTGCCCGACCGGCAGCGCCGCCATCGTGATCCGCCCGACGCGCAGGCGCTTCATCGCCACCAGCTGCAGGCGGGCTGCCGCGCACATTTGCGCAATCTGCCCCGGCCGGTGGCCCTTGACGGCAAAACGCAGGCCAGTGAGACCATCCGCCTGGCGGTTGATACTGACCCGGGCCGGCAACATCGCACGGCCATCGATCACGGGTGTGCGGTTGAGTTGTTCCAGTTGCGCGGGCGACACGTCGCCGCGCACGTCAACGGTGAGTTCGTGTTCGACCAGGGCGGCGTCCTGAAGCAGTTTGCGTTCGACGCGCCAATCCTGGGTGAAAACCATCAGCCCGCTGGCGTCGGTTTCCAATGGCGTCACGCTGTTTTGCACATTCAGGTGGCGTTGCAAGAAACGCGGCGCATGGTGGTTGTCACCCGACCAATGGTTTTGCGGCACCAGCAATTGGCGCGCGGGTGTGGGGCTGTGATCCCAGGTGAGGCCGGGCGGCTTGTGCAGCAGCAGCGTCACGGCGGCAACTGGCTCCAGCCGCGCCTTGGCGTCGAGTTCGACGGTCTCACTGGACACCTTGAAAGCCGGTACCTCGACCACCCTCCCGTTGACCCGCACCCAGCCGCCTTCGATGTACAGCTCGGCCTCGCGGCGCGAACAGCCCTTCATGTCGGACACGCGTTTTGACAAGCGGACCGGATCGGTCATGGGTAGTTACTATGCATCGGTCCGTGCAGTGTAGAGCCTGCCCGAGTTTGGCCCACGGCCCGGCGCGGTAGTCAGATGGCATGCAAACACAGGTGAATGGGGAAACATGGTGATGGCTGATTCGGGGAAAGTGCTGGTGCTGCTGGGCGGCGAGTCGACCGGCAAGTCGTGGCTGGCCCAGGCCTTGTGCCAGGCTTTGCAGGACGAGGGTCATGATGTGGTGGTCGTGCCCGAACATCTGCGGCTGTTTTGCGAGACCTATGGCCGCACACCACGTGTCGACGAGCAGCCGGGTATTGCCGAAACACAGACTCAAGTTATAACGCAGGCCGCGTGCAAGCATGCGATCGTGATTGCCGACACCAGCGCGTTGATGACGGCGGTCTACAGCGCGCGCTTGTTCGGGGATGCCAGCCTGTACCCGCACGCCATCGCCACGCAGTGGCGTTATGCCGCAACATTGCTCACCGCGCTGGATCTGCCCTGGGTGGCGGATGGACTACAGCGCGACGGGCCGAGGTCGCGCCAGTGGATCGACAACGATCTGCGCGAAGTGCTGGTCGACCATGGCCTGCCTTTTTCGGTGATCCACGGCATCGGCCCGGCGCGGCTGGCGGCGGCGTTGGCGGCGATCCGGCCGGCCCTTCGCAACTCACCGGATACCGTGGCCGGGGAGCGTTGACGCTGGACCTGTCCGAACTGCGGCGGAGTGCCTTGTTTGCCGATTTTGCGGCCCGACGCGGCGTCCAGCTGACCGCCGGAAACGGGATCAGGCGGCGAAACTTCAGGCCGGTTTGTCGCTGGCGCGTGGCGCGAGCATCTGCAAGGGATCGACCCAGGCATCGAATTGTGCGGGTGTCAACTCTCCCAGGTCCAGCGCCGCCTCGCGCAGACTGCTGCCCTGGTGGTGCGCATGCTTGGCGATGCGACTTGCGCGGTCATAACCGATATGGGGCACCAGAGCGGTGACCAGCATCAGTGAGCTTTGCAGCAATTGCCCGACCCGGCCCTCGTTGACCTGGATACCGGCGACGCAGTGGCGCGCAAAGCTGCGCATCGCATCGGCCAGCAGTCGCAGACTGTCGAGAGTGTCGAGGGCGATCAGCGGCTTGTACACATTGAGTTCGAAATGCCCCTGGCTGGCGGCGAATCCGACCGCGGCATCGTGGCCGAAAACCTGGGCACAGACCATGGTCAGCGCCTCGACCTGGGTCGGGTTGACCTTGCCCGGCATGATCGAACTGCCCGGCTCGTTCTCCGGCAACTGCAACTCACCCAGTCCGGCGCGTGGGCCACTGCCCATGAGCCGGATATCGCAGGCAATCTTGGTTAGCGCGATCGCCAGCATCCTCAGACCGCCGTGCAAGGCCACCAGCGCCTCGTGACCGGCCATCGCGGCGTACAGGTTGTCGGCCTGGCGCAGCGGCAAATCCAGTTGTTCAGACAACATGGCAGCGACACGGGTGCCGAATTCGGGATGCGTGTTCAATCCGGTGCCCACCGCGGTGCCGCCGATGGCCAGCGAAAACACGGCCAGCAAGGCATTGCGGATCTGCTGCTCGCACAACTGCAACTGGGCCTCATAGCCGCCGAACTCCTGGCCCAGCCGTACAGGGGTTGCGTCCTGCAGATGGGTGCGACCGATCTTGACGATGTCAGCGAACTGGTTGGCCTTGGCTGCCAGCTCACCGCGTAGCAACGTCAGCGCCGGCAGCAGATCGCGCGTGGTCTGGGCGGCCACCGCGATATGCATGGCGCTGGGAAACACGTCGTTGGACGATTGGCCCATGTTCACGTCGTCGTTGGGATGCACGCGTTTGTGCGACGGGTCAGACCCGACCAATGCGCGGGTGGCGAGCGTGGCGATCACCTCATTGACGTTCATATTGCTTTGCGTACCCGACCCGGTTTGCCAGACCGACAACGGAAACTGATCGTCAAACCCACCCTCGGCTACTGACTGCGCGGCGTCTGCGATGGCCTGGGCCCGTGCGGGTGCAAGCAAGCCCAACTCGCCATGGATCCTTGCCGCGGCCCATTTGAGCCAGGCCAGCGCATAAACCAGTTGCAAGGGCATACGCTGTTCGCCAATGGCGAAAAATTGCAGGCTGCGCGCAGTCTGGGCGGCCCAAAGCGCGTCGGCAGGCACCTCGATGGGACCAAAACTGTCGGATTCCGTGCGGGTGGTAGTCATATGCAGATCTCCGGGGTTGGCCCGCTGATATTAAGGCGAGGGACTGCAGCCCGCGTGGGATGGCGAATATCAGGGTGACGGATCGGACGATGGCACCCGGATAGTGCCTTCCCACTGGCAGTCATGTTGGCGGCAGCGGTAGCGATGCGTCGGCGCAAACAGGCCGAGCAGTCGGTCGATCGGGCGTCGGGGCATGCGCACCAGGTCGTGGCCACAACGCGGGCAGGCCAGGCGAGCGCCGGTGCCTTCCGAGCCTGAAGCGTAGCCTGTGGGTGTTGTCATGTGTGATCCTGTGCGATGGCCGCGGCGCGCCCGAATGGGCCGCCGCCAATGGAGTAGCGTGCAGGGCTTGCCCGCTCGGCCATTCTCCAAGATTACTATGGCACGACAGGTGATGCCAGCACTATGTCAAAAGCCTATGATGGCACAGCGCATTGCGACAAGGTGCAACACCATGCAACACCGACTGACCCACTTGTGGCCGGTGCCCGGACAGCGCGCACCCGGGCTCAGAAACGCGGGAGGTTGGCGAATGCCGGATTGCGTGGCTTGTTGCCGCGCACCAGTTCGCGGCCATATTCGGCGCAGCGTTGCAGTGTGGGAATCACCTTGCCGGGATTGAGCAGGCCCTTGGGGTCGAAGGCATATTTGACCCCCAGCATCTGGGCGTTTTCGTCGGCACTGAACTGCACACACATGGAGTTGAGCTTCTCCACGCCCACGCCATGTTCACCGGTCACGGTGCCGCCCATGGCGACACTGGTCTCCAGGATGTCGGCGCCAAACAGTTCGCAGCGGCGCAACTGGTCGGGGTCATTGGCGTCGAACAGGATCAGTGGATGCAGATTGCCGTCGCCGGCATGGAATACGTTGGCGCAGCGTAGCTGGTACTTCTTTTCCATCTGCTGGATCGCCAGCAGGATGTCGGCCAGGCGTTTGCGCGGAATCGTCGAGTCCATGCACATGTAGTCCGGGCTTATGCGCCCGCTGGCCGGAAATGCGTTCTTGCGGCCGCTCCAGAAACGCAGGCGTTCGGCTTCGTCGCGGCTCACCGCAATGGCCGTGGCGCCGTGTTGCGTGAGCACATCCTTCATGCGGCCGATTTCCTCTTCGACCTCCTCGGGCGTGCCGTCGCTCTCGCACAGCAGGATTGCCTCGGCCGTGAGGTCGTACCCGGCATGCACGAAGTCCTCGACCGCTGCGGTCATCGGCTTGTCCATCATTTCGAGCCCGGCCGGAATGATGCCGGCGGCGATTACGGCGGCCACTGCATCGCCGGCTTTGCGCACGTCGTCGAAGCTGGCCATGATGCAACGCGCCAGCGTGGGTTTGGGCACCAGCTTGACGGTGACCTCGGTGATCACGGCCAGCATGCCCTCGGAGCCGACCAGCAGTGGCAGTAGATCGTAACCGCCGACATCGAGCGCGTCTGAGCCGATCACCAGTTCCTCGCCGTCCATCGTGAAGCCACGCACCTTGAACACGTTATGCAATGTCAGGCCGTATTTCAGGCAATGCACGCCGCCCGAGTTCTCGGCCACATTGCCGCCGATGGTGCAGGCGATCTGGCTCGATGGATCGGGTGCGTAGTACAGGCCCAGTGGCGCCGCCGCCTCGCTGATGGCCAGGTTGCGTACGCCACTTTGGACCCGCGCGGTGCGCGCGAGTGGGTCGAGCTGAAGAATCTTGTTGAACTTGGCCAGGCTCAGCGTCACACCCAGCGCATGGGGCATGGCGCCACCCGACAAGCCGGTGCCGGCGCCGCGTGCGACCACCGGCACGTCCATGCCATGGCAGATGCGCAGCACGGCCTGCACCTGCGCCAGCGTCTCGGGCAGGGCCACGACCAGCGGACGCTGGCGGTAGGCGGTCAGCCCGTCGCATTCGTAGGGCGTGGTGTCTTCGTTGTTCCAAAGCAGGCAGTGTCCGGGCAGCGCCGCCCCCAGCGCCTGCACCACGGCCTGCTGGCGCTGCGAGCGTTCGGACTTCGTTGTTGTCGGAGGGGCGAGGGTTTCGGTAGACATCGTGATCAGGACTCCTGGGCAATCCGTAGCTTTCATCATAGTGCCGCATGCGAGCGGCAGGATGGATCAAATTTTCAGCGGTGCGTGAATCGGATACTGGCCTGGCGACTGCGTTGGCGTTCACCGCGGTGGCGTCGGCGCAGAATTACAAGTCCGAATACAAGATGTCGCTGGTGGTGGGCACGGCCTTCCCCTGGGGCAAGGGCGGCGAGATCTGGGCCAATCTGGTCAAAGAGCGCACCAGTGGTCGCATCAATATCAAGCTGTATCCCGGCGTGTCGCTGGTGCAGGGCGACCAGACGCGCGAGTTCACCGCGATCCGCCAAGGCGTGATCGACATGGCCATCGGCTCGACCATCAACTGGTCGCCGCAGGTCAAGGAACTGAACCTGTTCTCGATGCCCTTCCTGATGCCCGACTACGCAGCGATCGACGCGTTGACCCACGGTGATGTCGGCAAGCAGATATTCGGCATCATCGAGAAGGCCGGTGTTGTGCCATTGGCCTGGGGCGAAAACGGCTACCGCGAGGTCACCAACTCCAAGGGTCCGATCCGCAAGCCGGAAGACCTCAAGGGCCTGAAACTGCGCGTGGTGGGATCGCCGCTGTTCTCGGACATCTTCACCGCGCTGGGCGCTAACCCGACCCAGATGAGCTGGGCCGACGCGCAGCCAGCCCTGTCCAGTGGTGCGGTGGATGGCCAGGAGAACCCGATGTCGGTGTTCACTGCAGCCAAGATGCACACCATCGGCCAGAAACACGTGACGATGTGGGGCTACGTCGCCGACCCGCTGGTGTTCGTCGTCAACAAGGAAGTCTGGGCATCGTGGACGCCGGCTGACCAGGCCATTGTGCGCCAGGCCGCCATCGACGCGGGCAAGGAAGAGACTGCCATCGCGCGCAAGGGGCTGGCCGAGGCCGGCAAGCCGCTGCTCAAGGAAATCGCGGCCCTGGGCGTGACCATCACCGAACTCAGCCCGGCCGAGCGTGATGCCTTCGTCAAGGCGACCCGTCCGGTCTACGACAAGTGGAAGACACAGATCGGCGGCGATCTGGTGAGCTCTGCTGAAAAGGCGATCGCGGCGCGCAAGTAAAGGCAAAGGCCGCGCGGCGGCAATGCGGACACGCCGCTGGGGTGTCCACCCAAGAGGCTTCCCGGTAACGGGAAGCCTCTTTCAGTTTCTGGCTCGCACAGTCGAAAAATTCCTTGCGGCAGATTGATGATTGTGTAATAGTTGAATCAATGTCTGAAGTAATTGATTCATCATTTGCGATCCTGATCGTTACGCTACCGACCCAGCCGAGCGCTGTGCGGCTGCGTATCTGGCGCGCGCTCAAGGCGCTCGGGTGTGTGGCGTTGCGCGATGGGGCCTATGTGTTGCCGCTGGCCCATGCGCCGGCGCTGGAGGCCCTGGCCGAGCAGGTGCAGGAACACGGGGGCAGCGCGTCTGTGATGCAGTTGTCGGCGCGTGACGACGCGCAGCAACGGGACCTGCAGGCGCAATTCGATCGCAGCGACGCCTATGTGGCCTGGCAGCAATCTGTGCGTGTGGTGCATGCCGAACTCGATGGCCTGGCCGAGACCGAGGCACGCCGACGGCTGCGGGGTGCTTCCGAGGCCTTGCAGGCGATCACGCGGATTGACTACTTTCCCGCCGAGGCGGCGTTGCAGGCGCAGGATGAACTGGTGCAGTTGCGCCAGGCGCTGGACGCGCGGTTTTCGCGCGGCGAGCCGCAGTCGGTTGTGGGGGAGGTGTTGCGTGTCGATGCCGGGGCTTTCCAGCGCAAGCGCTGGGCCACCCGCGCCAGGCCCTGGGTGGACCGGCTGGCCAGCGCCTGGCTGATCCGCCGCTTCATCGATCCGCAGGCGCGAATCGTCTGGCTCGCGGACGTTTCCAAGGCGCCGCGTGGGGTGATCGGTTTCGACTTCGACGATGCCCGTTTCACCCATGTCGGCAGCCGGGTCACGTTCGAGGTCTTGATGGTCAGTTTTTCACTCGAGCAGGACCGTCGCCTGTTGTCGATTGCTGCCACGGTCCATTACCTGGACGCCGGCGGCATTCCGACGCCGCAAGCCGCTGGCCTTGAGGCCGTATTGGGTGGGCTGCGCGAATTGCACGCTGACGACGATGTCTTGTTGCAGGCCGCTAGTGCAGTGTTTGACGCCTTGTATGCCATGCCAGTCGAAAAAGGATTGACCGCACCATGACGAACCCTGTTGCACAAGCAAGCTCAGCTTCAGCCGACGCACCCGCCGCGGTCAGTCTGGCACAAGCGTTCTGGTTCTGGCTCAAGCTCGGCTTCATCAGCTTTGGCGGGCCGGCCGGGCAGATCGCGATCATGCATACCGAGCTGGTTGAGCGCCGGCGCTGGATCAGCGAGAAACGTTTTCTGCATGCACTGAACTACTGCATGGTATTGCCGGGGCCGGAGGCGCAACAACTCGCGACCTACATCGGCTGGTTGATGCACCGCAGCTGGGGTGGGCTGGTGGCAGGCGGTTTGTTCGTGTTGCCGTCGTTGTTCATCTTGATCCTGCTGTCGTGGATCTACATGGCATATGGCCAGTTGCCGGTGGTGGTGGGCTTGTTCTACGGCATCAAACCGGCAGTGACGGCCGTGGTGCTGCATGCGGCCTGGCGCATTGGCAGCCGGGCACTCAAGAACGGCTGGCTGTGGGCGGTGGCTGCGCTGGCCTTTGTCGGCATTTTTGCGCTGCGGCTGCCGTTTCCGGCCATCGTGCTGGGCGCGGCGGTGATCGGTTATCTCGGCGGGCAGTACCGACCGGCGGCATTTGCCGTAGGGGGTGGCCACGCGGCGGATGGCACGCGCCATGGCGCCGCGTTGATTGACGACGACACGCCAACGCCACGTCATGCGGTGTTCTCGCGCGCACGGTTGCTGCGCCTGATGCTGCTGGCGCTGGGTTTGTGGGCCGGCGCCATGGCGGTGCTGATTCTGGTCTGGGGTTGGCAGGCGACCGTATCGCAGATGGGCTGGTTCTTCACCAAGGCGGCGTTGCTGACTTTTGGGGGCGCGTATGCCGTGTTGCCGTATGTTTACCAAGGTGCGGTCGAGAATTACCAATGGTTGTCCGCCACGCAGATGATCGATGGCCTGGCACTGGGCGAGACCACACCGGGGCCGCTGATCATGGTCGTGGCCTATGTCGGTTTTGTTGGTGGCTGGTTGGCCCAGGTGCTGGGGCCGGACGCGCCCTTCCTGGGCGGCGTGCTGGCAGCAACCGTGGTCACGTTCTTCACGTTTTTGCCGTCGTTCGTATTGATATTTGCCGGCGGCCCGCTGATCGAAACCACCCACGGCAAGCTCGCCTTCACGGCGCCGTTGACCGCCATCACCGCAGCAGTGGTGGGTGTGATCCTGAACCTGGCGCTGTTTTTTGCCTGGCATGTGTGGTGGCCCCAGGGAACTGAAGGGCCCGTCGACGTCGTGGCCGCAACCATCACCGTGCTGGCCGTGCTGGCACTGTTCCGCTTCAAAGTGGGCGTGATGACGCTGATCGCGGTATGTGCGCTGGCTGGTCTTGCGGTCACGATATTGCTACCTCTACTGTATTGAAAGGAATCCGGACATGTCACATGCAGACGACGACGCCGAGGCGCTTGGCGCCGAGCAGGGCGATATTGCAGCGGCGGTACTGATTGACGTGCGGCGCCCACCCGCGTTCGCGTTGGCAAGCCATATGTTGCCCGGCGCGGTATGGCATGACCCGCAGAGCGTGTCGGATTGGGCGGCCGGACTCGATGCCGACCGACCTGTCGTGGTCTATTGTGTGCATGGCCATGAAGTCAGCCGCAACGCCGCCCGGGAGTTGTGTGCGCTGGGTTTGCAGGCGCGCTTTCTGCGGGGCGGTTTCGAGGCCTGGAAAGACGCCGGCTTGCCATTGGTTGGCAAACCTGGTGCGTCGGGGCTCGATGACTGAGGCCCTGCAATAGCGCATTGGGCAGGGCTTGGCAGCCCGGTGGGGCCGTATGGCGCAGCGGGTATTTCCCGATTCGGGCTGCTAGGGGTCATGGTAGAGTTTGAGCACTTGGCGCGCGTGTTCACGCGCAACCCCCCATTCAACTGGTTTTGCAGGAGATTGCATGTTCAAAGTACAGACCCCTATCCGTCGCCGTTCCGTGGTGCTGGGCGCCATTGGCGCCGCGTCGCTGGCCTTGACGCCTCTGGCGCGTGCGCAGCAGAAATTCATCAACGTGCTGACCGGTGGCCAGAGCGGTGTCTATTACCCGCTGGGTGTGGCTTTGTCCCAGATATACGGCAAGGTGCTGCCGGACGCCAAGGTCACGGTGCAGTCGACCAAGGCTTCTGCTGAAAACCTGAACCTGCTGCAGGCCGGTCGCGGCGAGATTGCGCTGACCCTGGGCGACGCCCTGTCGGACGCATGGAAAGGCGACAAGGAAGCCGGTTTCACAACCCCTTTGAAGAAACTGCGCGCGGTGGCTGGTGTCTATGCCAACTACATTCAGATCGTGGCCAGTGCCGACGCCGGCATCAAGACGATGGCCGACCTCAAGGGCAAACGCATTTCCGTTGGCGCACCCAAGTCGGGCACCGAACTCAACGCGCGCGCAATTCTGAAGGCAGCCGGCCTGTCGTACAGCGATTTCTCCAAGGTCGAATACCTGGCCTTCGGAGAGTCGGTCGAGCTGATGAAGAACCGCCAGCTCGACGTGACCTTGCAGTCTGCGGGTCTGGGTGTCGCGTCGATCCGCGATCTGTCCACTGCGGTCAAGATTGTCGTGGTGCCAATTCCGGCCGACGTGGTGGCCAAGGTGGGCGATGCAGCCTATCAGCCGTCCGTCATTCCAGCCAACACGTATGGCGGCCAGACCGCCGATGTACCGACCGCTGCGATCAAGAATTTCCTGGTTTCGCACGAAGGTGTACCGGCCGATGCGGTCTACCTGATGACCAAGTCGATGTTCGAGAACCTCGACACCCTGGTGGCCGCACATGCCGCCGCCAAAGGCATCACGAAAGAAGGCGCGACCACCGGTACTACGGTGCCCTTCCACGCGGGTGCTGAGAAGTACTACCGGGAAGTGGGTCTGATGAAGTAAATCGGCAGCACAAATGGCTAACATCGCGCCAGGTACGGTGGACGGGAAGCCCGCCGTACTGCACGCGACCGAGACGCACGCGCCGGCTTTTGCCGGCGCTTTGTTCTGGGTCGCGATTGTCTTCTCCACCTTCCAGATCATCACGGCAGCATTCAGTCCGCTGTCGAGTTCAATCGTGCGTGCCGTGCACGTCGGATTTTTGCTGGTGCTGGTGTTCGTGCTGCATCCGCCGCTGCGCCAGCGTGCGCTGGGCTGGGTGGTGGCTGCTGCGGCATTTGCAGCGGGCCTCTACCACTGGGTGTTTGAAGCCGACCTGGTATTGCGCGCCGGTGAGATGACCAACGCCGACATGGTGGTGGGCATTGTCACGATCGTGCTGGTGTTTGAAGCGGCGCGGCGTGTCATGGGGCTGGCTTTGCCGCTGATCTGCCTGACCTTTCTGCTTTATGGCCTGTTCGGTGAGCATCTGCCCGGGGCACTGGCGCATCGCGGGTACGGGTTCGACCAGATCGTGTCGCAACTCGGTTTCGGCACCGAAGGCATTTACGGCACGCCGACCTACGTGTCGTCGTCATATATCTTCCTGTTCATCCTGTTCGGGGCTTTTCTTGAGCAGGCCGGCATGATCACGCTGTTCACCGACTTCGCACTCGGCCTGTTTGGTCACACCAAGGGCGGTCCGGCCAAGGTGGCAGTGGTGTCGTCCGGCCTGATGGGAACGATCAACGGTTCGGGTGTGGCCAACGTGGTGACCACCGGGCAGTTCACGATCCCGCTGATGAAGCGATTCGGCTACAAGGCATCGTTTGCCGGTGGCGTCGAGGCGACCGCCAGCATGGGCGGGCAGATCATGCCGCCTGTCATGGGGGCAGTGGCCTTCATCATGGCCGAGACCATCGATGTGCCCTATCTGGAGATTTGCAAGGCGGCGGCGATACCGGCCATTTTGTATTTCATTACCGCGTTCCTGATGGTGCACCTGGAAGCTGGCCGCGCCGGTCTGCTGGGCATACCCAAAGACGAATGCCCCGATCCGTGGGCCGCCATGCGCTTGCGCTGGTACCTGATCCTGCCGCTGGCCATCCTGGTCTATCTGCTGTTCGCGGGGTACACACCCCTGTTTTCGGGCATGGTGGGGCTGGCGCTGACGGTGGTGTTGATCTTCGGCGCTTCATTGGCAAAAAACTTCGGCAGCCGACCGCTGCAGATCATCTTCTGGATCCTGATCGGCTTGGCCGCGTCCACCTTCTTCCAATACGGCATCCAGGCCATCATCGGCCTGGCGCTGCTGATGGCGGCGGTGTTGTGGTTTGCCAAGGGTGGGCGCGAGACGCTCAGGGTGGCGCTCAATGCATTGGCCGACGGCGCGCGCCATGCGCTGCCGGTGGGTATTGCCTGTGCGCTGGTGGGCATCATCATCGGCATCCTGACGCTGACCGGAACGGCCACGCTGTTTGCCGGCTACATCATCGCCGTTGGCGAGAACAGCATTTTCCTCAGCCTGGTGCTGACGATGCTGGTGTGCCTGGTGCTGGGCATGGGCATTCCGACGATTCCGAACTACATCATCACCAGTTCACTCGCTGCGCCGGCGTTGCTGGAATTGGGTGTGCCACTGATCGTCTCGCACATGTTCGTGTTCTATTTCGGCATCATGGCCGATCTGACACCACCGGTGGCGTTGGCCGCGTTCGCTGCGGCGCCAATTGCCAAGGAAAGCGGTATGAAGATCGGCTTTCAGGCGATGCGGGTGGCGATCGCGGGCTTCATCATCCCCTACATGGCGGTGTATTCACCTGCGTTGATGTTGCAGGGTGGGACCTGGTGGGACACCAGTTACATCGTGTTCAAGGCGCTCATCGCGATCGCTTTGTGGGGTTGCACGGCCATCGGGTTCTGGCTCGCGCCGCTGAACTGGTTCGAGCGCCTGTGGGCGTTTGTCGCGGCTGCGTTCCTGGTCGTGGCCTTGCCTATATCCGACGAGATCGGCCTTGGCATGGCGCTGACGCTGGTGGTGTGGCATGTGCTGCGTGCGCGCAGCTACAAGAAGGCAGCGGCTTAATCCGGTTGCTGTGCCGAGCTGACCTGAACCATGGCGCTGCTGGCGGCACTCTGCCTGGTCGCCGGCAGTCTGCAGGCGCAGTTGCCGGTGAGCCAGTTCACACTGCGCTGGCAACATTCCATCGAGAAGATCGAATGGGCCGAGGACTACGAGGTCGTCGGCCCATGGTTGCATCTGTCGCAGGCGCGCATTCGTGGCTCGGGCGCCGGCATGGAGCCGCCTGACGGTTCCACGTTGATTGATGGTGTCTGGCACTATCGATTGTCTGACCCGTGGCGGCGCGAGATCGTGTTGGCGCGGTCCGAGTTTGTACCGGACTATGAGTTGTGTATCGATGGCAAGTGTCAGCGTTTGACGCACTGGTTGCCGATATCTGCGGGGGCTACGACGCTGCGGGCTTGTGCGTCTGGATGACGACACGCCTGTAGCTTTGTTTGACACCCATCCCAGGTAGTCGGTCTTAGATGATGAGCGAAGGCTGGTGGGCCTGCAGGGGCGGGCTGCGGTTGTCTTCGGCCCGTCGCGTGTAGTTGGCGCTACTTGATCATTGGGATGTGGCGCATTGCGCAGCGAAATCAAGGAGGAGGCCGAAGGCCGGGGGACATTCGCGGAGCAATGTGCCGCAGCCCAATGATCCTGCCACTACATCGCGCACCGTGTCGGCGACAGGAAATCAACCAATCACAGCACGATCCCGTTGCAGTCAGGCTTCCACGGCGAAAGCACCGAACGCGCCATCGTGGTGTCACGCTGTACAGGTGGTGCAAATGCTGTCGTGTGGACTGGCAGCGACAGGGTCGTACGGCCGCACCAGCTTGCTGCTACTCAGCCGCAGCACCCTCACCTTCCAACCGCAGCCACATGTGAACCTTCGCCTTGTACCCGCTTGGCGCGAGTATGGCCATGGGCTCCGTGCCGAACATCACAAAGCCGGCTCCGCGATAAAGCCCGATGGCGGACGTGTTGCCTTCGGTGACGGTCAATGTGATGACCGTTGTTCCCACTCTTGCACGTGCAAACCCGATGGCCGCCTGAACGAGTTGCTTGCCCGCACCCGTGCCCCTCGCCGTGGGCGCCACGTACATGCCAATGAGATGGGCCTTGTGCTTCGTCTTGGATTTTGTCGAGAACTCCAATGCCGCTGCGCCGACAAGTCGCTGGTCAACAAAGACGCCGAACACAACGGAAAGGCCAGAGGAATCGGCGATGCGTTTTATCCACCACGACTCGGGCTCTGCGGCCCGTTCTTCAGGGGTGGACGTGAACGCGTCCGGCGCCTGTGCGTAGGCCTCCAGCATGAGGGCGCGGTACTGCCGCGCATGGGCGGGATTCAGTACCTCTACAGTTGTTAGCATCTGCGGTCAAACGTTGAAGCTACACGGCGGACCGCTTGCGGGACGTCCGCTTTGGGCGACCAGTCAAGGCGCTCGCTTGGGTCGCGACGTACGCATCCAGCAAGCGACGAATCATGCGCTGATATTGCGTCTCGCTCTTCGCCGCCTGATCCTTGAAGAAATCGACACTGCGCTTGCTCAAGGTAATCGTGATCTTGACGTCTTCGTCACGAAACGCCAGTTGATCCGGCGAAATGTCAGAAGCGCGCGACCGCATCCTTGCCGGCGGCCGCGATGCATAGCCCATGCAGCTTGGCGCCAGAACGAAAACCGTCACCCCGCCGTCCCGATACTCTTTTTCAGCCACTCCGAAAAAGCCGAGCATTCCCAGCGCTCCATCGTGCCTGCGCGCCAGCACAGGTAGTGCGCGTGCGGACTGGGCACGTCGTGGCCATACAGGCGTACCAGTGTGCCGTTCTCCAGCCAGGGTGCTCCGAGTTTGAGGCGGATCAGGCCGACGCCCATGCCGGCGGCGGCCGCATCGCACATCAGGCCAATGTCGTTGAACTGCGAGCCCTCGGCCGGTTCGGGCCAGTCGAGCTGGTTCGCGCCGAACCAGGTGCGCCAGGGTTCGAGCGGGCTGCGCAGCAGCGGTACACCTTCAAGGTCCTGCGGTGTCTCGAACGGGCCGTGTTCGCGCACGAAGGCGGGCGAGGCCATCGGCGTGACCACATCCTTGAGCAGGCACAGGTGTTCAACGTCGGCGTAGCGGCCGGTGCCAAAGCGTACCGTCAGGTCGCCGTCTTCGGCCACTACATCGAGCAGCGGAATCGATACCTGCAGCGTTACGTCGATCTCCGGATAGGCCTCGGTGAACTGGCGCAGGCGCGGAATCAGGATCGAGCGCGCGAAGGTCGGTGTGACCGCCAGGCGCAACTTGCGCTTGCTGCTGGCGCCGCTGCGGCCCGGAAACTTTTGCAAGATGGCCAGGCCTTCACGTACATGGGCAAGGTACTCGCTGCCATCGGTTGTGAGCGAAAAGTCGGCGCGTCCGAACAGCTTGGTGCCAATGATCTGCTCGAGTTGCTTGACCCGGTGGCTGACCGCGCTGGGTGTCACGAACAACTCTTCGGCGGTCTGCGTGACACTGCGCAAACGGGCCAGCGCCTCGAAGGTCAGCAGGCACTGGATCGGCGGGATGCGTGCGTTGGACATGTGGTGATTGTCCTCCCACGGGTGTTGCAAGTGCTTACGCAAAGGGCCGCTCGATATAATCCGCAACCTTTTGCCAACCCGTGGCCCCGCTGCCGCCGTCCACGCCGTGTCTGACCGATCCCAAGTCCTGTCCCAGTATCTGATGCCCAAAAGGCTGATGACCCAATTTGGCGGGCTGATCGCATCCATGCGGGCCGGTGCCGTGACCACCGCGATCATTCGCTGGTTTGTCGGCAAGTACGGGGTCAACATGCAGGAGGCGGCCGATCCGGACATCCGCAACTACGCCAGTTTCAACGACTTCTTCACGCGTGCGCTCAAGGCTGATGCGCGCCCGCTGGAGCACGCGGAGATGGTCAGCCCGGTCGACGGCGCGATCAGCCAGTTCGGCCCCATCGCGCACGACCAGATCTTTCAAGCCAAGGGACACCAATACTCGACCACCGCGCTGCTGGCCGGTGACGCGGCGCTGGCGAAGGCCTTTGATGATGGCCTGTTCGCCACCTTGTACCTGAGCCCGAAGGACTACCACCGCATTCATATGCCGTGCGCCGGCCGTCTGGTGCGCATGGTGTATGTGCCGGGTGACCTGTTTTCGGTCAACCCGATCACCGCCCGCGGCGTGCCGGGGCTGTTTGCGCGCAATGAGCGCGTCGTGTGCGTATTCGAATCGGCCAAGGGCCCGTTCGTGCTGGTGCTGGTGGGCGCGACCATCGTGGGCAGCATGGCCACCACCTGGCACGGCGTCGTCAATCCGCCGCGCAGCAGCAAGCCCCGCAGTTGGGACTATGCCGGTCAGGCGATCGACTTTCATCGCGGTGACGAAATGGGGCGCTTTCTGCTCGGCTCGACGGTGGTCGCGCTGTTTCCCAAGGACCGTTTCGTGTTCAACACCGAATGGGCGCCCGGGCGCAGTATTCGCTTGGGCGAGGCCATGGGCGACATCTCCAGACCCGCCTGATTCCGAAAGATCGCGCAGCGCAACCGCCGCGCACTGAGCAGGCCCGCGAGTGGCCCGTGGAATTGTTCTATTGACAGAACAATACAAGCATTGAATACTTCATCGATTCGGCAAGTTTGCGCAGGTCTCGTGCTTCCGCCATCGGTTGACTGCAGGGGCGTCCGACGGTCACAGGTCGCGGTATGACCGGCTTGCCAGAGTGACGACCACATTTGTACGAGGAGACCCCACTGATGCCTGAATCCACCCGCTTCCTGCCCCGACGCGCATGCCTTTTGGCGCTGGCAGCCTTGCCGCTGCTGGCGTCGGCCCAGGGCCAGCCGCCGATCAAGATCATCGTGGGTGCGGCGCCGGGCGGAAGCACCGACACGTTGGCGCGCGAGATCGCGCCCGAGATGGGGCGACTGCTGGGGCGTACCGTGCTGATCGAGAACCGCGCCGGTGCCGGTGGCAATCTGGCGGCCGAGGCCGTCGCGAAAGCTGCGCCCGATGGCAACACCTTGCTGCTCTCTTTCACCAGCCACACCATCAACGCCACGTTGTTCCCGAAACTGCCGTTCGACCCGGTGGCCGATTTCACGCCGCTGACCATGGTGGCCACGACGCCTTCGGTTCTGGTGGCCCATCCTTCGGTGCCAGTGTCCAACGTCAAGGAGTTGATTGCCTACGCCAAGAAGAGGCCGGGTCAGCTCAATTTCGCGATTGGCGGCATTGGTTCGTCGCTGCACCTGGCCGGCGAGGCGTTCAAGATGCAGGCGGGCGTTTTCATCGTCAACATTCCCTACCGCAGCACTGCGCCGGCGATCACCGACGTGGTGGGCGGCAATGTGCCGCTGATGTTCGCAGCAGTGGGCAACGCGCGCCAGCTTATCGCCACCGGCAAGCTCAAGGCGCTGGGCGTGACCAGCCCGAAACGGTTGCCGCAGCTTCCCGACGTGCCGGCGATGGCCGAGACCCTGCCCGGCTTCGAGTCATCGGCCTGGTTCGGTTTGTTCGGCCCTGCCGGCCTGGCACCCGACGTCGTCAAGCGGCTCAGTGATGCGGCGCGTGCCAGTGTGCGCAGCGACGCGATGCGCCAACGGGTCGAAGCCGACGGTGGCACTGTGGTGGGCAACGATCCGAAAGAATTTGCGGCTTTCGTCAAAGCCGACGTTCCGCGCTGGGCCAGGCTGGTCAAGTATTCGGGCGCAACCGTCGATTGAACTGGCGCGCAGCGTTCAGGTTGTCCCGTCGCGCGCCGGATCAGGCGCCTGACCGTCTTTCGCGGCGGGCAGACGGTCAGCCAGTCCGGGTGAGCACACGACAACGGGCTCGATCGCAGGGCCCCACTTGCCGATCGGGCGATCGGCCGCCTCCAGCACGGCCTGCAGGGACGCGCTTCGCACCTCCAGCGTGCCGATCCAGCCGTCACGACCCGCATGCTTTACCGCGAACAGATTGGCATCGGCCACATTGAGTACGGTGGCCCAGCCCAACGCCGTCGGGTGTTGCAGACACAACGGAAAGCTTGCGAATCCGATCGAGCATGTCTTGGCGAGGCGTAATCCGCCATCGATGTCGAAGGGTTCGCCCGCCACGGCAGCGCGTGCACGCTCGGCGAGTTCGGCGGCGAATTCCCGCGAGGTTCCGCGGGCGACGACCAGAAACTCCTCGCCGCCCCAACGCACCAGATAGTCGGTGTCCCGAAAAACACTCTGCAGGCGGCCACACATCTGGGTCAGCACCGCGTCACCGGCGGCATGGCCGTAGCGGTCGTTCACGTCCTTGAAGTGATCGATGTCGAACATGAAAAAGGTCAGATCGGCATCGACAGCCAGCGTGGCGCCATGCTTCAGGTGGTTGTCATGTGCGCGTACGGTCAGTGCCACATCCGATGCGATATGTTGCGTCAGGAAACGCCGGTTGCGCAGTCCGGTCAATGGGTCGGTCAGGCTCGACTCCTGGAGCGCCGTGGTCAATCTTTGCAATTCGGCCGTGCGCTGCTGGACTTTTTCTTCGAGTGCCAGCTTGCTCAGGCGCAGACGCCGAGTGCGCCAACGGACAAGTATGTGGATCGTGGCCATTGCGAGCAGCAGCGCAAGCATGCGAAACCACCACTGCTGCCACCAGCGTGGCAAAACGGTCACGCGGATGGCCAACTCATGGGGACTCCAGACGCCATTGCGGTTCGTGGCCCGGGCGTGCAAGGTATAGGTTCCGGGATCGAGGTTGCCGTAACTGGCCAGCCGGTGGTTCGAGCCGCCGCTGATCCAGTCCTGGTCGAAGCCATCCAGACGGTAGGCGTAGCGGATGCGTACGGGATCGCTATAGTCCAGGGCGGCAAACTCCAGACTGAAACTGCGTTGATGTGATTCGATCCGCAGATCCTGCGGAATTGGGCTGATAGGGTACATCTGTCCGTCGACGCGCATCTCTGATACCACCAGCGGCGGTGCGTAGCCGGATGTATCGAACGACTCCGGCTGCACCACCAGCACGCCCTTGCTGCCGCCAAACAGCATGCGCCCATCGGCCAACAGGGCATAGGAGCCGAACCAGCCGGTGCCCAGATCGGCGCCGTCCACGGCGGTCAGGTCCGTCAGCCGATCCGTGGCCGGGTCGTAGACGTGGATCTGCGTCCAGATGCGGCCGCGCTGGTCTTGCATCAGATTCGCGCCAAATGGGCGATTGACGATGCCATGGCGTTCGCTGATGCGGTCAAAGCGGGCCAACTGCCCGTCCCAATGGGACATGCGATGCAGGCCGGCGACACCCGTGTCGACCCACAAGGTGTGATGGCTATCGAACAACAGGCCGGCGATACTGGCGTTGCCGAGTTCGGCGCCGGGTGGAGAGAGGACAGGAACCAGTTCTGTCTGCCCGTGTGGCAGACGGTAAAGACCTTTGACCGTACCCACCCAGATATCCCCGTCCGGCCCCGACGCCAATACGTGGACCGCGCCTTGCAACGGCAACCTGTCGCTTTTCACGACAACGCGTTCCAGCGCAAAGGCCGATGGTCGCCATCGATACAGTCCATCGCCGGTGGCTGCCCAAAGAGAACCCTCATTGCCGGCCAGCAGGAAATGGGTCGCACCACCCTGGGTGGGTAGCGACCGGATCGGCTGGCGGTTGCGCCCGACCTGGAACAGGGCATTGTCCATTCCCAGCCAGACCGATCCGTCGCGCGTCTGCGCCATGGCCGTCACCCTTGGAGACACCGGCACAGCCGGGGACTTGCGGCCATCGCGCGCGAGGGCACGCGCATTCACCTCACCGATTACCTGCAGGTTGTGATCCAGAACCGCTACGCCGCCGCGACTCGTTGCTGCCCAGACCTCGCCGTTGTCGAGTTGGAGCAGGCTTCGCACACTGGGGTCAGCCAACCGGCTGCCAGGCTCCAGGTCGGCGCCACGCAGCCAGATGCTGTGGTTGTTCGGGTTGTGGCGTTGCAGGCCGATGCCGAATCCGCCCACCCACATCCAGCCGGCCCGGTCCAGCATCATGGACGACACCTCGTGGCCGGCCAGGCCGGCCGGTTTGCGGATGTCATAACGCAATTGCCGCAGCGCACGGCCTTTGCGATCGTGGATATCGACTCCAGAGACGGAGCCGACCCAGATTTCGCCGTCAGGCGTCTCGGCAATCGCCGAAACTGACGGGCCGTTGGGTCCGGTGCTGTCAGGGCCACGCGTGACCGACCGGCCCTGTGCCGTCGCCGGATCAATCACCACCAGGTCACCGCGGTGGGTGCCGACCCAGATGCCGCCGTTCGACGCCTGGTGTAGCGCCTGAACCTGGGCACCGACCAGCTGCGACGCTACGGGCTCGAACCGGGTCCCGCCGCGCACCAGGCGGGTCAGGCCGTTCCAACCGCCGACCCACAAGCTGCCATCGCGGTCCACGAGCAAGGCTTGTACCCGGTCGTCCGGCAAACTGCCGACCTCGCTGCTGTGGCGGTAGTGGGTGAACTGGCGGCTCGCAGCGTCCCATCGCGCCACACCGCCGCCGACGCTGCCCACCCAGATGCTGCCGTCAAGGTCTTCGGCCAAAGCACGTATCGTTGGAAAGCTGCTTCGCTGACCATTGATGGGTTCCTTGTTGTCCAGGCCGAGATCAAGCACACGTTGTGTCCTTGGGTCGTACATGCTCAGCCCGTCAGATTCCGTGCCGATCCAAAGGCAACCGTCACGGGTGGGCAGCAGCGCGCGGATCCATCCCAGGTTACGGCGCGCCATGATCGGGCTTTCGCGTTCCAGCGGGCGAAAGCGATAACCGTCGAAACGGACCAAGCCATCGCCGGTGGCGATCCAGATCAGACCGGTTTTGTCCTGGGCCAGTGCAGCGACCACGTCGCGCGGAATGACACCTGCTCCCACCCGCTCAAAGCGGGGCTGTTCGGGCAACGAACCGGCGCTGGCGCCCTGAATTGCCAGCAAAAACAACAACGCGCATCGCGCGAGTTTGGCTAGCATGGGGAATCGTAGCATTGGGCAACGTTGTTGCATGGTGCAATTTCGACAGCAATGGCACCAGATCAGGGATTTTTTGTGGCGCAGCAGCATCACCGGCCGCCAGGCGGGTGATGCCTTGAAAGCGGACAGGTTTCGCCGCCCGCGCGGCGTCACAAGCTTAAGGCCTGAGCCGAGCGAGCGAACTGACGGCGCAGGAATTGACGCAGGGCAAATCCAGGCGGTATAGCCACCGTCGAGGCGGGCGCAGGCCCGGTGCGATGGCATGATGGAAAGATGACCTTCGGACCCCGCCACTGACCCATGAACAGCCCGTACTGGATATGGCTGCAGTTCATGGTCTGTGCCGGGTTGATTGGCTCGGCCGGCTACCAGCTTTCGCGTTATGGCGACGTGATCTCCCGCCGTACCGGCCTGTCAGGCGGCTGGATCGGCATGGCGCTGCTGGCCACCGCGACGTCACTGCCCGAGCTCGTCACCGGCATCACCAGCGTGACCGTGGCCAATGCGCCCAATCTGGCGCTGGGCAATGCATTGGGAAGTTGCGTTCTAAACCTCTTCTTCCTCGTGGTGGTCGATTTCCTGTCGCGCCGCGAGCCGTTGTGGCACCGGGCCAGCCAGGGCCATGTGCTGGCAGCCGGGTTCGGTGTCGTCATGCTGGGGTTCATGATGGTGAGCCTGCTGGTGAGCCATATGGCCTACCCCGGTGAAAGCCCGTTGCCGGCGTTCCTGGCCAACCTGGGTTTCAGGCTGGCCACGCCGGTCGTATTCGTGTTGTATCTGGTGGCGATGCGCACGGTGTTCAGTTATGAGCGCTCCCACAAGGTGGACGATCTACTGGAGCGCGACGAGACGTTGCCCAGTTTGCGCCAGGCGATGTGGCGTTTCGCGGCTGCGGCTCTGGTGGTGCTGCTCGCGGCATCATGGCTGCCGTTTGTCGCGCTCGAACTGGCCACGGCGATGGGATGGACCCGCAGTTTCGTCGGCAGCATGTTCGTCGCGCTGGTCACTACCTTGCCTGAACTCGCGGTAACCCTGTCCGCCTTGCGTATCGGGGCCGTCGACATGGCCATCGGCAACCTGTTGGGAAGTAATCTGTTCAACGTGGCGATCATTGCCGTAGACGACCTGTTCTACCGCCACGGATCTTTGCTCAGCGACGGTTCGCTGGTGCATGCGGTCACCGCCGGTTCGGCCATCGTCATGACTGGGCTGGCCATGATCGGCCTTTTTTTCCGGCCGCGTTCGCGTGTACTGCGTGCGGTTGGCTGGGTCAGTCTGGGCCTGCTGGCCGTCTATCTGCTCAATACCTACGTTCTTTATCTGTATGGCGACTGAAGACAAACTTGCCACTCGCGTCAACGACTGGCATGTGCGCGATGTGCACGAATTGACGGCGCACCACGATGTTGATCCGGCTGTCGGCTTGCCGGCACATGAGGTCGCCAAACGTGCCACGGTCCACGGCGCCAATGAGTTGCCGGGCAAGGCTCGGCGCAGTCTGTGGGCCCTGGTTATCGATCAATTCAGCGATTTCATGATCCTGGTGCTGATCGCCGCTGCGGTGGTGTCGGGTTTGGTGGGTGACCTCGTCGACACCGTGGTGATCCTGGTGATCGTGTTGCTCAATGGCGTGATCGGGCTGATCCAGACCTGGCGCGCCGACCAGGCACTGGCGGCGTTGCAGCGTATTTCGGCCGCGCATGCGACGGTTTTGCGCGGGGGCCAGACGCAGCGGGTCGCCGCGCGTGGATTGGTGCCGGGCGACATCGTGATGCTCGAGGCCGGCAACAAGGTGCCGGGCGATTTGCGCCTGCTTGAGGCGGCGCAACTCAAAGTGGACGAGTCGGCGCTCACCGGCGAGTCGGTCACGGTTGATAAACACGCGGGCAGACTCGATGGCGCTGCACATGCGCTGGGCGACCGGCTCAACATGGCGTTCAAGGGAACCACCGCCACCCACGGCCGTGCCCGCGGCCTGGTGGTGGCCACCGGCATGGATACCGAAATCGGCCAGGTAGCAGGACTGCTGGAAGACAACCCGAACCAGACCACGCCGCTGCAACGCCGGCTGGCGGTTTTTGGCAAGCGTATTGCACTGGCGGTGCTGGGCATCTGCGCCGTATTGTTTGTCGCGGGCCTGTTGCGCGGCGAGGCGCCGCTGCAGATGTTGCTGGTCGCGATCAGCCTGGCCGTGGCGGCGATTCCCGAGGCCTTGCCGGTGGTGGTGACGGTGCTGCTGGCACTGGGCGCGCGGCGCATGGTGTCGGTGAATGCGTTGATCCGCTCTTTGCCGTCGGTCGAGACGCTCGGGTCGGTGACCTACATCTGTTCCGACAAGACCGGCACGCTGACGCAGAACCGCATGCAGGCGCAATGGCTGCAGGTCGACCCACAAGCTGATGCCACCCACTGGGAACGCGACGCGGGTGTCGTGCCCGGTGCCGCGTTCGCGGAACTGCTGCGTGCTGCGGTGTTGTGCAGCGACGTGACCCGTGGCGCGGACGGCAGCTGGAGGGGTGATCCGACCGAGACCGCATTGACCGACGTGGCGGGCGAGGCGGGGGTCGACAAGCCGGTGCAGGACGCTGGTTGCCCACGCGCGCATGAGTTGCCGTTCGACTCGGTGCGCAAACGCATGACCACCTTCCATCGGGCGGATCAGGGCTTCGTGGCCTATACCAAGGGTGCGCCGGAATCAGTGATCCCGATCTGCGCCGGGCACTGGCGCGGCGCAGATGGCCCCGCGGCCATCGATCAGGCGTTATGGCTGGCCCTGGCGAATGCACTGGCCGCGCGCGGCTTGCGCGTGCTGGCACTGGCGCGGCGCGACCATGACGAACTGCCAGCTGAGGGGGACTCCGGTGACGCCGTCGAATCAGAGCTGCAACTGATCGGCCTGATCGGGCTGATCGATCCACCGCGCCCCGAAGCGACTGCGGCGGTGGCCGAATGCAAGGCCGCGGGCATCACGCCGGTGATGATCACCGGCGACCATCCAGCGACCGCACGGGCGATTGCACTGGCTTTGGGCATCGTCGACGACGATCAGGCCCCGGTGCTGACCGGAGCCGAACTGTCCGTGCTCGATGACGATGCCTTGTCGGGGCGGGTGGTGCATACGCGGGTCTATGCGCGGGTAGATCCACAGCAGAAGATCCGCATCGTGGAGGCTCTGCAGGCGCGGGGCGAGTTCGTCGCGATGACCGGCGACGGCGTCAACGACGCCCCGGCGCTCAAACGTGCCGACATCGGCGTGGCCATGGGCAAGGGCGGCACCGACGTCGCGCGTGAAGCTGCCAGCCTGGTGCTGATGGATGACAACTTCGCCACCATCGTCGGCGCGGTGCGCGAAGGGCGGCGCATCTACGACAACATCCGCAAGTTCGTGCGCTACACGATGACCAGCAACTCCGGCGAGATCTGGACCATTTTCCTGGCCCCGATGCTGTTCCTGCCGATACCGCTGCTGCCGATCCACATCCTGTGGGTCAACCTGGTGACCGACGGTTTGCCGGGACTGGCGCTGGCGGCCGAACCGGCCGAGCGCGGCATCATGCAACGTGCGCCTCGGCCACCGACCGAAAGCCTGTTTGCCCAGGGCATGTGGCAACACATCCTGGGTATAGGCTTGCTGATCGGGGGCTTGTGCCTGGGCGTGCAGGCCTGGGCCTTGTCCACCGGGCACGCGCACTGGCAAACCATGGTATTTACCGTGTTGACGCTTTCGCAGATGGCCCATGTGATGGCCATCCGCTCCGAGACCGAGCCGCTGTGGCGCCTGGGCCTGGGCAGCAACCGGCCGCTGCTGGGCGCGGTGGCGTTGACCTTTGCCTTGCAGATGGCGACGATCTACGTTCCGGCGCTCAACCCGATCTTCAAGACACAGCCGTTGACGGCCAGCGAATTGCTGCTATGCCTGGCGCTCTCGGCCGTGGTCTGGCTGGTGGTGGAGGCCGAAAAGGCCTGGCGCCGGTCGCGGCGGGCATCCGAGTAGCGCGCGCCGCGCCGTCACCCGGCGCGGCGGGCTTGGTCGCCGCCCGGTTAGCGGCGGGTGCTCGGCGTCTTAATCCCTTCGATCTTGCTCAACTATTCATTGACCTCGGTCAGTGTCAGTCCAATAATGATCCCTTAGTGAATCAACGTTTCATTAGTGGAACAAAACTCCCGCACATCAACCTTAGACAGAAAGTTGTACCGGCATGGAACCAGACGATTTGAGCCCCGAATGGCATGACGTCGCATCGCGCGACCAACTCGACCCGGACTTTCCCGTCGGCGTCGAAGTCAACGGACAGAACGTGGGCCTGTATCTGCAGGACGACCAGGTGCATGCGTTGGAGGATGTCTGCCCGCACGCTTACGCCCTGCTGTCCCAGGGATTCCAGGAGAGTGGCCAGATCGAGTGCCCGCTGCATGCGGCGCGGTTCGATATTGCGACCGGCAAATGCCTGAACGAGATCGGTCAACACGACATCCGCTGTTATCCGGTGAAGGTTGAAGACGGCCGGGTTTCGATCCGGATTCCGATCAAGGTCGAGACGGCCTGAACCATACGCTAAGACCCACGTCATGAAAATGCATGTTGTCCCCGACGGAGTTCCGGCGATCGAATTCATCGGCGTCGAAAAGCGCTTTGCCGCGCGCGGCAAGTCCAAGGAAGTCCTGGCCGCACGCGATGTGAGTTTTTCGATCGCGCAAGGCGAAGTGGTGTCCATCATCGGGCCGTCGGGTTGTGGCAAGAGTACCTTGCTCAACATGGGCTCGGGTCTGGCCCGCACCAGCGCCGGCACCGTCAAGGTGGCCGGGCAGGTGGTCGAAGGTCCGAATGAGCATGTCTCGTTCATGCTGCAAAAGGACTTGCTGATGCCCTGGCGTTCGATCGCCCAGAATATCGAGTTCGGCCTGGAGCTGCGCGGCGTCAAGGCCGATGCGCGCAAAGTCATATCCGAACGCCTGCTAGAGAAATGCCACCTGAAAGGCTTCGGTGCGCACTATCCAAACCAACTCTCCGGCGGCATGCGCCAACGCGCCGCGCTGGCGCGCACGCTGGCGGTGGATCCGCTGGTGCTGCTGATGGACGAGCCGTTCTCCGCGCTGGACGCGCAAACCAAGATGATCCTGCAGCAGGATCTGGCGCGGACCGTGGCGGACGAAGGCAAGACGGTGTTGTTCATCACCCATGATCTGGCCGAAGCCGTGGCGTTGTCCGACCGCATTCTGGTCATGAGCGAGCGGCCCGGCACCATCATCGAGCAGATCACCGTCGACATCCCCGGACGCGACAACCCGATGCAGCGGCGCAAGCACGACCGTGCGGGTCCGCTGGTCGGGCAATTGATGGACCTGCTCAAGCTTGACGCCAACACTGAAGTTCATTGACACCCCGCAGCACTGATCGCATCCGTTCCCAATCCACCCGCACCCCAGGAGACCCCATGAAAAACAGCATGACCACGACCTTCACACGGCGCGCCTGCCTTGCGCTGTGCGCCGCCGCCACCCTGTCTGCCCCGATGGCAGTCCAGTCCCAGGCACTGCAGGAGGTGACCTACCTGCTGCCGGCCCCGGGCACCTTGCCGGCATTCGGTCCGTGGATGCTGGCGCAGGCCAAGGGTTACTACAAGGCCGAAGGTCTGGAGGTGAAATTCGTGACCGGGCGCGGCGGTGTCGACGTGGCCAAACAGGTGGGTGCCGGCAATGCCGTGATCGGCGGCGCCATCGGCGACACCCCCATCATCGCGCGGGCGCAGGGGATTCCGGTCAAGGCCGTCGCCGTTCTCGGTGCCGGTTCGCTGATGCAGTTGGTCACGCACAAGGACTTGCGCATCGAAAGCCCGCGCGAACTCAAGGGGCGTACCGCCACCGTGCTGGCTTACACCGACACCACCTACTACGCCTTGCTCGGCATGATGAGTAAAGTGGGTCTGACCAAGGCCGACGTCAACATCCAGGCGGCTGGACCGGCCGGCGTCTGGCAGCAGTTTGCGGCGCGCAAGTCGGACGCCATGGCCAGCACGCCGGACTGGACCGTCACCGTGATGGAAATGGGTGCACAGGTCGACATCCTGCCGGCCGACGTGTATTTCAAGAGCATGGCGCAGGCCATCCTGGCGTCGGACGAGACGATCAAAAACAACCCGCAGCTGATCCAGAAACTGGTGCGCGCGACATTGCGTGGCATGAAGGACATCATGGCCAACCCCAAGGATGCGGCCAAGATTTATGTCGCGCATGTGCAGACACACAAAGGCAAGGAAGCCTCGATCGAGAAGATGTTCGAGATGTACAACAAGTATGTCTACGCCAACCAGAAGGTGCCCGGCACGATGGATGAAGCGCGGCTGGACGATCTGCAAAAGTTCTATGTCGCCAACGGCGTGGTGCCCAGCGCAACTGCACTCAAAGAGCTGTACACCAACCAATTTGTCTCCGGCAAATAGGCAACTCCAAGAGGCTTTCGGATATGTCTGACAACACCTCGCCGCTGGTCACTGCGGCATGGAGCTTTGCGGTCCTGGTGGTATTTCTATTGCTGTGGGAATACGGCCCGGGCTGGATCGGCATGCCCGAATTCGTGTTGCCACCACTGAGCCGAGTGGCCGAAGAGGCGGTGCGCATCTGGAACACCGAGCGGCTGATGTGGCATGCCGGCATCACGGCGCTGGAGGTGGTGATCGGCTTCGTGCTCGGCTCGGCGCTGGGGGCCTTGATCGGTTATGCACTGGGTGTGTCGCCGCGCGTCGAGGCCATCCTGTCGCCATACCTGTTGGCGCTGCAGATCGCGCCCAAGGTGGCGTTTGCACCGCTGTTTGTAATGTGGCTGGGCTACACCATCTACCCCAAGATCCTGGTGGCCATCCTGATCGTGTTTTTCCCGGTGCTGATCAACGTGCTGTCGGCCATGCGCGCCATGGACAGCGACATGATCAATCTGGCGCGTTCGTTCTCGGCCACGCGCATGCAGGTGTTTCGCATGGTCGAGTATCCGACCACCTTGCCCTCGCTGTTTTCCGGATTGCGCATCGCCAGCACGCTGGCCGTGATCGGCGTCGTGGTCGGTGAACTGGTGGGCGGCAACATGGGGCTGGGCTTCATGCTGGTGTTCTTCGAGGGCCAGGGCAATACCGCCGCGGTGTTTGTCGTTATAGCAGCGCTCACCGTGATCGGCATTTTTGCCTACTACGCTGTCGTGCTGGCCGAGCGCAAGGTGCTGCACTACCTGCCGGGCGCGCAACGGCGCATGAATTGACGGAACGCGGACCCAACATGGAACAGGAAATCCAACTCAGGGGCCGACGTGTCCTGGTGACCGGTTCGGCTCGCGGCCTGGGCGAGGCTTTTGCTCGCGCACTGGTGGCGTCCGGCGCGCAAGTGGTGGTCAGCGACGTGCTGCATGAACGGGGTCAGGCCCTGGCTGCGACGCTCGGCGTCCAGGCACATTACGTGCCGATGGACTTGTCGGATGCGGCGGCGATCCGCGCCGGCGTGGACCGGGCGGCCGACGTGATGGGTGGGCTTGACGGGCTGATCAACAACGCCGCCATCACCAATTCAGGTGGCCGCAACATGGACCAACTCGAAGCCGACATGTGGGACCGGGTGATGGACGTCAATGTGCGCGGCACCTGGCAGGTGTGTGTGGCCGCGACCCCCCATCTGGCAGCGTCGGGCAACGGGCGCATCGTCAACCTGGCGTCGGACACGGCCATGTGGGGCGCACCCCGATTGATGGCCTATATCGCGAGCAAGGGTGCGGTCATTGCCATGACCCGTGGCATGGCCCGCGAGCTCGGTCCGCAGGGCATTACCGTGAACGCCATCGCGCCCGGCCTGACCCTGGTCGAAGCCACCGAATACGTTCCCGAAGATCGCCACGACTATTACCTCAAGGGGCGCGCCGTGCAACGCGCGCAGGTGCCCGAAGACGTGACGGCTGCCGCGCTGTTCCTGCTCACGCGTGCCAGCGGTTTCATCACCGGTCAGTTGTTGCCGGTCAACGGTGGGTTTGTCATGAATTGACGGATCGCCAAGGACCGTCCCGCCAGATCGCGGGGAAAAACGGGATCTGACCCCCATTAAACAAACGGAAAGGACGAATCATGAATACATCAGTTGCTGCCAACCAGCCGCACTTCAACGACCGTGGCTTGCTGGACGCGCAGATTGCGCCGGAGTCGGAGATCCAGAAGGGCATGATGCAGGCCGATAACCAGACGTTTGCGCAGTGGCTCGAGAGCCGTGTTGCGCGGTATCCGACCCGTCGTTATGACTGGGATGCGCTCAAGTTCCAGGCTGACTACGACCCCAGGTACCGGCGCGCCCAGATGCGCTATGTCGGCACCGGCGGCACCGGCGTGGCCAAGGACGTCAACACGGTTCCAGCAGGCCATTTCACGTTCTCGACGATGGTGATACCGGCCGGTCACATCGGGCCGTCGCATATCCACTATGACGTGGAAGAGGTGTTCTTCGTCATGCGCGGCAAGATGAAGGTCGTGTGCGAGCGCGATGGCGAACGCTGGGAAGCCGTGCTCGGCGAGCGCGACCTGATCTCGGTGCCACCGGGCGTCTACCGCGAAGAAGTCAACATTGGCGACGAAGACGCGCTGATGTGCGTGATGCTGGGCGCGGCCAAGCCGATCACGCCGGTGTATCCGCCCGACAGTCCGCTGACCAAGATCAAGCGCGAACAGAAGTAAGCGCCGCGAACGGATGTCCGACACCATGTCCCTGATTGAGCAGTTGTCATCCTTCCCGAGCGAGCGCCAATCGGTCGCGGGCGCCACGGTGCAATACCGTCGCGCCCGCTCGGCCGACGCCGGCGAGGCCGTGACACATGTGCTGCTGCATGGCATCGGTTCGGCGTCGGCGAGTTGGCTGGCGCAGTTGCAGTGCGCCAGCACAACGTTGTCGCCGGCCAGCCATGTACTGGCGTGGGACGCGCCGGGATACGGCCAGAGCACGGCCTTGCCCATGGATGCGCCGGTGGCAGCCGACTATGCGCTGCGACTGTGGCAGTGGCTCGACGCGATGGGCGCGCAGGCGGCCGGGCCGTTGACCCTGGTCGGGCATTCACTGGGTGCCCTGATGGCGGCGTCTGCAACGGCCATGGCACCAAGCCGGGTGGAGCAACTGGTGTTGCTCGCACCGGCTCCGGGTTATGCCCGCGCCGACAGCGCGCTGCGCGACAAGAAGCTGGCCGATCGCCTGGCCAACCTGGCGACACACGGACCCGCCGGCATGGCGCACAGGCGTGCCAGCGCCATGTTGTCGCTGGATGCCAGTGCCGATCAATTGGCGTTTGTCGAGTTTGTCATGGCGCAGATTGACCCGGCCGGTTACACCCAGGCGGCGCGCATGTTGGCCGACGGCGACCTGATGGGTGACCTGGAGACGCTGGACTGCCCGATGCGGGTGGCCAGCGGCAATGCCGACACCATCACGCCACCGGATGCATGCCAGTTGATTGCTTCACAGGTGGGTGCGCGTTATCTGTCCCTGGGTGCCGTGGGCCACAGTTGCCCGTTGCAGGCAGCCGAAGCGGTCAATCGCCTGATCGGTCTGGAGGTGGCACCATGACCCCGCCCCCATCTGTCGGCAAGTCGGTGCCGGTCAAGGCGCGCGCGGCGCAGCCACCCCATGCTGCAAAAGCACCTGCAACACCGGTGGCCAGCGAAGACCGCTACCAGGTGCCCGCCCTGCAACGCGGCCTTCAACTGCTGGCCCAGTTCACGCGGGATGAGCGTCAACTCACCGGCGCCGACCTGGCGCGTCGTCTGGCGCTGCCACGCGCCTCGGTGTTCCGGCTTTTGCAGACCCTTGAGCAACTCGGTTTTGTCGAGCGGGTCGGCGACAGCGCGCAGTACAAGCTGGGCATGGCGGTGTTGCGCCTGGGTTTCGAATATCTGGCGTCGATGGAGCTGACCGAACTGGGCCGGCCGATCATCGACGACCTGGCAGTGGCCACCGGTCTGTCGGCCCATCTCGTGGTGCGCGATGGCCGCGAAGTGGTTTTTGTCGCCAAGGCGGTGGGCCGTTCCTTCATGTTCAATTCGATCCAGATCGGCGCGCGTCTGCCGGCGCATGCGACCGTGCTCGGTCGCATCCTGCTGGCCGACCTGACGCCCGACAGCCTGCGCGCCTTGTACCAAGGTGTGGCGCTCGACAGCTTCACGGCGCAGACGCCCACGACGCTTGCCGCGTTGACGCAGGCCATTGCCGACGACGCGCAGCGTGGCTACGGCATCAGCGAGGGTGGCTTTGAATCCGCGATATCGACCATCGCTGCGCCGGTTTTCGACGACCACCAGCGTGTCTCGGCCGCCGTCAGCGTGACGGTGCCGGCCCCGCAGGTCGATGCGTTATTGCGCGACGAACTGGTGGCGCAGGTGCTGGCGGCGGCGCAGCGCCTGTCGCAATGCATCAGCCACCTGCCATCCGTCAGGTCTACCACTCCCTATTTTTCGCAGAAGCACAAGGCATGAACAACGGCAACCCACGCATCACCGTCGGCGAACTCGCTGTACGTTTCCTGGAACTGCAAGGCACACGTGCCGCTTTCGGGGTCATCTCCATTCACAACATGCCGATCCTGGACGCATTGCACAAGCGCCAGAAGATCCGCTTCGTGTCCGCCCGCGGCGAAGCCGGCGCCTGCAATATGGCCGACGCCTATGCGCGTGTCAGCGGCGCGCTGGGCGTGTGTATCACCAGTACCGGAACCGGCGCCGGCAATGCCGCCGGTGCGCTGGTCGAGGCACTGACCGCCGGCACGCCGATGCTGCACCTGACCGGCCAGATCGAGGCCGAGTACCTGGACCGCGACCTGGGCTTCATTCACGAGGCGCCGGCCCAGCTGGCAATGTTGCAGTCGGTCAGCAAGGCGGCGTTTCGTATCCGCAATGCCGCCACAGCACTGGCCACACTGCGCGAGGCCGTACGGCTGGCGCGCACGCCACCGTGCGGACCGGTGAGCATCGAGATTCCGATTGACGTACAGGCCAGCTTGCTGGATCTGCCGGGCGATCTGGCGCCGGTTGATATTGCGCCGCTGCTGGCCGACACCGCGCAGATCGACACACTGGCGCAAAAGCTCGGGGCAGCGCGCCGTCCGATGTTGTGGCTCGGCGGTGGTTCGCGTGGAGCGGCCGATGCGGTGGCGCGCCTGGTCGAGCTGGGCTTCGGTATCGTGACGTCGGTGCAGGGCCGCGGCATTGTGTCGGAAGATCATCCGTCGACGCTGGGTTCGTACAACCTGCAAAAACCGGTGGAAGATTTCTACCAGACCTGCGACACCATGCTGGTGGTGGGCTCGCGCCTGCGCAGCAACGAAACCTTGCGCTACAAGCTGCATCTGCCCAGGAACCTGTACCGCATCGATGCCAATGCCCTGGTGCAGAACCGGGGCTACACCAGCGACTATTTCGTGCAGGGGGATGCGGCTGCGACCTTGTCGGCGTTGGCCGACCGGCTCGAGGGCCAGATGCAGATCGACCCCACGTTTGTCAGGGACCTGCAGGCAGCCCGCGCGTTGGCGGGGCAGCAGGTTGATGCGGCGCTGGGCGCCTATGTGCAACTCAAGAACGCCGTGTCACGCCAGGTCGACAAACGTTGCTGGTGGGTGCGCGACATCACCTTGTCCAACAGCATGTGGGGCAATCGCAGCCCGGTGCTGGACAACCCGCGCGGCGGCGTGCACGCGCTGGGCGGCGGTATCGGCCAGGGGCTGGCAATGGCCATCGGCACCTCGGTGGCCGACACCACCCATGCGCTCGGACGCAAGACGGTGGTGCTGGCCGGCGACGGCGGCTTCATGCTGAACCTGGGCGAGCTGGCCTGCGCGGTGCAGGAGAAGGCCGAGATGGTCGTGCTGCTGATGAACGACAGCTGCTACGGTGTGATCAAGAACATCCAGGACGACATCTATGGCAGCCGCCACTGTTATGTCGACCTGGTCAACCCGGATTTTGCGACCTTGTGTGCCAGCTTGAAGGTTCCGCATCTGCGCCTGTCGGATCCGGCCCAGGCCGAAGCCACCTTGGAGCAGGCCTTGCAGATCCGGGGCGGCCCGGTGCTGGTCGAGGTCGACATGAAGGCCTGGGGTCCGTTCGCAGCGAAGTTCGCCGGCCCGATTCTCAAGAAAGACTGAAAAATGCCCCCACGCTCACAATGTTCGCAGGACGTGCCTCGGCCAGAGGCCACGGCTCTTCGGCCTGTCCGACTCTGCACAGGCAAAGTCGGAGCCGCAGGACTCAGCCCCGAGGGGACCGTCATTCCCCTCGGAACGGCCGGGCGGTACTGACGTGCGCGAAGTCACCCTGATCGGTTACGGCGCCATCGGGCGCGCGGTGCATGCGGGACTGCGGGGCCATGCCGGCGTGCGCATCGCGTCTGTGGTCGTACACGCGGACAGTGTGGCCGAGGTGCAGCAACTCGCCGGTGCCGGTGTGACCGTGACGGAAACGGTGCCTTTGGACGCTACGCTGGTGCTGGAATGCGCCGGCCATGGCGCCTTGACCGACCATGTGCTGCCAGCCCTTCAGCGTGGCATCGAGTGTGCGGTGCTGTCGGTGGGTGCCTTGTCGCAGACCGGCTTGGCCGAGCAGTTCGAAGCCGTGGCGCTACAGGGTGGCACTCAGCTGCATCTATTGCCGGGCGCCATCGGTGGTATTGACGCAATTGCAGCGGCGCGTCTGGCCGGTCTGGACGAGGTGACCTATACCGGTCGCAAGCCGCCCCAGGGCTGGCGCGGTTCCCCGGCCGAAACATTGTGCGACCTTGATAACCTGACCGAACCGGTGCTGATACTGGAGTCGAGCGCGCGCGAGGCCGCTCGGCTGTATCCGAAAAACGCGAACGTGGCTGCAACCGTTGCGCTGGCCGGCCTGGGTCTGGATGCCACCACGGTGCGCTTGTACGCCGACCCCGGCGTGACGCAGAACGTCCACGAGATAAGCTTGCGCGGCGCCTTTGGCGAAATGCAACTCACGCTGCGCGGCAAGCCGCTGGCCGACAACCCGAAGACGTCGGCATTGACCGTGATGTCGGCGCTGCGATTCCTGAACAACCGGGTCAACCCGACCACCATCTGAGCTTGCCCAAGCACGATCCAGCGACCATGAGCGACAACAAGATCCAGACCTCGATAGCCGGCCAATGGCGCGATGCCAGCGGTCCGGCGTACACCACTGAATACCCGGCCGACGGCAGCATCGTCGCGACCTTGCACGCGGCCACTGCGCAGGACGTGGACGAGGCGGTTCAGTGCGCCGAGCGCGCGCGCCAGCAATCCGCATGGGCCGGTCTCAAGCGCCATGAACGCGCCGGCATTTTGTACCGCATCGCCAGTGGCATCCGCGCGCGTGGCGAAGAACTGGCGCAACTGCAGCGGCTCGACAACGGCAAGCCGATCAGTGAAACCCGCGCCCTGGTTGCCAGCGCGGCCGGTACCTTCCAGTTTTTCGCGTCGGCCTGCGAAACCTGGGAAGACACGATCACGCCGGCGCGTGGCGACTTCGTCACAATGAGTCTGCATGAGCCGCTGGGTGTGGTCGGTGCCATCACGCCGTGGAATTCGCCCATCGCCAGCGAGGCGCAAAAGCTGGCCCCCGCCTTGGCGGCTGGTTGCGCCGTGGTGTTCAAGCCGGCCGAGATCACGCCGCGCATGGCGATCGAACTGGCGCGTATTGCCGAGGCCGCCGGTGTGCCGCCCGGCATCATCAGCGTGTTGCCCGGCAAGGGCTCGATCGTCGGCGACGCGCTGGTCAAACATCCGCTGATAAAGCGCATTGCGTTCACCGGCGGCACCAACGTGGGTATGGGCATACAGCGCCTGGCCGCCGAAAAGCTGATGCCGACCTCACTCGAGCTCGGCGGCAAGTCGCCCACCATCGTGTGTGCCGATGCCGACCTCGATCACGCCGTGGCCGGCGTGTTGTACGGCATCTTCAGCTCGTCCGGCGAATCCTGCATTGCCGGTTCGCGCGCCTTTGTGCATGCCAGTGTGTATGACGAATTCAAGGCGCGCCTGCTGGCCGGTGTGCAAAAACTGCGTGTCGGCGACCCGGCCAGCGAGCAGACCCAGATGGGGCCGCTGGTCAACATGGGCCACCGTGCCTCGGTCGAGCGTTATGTGCAGATCGGCCGCGACGAAGGAGGTCGGGTGCTGTTTGGCGGAGCGCGCCCCACTGGCGAGATGTTCGACAAGGGCAGCTATTACCTGCCCACCGTGATCGAGGAGCTGACCAACAGCGCGCGCATGTGCCAGGAAGAGATTTTCGGCCCGGTGCTGGCGCTTTTGCCCTGGGATGATGAGGCCGATCTGCTGGCGCAATGCAACGACAACGTCTATGGCCTTGCCGCCGGTATCTGGACACGTGACTACAAAACGGTCTGGCGGCTGGGCGCTGCCTTGCAGACCGGAACCGTCTGGGTCAATACCTACAAACAGTTTTCGGTCAGCACACCGTTTGGTGGCGTCAAGATGAGTGGCACCGGTCGCGAGAAGGGTCGCCTGGGCATACTCGAATACACCAGTCAGAAGAGTTACTACTGGGGCACGAACGAGGCCCCGATCGCGTGGAGCATGGCATGAAGGCAAATACAAAACACGGCAGCGCCATCGAGGGTATCGACGGCATCACCTATTCCACCGATCGCTGGGATGACGCTCGCCGCTTCTTCGGCGACTGGGGCCTGAAGGCGGTATCCGAGGACGCAAGCTGTCAGATCTGGGAGACGCTCAATGGCGCGCAGGTGCAGGTGCGCCGACCGGACGACGCGAGCCTGCCGTCGGCCATGGAAGCGGGCCCGACGATGCGCGAAGTGGTCTGGGGCGTAACCGATACGTCGGCCCTGGAGCCGATCGCACGGGCCTTGCAGTCGGCGCCGGGTTTCGAGGACCGGCGTGCCGTGGACGGTACGCTGGTTGCGCGCGACCCGCACGGACTCGGTCTCAAGTTCCAGGTAAGCACCAAGCGCGCCATCGACGTGACCGGAGTGGCGACCAATCCCTGGGGCGATGTGCGCCGCATTGACACGCCTTCGCCGATTTACGACCATGCCGAGCCGGTCGAGATCGGCCACGTGGTGTTCTTCACCGACAAGCTCGATGCCATGGAAGCGTTTTACGCGGCATTGGGTTTTGTCACCTCCGACCGGTACCCGGGGCGGGGCGTATTCATGCGTTGCGCGCTTGAGGCCGGCCACCATGATCTGTTCCTGCTGGCGCTTCCTGGCAAAGGGCCGGGCCTCAACCATGTGGCGTTCACGGTGCGCGACATCCACGAGGTGTTCGGCGGCGGACTGCACATGAGCCGGCGTGGCTGGAAGACCCAGCTCGGCCCGGGCCGGCATCCGATCTCGAGTGCATTCTTCTGGTATTTCGAGAATCCCTGCGGCGGCCTGATCGAATACAACGCCGACGAAGACCACCTGACCGGGGCCTGGACCGAGCGCAGCTTCGAACCCGGCCCGACCGTGTTCGCTGAGTGGGCGATCGATGGCGGCATCGATGGCAACACGCGGCGCCAGCCCAACGTGGCGGCCTCCGGCAAATTTTTGACTGAAAAGAAGTGACATGAATTCCACTACCCCACGACACCGGCAATTGTTTCGCAAGGCACTGACAGGTCTGATCTTGTTGTCGGTCAGCGCGCTGGCCTTGTCGCAGACGACGAACCTCGCCACACCGACGGAGAAGTACCTGGCGCAGGAGCGTTTCAACGTGATCGCGCCGTTCCCGCCGGGCGGACCTATCGACAGTCTGGCGCGCATTTTTGCGGACGGCCTGAGCAAGAAGTACGGCCAACCGGCCGTGGTCGAGAATCTGCCCGGGGCGGCTGGCAACATCGGCATCGACAAGGTCAAGCGCGCCAAGGGTGATGGCCGCACCCTGCTGGTGGTACCGGCCGGCAATCTGACGATCAACCCGACGCTGATGCCGAACTTCCCGTTCAACATTGAACGCGATTTCGTACCGATCACGATGCTGGCCAGGGCGCCGAACGTGCTGGTGGCGCATCCGTCGACCGGCTTCAAGACGGTAAAGGATCTCATCGCCGCGGCCAAGGCGAAGCCGGACACCTTGTCCTATGCCTCGCCCGGCGTCGGCAGTGGCCTGCACCTGGCCGGCGAGTTGTTCAAGCACCAGGCCGGCGTGGAGATCCTGCATGTGCCGTACAAGGGCACGGGGCCGGCGCTCAACGACGTACTGGGCGGCACGGTGCCGCTGATGTTCAGCAACCTGCCCGCCACGCTTGCGTCGATCCGGGTTGGCAAACTGGTGGCGCTGGGTGTGACCGAGGCGCAGCGCAGCCCTGCCGCGCCCGACCTTCCGACGCTGGCCGAGCAAGGGGTGCCCGGCGTGGTTGTCACGTCCTGGTATGGCGTGTTGGCACCGGCGGGCACGCCACCTGCGGTGGTCGAGCAACTGGCGAAGGATGCCAAGGAGTTTTTGAACCAACCCACGGTGAGCGAATCGCTCAAGGCGCAGGGTTTGACCGAATCCGCCATGACGCCGGCCGCGTTTGCCGAATACATCCGCAACGAGACAGCCACCTGGGCCGGCATCATCAAGGCGCGCAAGATCGTTGCCCAATAGGAGTTGCCACATGGACCAGAGTGCACCTGCGACCACCATGCTGCTGACCGTGGTCATGAAGCACCATGCCGGCCTCACGCTGGACGATGTGCAGTCGCGCTTGAAGACCAGTGACTGGTGGAAGCGGTTCCCGCCCGAAGGGGTGCGCATCGTGTCCTGGACCGTGGCCATGGGCCTGGGCCAGATCGTCACGCTGGAATTGCCACCGCATCTTTTGCCGGTCGTGAACCTGGAACTCGAGCGCTCCGCCTGGGGTGTGTTCGAGACCGCGTGTTATCCGAGTTATGACTTTGCGCCCGTGCGCGAACGCATTCGCGAGCGGGTCCGACAGGGCGGTCAATAAGGCCCGCTCTGTTACCGAATTCGTCATTGTTTCTTTGAAGGAGGTTTCCCATGATCCCCATCGCCGCCGTATCCGCGCCTGTCGTGGCCAGCTACCTGGATCCACATCAGGCGCGCACCCGCAAACCCACTGCCTACGAAGACCTGCTGGGCGACTCGATCGAGCGCGCCTTTGCTGCCGGACACCATGAACTGGACGCTCTGCTGCAGTACCTGAACACCGCAGGACCGCTCGGACCGGATGGCCAGCCCTGGAGCGCCGACAGTTTTCAGTCTGAAATGGCGCGCCTGGGCGCCTGAACCGCATTAGGAGAACTCCATCATGACGACCAACCACCATCCCACCGAAGTCGATGCCTTGCTGGCCCGTGGCCTGCGCGATCTCTGGTATCCGGTATGTCCATCGTCGTTCGTCAAGGACTCGCCGATCTCGCTGCGCCGACTGGGCTACAAGATCGCCATCTGGCGCGATCGCGAAGGCAAGGTTCATGCGCTCGAAGACCATTGCCCGCACCGTGGAGCGCCGCTTTCCATGGGGGTGAACCTGGGTGACCGGCTCGCCTGTCCGTACCACGGCGTCGAAGTGCGTTGTGACGGCCGCGTCACCAAGGTGCCTGCAAGCCCGGGGTGCACGCTTGAAGGCAGCCTGGCTGCGCGCAGTTTCCATGCGAAGGAAGTGCATGGCGCCGTGTTCCTGTTCAACGCGACCGACCCGCACTTGGCCGAGCCGCCACCGCTGCGTCTGCCAGAGGAGATGATCAGCGGCGAATGGTCGGGTTTCCTGTGCTACACCGAGTGGGGCGCCGACTACCGGTATGTCGAAGACAACGTGATCGACCCGATGCACGGCACCTTTGTGCACAAGCAGTCGCATTCGATGAGCGAAGGCGACATCCACGCCAAGTTCCAGTTGCGCCGCACGGAACATGGCTTCATGTTCGAGAAGGCCGGCCAGCGTGGTGTGAATTTCGACTGGACCGAGTGGTGCGATACCGATCTGCACTGGATGCGGCTGGAAATTCCGTATCCGAAAACCGGCGGCCCGGGTGGTCCGTTCACCATTGTCGGCAGCTACACGCCCATCGTCGAAAACGTATCGGCGGTGTTTCACTGGCGGCTGCGCAAGCTCAGCGGCTGGCAGCGCAATGTGTGGCGCTTCCTGTACAAGAACCGGCTCGAGGCGCGCCATTGGGTGGTGCTCGAACAGGATAGGGTGATGCTGGAGTCGATGGAGCCCGACGCCAACCAGCGCGAGCATCTGTACGAACACGATGTCGGCGTGTCCCGGCTGCGTCGGCACAAGCAGAGCCTGGCGCAAAAGCAGATCACTGCCGCCAAATCTGCGGCCGATGCCAAGGTCGCGGCTGCAGTGCCGGCGGGCGCGCACGCCGCTACGGCCCAGGCCTGAGTCGGATCAAAGCGGTGTGACCACGATGAGTGCAATACACAAGGTCGTCGCGCGAGCGGTGCCCGATCTTCCAACGGCCAGCTGGACCAACGGCTGGCGCATCGGCGACGAGATCGTGCTCTCGGGCATGACCGCGCATCCAGCCAGCCGCGACATGGCGGCGGCCGGCCGTCCGCTGGACACCTACGAACAGACGTTGCGGGTGCTGGGCAAGATCGCGACGCTGGTGGAGGCCGCCGGCGGCCATCGGCACAACATCATCAAGACCGTGGTCTATGTGACCGACATCGCCGACAAGGACGCGGTGGGCCGGGCGCGAAGGGATTTTTTCGGCGACGTGTATCCCTGCTCGACATTGGTGGCGGTGTCCGCGCTGGTTTTTGCGGAGCTCACCGTCGAAATCGACGCCTGGGCGCGACTCGATGTGGATCTGCGTGCGGCCACCCCGATGCCGCTGGGCTGATACGACGTACAGGATAGAACTGCCATGGACATGGGAATCGCGGGCCGCAAGGCCCTGGTATGTGGCGCGAGTGCCGGTCTGGGTCTGGCATGCGCCACCGCACTGGCGCGCGAGGGTGTCGAACTGGTGATTGCGGCGCGCACCGAAGCGCCGTTGCAGGCTGCTGCGACGCAACTCGCCAGAGTGTCGGGCGCAACGGTGCATGCGGTTGCCGCCGACGTCACGACCGAGGACGGACGCGCACGTATCCTGGCCACGCATCCGTCTTTCGACATCCTGGTGACGAATGCGGGCGGCCCGCCGCCCGGCGACTTTCGCCAGTGGGAACGCGCGCATTGGCTGGCCGCGCTGGACGCCAATATGCTGGCGCCCATCGCACTGATCCGCGCGCTGGTCGACGGCATGATGGCGCGCGGCTTCGGGCGCATCATCAACATCACGTCCAGTGCGGTCAAGGCACCGGTCGACGGCCTGGGCCTGTCCACCGGTGCACGCAGCGGTCTGACCGGTTTTGTCGCCGGCCTGGCGCGATCCACGGTGGCGCAGGGCGTGACCATCAACAACCTGTTGCCAGGCACTTTCGATACCGCCCGGCTCGCTGGCAATTTTGCGGCGCAGGCGAACCGCCAAGGGCTGGACGCAGAGCAGGTGCGCGCGGCGCGTATCGCCAAGCATCCGGCGCGGCGCCTGGGCCGGCCCGAAGAATTCGGCGCCGCCTGCGCCTTCCTGTGCAGCGCCCATGCGGGTTATATCAACGGGCAGAACCTGTTGCTCGACGGCGGATCATTCGCGGGTACCTGGTAAGCGCCATCCCGGGGCGGGTTGCCCCGCATCTGGCATCGGCCTAAGATGGCCCGATGCCGATAGAACGCAAGATCCCTTCGAACGTGAGTCCCGAGGCAGCCGCCTTGCTGGAACGCGCCTATGCCATTGACAGCGACGAGACGTCGCGCGCCTTGTACCGCGACTGGGCGGAAACCTACGACGAGACTATGTTGCAGGGCCTGGGTTACCGCTCGCCTGCCACGGTGGCGCGGCTGCTGGGCGAGTATCTGGCCGATCGTCAGGCGACAGTGCTCGATATCGGGTGTGGCACCGGCCTGGCCGGCCACAAGCTGGCGGAGCTGGGTTTCACCACCATCGATGGTCTGGATCTTTCGCCAGAGATGATGCAGGTGGCGGCGCGACGCAATGTGTACCGGAACTTCATCGCGGCCGACCTGAATCAGCGACTGCCCATGCTGGACGCCAGTTACGACGGCGCGAGTTGCTCGGGTACGTTCACGCACGGGCATGTCGATGCCGGTTGCCTCGATGAGCTGTTTCGCGTGCTCAAGCTCGGCGCGCCGTTTGCGTTTACCGTGAAACTCGAGGTCTGGGAGCCACTGGGTTTCAAGGACAAGCTGGCGCAGTTGCAGCAAAGTGGCCGCATCGCCGAAACGCTGCTCGTGCACGACCGTCACTATGACAACTCGACCGTGCCCGACGGGGTGTTCTGCGTCTACCGGCGCCTGTAGTCCGCCACCGAAAACTGGCGGCGCCGTGTTTGGTAAGCTCGATGCTTTCCGCATGCGCCTGCGCAACGCAGGCCACAAGCCAGATGACCACTTCCACCGAGCCGGACGCTGACGGCGCACCGGTAAGACGTTTTACCGATCCTGACTACGTGCCGCAGGCCCGGACGCTGGGCGAATTGCGCCAGCGCATCGACACTCTGGACGCGCAGATCGTGGCCTTGCTGGCCGAGCGCGCATTGTGTGTGCGTGACGCCACGCGCTTCAAGCTCGATGCCTTCCAGGTCTCTGCGCCGGCGCGGCAGGCGCAGGTGTTCGCCAAGGTACGCGCACTGGCACAGCCGCATGAGGACCAGTTTCCGGGTCTGGCCGACGTCGTCGAGTCGACCTACCGCACGCTCGTTGCCGGCTTTATCGCCGGTGAGGACCGCTTTTTTCACGCAACCGAAAGGATTTCCTCCCGATGAGACTATTTCTCGCAACCCCATTGCTGGCATCGCTGATCAAGGCGAGCGCCATCGTCTCGCTGGCGCTCGCCGGTAGCGCCGCGCAGGCGCAGTCTGACTGGCCGAACAAGCCGATCCGCATCGTCGTGCCGTATGGCGCGGGTTCGTCGCCCGACGTGATCGCGCGCCTGATGGGCGAGAAACTCTCGGCCAAGCTGGGCCAGCCTGTGCTGGTGGAAAACCGCGCGGGCGCCGGCGGTAATACCGGTACCGGATCGGTGGCCAAATCGGCCGGCGACGGGTACACCTATGTGATCAGCACCAATGGTCCGCTGGTCTACAACACCGTGTTGTATCCCAACCTCAACTACGATCCGTTCAAGGAACTGCGCCCGGTCGTGCTAGCGGGCGGTCAGCCCAATGTGTGCGCCGTGCGTGCCGACTCCGGCATCACCTCGTTGAAGGAACTGGTCGCGGCCATGAAGAAGGAGCCGGGCAAGTTCAACTTCTCGTCCACCGGCGTGGGCAGTCTGTCGCAACTCGGCGTTGAACTGCTCAAGGTCAAGACCGATACCTTCGCCGTGCACATCCCGTACGCGTCGTCACCGCTGTCGGTGCTGGCAGTGTTGCAAGGCGACGTGCAGTTTGCGTGCGTACCGGGTGTGGCGGTGATGCCCCATGTCAAGAGCGGTAAGCTGCGTGCCCTGGCAGTGTCGACCGGCAAGCGCAGCACGCTGATGCCCGATATCCCGACCATGAAGGAAGCCGGTCTTCCCGAGATCGAGAACCTGGCCTGGATGGCGTTGATGGCCCCGAGTACGACACCTGACAGCATCGTTTTGCGCATGAACCAGGAGATCAACACCATCCTGGCCATGCCGGATGTGAAGGAGAAACTCAACGCGGTGTTCATGGAGCCTATCGGCGGCTCGTCGCAGGACCTGGCCAATTTCATGCAGACCGAACTGCGCGTGATGACGCCGGTGATCAAGCGTACCGGGATCAAGGTCGACTGATTCCCTTCGGCTCTTGTCGACAAGGCCGCCGCAGCATCTGCTGCCGGCGGCCTTTTTCTTGCGCCAAGCGCCACGCCGCTGGATCAGGCCACTGCATTACTTCGCGGCGGATTACAAAAGTGGTCGCGTCAGATAAACCCCTTCGCGTCCCACGATCACGGCCCGCGCCGGCATGAAGACCGTGCAGTCGTCGCACGGCGAGCGTATTTCGAGGTTGCCATCCGTAGCGATGAGGTCGTCCTTGGCAAAGGTCTCGAAGCCGACCAACGGCCGCGTGAACGTGAATTCGTTCGTGGTGATCATGTGGGTACTGAGCAACTCAAATCGTCGCGGCGGTTGCGGTGCAGCTGCAGGGACCGTATCGATCAGGCCGAAATGGCCCAAAAAGTCATACGCCACCGCGACCGCCAGATCGGCGCTGGCTTGTTTGAAGTGCTGGCCGCATTCGACCACCATCGCCGAACCAGGGCCATCTGCATGACCGTGGCGACCATGCTGGATCAGCGGCGTGCCCGACCCGAGCCCACGGGGCATGACCAGATGGACGCCCGGGCGCGGCAAGGCCGCTGCCACCGTGGTGTTGCGCGCGAACTGCGGATAGACCCAGAACGGCACCACGTCCTGACTGGTCGAATGGATGTCCAGAATATGTTCCGCGGCCGCTATCGCGGGGCGCATGACACGGGCGCGGCGCAACTCGACGCTGTCTTCATTGCCATCCAGCTGTTCGTCGGACCAGATGCGGTTCAGGTTGTGCGTGATCTGCCGGCTGGCGAACGGGTCGGTTGGATCAAAACTCTGGTAGGCATCGACGTTGGCAAAACTCACGGTCAGTGTGCCGATCTTCGGGCGCACGTTGTGGTCGAGCAGATGGCAGGCGGCCACCATGCCGCAGAACTCGTTGCCGTGGGTCAGGGCATTGACCATCACATGGGGGCCCGGCACGCCGGATGTGAAACGATGCACATATTCGATGCCGGTGTTGCCCTCGCGATAGGGCGAAAGATCGCGCGGCAGGACTTCGAAATGGGCGGGTGTGTCAGTCATTGGCAGCCTGGTGCAGTGGCGATGTAGTCGTGGCGTCAGCGCCCTTCGATGTACCGCAAAAAGGTCACACGTACGAACGTTGGGCAGCACAAAAAAGGCGAACCGTGGGCCGCCTTAATCATCATACGATACCATGGTACACCCTAATGCGCGGCGGTCGAAACCGCGTTAGATTTGCGGGTCCATCCGTGGATTCACAAATTTTCAAGGAGACTTTCATGTTGCAGAAATCCCGTCGTTCGTTTGTTGCTGGCGCTGTTGCCGGTCTGGCACTGGTGGCTGCGGCCCTGCCAGCCAGTGCGCAGAATTACCCAACACGCCCGATCACGATGGTGGTCCCCTGGGGCGCAGGTGGTGGCACCGATGCAACTGGTCGCATCATTGCCAGCCTGCTCGAGAAAGAACTCGGCCAGCCGGTCACCGTGGTCAATCGCACCGGTGGCAGTGGCGTAGTCGGTCACTCGGCCATTGCTGCAGCTGCACCAGACGGCTACACCATCGGTGTGGCCACGGTCGAGATCGGCATGATGCATTGGCAAGGCCTGACCGAGCTGACCGGTGCTTCCTACACGCCAATCGGACTGGTTAATGCCGACCCGGCTGGTATTCAGGTGCGCAGCGATTCGCCGTACAAGACGATCAACGATCTGCTGGCCGCGGTCAAGGCGAATCCTGGCAAGCTCAAGGCTTCGGGCACCGGTCAGGGTGGCATCTGGCACCTGGCGCTCGCCGGTATGCTGCGCGACCAGAAGATCGACCCGGCCTCCGTGCCCTGGGTCCCCAGCAACGGCGCAGCGCCAGGCCTGCAGGACATGATTGCCGGTGGCATCGATCTGGCGCCGGTGTCACTGCCGGAGTCGCGGTCGCTGATTGATGCTGGCAAGGTGCGCAGCCTGACCATCATGTCGGAAGAGCCTTCCGCGCTTTACCCAAACGTGCCGACGCTGAAGAAAGCCGTCGGTAGCGACTGGACCATGGCGGCCTGGCGCGGCATCGTTGCGCCCAAGGGCATTCCGGCTGACGTGCGCGACAAACTGGCTGCGGCCGTCAAGAAAATTGCCGCGGGCAAGGATTTCAACGAGTTCATGTCCAAGCAAGGTTATGGCGTGATCTACAAGTCGCCGGATGACTTCGCCAAGTTCATGGCCAAGTCCGATACCGAGCTCGGCGCCACGATGAAGGCCGTCGGCCTGATCAAGTAAGCCACCATCCAGCACGACAAGCAACGCAGCAGCCGATGAAACTCAACGATGCGGTTTTGGGGCTGTTGCTCCTGGTTCTGGGGGCGGCGGTGTTATTCATCGTGCAGGACTATCCGACGATTCCCGGGCAGGACGTCGGTCCGGCCATGTTCCCCGGGCTGGTCGCCGTCGGTCTGTGTATCGGCGGGTTCCTTCTGATGGTGCGGGGCTTGCGCGCACGTGCCTCGGTACCGTGGGTGCGCATGGATGACTGGGTCCGCTCGCCGCGCCATGTGCTGGCGCTGGTGCTGCTGATCGGTTCGGTGCTGTTCTACATTTTTGCGGCGCAGCAACTGGGCTTTTTGATATGTGCGTTGCTGATCCTGCTCGCCCTGTTTCGGGTGCTTCAGGTGCCGCTGGGTCAGTCGGTACTGATTGCAGTCTTGGCGGCATTGGTCATCCATTTCGCGTTCTACAAACTGATGCGCGTCCCGCTGCCCTGGGGTGTCCTGTTGCCGTATGCGTGGTGATACTTTGGCCGCTGTGGCCATTCGAACCCGAGGTTGATACACGATGATGGACGCAGTTGGCCTGGCATTCGGGATGGTGTTCGATCCCTACACCTTGATGGTGATGCTGATTTCCGCCTGTTACGGCTTGTTCGTGGGTTCGGTGCCCGGGCTGACAGCCACCATGGCCACTGCGCTGCTGGTGCCGGTGACTTTCTTCATGGCGCCGATTCCGGCGGTGGCCGCCATTGTGACCGCGACGGCTATGGCTATTTTTTCGGGCGATATTCCGGGCTGTTTGCTGCGAATTCCCGGCACACCCGCGTCCGCTGCCTACACCGACGAAGCCTATGCGATGACGCGCAAGGGCGAGGCCGAGAAGGCGCTGGGCGCGAGCCTGGTGTTTTCCGCCATTGGCGGTCTGTTCGGAACCTTGGTGCTGATCGTCGCGGCGCCGGCGCTGGCCGAGTTCGCGTCGCGTTTCAGTTCGTACGAGTATTTCTGGCTGGTGTTGCTGGGCCTGACCTGTGCGGTGTTCATCACCTCATCGGCACCCCTCAAGGGCCTGATCACCTTGTTTCTGGGTCTGATGGTGGCATGCGTCGGGCTGGGCAATCCTGCCGGTTACCCGCGTTTCACGTTTGGCAGTACCGAGACCATGGCGGGAATCGGCATGATCCCGATGATGATCGGCATGTTTGCGTTCTCCGAGATCATCCGTTTCGTGCTCGACACCAAGCCGCCGGGCGACGCCGTGGTGGAGAAGGTGGGCAATGTGCTCAAGGGCCAGTGGAAACTGGCGAAGAAGTATCCGCTGCAGGTCCTGCGTGGCAGCGCGCTGGGTACCGCGGTCGGAGCTCTGCCTGGCGCCGGCTCCGACATCGCAGCGTGGATGTCGTATGCAATCAGCAAGAAGTTCTCCAAGGAGCCAGAGAAATACGGGACTGGCCACGCGGAAGGCATTGTCGAAGCCGGTGCCGCCAACAACAGCGCACTGGCCGGTTCCTGGATACCGGCACTGGTGTTCGGCATACCGGGCGATTCGATCACTGCGATCGTCATCGGTGTGCTCTACATGAAGAACATGAACCCGGGGCCGTCGTTGTTCACCAACAACCCGCAGAACATCTACGCGGTGTTCCTGATATTTATCCTGGCCAATCTGATCCTGATTCCCCTCGGCATCCTGTGCATCAAGGCTGCCCGGCGCATTCTGAAAGTGCCGCGCAACATCCTGATGCCGGTGATCCTGCTGTTCTGCATCGTCGGTACTTTTGCGATCAACAACACGGCTTTCGGCGTCGGCGTGATGCTGGCGGCCGGCATCGTGGCTTATGTGCTCGAGGCCAACGATTTCCCGATAGCGCCGGCGATCCTGGGCGTGGTGCTCGGTGGCATGCTGGAAGAAAACTTCATCACCTCGATGATCAAGGCCGACGGCAATATGCTGGCGTTCTTCTCGCGTCCGATCGCGGCCACGCTGGCGGTCATCACCATCCTGGTCTGGATCTCGCCGCTGATACTCAAGTTGGTACTCAAGTTGATACGGCGCGGGCGCATGCGGCCGGCCTGATCGACAAATAACGGTTCAGCGCTTGAGTTGGCGCGCCAGCTCGGCGCAATGCTCGCGTGGCGCCAAGGCCGGCGTTGGCCACACCATGTCGGATGCCAGAGTGTCATCGGTGCTCGGGATTCCTGCCACGGCCAGCACGGTACGCACCCGCAAACTTGCCGGCAGATGCGTCGGCACGCCGCGGTCTCGCAGCACATGGCCACCACCGGCCACCAGCAGAACGGCCTTCCCTGGACGCGCTGCCTCCATGACAGTCGCTGCCATGCTGGCATCGCGCGCCAGTTGCACGCGCAGCATCGGCGTCAGCCGTTCCGCGGGCAACAGGTCGCAGTGACCGATCCGGATCGCCTCGCGCTGGTGTGCCAGTGCAGGCCCGCTCAGGTGTTGGTCCAGCCGGGTGTCGCTCATGCTCGCACGCATCGCTGCGCGAGGCAGATTGGCGCCCAGCACTGGAATGCCGCGGCCGACCGCGGCCATCACGACCGGTGCGTAACGTGCCCATGGCCATCCGCTGTCGTTCCAGTGCAGCGCATCGCGCACCTGCTGCGCATCGGCGTCGCGCGCGAGTCCGGCGGTGGAGCGTCCACGGTCCGCCATTTCCAGTGCCAAGGCCGCCAACTGCGCGCGATCGGCCAGTGTCTCGACAAAAACGCGCTGCATATGGCGATGGGCGTCGGCGTCGTGTTGTTCGCCCAGCAGGATCACGTCGGCCGGCAGCAAGGTTTCAAGACTTTGCGCCACTCGATGGCGCGGACTCGCACAGCCGGCCAGCATCAGCGCCAGCAGGATGCTCGCGAGAATCTGTTGCAAACGACGCGTCATGCGGTTGGACGCGTCGTCCGGGGTCAAAACGAGCGCCAGCGCAGCGTCAGTGCATCACCACAGGGTTCTGCGCCAGTGTGGCGTAGCCCTCGAGCGTGTCTTCGACTTCTTCCTGGGTGGGTGTGCTGACCTGCCAGGCATGGATCTGCTGTTGGAACAATTCGGCCCAGGAGCCGTCGAGATAGATCTCCTTGCCGGCACGTTTGTCGACAATTTCGAATCCGTGGCGGGCCATTCTGGGAAACACGCGCGGCTCGCCGGCTGACTTGGCAGACTCGATCCGGACCTCACGCTCGGCCAACTCGGTGGCGTTGGCCAGCATGTGGGTCACGGAGAAGGTGTCGGAGTCGTACAGAGTGTGCATGGGGTCATTGTGCGGTAACGGTAATTACCTTGCATTTGGCGCCTTTGTTGCCGATTTCAAGGGTGGGCAAGCCGACCCGGGGTGGCGAACAAAACAAGGCCGTCAGGGTGGGGCCGACGAGCGCCACTGCTGATCGAGGTGGTCGCCATTGGCAAAGGTGATGCGGATCCTGGCTGGCAGATAGGCCAGTTCCGGTGCCAGCCATAACTCGACCGTCTGGTCATACTGCTTGCCGGGCTTGCGCACCAGCTTGAGTGCTGGCACCTGGCCGCCCGGCAGATACAGCATTTCCTCGCGCTCGACCACAAACACCCATAACTCTGCATCCCGGGGTCCTGCAGTCTGCACCTCGACCTTTGTGCCAATCGGAAAACCCAGCGGATCGCCTGCCACCATCGATGCGAGTTGCGCGAAGATGCTGAGCTGGTCCTGCGCCCCCGGAGCCAGCGTGGCTTGTGGTGTATTGGCACTGAACGTGATGCGATTCTGGTTGCGGTCGAAATGGGCCGCGCGTTCCGAGCGGAACTTGTCGGAAAAGCGCGTCGGTGCCAGGCCGTCGGCGCCGATCTTGCCGGTACTGGACAACACCCGCTTGCCGATGATCCAGTCGCCCATCTCCAGCTTCATGTCGTAGCCGCTGCCGTCCTGCAGCCAGGTCAGCGTGCCCATGGCCTTGTAGTCGAAACGTCCGCGTTTGCCGGTCGCGTCGAAGTTCAGACGGATCGAGCCGGGCACCACAAATGGGCGGCTGGGCTGCGCAGTCTCGCTGGCCAGAGGCGCCGCCGTACCGGGCAAACGTCCGAAGGTTGTCGCTGTGTCCTGGGGTGTCTCAAGGCTGGTGGCCTCAGGCTCCCGCACCGGTCGCGGTTCTTCAGGCGGCGTAGGTTCCGGTAGAGGGGGCGGCGGGAGTTGCGCCAAGGTTTCGACAGGTGGCTCCACCACGGGCTCGGGTTCCGGTGGTGGCGCAGGTTCGAGAACCGGAGCGGTTGCCGCCATCACGCCCTCGGTTTTCGGCCGGGCAGGTTTCGGCGCAGGCGGTGGCGGTGGTTTCGCCACGACAGGCCGCGCGGGTGGTTGTGGTGGCGGTGCAGCCGGTGGCGGCGGCGCGATCGTGATGCTACGGGTGGTGAAGACCCGCGTGCTGATTGGATCCGGTGCGGCCAGGCGCAGCGCCACGTTGTGCAGGGCCAGTAGGTGCGCAAGTAGCACACCTGAGGCCAGCACCAGCATGACCCGGGTCGGAATCGGCCAGTGTCGGCTGCTCAAACCGTGCCGCATCATGGGCTCAGGCCTGGTAGCCCAGGTCGGCGGACAGGCGGTGTGCGGCGCTGCGCAGCGCTTGCGCGACCGGGCTGTCCCAGTGGCTGTCGAACTGCGCCATTGCGCCCAGCGTAATGATGCCCAGCACCATATGTCCGTTGAAATCGAACACCGGCGCACAGAATCCCGCAACCGCTGGCAACAAACTGTCCTCGGCCCGGGCCAGGCCTTGTCTGCGCACTTCGGCCAGCATCTGCTGCACGCCCTCGGGCGTGGTGGGTGTGTTGGGTAGCGGCCGCTTGCCCAGCAGTACGAGCTCGGTTGTCAACAAGGGGGTGATCGCATCGACCGGCGCGTGGGCTGCAAAACACCGCCCGGTGGCCGAGGTCAGCAGCGGCATCACGTCGCCCAGGCGCAGATTCACCGCAATCACACTCGGGGCCTCTTCCCAATGCACGATCGTCGGGCCGCGGTTGCCCCAGACCGCCAGTGCCAGCGTGTGACCGATGTCCAGCATCCAGCCACCGATACGTTCGCGTGCCAGCTTGACGGCGTCGATGCGCGATAGCGACGCCAGGCCCAGATGCAGCGCAGCCGGACCCAGGTCATAGCGGGTCGTGCGTGGATCCTGCGCGACGAGACCCAGGCGCTGGAAGCTGACCAGGTAGCGATGCGCCTTGGCCGCGCTCATGCCGGCGGCAGCGGCCAGGTCGCGCAGCATCAGCGGACCCGCGGCGCGCGCCAGTGCGTCGAGCAAGGTGAATCCGACTTCGACCGATTGAATGCCTGCGCGGGTTTCATGCATGATGGGGGTGAGGGTTAGAATTTCGCTTGGTTAAATGAGTTTAACAATGCGAAATTTTCCCCGGCGTGTCTCCGTTTACCCGGGGGTGTTTTTCCGGGCAGACAGGACGTCTCATGAAATTGGCTACTTACAAGGATGGTTCGCGCGACGGCCAGCTCATCGTGGTTTCGCGCGATCTGACCACTGCGCATTATGCGACCGGCGTGGCAGATCGCCTGCAACAAGTGCTGGATGACTGGAACTTTCTGTCGCCGCAACTGCAGGACATTTATGACACCTTGAACCAGGGCAAGACACGCCATGCGTTTACTTTCGATCCGCGCCGATGCATGGCACCTTTGCCACGCGCCTACCAATGGGCCGACGGTTCAGCCTATCTCAACCATGTCGAGCTGGTGCGTGCGTCGCGCGAGGCCAAGGTGCCGGAGAGTTTTTACGCCGACCCCCTGATGTACCAGGGTGGCAGCGACGACTTCATCGGCCCCTGCGACGACGTGGTGTGCCTGTCCGGGGACTTCGGCATCGACTTCGAGGCCGAGCTGGCGGTTGTCACTGCCGATGTGCCAATGGGCGCTTCGCCAGAGCGTGCGCTTGACGGCGTGCGGCTGTTGATGCTGGTGAACGATGTCAGCTTGCGCAACCTCGTGCCGGGCGAACTGGCCAAAGGCTTCGGCTTCTTGCAAAGCAAACCTGCGACCGCGTTCAGCCCGGTGGCGGTGACGCCCGACGAGCTGGGCAGCGCCTGGGACAAGGGTCGCGTGAACCTGACGCTGCAGTCGAGCTGGAACGGGCGGCGTGTCGGCATGTGCGAGGCCGGCCCCGAGATGACCTTCCATTTCGGCCAGTTGATCGCCCATCTGTGCAAGACGCGCAATGTGCGCGCCGGCTCCATCATCGGCAGCGGCACCGTCAGCAACAGGGGCGTCGAAACCAAGGGCCGTATGGATTGGCCCAAGGGTTACAGCTGCATCGCCGAGAAACGCGCGATCGAAACCATCCAGGATGGCAAACCCTCAACTGCGTACATGCAATACGGCGACACGATCCGTATCGAGATGAAGGGCCTGGACGGCCAGAACATCTTCGGCGCGATAGACCAGAAGATCGTCGAATCGCACTGAGACAGGCAGCCCGGGCGGCATCAGGCCGCCGGTTCCGTCAACTCGCGTTTTTCCTGACACTTGATGCAGCACAAGGACTGTGGCGAGGCCTGCAGACGCTCCAGCGGAATGTCGACGCCGCAATCCGCGCATTCGCCGTAAATACCGTTTTCGATGCGGGTCAGCGCGACGTCAATGGCGCGGATGGCCGCGGTCTCGTGTTCGTCCATCGCGAACTCCAGTTCGCGATCGGTCGCGGCCTGCGCGCGCGAATCCTCGACAAGGCCGAAATGCTGCTTGGAGGCCTCGGTGCGGTCCACTTCGCCGCCACGCAGGCGCGAAAGCTGCTCAACCAGCGCCTGGCGTTCGGCTTGCAGTTGCTTTTTGATGGTCTCGGTTTGTTGTTTGTCCATGGTGGTCTCGCAGTAGGGTTAATCAGCAGCATCATGCGTCACATCGGGTGTCACTGTCTTGTCGCCGGTCAATTGAGAGGTGCTGGCGTGCGGATCGTGAGGCCGATTCGTGCGTTGGCGTCGGGGATAATGGCCGCCATGTTTGCTTCGCGCCCAACCCGACATCTTGCCCGCCTGGTGCTGGCCTGTTTCGTGTTGGCGCTGGGCGTCGCGGTAGCGTCGCCCCTGGTCAAGCCGCAGTCTTGGCAAATGGTGTGCTCGGCCTCGGGTGTTGTCAAGCTTTTGAGCGTCGACGACAACGGGACGGCCACCACGGTCGGGCACCCAATCGAATGCCCCTTATGCTGGCTGGCGGGCGCGCCGCCGCCGATTGTGGCCCTTGTTTGGGCGGCGCAACCGGTGCCTCATTCCGAGTTGCCGTCGGCCCGTGTGTTGCCCGTGGCCTCGCGCACCGCGCCGCCACTACCGGCCCGCGGTCCACCGGACGTCGCCTGATTTTTCATTGCGCTTGAGCCTGCCACCCGATCAGGGTGTGGCGGCTCGCGCCACCAGATTTCGGCAGAGATCGCATGCGCTTGTTGCGTATGCCGAGATCAGGACCCCTGACCCATTGAAAGAACAGAAAGTAGACATCATGAAGAATTTGAAATGGATTGCCATTGCCGCTATTGCACTGGGCATCGCCACATCCGCGTCGGCCCAGACCGTCACGATCAAGAACGCCTGGGTCCGTGTTTCGGTCCCGGGGCAGAACGCTACCGGCGCCTTCATGTCGATCAGCTCCACCGAAACCACCCGGCTGATCGGCGTGGCCACCCCGGTTGCGGGTGTGGCTGAGGTGCACGAGATGAAGATGGACGGTGGCGTCATGCGCATGCGCGCGGTCGAAGGCGGTCTGGAGATTCCCGCCGGCAAGACGGTAGAACTCAAGTCCGGCGGCTACCACCTGATGCTGATGGACCTCAAGGCTGCCTTGCCCAAGGCCAGTACGGTGCCGATGACGCTGGTTTTTCAGGACAGCAAAGGCGTCGAGAGCCGGCTCGAGCTCAAGTTACCAGTGGCCGTGTCGGGTACAACCCACAAGCACTGAGCGAGTGCCCAGGACCCGTGCGACTGCATGATGCGGTTCAGTAGGGGTCGCCATCACTGGCCGCTTAGGTTAAGCTGTTGACGGGCCGATCGTGGCTCGGCACACGGGAGCTAAGCATGAGCGATACAGCAGATCACATGGGTTTCGGCAAGTTCGTGCCAGGTTTCGACTTTCTGCAGAACCTGGCCAAGGGCGCCAGCCAGTCGATACCGCAGATTCCCAACCTGGCGAACTGGGTCTCGCCCTCGTTGAACGTCGAGGAACTGGAGAAACGCATCGAGGAATTGCGCGCCGTGCATTTCTGGCTCGAGCAAAACTCGCGCGCCCTGGGTGCCACCATCCAGGCGCTGGAAGTGCAGAAGATGACACTGGCCACCCTCAAGGGCATGAACTTCAACATTGGCGACGTGGCCAATGCGTTCAAACTCAAGGCGGCTGATTCTGTGGCCAGTGGCGTGCAGATGGCCACCGAACGTGCCGGCTCGACGGCCAAGACCTTCACCGATGCGGCATCGGCGGTGGGTGGTGCGGCGCGCAAGGCGACCGGCGCCAAACCCAAATCAGCTGCCGGTCCGGCGTCACTGATCGATCCCATGCAGTTGTGGGGATCGCTCACGCAGCAGTTCCAACAGATCGCGGCCAGTGCCATGCAGGACGCGACGCGCAAGACAGCGGTGGACGCAACCCGCAACATGTCCACTGGCCTGGCCAAGGAAGCCGTCAAGGCGGGCAAGAAGGCGGCGGCGTCTCGTACACGCAAGTCGACCTCCAAAAAGACAAGCAGCCGCAGCCGCAAGGCGTCGTCGTGACGGGCATGAAACACGCAGCAGACCGTGGCAGCTACTCACCAGGCGTGCGCTGATGGCGTTGTTTGTACACGGGCATGCGACCCATCCGGACTGGAGCATGGCGGCGGCGCTGGTGCTGGCGCAGTTGCGTGCGCAGATGGCGCTGCCCGGTTATGCGTCGGCCCCAACGCTGGCGCTTTTGTACATCACCGACCACTACGCCGGCGCGGCGCAGGACATCCTCGATCACCTCAGCGGTGAGTTGCCAGGTGTGACCGATTGGTCCGGCACCGTCGGTGTCGGTGTATCGGCCAACAATGTGGAATATTTCGATGAGCCGGCGATGGCCGTCATGTTGTGCGATTTGCCGGGTGACCAGTACCGTGTGTTCTCCGGCGTCGCACCTTTGAGTCTGGGCTTTGACGCCTACTCCGCGCTGGTGCATGCAGATCCGGCAACGCCAGACCTGGGCGAACTGGTGCAGGAGATGGCCGAACGCACGTCGTCCGGTTATCTGTTCGGCGGCCTGTCGGCCAGCCGAACCCGAACGGTGCAGTTCGCTGCCGGTGGCGACGGCAATATGCGCGGCCAGGGCAGCGCGCGCGGGGTTTTCAGTGGGGGCCTCAGCGGCGTGGCGTTCGGCCCCGGCGTCAACCTGGTGTCGCGTGTGACCCAGGGCTGCCGCCCGGTATCGGCGTTTCGCAAGGTGAGCGAGTCCGATCAGAACCTGGTGATTCGCATCGACGGCGAACCCGCGCTCGATGTCCTGCTGCGCGAACTCGATGTATCGCTAGAGCGGCCCGAGGAGGCGCTGGCCGTGATCCGCCAGACACTGGTGGGCCTGGTCGACACCAGCGACGCCGACGGTGGCCAGGCGATGGGCCGGGCAGGGAGCTTCGGCAATGACGTCATCGTGCGCCACATCATCGGGCTCGACCCGGTGCGTCGCGGCATTGCCATTGCGCAATCGGTGTCCGACGGCATGCAACTGGCCTTTTGCCAGCGCAACATGCAGGCAGCGCGATCGGATCTGGTGCGTATCTGCGCCGAGGTGCGCGAGGAACTCGAGCCGCTGGAACTGAGCATGGAGACTGCCACGGCGCTGGCCGCCTCCGAGGCGGAGGCAGCGGCCCATCCGGCGCGCGGCATTGCCGGTGCCATCTATGTCAGTTGCTCCGGGCGCGGTGGCCCCCATTTCGGCGGGCCGAGTGCCGAGTTGCAGATCGTGCGCCGTGCACTCGGTGACGTGCCGCTGGTGGGCTTTTTCGCCGGTGGCGAGATTGCGCGGCACCATCTGTATGGCTACACCGGCGTGTTGACGGTGTTTGCCCAACCCGTAGATTGACGCAGAGGCGGTCTGCGCACCGGTCCGGGGCCTTGGCCTGGTTTTCAGTGTTGGTCGCATTCGCAACAGAATTTGACGTGTGGCCATCCAGGGCCCGGCTCTTTGCCGCCAAAGCTGTCAAAATCCGACCGGTAACACGCCAGAACCGACCTTGTTCTTGCTGCTGTTTCCCCGTTGATGTCAATTTGTTGGCGCCACCCGTTGGCGGAGCACCATGAGCGACCACAGCAAGATCCCGGTCACGCAGTTGCCGAAGCACCGCTTCGTCTTCCTGACTTTGCCCCACTACACCATGATCGCACTGGCCAGTGCGATCGACGCCTTGCGCATGGCCAACCGGGTCAGCAAGCGCGAGTTGTACGAGTGGTCAATCGCGAGTATCGATGGCGAACCGGTGCCGGCCAGCAACGGCCTGTCGATGTTTCCCACGGTGGCGATCGACAACATCGGGCCTGCCAATATCGTGTTTGTCGCAGGTGGTGTGCAGGTGGAGAAGGCCACCACGCCAGCGGTGCTCGGCGTATTGCGCAGACTGGCGCAGCGCCATGTGTCGCTGGGCTCCTTGTGCACCGGCGGCTACGCGCTGGCCAAGGCCGGCCTGCTCGACAAGTACCGCGCCGTGATCCACTGGGAAAACATGACTGCACTACGCGAGGAGTTCCCGCGCGTGGTGTTCTCGGACCAGCTGTTCGCCATCGACCGGGACCGTTACACCTGTACCGGCGGTGTGGCGCCGCTGGACCTGATGCTGCACATCATCAAGCAGCACCAGGGCCGCGACATCGCGCCGCTGATCTCCGAGCAGTTCATCCTCGACCGCATTCGCAATGACCAGGACCGCCAGCATATTCCGCTGCAGGCAAGGGTCGGCCTGTTCCACGAAAACCTGATCGAGGCGGCTGCATTGATGGAGGCGAACATCGAGGAGCCGCTGTCGCTCGACGAGATTGCCGCGCTGGTGGGCGTTTCCCGGCGCCAGATCGAGCGGCTGTTCAAGCGCTACGTGGGCCAGGTGCCGACCAAGTACTACCTTGACATGCGGCTGCGCCGCGCGCGCGAACTGCTGCTGCAGACCGCCATGTCCATCATGCAGGTGGCCGTGGCCTGCGGCTTTCAGTCGCCGCCGCATTTCTCCAAGTGCTACCGCATGTTGTTCGGCTACACCCCGAGTGCCGAGCGCAGTGCCAGCCGCGCCGGGGCGCTGGCGCTGGGCCACGCGGCGAACCCCACGGCGCCGAACGCCACGGCGGCGATGCAGTCGCCCGTGGACGAGCCCTGGGAATGATGGCCCACCGCGTCTGACGCGGTTCGGCCACTGGAGGCCGGCGCCGGATGCCATGTCGTGTGACGACAACCCCTGGTCGCGATTCAATCAGCGGGCCCCCATGCCGCCCCCTACCATCTGGTCCCGGTAGCCCGATATCCCGCATCCCGAAAACCTAGGATCTGACCATGGCTGAAGACTTCGATGACGACCTCGACCTGAACACGCTCAATGACGAGGATCTGACCGAGCAGGTACACGACGACCTGTACAACGGCTTGCGCGATGAGGTCATCGAGGCCACGAATATCCTGCTCGGACGCGGCTGGTCGGCTGACCGGGTGCTCAACGACGCACTGGTCGAAGGCATGCGTATCGTCGGTGTCGACTTCCGTGACGGCATTCTGTTCGTGCCCGAAGTGCTGCTGGCAGCCAACGCAATGAAGGGCGGCATGGAAATCCTGCGCCCGCTGCTGGCCGAGACCGGTGTCGCACCGATCGGCAAGATGGTGATCGGCACGGTCAAGGGCGACATCCACGACATCGGCAAGAATCTGGTCGGCATGATGATGGAAGGTGCCGGTTTCGAAGTGATCGACCTGGGCATCAACAACCCGGTCGACAAATACCTGGCGGCCCTGGAAGAGCACAAACCCGACATTCTCGGTTTGTCCGCACTGCTGACCACGACCATGCCGTACATGAAGGTGGTGATCGACACGCTCAAGGAAAAAGGCTTGCGCGACGACTACATCGTGCTGGTCGGCGGCGCGCCACTGAACGAGGAATTCGGCAAGGCTGTGGGCGCCGACGCCTACTGCCGTGACGCCGGCATCGCGGTGGAAACCGCCAAGTCGCTGATCGCCGCCCGGCGCGCAGCCGCCCACTGAGCGACGAGCCCACCAAGGGATTGGCCATGGACGAGCGTCGCACCACGCTGGTCATTGCATGTGGTGCACTGGCGCACGAAATCGTCGCGTTGCGGCGCGTCAACGATTGGCCGCATCTGGTGGTGCAGTGCCTGCCGGCCGATCTGCACAACCGTCCGCAGAAGATTCCGGACGCGGTGCGCGGCAAGATCCATGCCGCCCGGGGAAAGTTTGCGTCGATTTTTGTGGCGTATGCCGATTGCGGCACCGGCGGGCTACTCGACCAGGTGCTGCGCGAGGAAGGTGTCGAGCGCATCCCGGGTGACCATTGTTATGAGTTTTTTGCTGGCAGTGCGGAGTTTGCAGCGATGGCCGAGGCAGAGCCGGGTACCTTTTACCTGACAGATTTCCTGCTGCGCCATTTCGACCGTTTGATCATGCAGGGTCTGGGTATCGACAAGCATCCGGAATTACTGACTATGTATTTCGGCAATTACAAGCGCCTGGTCTATCTGGCCCAGCTGGAGCAGCCCGGCATGCTGGAGGCGGGGCAAAGGGCCGCCGATCGGCTGGGTCTGGTTTTCGAACACCGGTTCACCGGTTATGGCGGTCTGCAGCAAAGCCTCGCAAAGGCTGGTGAAGGAGTGGTATTTTGGCAAAACTGATAGTGATTTCCTGGCGCGATGTACCGGCGCAGGTGCTGGTCAAGGCCGGGCGCGAAACCGCCAAGGTGCAGTTGTCGCACCGATTCCAGGAAGCGGTCGACCGCGCAGCGATGCGTGCCGGCAAATCCGGCTCCGACGCCTATCTGGCCGACTGGAAACGCAGCGAGCCACGTCGTTGCGGCGACAACCTGCAGGCCGAGGCGCAGATGGAAGCCGACAAGATCGAGGCGCGCTACAGCGATGCCGACCTGCTGCGTATCATCCGCGCCCATGGCGTCGACGACACCCTGCCGGCGGCCCGCGCGCCAGGCGATGTTCCCGCGGCCGAACCCGGCGGAGTGCACTGATGTATGCGGTACGCCGCTGGTCGGTGCGCCACGCACGCGGCATGCAAAGTTTCTACAACGCATTCGAATGGGTGTTGGTCACGCTGCATCCGCTTTGGAAGCGCATCGGTTACGACCGACTGGAAAAGCCGGTCGCACTGGTTGAAAAGCTGAGCAAGGGTTTTCTGTTCGATTGCCAGATGTGTGGCCAGTGCGCGCTCAGTTCCACCGGCATGTCGTGCTCGATGAACTGCCCCAAGAACCTGCGCAACGGACCCTGCGGCGGTGTGCGCGCGAACGGCAACTGCGAGGTCAAGCCCGAGATGCGCTGCGTCTGGGTCGAAGCCTTCGAGGGCAGCGAACGCATGGTGGGGGGCGACAAGGCGATCCGCGTCGTGCAGATCGCGGTTGACCGCCGGCTTGAGGGCAAGTCATCGTGGCTCAAGGTGGCCCGCGAAAAAGGTGCCGTCGTCGAAGCAGCACTGGAGAAGTTGTGAAATTCGAAGACGAGCCGGTCCCCGGATATCCGCTGCCCATCCTGCCCGGGCACAGTTCGCCGGGCCGGTTGGAGCGCATCCTGCGCAGCGGCACCTTCGCCGTGACGACCGAACTCGATCCGCCCGATTCGGCCGATCCGGAAGACGTGTTCCGGCGCGCCCGCATCTTCGACGGTTATGTGGATGCGATCAACGCCACCGACGGCAGTGGCGCGAACTGCCACATGTCCAGCCTGGCGGTGTGCTCGCTGCTCGCGCGCATGGGTTATGCGATCGTGATGCAGATCGCCTGCCGCGACAAGAACCGCATCGCGATACAGGGCGACATCCTGGGTGGCGCCGCCATGGGCGTGTGCAACATGTTGTGCCTGACCGGTGACGGCGTGCAGTCGGGCGATCATCCGCAGGCCAAGCCGGTATTCGACCTCGACTGCATGTCGCTGCTGGAGATGGCGCGCGACATGCGGGAGAACCACCGCTTCCAGAGCGGGCGCAAGATCACCTTTGCGCCGCGCGTTTTCCTGGGTGCGGCTGCGAACCCGTTCAGCCTGCCGTTCGAGTGGCGCGCCGACCGTCTGGCCAAGAAGGTTGCCGCTGGCGCGCAGTTCGTGCAGACGCAATACTGCTACGACGTGCCGCGCCTGCGCACCTACATGCAACGCGTCGAGGACCTGGGCCTGCTGGGCAAGGTGTTCGTGCTGGTGGGCGTAGGCCCGTTGCGCAGCGCCAAGGCCGCTGAATGGATGCGCAGCAATGTGCCGGGTATTCATATACCCGATGACATCATCAAGCGTTTGGCAGGCGCCGAGAAGCCGGCACTTGAGGGGCGGCAGGTCTGCATCGACATCATCAACGAGATCCGCGAGATCAAGGGCGTGTCAGGCATCCACGTCATGGCCTACCGGCAGGAAGAGACCGTGGCCGAGATCATCCAGAAATCCGGCGTGCTGGCCGGACGCGAGCCCTGGCATCCGCAACGCGACACATCCCCTGTTCAATTTGAGAAGGAAGCACAGTGACCGATACCGTTATCAGTTCCGCCACCCGCGAGGTCGTGATCGGGTTCGACCGGCCGTTCGTCATCATCGGTGAGCGCATCAACCCGACCGGTCGCAAGATACTGGCAGCCGAGATGCTGGCCGGCGACTACAGCCGCGTGATCGCCGATGCACTGGCCCAGGTCGAGGCCGGCGCGCACATGCTGGACGTCAACGCCGGCATTCCGCTGGCCGACGAACCGGCCCTGCTGGCCAAGGCCATCGAGCTGGTGCAGTCGGTGACCGATGTGCCGCTGTCGATCGACTCATCCATCGTCGCCGCGTTGGAAGCGGGTCTGGCGGTCTACAAGGGCAAGGCCCTGGTCAATTCGGTCACCGGCGAGGAGGACCGGCTCGAGACCGTATTGCCGCTGGTGGCCAAATACGGCGCGGCGGTGGTTGCCATCTCCAATGACGAGACCGGTATTTCGCAGGACCCGGATGTGCGTTTTGCGGTGGCCAAGAAGATCGTGGAGCGCGCCTCCGATTACGGCATTCCGGCCAGCGACATCGTTGTCGATCCGCTGGTGATGCCGATTGGCGCCATCAACCACGCCGGTGTGCAGGTAATGCGCCTGGTGCACCGGCTGCGTACCGAACTCAAGGTCAACACGACCTGCGGCGCATCCAATGTCAGCTTCGGATTGCCGGAGCGCAACGGCATCAACGGCGCCTTCCTGACCATGGCCATGGCCTCGGGAATGACCTCGGCCATCACCAACCCGCTGCATGCAGAGGTCGTCAAGGCCGTGATGGCGGCCGACGTGATGATGGGGCATGACCCGGACTGCATGCGCTGGATTCGCAAGTTCCGCGAAGCACCGGTAATGGGTGCCGACGGCGAGATGGGTCGCGGGCGGCGCGAAATCGGCAAACGCCGGCGCGTCTGAGCTTTTCACGAGGGGAGAAGTCTTGAGAACAAAGGACCCGCTGGTCGTATTCACGCCTTCCGGTCGGCGCGGCCGTTTTCCGGTTGGCACCATGGTTTTGCAGGCGGCGCGTTCGCTGGGTGTGGACATCGACTCGGTGTGCGGCGGCCGCGGCATCTGCGGGCGTTGCCAGGTGACGCTGGCGGTGGGCGATTTCGCCAAACATGGCGTTCAATCGCGCGCCGAAAATTTGTCCGAGTTCGGCCCGGTGGAGCAGGAGTACTGCACCACGCAGACGCTGGAGGACGGGCGACGCCTGTCGTGTTCGACCCAGGTCCTGGGCGATGTCGTCATCGACGTTCCCTCCGAGAGCCAGTTGCACCGGCAGGTGGTACGCAAGGCGGCCGAGGCGCACGACATCCAGATCAACCCGGTGGTGCGGCTGCATTACGTCGAGGTGCAGCAACCCGACATGCACGACCCCTCGGGTGACCTGCGCCGGCTGGAGGATGCACTGGAATTCGAGTGGCGGCTGACCGACCTGAAATGTGATGTGCTGGTGCTGCACCGATTGCAGCAGGCCTTGCGCGAAGGCGACTGGAAGGTCACCGTCGCGGTGCACGGGGGCAACCAGATCATCGCCGTATGGCCAGGCTTTCGCGAGCACACCTATGGCATCGCGATCGACGTCGGTTCGACCACCATTGCGGCCCACCTGTGCAATCTGGCCACCGGCGAAGTGGTGGCGGCCTCGGGCATCATGAACCCGCAGATCCGCTTTGGCGAAGACCTGATGAGCCGGGTCTCCTACCTGATGATGAATCCCGGCGGCGAGACGGAGATGACCAGCGCGGTGCGCGTGGCCATCAACCAGCTCGCCGCCGATGTGGCGTTTCAGGTCGGCATAGCGGCCACCGACATCCTGGAGGCCACCTTTGTCGGCAATCCCATCATGCACCACCTGCTGCTGGGCATTTCGCCGATCGAGCTCGGTGGCGCGCCGTTTGCGCTGGCAACCGACCGTGCTATCACGATCTGGGCGGTGGAGATCGATTTCGCGATCCACCGTAATGCGCGCATCTATGTGCTGCCGTGTATCGCGGGCCATGTCGGAGCCGACACGGCGGGCGTGATCCTGGCCGAGCGGCCCGATCTGTCGGACGAAATCACATTGCTGGTCGACGTCGGAACCAATGCCGAGATCGTGCTGGGCAACCGCAAACGCCTGCTGGCCTGTTCCAGTCCCACAGGCCCGGCCTTCGAGGGCGCGCAGATCAGCTGCGGCCAACGCGCCGCACCGGGCGCGATCGAGCGGGTGCGTATTGATCCGGTCACGCTGGAGCCACGTTTCAAGGTCATCGGCTGTGATCTCTGGTCGAACGAAGCGGGTTTTGACGAGGCGGTCGTCTCATCCGGTGTGACCGGGATCTGCGGCTCGGGCATCATCGAGATCCTGGCCGAGCTGTACCTGGCCAGCGTGATCCGCCATGACGGCGTCATCAATGGTGAGATGGCCACACGCAGCCCGCGCATCCAGAGCGACGGGCGAACTTTCTCGTATGAGATCTGCGCGGCAACCGACACCACATCCGCGATCAAGGTAACCCAGAACGACGTGCGCGCGATCCAGCTTGGCAAGGCGGCGCTGTATGCCGGCGTGCGGCTGTTGATGGAGCGCATGGGTGTGGACAAGGTCGACAAGATCCGCCTTGCCGGTGCGTTCGGCAGCCATATCGACGTGAAGTACGCCATGGTGCTGGGCATGATTCCCGACTGCGCGCTGGCGCAGGTCAGCTCGGCCGGCAATGCCGCCGGTACCGGCGCGCGAATTGCCTTGCTCGATCAGACAGCGCGGCCGGAGATCGAGGCGCTGGTGCGTCGGGTCGAGAAAATCGAGACCGCGGTGGAGCCGCGTTTCCAGGAGTTCTTTGTCGAGGCGATGGCCATTCCGCATCTGAATGCGCCGTTTGAAAAGCTGCGCGAGTCGGTCATGCTGCCCGAGCGGGTTGCGATTGGCAGCGAGTCGTCGGCGCGTGGGCGCCGGGGTGCCCGACGCGAGCCGCGGCCCGAGGCGGCCTCGTAGAATCGAACAGGTCCCCGACACCCGCATGGTGCCCGGGCCCCATCGCCGGGACCGGGCCCGCTGTGTCGGCGTCCGTGCGACTCCCGCCACGACATGACATGAAGGAGTCCGCTTGCCATCCCCGATCAAGATCCCGACGCTGAGCGCGGCACTGCAGCGCTGAAGCAATGACGAACACGCCAAGCCCCACCATGGACGGCAGCCCACACGCCGATGACGCCGCCGCCGCCCGGATCCTGTTGCCATATTGGCCACAAGAGGCCGCCGGGCAACTCAGCCGACTGATCGCGGCGCACGCACACAGTGGCGCCTATGCGGTGTTCGATGCTGACAACACCACCTACCACCACGACCTGATCGGTGCGCTGCTGGCGTACATGGAAAAACGCGGTGTGCTGACGCGCGACACCATGCAGCCTTCGCTGGCACTGATCCCGTTTCGCGATACGGCGCAGCGGCGCGAGAGCCTGACCAGCTACTACGAGCGTCTGGGCGAGATCGATGACCAGGTGGGATACCCGTGGGCGTCCCAGATTTTTGCCGGCTTCACCTTGCGCGAGATAAAGCACGAGCTCGATGCCATGTTGGCGCAGCGCGCGCCGATTCCGGCCTGGCACTATGTCGGTGACCAGGTGCAGGAACTGGCCATCGATATCCCCCGCATGCAGCGCGGACAGCAGGCGCTGTTCCGGGCCCTGATGGACCACGGCATCGAGGTTTATATGGTCAGCGCGGCGAGCGAGGAGATCGTGCGTATGGTGGTGTCCGATCCGCAGTATGGTTACCACGTGAAGCCACAGAACGTCATCGGCGTGTCGTTGCTGTTGCGCGACCGCCAGGGGGGCACGGTCACCACCGCGCGCAAGCTGATAGCCGAGAATCGCTACGACCCGCAGCAGTTGCTCGACCATGAACTGACCACGGCCCTGTGGGCGCCTCTGACCTGGTACGAAGGCAAACAGGCGGCGATCCACACCTATATTCACCCGTGGAAGAAGCCGATTCTGGTGGCCGGTGACACGCAGGTCAGCGACGGGCCCATGTTTCTGCGCGGGCCCGATCCGGACCGCGGTGGCTTGCGCCTGTTCATTGCGCGCCAGGAAAGTTATCGCGATCACATCGCCCAGTATCAGACCGACCACGCGGCTGCACAACATGCCCACGGTCATCCGGTCACGGCCAACCGCAACTGGGTGATCGTTACGCCAGAACAAATCCGCTGAGCGCTGACGGTAAACACCGACCCGTTACGATCCCCGGCTTGCCCACAAGCGGCCCCCACCTTACGCACTCAATCACATGACCTCTACCGCCACACCTGCGACCACCAATCGTTTCACTCGCCTGCTGGCCAGCCGCCCCTGGCTGCTGGCCGACGGCGCCACCGGCAGCAATCTGTTCGACGTCGGCCTGGTTTCCGGCGACGCGCCCGAGTTGTGGAATTTCGAACACCCGGACCGCATCAGCAACCTGCACCGCAGCTTTGTCGAGGCCGGTGCCGACATCATTCTGACCAACAGCTTTGGCGGCACGCGTTACCGGCTCAAGTTGCACCAGTGGGAGCACCGCGTGGTCGACGTCAACCGCACCGCGGCCAAGCTGGCGCGTGCGGTAGCCGACGCCAGCGGGCGCGAGATCGTGGTCGGCGGCAGCATGGGCCCAACCGGCGAGATCATGGAGCCGATCGGCCCATTGACGTTCGAACAGGCGCGTGATGCATTCGCCGAGCAGGCCATGGCACTGGCCGAGGGTGGCGCCGATGTGTTGTGGATCGAGACCATGTCCTCGCCAGAAGAGGTGCAGGCCGCGGTGGCGGGTGCGGCGCAGGCCGGCCTGCCGATTGTCTGCACGCTGAGCTTTGACACCAATGGCCGCACCATGATGGGCATGTCGCCGAGCGACTTTGCGGCGCTCGAAAAAACCCTGCATCCGCGCCTGGCAGCCTGCGGCACCAACTGCGGTGTCGGCGCCTCCGAGGTCGTTGCCTGCATCCGCAACCTGGCCCAGGCGGCCGGGCCGGACGTGGTGCTGGTGGCCAAGGGCAACTGCGGTATTCCGCAATATGTCGACGGTGCAATCTGCTACAACGGCACGCCCGAATTGATGGCGGTTTACGCGCGCATGGCGCTGGACGCCGGCGCACGCATCATCGGCGGCTGCTGCGGCACATCTCCGGCACATCTGCGTGCGATGCGCGACGCACTCGACGCGCACACCCGCGGTCAGGTGCCCGAGCTCGAGCAGATTGTCGGCGCGCTGGGCGATGTCTCCAACGGCGCACGGGCGCAGTGGGGTGGCGCGCAGGACCGGCTGGCCGGCGCGGCGGCGGGCGCGAACCTGCGCCGCGGCAGCGGTCGGCGCGGCGCCAGCAGCGAATAACCGCGCAAGAAGCGCCGACGCATCAGCAGTGGGGCGTTGGCGGCGCAGGCGCTGTCAATTGATTTGTCTCATGGACAGTGCGCCGTCATCGACCTAGGATGGACCTACGGGGTGCGGAGCATCGAGGGCTTGTCCGGTACCGTCCGAGTGGTGGGATCGGGTCGGCCTGATGCCATAACTTGCCGGAGCCGCGCCTGTCCCCGGGGTGTTTATCCGGGGCGCGACGTGTTCCCGAATTGCGAGACGCGAACCGTGACCGGCCCAACCCGTTTCAGGAGATGACATGAACGACGCGCAAAGCCCATTCAAACCGCTGGACCCCGGACGGGTCGATATGCTCGATCAACTGGAGCGTCAATACTGGGCCCGGGAGCTGCGTTGCACCGAGGCAGAACTGGAGGCAGCTGTGGCGAAAGTAGGCGCACACGTGGCGGCGCTGCGCGAGTATCTCCACAAACCCGGCTGACCACCCCATGAGCGCATTCGGATCCGGCCGCACGCGCAATCCTGGTGTGCAGACTTGCCAGATCATGTGTCGGTGGTAAGGTGGAACCTTCTGGTTCTGCCATTACCTGGAGGGGAGCAACATGACAACTCTGCAAGGCCGGATTGTTGGCGAGGTCGAATACCGCGAAGGTGAAGGCATGCCGTTGCGGATTCCGCCCGGCCCGTGTGAAATCGAACTCGACGACATCGATGTGACCATCACCTGGGTCGAGGATGGCGTGCATGGCGCCACAGCCATTCCGCGCAGCGATTACGACGAACATATCGCCAGCGGTACGATGGTGGTCGACTGACAAGGTCAACCATCAAACAACAACAGGACGAAAAAAAATGGCGAGCAGGAGGCCTGATGCGGCTGCTCAGGAGCTACGGACCCTGGGCCTGACCTATCCGGGCGCCCATATCAAGAGCCCGTGGCCGGGTCATGAAGATCTGGCTGTCAAGGACAAGACCTTCGCGTATCTGAGCGTGGACGGCCAGCCTTTCCACATTTCCTGCAAGTTGCCGCATTCAGGGCAGGATGCCTTGTGGCTGCCATTCGCCAAACCGACGGCCTATGGGTTGGGCAAGAGTGGCTGGGTCACGGCCGAACTAGCCGATGGCGAGCCGGTCCCGCTCGACATGTTCAAGGCCTGGATCGCCGAGAGTTACCGTGCCCAGGCGCCCAAGAAACTGCTGGCGCTGCTGGACCAACCACCATCGGTAGCGGCCGCACCGGCGCGCCGCACCAAACGCGGCCGACCCGCGGCTTCCGCCGCCTGATCACACCAGCTTGCGTTTGACCTTCTTGTCCCAGTCGCGGCTGAAGATCAGCGTGTCGCCCTCATAGGCCTCGAGCCGTCCCGTCACATGCCAGTGGGTCTTGCTGGCGCGCATGGCCGAGTACGTCTCGGTGCGCACGCGCCAGTCGCCGCGAGAACGTTCTTCGGTCCAGTGGCATTCCTGCGATGCAGACAAGGGGTCGTCAGGATGGATGCGATAGGTCTCCCGTCCGATCGCGCCGTAGGTCAGGCCATGTTCGTCGATCGTGCTGGCGCCAAAATCGTCCACGATGCAAAGCGTCTGGATACCGGTCTTCTGGTCAATCAGCACATCACGCCGATTCGATGCAGCACGCACTTCGGTCAGTTTGACGGGCGACGCGGCTTGCGGCTCGGCAAAGGTCGGTGCGATCTCGTTCGGCCGGATCTTGCGCACCGGTAGATCGACAAAACTCGTGCCCAGGTTCAGCGTCAAGGTCGGAGCCTCCGGTGCCGGCCATATCAGCGGCCAGTAACTGGTGGACACCGAGATGCGCAGGCGCTGGCCACGGCGCACCTTGACTGCCACGTCGTCGAGTTGCAGCCGCACCGTATAGGTCTTGCCCGGCTCCAGCGGTTCGGGATTCTCGTGGCTGTCGCGGTGGCACAGATTGAGCACGCCGTAACTCAGGCGTGAGACCGCGCCATCGGGCCAGACCGCATTGAGCCGCACCGCCACATTGGCCAAGGGCTTGTCCGAACTGAGCTTGAGTTGCACCGCCGTGGCGCCGACGATGTCGATGTCCTTGGCCAGTGGTGCGCTGTCAAAGCTGACCGAACCGGCGTCGTCGCGGCGCTGGTCACCGGGAAACTCCGGGCCCAGCCAGATGATGCAATATTCACCGCCGTCGGCGCCCGTGGTCTGCGGCGATGCAATGGTGCATTTACCGGCAGAGCCCTTCAAGTTGCCCAGCATGCCGTTGGCGTTCAGATGCAGGCGCTGAATGGCGTGTATGTCCGATGGCCAGTGGCTGTCACTGACCCAGCGTCCGGCCACCTGGGTCACCGCGGCGCCGGGGCGCCCCGGCTCCATGATGTAGGTGCGATGCGCCGGGTCCTGTGCGACCCCGGTGTCGACGCCCTTGAGCCACTGATCCCACCAGCGCAGCATCTCCTGCAGAAAGCCGATACGCGGCTCGGGCACGGCGAAATGCGGGTATTTGTGCGCCCACGGGCCGATGATGCCCTTGACCGGCGCCTTGACCGAGGCCACCAGCCGCGGCACGGTATTGGTGTAGGCGTCGTTCCAGCCGCCGACCGCCAGCACCGCAGCGTCGATCGCGCCAATGTCTTCGCAGACCGAGCCGTGTTTCCAGTAGGCGTCGCGGTGCGGATGCTCCAGCCAGGGGATGGCCAGCAGTGGTTCGTTCTCCAGCCGCTCCAGCCACATGGCACGCCAGCGATCGCCCACCAGTGCGGGATCCGGTGGTCGGGACGAATACGCGAACATCGTCGCCGACCAGCCCAGGTTTTCGTTGAGCAGGCAGCCGCCCTTGTAGTGGATGTCGTCGCTGTAGCGGTCATCGGTCGAACACAGGGTCACGATGGCCTTGAGCGCCGGCGGCTTCAATGCCGCGACCTGCAAGCCGTTGAAGCCGCCCCACGAAATGCCCATCATGCCGACGGTTCCACTGCACCAGGGCTGCTCGGCCAGCCAGGCGATGACTTCAACCGCATCGTCCAGTTCCTGCTGCGTGTATTCGTCGGCCATCAGCCCGTCGGAGTCACCGTTGCCACGCATGTCGACACGGATGCAGGCGTAGCCGTGGCCGGCCAGATACGGGTGGGTCAGTGCATCGCGCACATGCGTACCGTCGCGTTTGCGATAAGGCAGGTGTTCGAGAATCGCCGGCACCGGTTTCTTGTCGGCATCGACCGGCATCCAGATGCGCGCTGCCAGCTTGCAGCCGTCGGCCAGTGTGATGAAGGTGTTGGGGGTTTCCCTGACTTTGCGTGGGAAGGTCTTGATGGTTTTCATGGCGGATCTTTCGGCTGTGCAGACGGTCCGCATTGACTTTAGCAGGCTGGTATCGGTTGCCGGCATGCGGTGTCACCGCCTGCGCGGCCAGTCGCGCGTCGCATAACGAATGCGTAAAGCCGTATCCCCTCGGGTGCGGGGTAGGAGTCAATACGCTCGCATCATGGCGCTACGCCTCGCACGGCCCAGGCCGCGGCAAGAAACGAGCGCGGACCATCGTCCTCCCCGTCGATGTATGCGAGCCGAACAGCTTCCTTTAGTCTGTCACGCTCAGGCCTTTCAAGGGCCGCCACGTACTCCGCCTGCGGACCATCCCTGCCCTCGCAGGGGGCCCAGTAGTCCTCGAAGGACGCGTAGTCCATGCGGATGGTCAGTGTGGCCTCTGTCACGTCGCTGAGCCCCGCGGCTGTCCACGCTTTTGCCAATTCGGACGGTCGCGTCATCGGTCGTGTGTAGTTGCGTGCCCGCCGCGCGTTGGCACTTGAATCGATGGCAGCAGCCGTGTCGAAGAAAATCCGATTTGCGACGAAACCGCCGCGGGCGTCCCATACGGCTGCGCCAACCACTCCACCGGGCTTGGTGACTCGCCGCATTTCTGAAATGGCCTGCTGTGCGTCGGGAACGAAGTGCAATACCAGCAAGGACAGGCTGCGGTCAAAACTATCGTCAGGGAACGCCAATGCACATGCGTCTCCAACTTGAAAGCTGACTTTGTCGTCACCGTTGTGGCGGGTCGCGTGTTCGACGTAGGCGGGAGACATGTCGATGCCAATCACTTGCTGGGGTCGGCACAGCCGGGCCATGGCGAAGGAAAGGCAGCCCGTGCCGCAACCGACATCGAGAAGACGCTCTGTCGGCGCCGAACCCACGAAGTCGAGGAAGGGTCCGGCGAGCCGTCGGCTCCATCGACCCATCTGTTGCTCATAACCATCGCCGCTGGATGCGATGAACGTCGAAGATGTAGCCATTGACGGCTCCCCGCAGAGATGCAAACGGTCTTGACCCCTAGGCTCCCGGCAGACCCACGCGAAATGTGATTCTGCCCAATCCCTGGCCGGGTTGCAATGTCCGCTACGGGTCGTGACCCGCGGGTTGCTCGATCGTGGTGAATGCGGCGAGCCGGGAATCATGCCGACACTGCAGCCAGACGCTCGCGCAACAACTCCAGAAAGGCCTGCACCGCAACCGGCAAGCCACGCCCGGCCAAGGTCTGGACCTCGATATCGCGTAGATCCATGCCGGCATCGCTGATGGGCCGGGCCACGAGTGCGCCGCGGCTGAGCAGCTGGCGCGCCGCCACCTCACTGGACACCGTCAGGCCACAACCGCTCAGCACAAAATGAAGCACCAGGCGGGCGTGGTTGCTCACGAGTTGCGGCGATAAGCGCAGGCCTTGGCGACTGCAGACGATGTCCATCATCTGGCGAATAGTGGTTTCCGGTGGCGGCAGGGCCATTGGCCAGTCCGCCATCTGCTTCAGGGTGACGCCGGCGTTTGTCGCCAGCGGGTGACCCGGCAGCATGATGGCCAGCACCGGTGCGGGCTGGCGGTACAGGACGGCGACGTCCTTGTGCGGCGCCCGGCTGAAACACAGGCCGATGTCGGCGTCTCCCTGGTGCACACACTCGGGAACCTTGGCCGTGGGCATCACCGACACCTCGATCTGGACACCCTGATGCGCCTGCTGGAAGTCCACGCAAAGACGCGGCACCAGCTCATTGGCAAAGGCATCCGAGGTGGCGAGCCGCACCACGCCGGCGCGCAGGCCTTGCAGCGCGCCTATTTCTTCCAGCGCATGCAGGGCTTCGAGTTCTGCGCGGCGCGCGTGCGCCAGCAAAATCTCGCCAGCCGCTGTCAGCACCATGCCACGCGGGTGGCGTTCGAACAAGGCCGCGCCGAGCTGCGCTTCGAGCGCCGCAATTTGCCGGCTCAAGGCCGACGCCGCCACATGTTGCCGCGCCGAGGCCTCGGTCAGCGAGCCGGTTTCGGCCACCGCGGTGAAGTAGCGAAGGGCCGTGCCCTGCAGGGAATGGGTGCGCATGGATGTGCCATTTCATGATTGAAAGAATCTAGCTTTGCCATTTTGGCAAAAGTCTTTGCCAAAACGGTGTTTGTGCAGAACGCGTGGCTTTCCTAAGATACCGCTGGCAACTCAATCTATTAGTGGAGACGCGTAATGCGACTGAAGTCCTGGATTCGTGGTGGTTTGGGCATGGCCTGTGCCTTGGTTTTGGGTACGGCGGCGATGGCGCAGGCCCAGTGGCCCGAGCGCCCGGTGCGCGTGGTCGTTCCCTTTCCGGCCGGCGGGGCCACCGATCTGGTCGCACGGGTGATCACCCAGCGCATGTCGCAGAACCTGGGCCAGCAGATGCTGGTGGACAACAAGGCGGGTGCAGGCGGCACCATCGGCTCGGCCGAAGTCGCACGGGCTGCTGCGGATGGCTACACCGTGCTTTTCACCACCAGCAGCACCCACGCCATCTCGCCGCACCTGATGCCGCGCCTGAGCTACGACGCGGCCAAGGACTTCACGCCCGTGGCGCATCTGGCCAGCGCGCCAAGCGTACTGCTGGTCACCGCGTCGCTGCCGGTCAAGAACCTGGCCGAGCTGATCGCCTATGCCAAGGCCAACCCTGGAAAGCTCAATTACGCCACCAGCGGCAATGGCACCGTCGTGCACCTGAATTCGCTTGCCTTCAGCGCGCAAGCCGGCGTGGAGATGACCCATGTGCCCTACAAGGGAACGGCCCAGTCCATCCCCGACCTGGTGTCGGGACAGGTACAAGTGTTGTTCGACTCCCTGCCTACCGGCATGCCCCATGTGGCCAGCGGCAAGGTGCGCGCCCTGGGCGTGACAAGCGAAAAACGCACCGCGCTGGCACCCGACCTGCCGGCACTGGCCGAGTCCGGCTTGCCCGGTTTCTCATCGGTGACCTGGTTTGGAGTCTACTTGCCGGCTGGCGCGCCAACCGCATTGGTCGATCGCGTGAACCAGGCCTTCACGCGGGCAGTCCAGTCGCCCGAGGTCAAGGCCACCTTGGCAAAGCAGGGTATCGACACTGCCATGCCAGGCACACCAGCCCAATTCAGCGTCATGGTCAAGGCTGACAGCGCGCGCTGGGCCGACGTGATCCGCAAACACAAGATCAGCATTGAGTGACATGAAGCCCAACACCAACACCAACACCAACACCATGGACTGGACCTTGCCCTACGCCTCGCAACGCAGTGCGGTGATGGGGCGCAACGTGGTCTCCACCTCGCAGCCGCTGGCCGCCCAAGCCGGCCTGCGCATGCTGCTGGCCGGCGGCAACGCAGTGGACGCGGCCCTGGCCGCCGCCATGGCGCTGACCGTGGTCGAGCCTACCGGTTGTGGCCTGGGCAGTGACGGTTTTGCCATTGTGTGGGACGGCAGCCAATTGCATGGCCTCAACGCCTCGGGCCGCTCGCCGGCGGCCTGGACACCCGATTACTTCGCGCAGCGCGGCGGCATGCCATTGACCGGCTGGAACGCCGTGACCGTGCCGGGGGCGGTGTCCGCCTGGGTGGCTTTGTCCAAACGCTTCGGCAAGTTGCCCTTCGCGCAGCTGGCCCAGCCCGCCATCGAATACGCCCGCCATGGTTTTCCTGTTTCGCCCACGATCGCGCGCCTGTGGGCGCTGGGGGCCGCCAAGCTGGGCACGCAACCCGGGTTTGCCGAATGTTTCATGCCCGGTGGCCAGGCGCCGCAAGCCGGTAGCCTCTTTCGCAGCGAGGCCCATGCCCGCACGCTGGAGCTGATTGCCCAGACCCACGGCGAGGCCTTCTACCGCGGCGAGTTGGCGCGGGCCATGGCCGCCCATAGCCAGGCCCACGGCGGAGCCATGACCGAGGACGACCTGGCCGATCACCAGGCCGACTGGGTGGGCACGGTCAGCCAGCCCTTTGGCGATACCGTCATTCATGAGATCCCGCCCAATGGCCAGGGCATCGCCGCGCTGATGGCGCTGGGCATGCTGGAGGCCTATGGTGCAGGATCCAGTCCAGTGGACGACATCGCGACCGTGCACGCCAGCATCGAAGCCATGAAGCTGGCCTTTGCCGACCTGGACGAATACAACGCCGACATCGACGCCATGCGCGTGACGCCGGACGAGCTGCTGAACGCCGACTACCTGAATGCGCGCGCGCGCCTGATCGACCCGCAACGCGCGGGCGATCCTGGCTACGGCGCACCGCGCCCGGGTGGCACCGTCTACCTGGCGGCGGCCGACGCCTCCGGCATGATGGTCTCGTTCATCCAGTCCAACTACATGGGATTTGGCTCGGGCGTGGTGGTGCCGGGAACCGGCATCAGCCTGCAGAACCGGGGCCACGGCTTCAACCTCATCCCCGGCCACGCCAACGAGGTCGGACCCCGCAAGCGGCCCTCGCACACCATCATCCCTGCCTTTGCGATGAACGCCGATGGCACACCCCGCATGGCCTTTGGTGTGATGGGCGGCCCGATGCAGTCGCAAGGCCACCTGCAGATGGCGCTGCGCGTGCTGCGTTACGGTCAGAACCCGCAGGCCGCGGCCGATGCGCCACGCTGGCGCGTCACGGGCGGCAAGGCCGTGGCCGTGGAGCCGCACATGGACGCCCGGCTGGTGGCCGACCTGCGTGCGTTGGGCCACGAAGTGACAGTGGAGGAGGGCAACGGTGTGTTTGCCTTCGGCGGCGCCCAGCTGGTGTTGCGCCAGGGGGAAACCTACATCGCCGGCTCCGATTCGCGCAAGGACGGGCAAGCGGTTGCGTTCTGAAGACGCAAGTACAAACAGGCCGGTTGCGGATTTTTCGCAGGCCTGTCGGGGAGGAAACGCGAACGCCGAGTTATGTCGGGTTGCCGAATTCCCGTGAATTCGGGCGCCAGCTTCAGAACCAGCGTGCCACCAACGGCATCAGCAATGCCGCCAGTACCACCTGCACACCCAGCGCCAGACCGGCGTAGGCGCCGGCATCGGAATTGACCTGCAGCGCACGGGCGGCGCCGATGCCGTGTGATGCGGTGCCCAATGCAAATCCGCGCGCCTGCATCGACAGGCCACCGATCGCATCGAACAGGTACTTGCCGCTGATCGCGCCGACCAGTCCGGTCAACACCGCGAACACGGCGGCCAGTGCCGGAATGCCGCCAATCTGTTCGGCGATACCCATGGCCACGGGTGCAGTGACCGACTTGGGCGCCAGCGAGCGCAGCAATTCTTCCGGCAGACCCAGCGCCCAACCAATGGCCACGGCGCTGGCCCCGGCCGCCGCGCCGCCGGCCAGGCCGGCCAATGCGATGGCCACGGCACGCCGGCGCAGTTCGCTGCGCCGTTGCCACAGCGGCCAGGCCAGCGCCACCACGGCAGGCCCGAGCAGGAAATGGATGAACTGGGCGCCGGAGAAATAACGCGGATACGGTGTGCCACTGAGCGTGAGCAATACCGCCAGTACCAGCACCGTCCACAACACCGGGTTGGCCCAGGGCGCCTGGCCCAGCCGCAGGTACAGCGCCTGCGCCAGCACATAGGTGGCGATGGTCGCCGTCAGGCCAAACAGCGGCGTGGTGGAGAGGTACACCCAGAGCTGGACGAAATCCTGCATTGGCTGCGCGTCCATGTCAGCCTTGCGGCCCGGGCGCGACTTCTTCGCGTCGCAACAACCAGCGCAGCATCAGTGCAGTGACGATCAGACCGATCCAGGTCGACAACACGATCGCCACCAACATGCGCAAACCATAGGTCGACAACAGCCCGAGGTGGGTCATCACGCCCACACCGACCGGCACGAACAGCAGCGACAGATGGGCCAGCAGGGCGTCGGCCACCGCGCCCACTGGCGCGCGCACGATTTCCAGGCGCAGTGCGAAAAGCAGAATCAACATGCCGACCACGGGGCCGGGCAAGGGCCATCCCCACAGGCGCACCAGCACCTCGCCAGCGGACTGGCATAACAACAACCAGGCCAGTCCGGTCAATATCGGCATGGGGTGCGGGCCGTCGTGGCATGGATGAGTGGGTACATGCAGATATTGTGCGGCAGGCGTCGCAACTGGCGCCGTCGGCGTCGCCGCGGTGGCGGGCTCTCCTGCGCGATGGGTGCAGTATGCTTGCGGCGCATTTCCAAGGCAAAACCTGCATGTCCCATTCCAGTTATCTGATCGGCGTCGACACCGGCGGCACGTATACCGATTGCGCCATCATCGAAACCCATGGTCACCGGGTGGTGGCGCGTGCCAAGGCGATCACGACCAAGGGTGACCTGGCCGTTGGCGTCAGCGAGGCGATCAACCAGGCAGTGGCGCAGTTGCCGCGTGGCCTGTCGCCGCAGGATATTGGTCTGGTGTCGGTGTCGACCACGCTGGCCACCAACGCCGTTGTCGAAGGCCATGGCAGTTCGGTGGCCGTGGTGTTGGTCGGATTTGACGAGCGCATGATGGAGCGAACCGGTATCGCGGCAGCTTTTCCGGGCGTGCCGGTGATCCGCATCGCCGGAGGGCATGACCACAATGGCATGGCCGCACATGAGCTGGATCTGGCCGCACTCGAACAGGCGGTGGATGCCGTCGCCGACCAGGTCGAGGCGTTTGCGGTGGCCTCTACTTTTGCGGTGCGTAATGCGGACCATGAACAGACGGTGCAGCAGTGGATTGTTGCGCGCACCGGCAAGCCGGTGACGGTGTCCACCGAGTTGTCGTCGGCGCTGGACGCTCCGCGCCGGGCGCTGACGGCTGCTCTCAACGCCCGCCTGATCGCCAGGGTGTCGACACTGATCGATGCGGTGCAGCGCTCCATGGCGGCGTTGCAAATCGATTGCCCACTGATGATCGTCAAGGGAGACGGCACGCTGGCGCTGGCCGAAACCGTGGCGCGCCGGCCGATCGAGACCGTGTTGTCCGGCCCTGCGGCCAGCCTGGTGGGCGCCCAGTGGTTGTCGGGTCAGCACAGCTTCATCCTGTCGGACATGGGGGGCACCACGACCGACCTGGGCGTGTTGCAGGATGGCCGGCCCCGCGTTACCGAACAAGGCGCCGAGGTGGGCGGCTGGCGCACCATGGTGCGTGCCATCGACGTGCGCACGATTGGCCTGGGCGGCGACAGCGAGGTCCATATCGGCAGCGAAGGGCGCATCACGATCGGACCGCAGCGTGTGGTGCCGGTGGCGCTGCTGGGCACGCGATTTCCTGACACCTTGCGAATGCTGCAGGCCGACCTGGACGATGTCGAACGTGGATCGTCTTTGCATGGGCGATTTGTGCTGCTGCCGTTTGGCGCCAGGGCCGGGCGGCAGTTCGCCGAACTTTCCGAACGCGAACAGGAGCTGATGGCACGCGTCACCGAACATCCACAGCCGCTGCGACAGCTGGCGGCATCGCCCGGCGCGCAACGCGCACTGGCGCAGCTGCGACGCAAGGGGCTGGTGCAGATCGCTGCCATGACGCCGTCGGATGCCTCCCATGTGCTGGGACTGCAACACAACTGGTCAACCGAAGCCGCGCAGATGGTGACCCAGCTCGCCTGCCGGCTGCGCGACATGAAGTTCCCCACACCCGAGCGCACCGAGATCTTTGCGCGCGAGGTCTGGAGCGAGACCGTGCGCATGAGTGCGCGCGCGATCCTGGACACCGCCTTCGGCGAACATGTGCGTGAAGACAAGCTGGTGCATGCCGTGTGTGCCGGCGACGGCAGCCTGGGGCTGGCGCGTATCAGCGTGACGCCGACGATTCCGGTGGTGGCGGTGGGTGGGCCGGTCGGCGTTTACTACGGCGAGGTCGGCCGACGCCTGGGCTGTCAGATCGTGTTCCCCGAATACCGCGAGGTGGCCAATGCGGTCGGCGCGGCCACCGGTGTGGTGGCGCAAACCGTCACGGTGCGCGTCGATGGTGATGGCAGTGGTGTGTTCATGATGCACTCCACCGTGGGCACGCAGCGATTTGTAGACCCGCAGCTGGCGCTGGCCGCGGCCACCGAGCTGGCGCGTCAAAGCGCCAATGACGCGGTCGTGGCCATGGGCGCAAGCAATCCCGAGGTGCGCATCGTGATCCGCAAGCAGCTGCTGCCCAACGCAAGCAGTGATGCCGGACTGCTCGAGGCGGTGGTGACGGCGGAGGCGGTCGGGCGGCCCAACGCGGCCTTGTGAGCTGTCTCAGTCGTTCGCTTCATCCGGGCCGAGGTCAGCGTCTGAATCCGGGTCGGGGGCCGAGCCATGCAGCACCCGCGCCACCGACCGCAGGCCGTCGCGCAACTGCTCCCTGGAGGCCGCCGCGTTCAGGCTGATGCGTACCGCAGGTGGTGGTGGCGTGCGACCCGCCGCGAAATGCTCCATCGTGCGCACCTGCACACCCGCCTGGCCCAGGGTCTTCGCGAAACTATCGGCCTGCCAGGGCTCGGGCAGCGGCAGATACAGGTGGGGCAGGTCGTTCGCCCATCGAAATGTGTTGCCCTGCAGGCAGCTCAGCGCCAGTGCCAGTCGCTCGGCGATGCGCTGGCGTTGCAGGCCGATCAGGTGGTCGGCCACGCTGGAGTCGATCCAGTGGGTAAGGATCTCAGGCATCAGCGGCGCCACCATCCAGCAGTCGGCACGGATGCTGGCGGCCACCTTGTCCAGCCACTGGGGTGATGCCTCCAGGTAACCGACGCGCAGGCCCGGCGCCATCACCTTGCTGAAGCTTGCGATCAAGAACGCCTGCTCCGGCACCAGGCTGGCCAGCGCCGGCAGCGGTTGTGCCTGGGCCACGGCATGCACGGTGTCTTCCATCAACAGCAGGCCTTCACGTCGCAGCACGGCGGCAATGGCCTCGCGCCGTGCCATCGACATGGTGCTGGTGGTGGGGCTGTGCAGACTGGGCGTGCAGTACAGCATCCTGCTGCCGTAGGTGTGCACGGCCTGGGCCAGGTCATCGGGTAACAGGCCTTCGTCATCCATCGGCAGGCCGATCACCTGCAGCCGCATCGAGCGGGCCAGCGCCATCAGGCCCGCATAACTGAGCGACTCGGTCAGGATGGTGTCGCCGGGCCGGGCGACGGTACGCAATACCGCGGCCAGCGCATGCTGGGCGCCATGCGTCACCATCACCCGTTGCCAGTCGCCGCGGGTGCCGAATCGCTTGAGCCATTTGGCGCCGGCCTGGCGGTGGTGCGGCATGCCGGCCTCGGGCTGGTAGTCGAGCAGCGGCGCCGCGCGCAGGTCGGACCGGCTCAACTGCGCCAACGTATCGCGCAAGGCCTGCTGCTCATCGGTGCGGATCGCGACGTTGTGCGCCAGGTCGATCAATGCCACCGCGCCGTCGCGCTCGGGTTCCGGCTGGCGAGGCTGCAAGTTGCGCACATAGGTGCCGTCGCCGACGCGGGCCTGCGCCAAGGACTGGCGCTCGAGGCAGGCATAGGCCCGGCTGATCGTCCCCGGCGTGACGCCCAGCCGTTTGGCCATCACCCGATGGGGTGGCAACTTCTCGCCAGGGCCGAATTGACCGTTGACGATGGCCTGCGCCAGGTCATCGGCGATGGTCTGGTACTTGGGCTTGTGGGCCGAATCCGGTTGGCTGGGGGTTGTCATGCAGGAGCGTGGGCCATGGTCGATCGGCTCCGATTGTCGGCGTTAGGCGGGCCCCGCGCCCGGCCCGCTGCGCAAAGCGCATCCGGAGTTGGTTGTGATCAAACTGCCATCGGCTTGTGCCATCAGTCAGCCATTAGTGTTTCTAATTCTGCGACTGAAGATTGCTCGTTTGAACAAGGCCGGTGATTCGCGCACACTGCGCGCAGCGTTACCACTACCTGCCACATGGCGGTGGAGCCCGCCTTGTATCAATTGGAGAACCTGCCATGTCATCAACAGCCGTCGTTACGACCGAAAGCGCCGCCCTCGAGCCCATGGCGGCATGGAGCGACCCTCAGTCCGATGTGCCGGCGCCTGGCGCCGTCGCGGCCGAGGGATTCGGCTTGCCCCCCGCAGACCTCCACGACTTGCTGGCGGCGCCGACGACCGGCCGTGCCATCCACGTACTTGGCGGCTCCGTCGCACCGCAGGTGGTGCTGCGTGATGGCTCAGCCGACACGGTGATGCCGGCCTTGTGGCTGCGCGCGCGCAGTTGCGACCCGACACAGCGTGATGCCATCACCGGTCAACGCCTGATGAATCCGCACCTGCTGCCCGACGACCTGACGCTGCTGGACGCGCGGCTCGAGGGTGCAGGGTTGTTTCTGGCGTTCAGTGATGGTTTTGCCGGCAACTTCGACCCGCGGGAACTGCTCGATGGCGTGGTGCTCGACGAAGCCTGTCCTGCACCGCAGCCCTGGCAGGCCGACCTGGCGCCGCAGCCGGTCTACCAGTGGGATGCGTTGCAGGACGATGCCGTGCTGTACCGCGCCGTGAAGGACTATGTCGAGCGCGGTTTCCTGCTGATTCACGGCACACCGACGAAACCCGACTCGATTCTGTCGATCGCGCGCCGCTTCGGTTATGTGCGCGAGACCAATTTCGGCGCCTATTTCGAAGTCTATTCGCGGCCGGATTCGACCGATCTGGCCTACCGTCCGGTGGCCCTGGGCCCGCATACCGACAACCCCTATCGCAACCCGGTGCCGGGCATCCAGTTGCTGCACTGCCTGCAGAACGAGACCTCGGGAGGTTTGTCCACGCTGGTCGACAGCCTTGCCGTGGCACAGCAACTGCAGCAGGAGGATCCCGAAGGTTTCCGCCTGCTCGCCACGGTGCCGGTGCGTTTCGAATACCGCGACGCGGACACCTGTCTGGTGTCGGTGCAGCCTATGATCGAACTCGATGGCATGGGTGTCATGGTCGGCGTGTTCTACAGCCCCCGGCTCGATGACATTCCACTGATGTCCGAGCACGACACACGGGCCTACCACCGCGCGCGCAAGCGTTTCGGCAGCTTGCTGGAAGACCCGCGGTTCGAGCTGCGATTCCGGCTCGAGCCGGGCCAGCTGATGATGTTCGACAACAACCGGGTGCTGCACGGACGAACGTCGTTCAATCCGTCGGAAGGTCACCGGCAGCTGCAGGGCTGCTACATTGACCGCGACAGTCCGCGCAGCCTGTATCGCGTGCTGAGCCGCCGGCTTGGCCCGCAGGCTGTCTGACCCACTATTGAATACCGGGAGCACAAAAGCATGGAAACCGTCGACTTCATCGAGATGAAACATGGCACGAAGCAGGAGTATGAATTCCTGCACAAGCTGGAGGACCAGTACATTCGTGCCTTGCCCGATCGTTTGCTGACGGCGCTGCAGCGCCTTGATGGCTCGATCGAGGGTTACAAGGTCACCCGGCTGGCGCATTCGCTGCAAAGCGCGACGCGGGCCGAAGCCGATGGCGAGGACATCGAGGTCGTTGTCGCCGCGCTGATACACGATCTGGGCGATGAACTTGCGCCGGAAAACCACTCGCAACTGGCCGCCGCCATCATCCGTCCGTATGTAAGCGCCGAGGTTACCTGGATCCTCGAGATGCATGGTCTGTTCCAGATGCAGTATTACGCGCAGCATTACGGGCGCGATCCGAATGGCCATCTGGTCTACCGCAACCACCCCTGGTACCACGCCTGCATGCGGTTTTGCGAGCGCTTCGATCAGAACGCGTTTGACCCGGCCTATCCGACCAAGCCCCTGTCGTATTTCGAGCCGATGTTGCGTCAGGTGTTCAGCCGTGCGCCGTTCGACCCGAAGGTGCTCAAGGAGCCGATGCCGCTGCAGGGCTGAAAACCGGTGGTGCGACTGCGTTGGGATGGCGCAGGTGCTCGCCCAGGAAATCGAGAAACTGCCGTACCGCCGGCACCAGTCCGCGGCGTGACGGGAACACCGCATGCACGATCGCCTGTGGTGGCGACCAACCGGGCAACGGTAACACGAGTGCGCCACTTTGGAGGTCGCCGTAGCACATGTAGTCGGGTATCACAGCCAGCCCGACACCGTCAAGCGCGGCTTGCCTGAGTGTGAGCAGGTCGTCGGCAATCAACCTGGGCTGGTGGTACAGCGTGAAGTCCTCGCCGTCGGGCCCGCGCAAATGCCAAATCGCACGGCCCTCGACCGCGGCCATGCTGACGGTGTCCAACTTTTCCAGGTCGCCTGGTAACTGCGGTTGGCCCTGGCGCGCGATCAACGCCGGACTGGCGACCAGCAGCGTATAGGTCGGCCCTAGATTCTTGACCACCATGCTGCCGCTGTCATCCAGGCTGGGCCGCACCCGCAGCGCCACGTCGAAACCTTCCTCGACCAGATCGACTACCCGGTTGCTCACGCGAAGGTCGATGTTCACCTGTGGATGCCGGGCCAGAAACAGCGACAACACTGGGCTGACCGTGGTCTGCGCCAACGTTACCGGGCAGGCGATGCGGATCGTGCCACAAGGTTCGGTGTGGGACATCGCGACCACCTCGTCAACTGCCTGGGCCTGCTCGCGCATCGCCACGCAGTGCCGGTAGACCCGTTCGCCAACGGCCGTCAGTGACAACTTGCGCGTGGTGCGCTGCAGCAGACGCGCGCCCAGGCGAGATTCCAGTTCAGCGATGCGTCGCGACAGGCGCGACTTCGGGATCGCCAGACTGCGTCCGGCGGCCGCGAAACCCCCTTTGTCCACCACTTCCGCGAAATACGCCATGTCGTTGAAGTCTTGCACTTTTTTTCTCCACTGTCCCATCAGCAGGACGATGAGTCGCGATTTTGCCTACTTATCAACCACTCGTGTCATCCGCATAATTAATAGACGCAGCGATTGGGGGATAACCCTTGATAGATGGTTTTGTTATGCCGGCGCTGCCCCTCACTCACCGAAAGGAAACCGAATCATGAAACTGCTTCACATCGACTCCAGCATCCTGGGCACCCAATCCGCTTCCCGGGAATTGACCCGCAACATTACCGCGCAATGGAGCGCGCAACATCCCGGCACCGAGGTGGACTATCTGGACCTGGCGGTCGACGGTCCCAGCCACCTGTCCGCCGAGTCTCTCGGGTTTCGCCTGCCGCCGACCACCGAGGGCTTGAGCGATACGCAAAAGCGTGAAAACGCGGTGTCCGAGGCGCTGGTCAGCCAGTTTCTGGCGGCCGACGTGCTGGTCATCGGCGCGCCCTTGTACAACTTCACGATTCCGAGCCAGCTCAAGTCCTGGGTCGACCGAATTGCGCAGGCCGGCCGCACTTTCACCTATACCGACAAGGGCCCCAAGGGCCTGGCTGGGGGCAAGACCGTGATCGTGGCTTCGACCCGGGGCGGCGTGTATTCCACCAGCGAAGGCGGACGGGCCATGGAGCACCAGGAGACCTATCTGCAGACGGTGTTCGGTTTCCTGGGCATCACCGACGTGCGTTTTGTACGCGCCGAAGGCCTGGCCATGGGTGCGGACGCGCGTACCGACGCGATGGCTGCGGCAGCGCTGGCGGTCAAGGCGCTGGACAACGATGCGGCCAATCAGCCGCGGGTCAGCCAGGTCGCCTGACGGCCGCATCCGGTATCCGGGCCCGGTTGTATAGCCTACAAGGCCGGGCGTGTACCAAAACGCAGCGCTGCTAGCATCGGCGCTGTCGTTGTTTATTGCTGCGCCTTGGCGCCTGTCCAGCTTGTCCGATTCCGATGTTCTCGTCGTGTGTCTGTGCGCGCAGTGGTGCGGCGTGTGCCGTGACTATGAGCGTGTGTTCGCGCAGGTGGCAACGCGGTTTCCTGGCATGCGATTTGTTTGGGTCGATGTCGAGGACCAGGCAGATCGGATTGACCCTGTCGACATCGAGGATTTCCCGACACTGCTGATCGCCGTTGATCAGCAGCCCCGTTTTTTTGGCATGCTGACGCCGCAACCGCAGATGCTGGAGCGGATCGTGCGCGAGCGTATTGCGGGTGCCGACCCCACATTGGCGGCCCGCGTCGACTTGCGTGACCTGGTGGCCCGCCTGCACGCATCTCCCTGACCCGTAGCTGGCACATCGCAGCCTTCTGTGGCTTTTGTGTGGCCAGGCAGGGACAACAGTGCAGCCTTCGTGCAACGTCGGCCCTCCCGGCGTATTGATTTTTTGCAATCAGCGACCCACTGCCCAGGCGTTGCCTGCCCTGGAGTACGGGCATTGCGACTCCGAAAACCAAGCCAAACGATGAATAGTACTGAGTCTGCGCACGCCGTGCTCCAAAGGAGCGCAGCCCCGTGCCAGCTCACTGCACAATTCAGCGGCCTGCAGGTAGCGCCAGAAACAATTGTGCCGTTTGGCAAAACCACAGAACATTGGGAATCGACATGGATTTGATCGGACTACACCCTGCGCGCTTGGGCAACCTTATGACACCCTTCACGCCGACAACGCCGGCAGCCCTGTCACCGACGGCAGCCACCGTCGCGGCCTCCCTGCTGGACGACACGGCGTATGTGCTCCATGACCTGGGCTTGAAGGCGATTCGCGCTGCCGTGGTCGATCTGGGGTCCATGGACATTCTCCATGTCTGGGCCATGTCGGATGACGGCGCGTGCGGCGAGAGCGGTGTACCCGCAGCCGATATGCCGTTCGATAGCCAGTTCCCCGATGCCCGGACGCATGTGCAGCACCTGGGCTTGGCGGCGCCCGACGCCGCAGTAGAACAGAGGCTGAGTCCGCATCACTGGTCTTTTGTCTGGCGATTGGACGGCGAGCGTGCAATGGTGGCCGAGGCACGCTACCACGATGCGCGCGCCATCGTCGGTACCATCGACATCGCACTGGTGCGCCTGCTGTGTGACGTCGGCGTGTTCGCCGGTTTGCCTTCACCCGTTGTCGCGGACGAGGAAAACCAACAGATTTTGCCCACTTCTGGCCGGTTGCCTGCGCGCAACCGGAGCATCCGCTTGTCGCGGCTGGCAGTTATCGCATTGACGGGAGTCGGCACACTGCTGGCGGTATGGATGGCGCTGAGCGGAGTTGCCCACGGGTAACCTGCGCAAGCAGACCTCCGGCTGTTGGACGACAGCACCGGTGATCCTGCATCGACCCCGTGCGCTCAGAACCTTCGCGTCAGTTCGGTCGGGTTGGCAAAGGTCTTGCGAAAATGGTCGCCGCCCTCGGAAGACAGCCGCACCCCCGCCTTGCGCACCGCGTCGTCGTCCACCTTGTCAAGCGGTGTGTATTGCGGATGGTGGTGCTCCAGGTAGGGGTTGTTGCGCGCGGCGTTGTAGCAAAACAGCACGGTCCAGCGCCGATTCGGTGAGCGGTTCTGGTCCGATCGGTGCATCACGTTGGCATGGAAGAACAACGCGTCGCCGGGTTCGAGCTCGACATATACCAGCTCCAGCTGCTTCTTCATTTGCTCGACCCGGCGCAGATCGGCGCCCACCTGCTCGCCCGCCAGTACGCCATGGTCGACCCGGCCCACCTGATGCGAGCCACGCAGCACCTGCAGGCAACCGTTCTCGCGATTGGCGCGGTCCAGCGCCACCATCACGCTGCCCATATACGGATAGATGCAACCGTTGTGGTACCAGTAGCCGTAGTCCTGGTGCCATTCCCAGGCACCACCGTCGTAGGGCTCCTTGGCCGTGAGTTTGGAGTGGTAGTGGTAGACCTCGCCGCCGAGCATCTCCTCCATGGTGTCGACAACGCGGCGCGAGCGTGCCGCCAGGCCATAGACGCTGTCGCCAGGATGGTTCCAGGTCGCCATGCGGGTGGACTTGCCTTCGGAATCGGTACGGTCATACAGACTGGCGCGCAACGCGGGGTCCTGCTCGATCGCCTCGCGCATCAGGCCGATTTCTTCGGTGTCGAACAGGGAACGCAGGATGACGTAGCCGTCACGCTCATATTGGGCGCGTTGCTCTGGATTGAACAGACTTGGCATGGCAGTGTCTCCGTCGGTAGTTTGTGGGCAGCAAGGCGAGATTATTTGTCATCTTGACGATTTGTCGATCAAGATTGTCGGATGCTGGCAGGGCTTCTTGCGAACGCGCAACAAGACCCGTAGCGATGCTTCAGTATGGCAGTGTCGGCCCTCCTGGCGCGGACCCATTGGTTATCATGGAACGCACATGAATGAAAAAATTACCCTGATTACTGACCAATTGACAACCCTGGTGGCCAGCTACGGCATGAACGTGCTCGGCGCCATCATCACGCTGATCGTCGGCTTTGCTGCTGCCGGCTGGCTCTCGCGCCTGACCACGCGCGCGATGCGCAAGGCGGACAAGATCGACGCGGTGTTCCAGCCCCTGCCGGGCAAGATCGTGCGCGTCGCAGTCATGGTGTTCACGATCATCGCGGTGCTCAACCGCTTTGGCGTGGAGACCACCAGCCTGATCGCGCTGCTTGGCGCGGCCGGCCTGGCCATCGGCCTGGCACTGCAGGGCACGCTGAGCAATGTGGCCGCTGGCGTGATGATCCTGGTGTTCCGGCCGTTCAAGATTGGTGACGCGGTGAAAGTCGACGGCGATGTCTACATCATTGACCAGCTCGGATTCTTCATCTGCAAGGCTCACCTGCCAGAGGGGCCATCGGCCTTTCTGCCGAATTCGCGCATCTGGGGCCAGACCATCATCAATTATTCAGTGACAGACAAAGATGTCCGGCGCATCGACGAGCACTATGGCATCGGTTATGGCGACGACATTGATACGGCCCTGGCCATCCTGAAAAAGATCGTTGCGGACGAACCGCGCATCCTGGCCGAGCCGGCGCCACTGATCATCGTCGACTCGCTGGGCGACAGTTCGGTCAACATCCTGTTCCGCGCCTGGACCGCCCGTGCCGACTGGTGGAATACCAAACTCGATCTGGTGCAGCGTTGCAAGGTGGGGCTGGAGGCCGGTGGAATCAGCATCCCCTTTCCGCAGCGTGACATCCACCTGATCGGGCAGACGGCACCTGAAAAACAGGCCTGAGGCACCCCGGCGCCGCACGGCCGCGGCGATTGGATGACCCGCCGGCCTGTTGGCGCTCCGCTCAACCGGCCTTGGCATCGATCGCCGCGTAAGCGACGATCTCCATCTTCATGCCCGGTACCACGAGCGCCGCAACCGCTGCGCTGGAACGGTTTGGATAAGGCGCGCTGAAAAACTCCCGGTACACCGCGTCGATCGCCGCCATGTCCTGGATATCGACCATGTAGATCAACACCTGCGTCACATCGGCCAGCGTGCCACCGGCGGCGGTAACCGCGCTTTCGAGGTTGTTGAACGTCAGCCGTGCCTGGTCGGCGATCGGTCCGGTGTCGATGCTGCCATCGTGACGCACGGGGCCGTGTGCGGTGAACAGCAGGCCGCCGCCCTTGACGGCCCAGGAGAAGGGTTGTGCCAGCGCGGGCAGGCCGCAGTCGATGACTTCTTTCATGGGGTTCCGGTATCGTTGATCAGTTGTTGCGATTGCAGTTATCAGGGATGGTCGGCGGCGCGCAGGCCGCGATAGGTCTTGAAATGGTTGCGACCTGAGCGCAGTGCTACCGTACCATGCACGGCTGCTGTTTCGTCAGCGCAAGCGTGCGAGACCCAGCCCGTGTGCTGGGCCGCAACAGAGCCAGCAGATGGTTCCGCGCAACTATTGATTCACGGGCTGGCCAGTTGGAACCGCTCAGCCCAGCGCGAACCAGGCTGACTTGCCCTGCATGTATGACAGCATGCTGTCCATGTGCTTGTCGCGCGAGTTGCCCGACAATTTGTAGCCGCCAAACGGCTGCGTCATGTCGCCATCACCGAAGCAGTTGACCCAGACCACGCCGGCCTCGAGTGCGCCCACCATGCGATGTGCCTTGTTCAGGTCGGCGGTCCAGACCGATGCGGCTAGGCCGTAGACCGAGTCGTTGGCCAGCGCCAGCGCTTGCGCCTCGGTGTCGAACACCGTCATCGAAGCCACCGGGCCGAACACTTCCTCGCGATTGATGGCCATGCCGCCATCTGTGCTGGTGAACAGGGTTGGCGCAACAAAGGCCCCGTGATCCGGTAGTGTGGCCTCGGGGCCGCCCAGCGCCACGTGCGCACCTTCGTCCTTCGCGCGGGCCAGATGCGCCAGCACTTTGCGCTGGTGTTCGGTGCCGACAACCGGGCCCAAGGTGGTGGCCGGGTCGAGTGGGTCGCCGGGCTGGTAAAGCGCTGCGCAACGTTCGACAAATCGGGCGACAAACGTGTCGTGGATTTCGCGTTGCACCAGCAGCCGCGAGCCGGCATTGCAGACCTGGCCCGCGTTGTCGAAGATGCCGCCAATGGCCCGGTCGACCGCCGCGTCCAGGTCGTACAGGTCGGCGAAGAAAATCTGCGGGCTCTTGCCGCCGGTTTCCAACGCCACACGTTTCATGTTCGACTGCCCGGCATAACCGAGCAGCAGTTTGCCGACTGCGGTCGAGCCGGTGAAGGCCAGTTTGGTCACATCGGGGTGCAAGGCCAGCGCCTTGCCCGCTTCGGTGCCCAGGCCGCTCACGACATTGAACACACCCGCCGGGCCACCGGCCTGCAGGAAAAGATCGGCCAAACGCATGCATGACAACGGTGCCAGCTCCGAGGGCTTGAGCACTACGCAATTGCCCGCCGCCAAGGCCGGAGCCACCTTCCAGATCGCCATCAGCATCGGGTAGTTCCACGGCGAGATGGCGCCCACCACACCGAGCGGCTCGTGCACGATCATGTGCAGCGAATCCGGCGCCGTATGCGTGACCGCGCCTTCGATCTTGTCGATGCATTCGGCAAAGTAGCGGATGGTGCGCAGCACCTCGGGCAGGTCGATGTTCAGCACATCGCTGATCGGCTTGCCCATGTCCAGCGTTTCGAGCAACGCGAGTTCGTCGGTGTGCTGTTCGACCTTGTCGGCGAAACGCTGCAGGATGTCCATTCGCGTGCGCGGTGCCAGGCCACGCCAGCGGCGATCCGTCCAGGCCGCCTGCGCGCTGGACACCGCCAGATCGATATCGGCAATGTCGCCTTTGGCCACCTTCGCCAGCACCGTGCCATCGGCCGGGTTGATGCTGTCAAAAGTAGCGCCGCTGCGTGCGGCCAGCCGCTGGCCGCCGATCACGTGGCGCCCGTCGGGTTTGAAGGCCGCCGCGCGGGCGACCCAGTCTGCATGGGTCAGGGGAGAATCTGCCATGGCTTATTCGGCCACCAGCTCGATCGGGTAGCCCGGTGCGCGCAGATCCAGGCCACAGGCCTGCTCGATCATGCGCACTACCTCGGGTGACTGCGCCTCGGAGCCGTACAGCCCGCGCGCGCGGCGGAAGATCTGCTGGGTGTGGCTGCCCAGTTCCAGCGGCACGCCGAGTTTTTCGGCAATGGCGTTGACCAGACCCAGATCCTTGCAAGCCAGGTCCATCGTGAATTTGACGTTGTAGCTTCCCGAAAGCACCAGCTTGGATTCGGTCTCGTGCACGAAGCTGTTGCCCGAGCTGGCGCGAATCGCACGCCAGGTGGCGTCCGGATCGACGCCGTACTTGGCCGGCAACATCATGGCCTCGCCGGCGGCCACCAGATGGATGAAGGCCAGCATGTTGGTGACCACCTTGACCACCGACGCATTGCCGAGCTTGCCCATGTAGATGATCTCGCCACCCATGGCCTGCAGAATTGGTGCGACACGGTCGTAGATCGGCTGTTCGCCACCGACCAGTACGGTGATCTGTCCGGAATGCGCAAGGTGCACGCCGCCGGTGACCGGGCACTCCAGCACATCGATGTCCTTGGCCTTAGCCACGTCCTGCAAGCGCTGCAGGTCGGCCAGGTCGGTGGTGCTCATTTCGATCCAGACACCGCCGGAGCCCAGGTGTTCGAACACGCCGCCCGGGCCCTCGACCACCTTGCGCGATGCCGCTACCGACGGCAGCGCGGTGATGACGACGTTGGCGTCGCGGCAGACGCCGGCCACGTCATCGGACCATTTCGCGCCGGCATCGAGCAGGCGCCGTGCGTTGTCACGGCGCAGGTCGGTCACGGTGACATCGAAACCTTTGCTGACCAGGCTGTTGCACAGGGGTTCACCCAGGTTGCCCAGACCGATGAAACCGATCTTGACTGCGGATTGCTTGTCCATGAAATTGCCCATACAAATTGAGAGGTGGAAGAAAAGGGTAACTTGCGCCGGCGGCAATGCGTGTTGCCATGGCATGCACCTTCCGTGCGGCCTGTGCGCAGTGTGCCGCAACACCGCCAAACGGACAAACAAGCAAACGCCCGGTATAAGATTAGCGTTACTTATGGGCAACTAATGAGGCTGGCATGGCACGACTTCCCCCGTTGAACTGGCTGCGTGCATTCGAGGCGTCGGCGCGCGCGTTGAGCTTCACCGAGGCAGCGCAGGAACTGCACATGACGCAGTCGGCGGTAAGCCAGCAAATCAAAAGCCTGGAGAGCGCATTGGGTCGCCAGCTGTTTCATCGCCGCGCGCGTGGGCTGGAGCTGACCGACATCGGACGCGGTTATCTGCCCACGGTGCAGGCAGCGTTCAACACGCTGGAAGAGGGCACGGCCATTTTGACCGGGCGCAACGAGCCGGACGTGCTGGAACTGCATTCGAACATCTCGTTTGCGATCTTCTGGCTGACGCCACGGCTGCACGACTTTTTGCAGCAATATCCCTGGGTGCATCTGGATGTCGCCACCTCGATCTGGCCGACCGAGAAGCCGCGCAACCTGGCGGCGGTCGAAATCGTACTGGGCCTGGGCAAGTGGGAGGGCCGGGCCGGGCAACGGCTGACGCGCGACACGATTTTTCCGGTGTGTACGCCCGCGGTGGCCGCGCGTATCCATGATGTGTCGGACCTGCTCAAGGAACACCTGTTCGATCTGCCTGGCACCTTGCAGACATGGGACAACTGGCTCAGTGGGCACATCGGCAGTCGCAAATACCCGGCGCCGCGTATCCATCGCGCCAGCACCTGGGTGCTGAGCATGAACTGGGCACTGCAGGGTCTGGGTGTGACACTGGCGCACGACACCGTGGCCAATGGCCTGATCGCCGAAGGCCGTCTGGTGCGCCTGTTCGACTATTCGCTGGCGATGAAGGAGGCCTACTACCTGATCTCGCCCGAAGGCAGCCTGATCAATCCCGCGGCCAAGGCCTTCAAGACCTGGCTGATGCAGGAGATCAAGGGTTGAGTGCGGCGCCGCGCGCGCCGGCCAGTCTCAGACGGAACGCGTGATGCCGCCGTCCACGCGCAGATTCTGTCCGGTGATGTAGCCGGCGCCCTCGGATGCCAGGAAGGCGATGACAGCGGCGATCTCTTCGGTCTTGCCGTAACGCTGCATCGGAATCCGTTCCTTGAATGCCGGCTTCTCCGGCAGGCTGTCGATGAAACCCGGCAACACGTTGTTCATGCGGATGTTCTCGGCAGCGTATTTGTCGGCGAACAGCTTGGTATAGGCGGCCAGGCCGGCGCGGAACACACCGGAGGTCGGAAACACCGGGTCGGGTTCGAACGCGGCGAAGGTCGAGATGTTGATGATCGTGCCGCCTTTTTGCTGCTGCATGATCGGCGTGACCAGCCGCGTCGGCCGGATCACGTTGAGGAAGTAGACCTCCAGCCCCTTGTGCCAGTCCTCGTCGGTCAGCTCCAGCACCGGCGCGCGGGGACCATGGCCGGCGCTGTTGACCAGCACGTCGATGCGGCCCCAGCGCGCCATGCTCAGGTCGACCAGATTTTTCAGGTCTTCGTTCGACTGGTTCGAGCCTGTCACACCCAGGCCGCCGAGTTCCTGTGCCAGCGCCTCGCCCTTGCCCGACGACGACAGGATCGCAACCTTGAAGCCGTCTGCCGCCAGCTTGCGCGCAGCGCCCGCACCCATGCCGCTGCCACCGGCCGTGATGACGGCTACCTTGTGGTCTGCCATGTCTCGCTCCAATTTCTGCACCTGTATTCGATCACGTGAATTCGTGCCGCAGTGGCCGCTGATCGCTGTGGGTTTGATGCATCTCAATGGTAACGGGCGTCATGGCGGCAGGCGCGGGCCGGCCTGAATGGAGAATGGGGACAGATCGACAGGGGCGTCACCCGAGCGCCTCGTTACAACCACGAAGGAACCCGACGATGCAAGAGCTTCCCCACCACTACAAGGTGTCTGCCAGTGGCGGCCCCGACGGTGATGTCGGCCTCGATACCGAGGGTTTGCCGACCCTGGCATCGGCCGCGCCGGTCGAGTTCGGCGGGCCTGGCGGCCGCTGGTCGCCGGAGTCGTTGCTGGTGGCGGCGGTGGCCGATTGCTTTGTGCTGAGTTTTCGCGCGATAGCGCGGGCCTCGCGCCTGCCCTGGGCCGCGTTGCATTGCGACGTTCAAGGCACGCTTGCACGCGCCGATGGCAAGACGAAGTTCACCGAGTTTGCCATCCGGGCGACGCTGCAACTGCCCGCGGATGGCAACGAGGACAAGGCGCGGACCTTGCTGGCCAAGGCGGAAACCAGTTGCCTGATCACCAACTCGCTGTCCGCCACAACCCACCTGACGGCGGTGGTCGAAGTCGATGGCTGACGCCGCACACCAGTAGCCGGCCCGCCGTCAGTGGACCTGGTCCGAAACCAGGTCCACTTGCCGTTCGACAATATGACCTCGGCGCTCGCCAGCGCCGGAAACGATCTGGCCAAGGCTACGGCCGTGACCCGTCTCAAGTGCTCGCCGCTACAGCCTGTCTTGCCGAGCAGACCAAGTCCCATATCATCACGATCGAGTGCTGTAGCTCAGGCTGACGGCGAAATCGAATCCCGCTTTGCGAGAGTTCAAAACACCGACTAACCGTTATGCGGTGGAGAATGGCGCAGGGGGTCGGACTGCCCATTCATATTCCTGCTGAACCAGGCCCAACCCGAATCGGACGACATTCACTGAACGAGGAGATACCCATGGAAATCAGGCCACCGATGGACACCCGCTTGCCGGGCATGCTGCGCAGCGGCAAACCGTTACGCGGCGTCTTCAACAGCCTGCCCGATCCCGCCATCGTCGAGATGTGCGCCTATGCGGGATTCGACTTCATCGTGCTGGACAACGAACACGGCAGTGCCGATTTCGAGACCACCGAGAACATGTTGCGCGCCGCACGTGCCAGTGGCATCGTGCCGATCGTGCGCTGTTTCGAATCCGACATTGCGCGCATCCTGGACATGGGTGCCAGCGGCGTGAAGATTCCCATGGTCAACACGGCGGAGCAGGCGCGCGCGCTGGTGCAGAAGGTGCGTTACCCCGGCGTCGGGCAACGCGGCAGTGCATTCAGTTCGCGGGCCGCAGGATACGGTGCGTTCGGCGGTGCCGAGCACACCCGGCGCAGCAATGAAGGCGTCGCGCTGATTGTCATGGTCGAGACGCCGCAGGCGGTGGCCAGTGCGGCCGAGATTGCGGCGGTCGAAGGGGTGGATGCGGTATTCGTCGGACCCAACGACCTGGCCCACGCGATGGGGTTTGGCAATGACTGGAGCGCTGCACCAGTGGTTGCCGCGATCGAGCAGGCGCTGCGTGCCATCTCCGGGGCCGGCAAATGCGCAGGCACCATTGCACTCACGCCTGAGCATGAAACGATGGTTGCCGCATGGGGCGCGCGTTATTTCGCGAATGTGACCAGCAGCATCATTACGCAGGCACTCAAGGCGGCCGCCACTGCGGGCAGTGCAGTGACTGCGAAGATCGCCTATTGAATCCAGCGTGTCTGCCGCTGCCGCGTCGCCTGGGTGGGGCCGGGCGTGCCACGCAACAAGGGCTGTGACGCAGGCGACAACCGTTACCGCGGGTTTCTAAGACAATCGACCAGGCCCGTCCTGCCGTTCACTTTGAGTGAGCGGGACGCGGCGTCTGTCCGCTCGAAAGGTTGTGCCTGGTGTCTCTTCCCCCATCTGCTCCCCGCAAACATCTGCATACACGCCAGGTCCGGTTCGACGGTTACCACCGCGACGACGGCCTGTGGGACATCGAGGCCACGCTCACCGATACCAAGGCCTACGTCTGGCGTTCGGCTGACAAGGGCGCGTTGCCGCCCGGTACGCCGATCCACGACATGGTGATACGCCTGTCGCTGGACGACAACCTGAAGATCCAGGCGATTGCCACCGCCATGCCGGGCACGCCGCACGGCGAATGCATCCAGGCCAACGATCCGATGCAGGTCATGGTCGGGCACACGATCGGCCCGGGCTGGCGCATGACGATCGAGAAGAACCTGGGTGGAATCAAGGGATGCACCCATTTGCGCGAGTTGCTTTTCAACATGGCCACCGCCGCGTATCAGACCATTCCCGGCTACCGGGCCCAACTGCGCCGCGAGGCGGGTCTGCCCGAACGCGACACGGACCAGCCGCCGTTCTACCTGGGCAAATGCCTGGGTTGGGATTTTGATGGCCCGGCGGTAAAGCGTCACTATCCGCAGTTCGTGGGCTGGCAGCCGCTCAAGCAGATGCCGCGAAGCGCGACCTAGGGCTGAACGCCGGTCTGCTGGCCGGGCGGTGCTTGCCGGGCTCTGGACAGGAAGATCGACCTGCGACTGATGACAAGTGCAGGCTCACCATCGACACGGTTACGATGCCTGAATGTCCAACCCCTTGAGCGACCTGATCGGCCCCTTGCTCGGCGGCCTGGGCCTGTTCCTGCTCGGCATGGGCATGATGACCGACGGGCTCAAGCTGGCGGCAGGCGGGGCCTTGCAGCGCATCCTGAGCGCGGCCACCCGTACCCGCTGGCATGCGCTGGGATCGGGCATTCTGGTCACAGCGCTGGTACAGGCTTCCGGAGCGGTCACGGTGGCGACGATCGGCTTCATCAATGCCGGCCTGCTCAATCTGGCGCCGGCATTGTGGGTGTTGTTCGGTGCCAATGTCGGCTCCACGATGACCGGTTGGCTGGTGGCGCTGCTGGGGCTCAAATTCAAGATCGAGGCGCTGGCATTGCCACTGGTCGGCGCTGGCATATTGCTGCGACTGACGGGTCCGGGGCGGCGCATCGGTGCGTTCGGAACCGCGCTGGCCGGCTTCGGCCTGCTGTTCATGGGCATCGGCCTGCTGCAACAGACCTTCACGGGGCTGGCAGGGCAGCTCAGCCTGCCGCAGGGCCATGGCATGCTGATCGTGCTGGCACAGTTGCTGGTCGGTGTGCTGATGACGGTGCTGATGCAGTCCTCCAGCGCATCGATCGCGATTGCGCTCACGGCCGCACAGGGCGGATTGATCGGTGCGCAGGGCGCTGCGGCCGTCGTCATCGGCGCCAATATCGGGACCACCTTCACGGCCTTGCTGGCCGCAGTCGGCGCCACGCCGAATGCACGCCGCGCCGCTGCGGCGCATGTGATCTTCAACCTGATCACTGCCAGTGTGGCACTGGCACTGCTGCCCTGGCTGATCGCCGCCCTGACCCGAGCGCAGCAGGCGATGGGCCTGGCCGACGACCCCGCGATCCTGGTCGCGCTGTTTCATACCGTGTTCAACCTGCTGGGCGTATTGTTGATGTGGCCGCTTGCCGCCAGCCTCACGCGCTGGTTGCAGCGGCGCTTTCGGGCACGCGAGGAAGACGAGGCCCAGCTGCAGTTTCTGGACGACAACGTGTTGCCGGTGCCGGCGCTGGCGCTCGATGCGCTCGAACGCGAGATCGGCCGGGTCGGACATATTGCGTCGCGGATGGCGCGCAACGTGCTGGCCGGCGCCGACTCTGCCAGGGTGGCCGAAGACCAGCGCATCGCCAGCCAGCTCGACGCTGCCATCGAGCGTTTTGTCGAACGCATGCACCGCGCGCAGATGGGCAAGGCCACCAGTGAACAGCTGGCCTGGGCGCTGCGGGTGTTGCGTTACCACCAGACCGCGTCGGAGCAGGCGTTTGCCGCCGGCCATCTGCTGCCGTGGATGGCAGCGGCCGGAACCGGCCTGGCGCAGGCGCAAACCCATTTTGCGGAACATGCGGATGCCTTGTTCGGATTGTGTGACCCGCAGCAGGGCAGGCCCAGCTCGGGCATGACAGCCGCCGCGCTCGATGCGGCGGAGCAGGCCTACCAGGCACTGAAGGCCGCCCTGCTGGCCGCCGGTGCGGACGGCCAGTTGCCGATGGCTGCGATGGAGCAGACGCTGAGTCGCTACAGCGCCCTGCGCCGCGCCGCCCAGCAGCAGGCCAAGGCCACCTCGCGCCCGGATGCCGTGGTGCCGCCATCGACAGAGGAAGGCGTGGCCTGAGCGAACGCCGTCGCGGGCCCCGACAACAGCCCCCTCCCAGGGAAATGCCGGCAGAAAGCGCTGACGCTGCGCCTGGTCGACGACCTCACCTATTCGGCACCCGAGGGGCCTTGGTACTTGAGTTCGGCGAACTTGGCCGCCATCGTCGGGTTGCCCCGGGTCAGCTTCTTGATCGTCACGTCCTGCGCCTTGTCGTTCGCAAGTCGAAGGTTCCGATCGGTTCCGAGCAGGGCGTCCTTTGTCTTCTGCAGGTGATCGATCGACTTGTCGATCTCTGCGATTGCCTTTTGGAAGTGCCCCGAGGCGAGGTCGTAGTTCCTTGCGAATGCGGATTTGAAGGTGTCGAGCTCGGTTTCGAACTTCGTGATGTCGATGTTCTGTGCTCTGACGAGCGCTAGCTCCGACTTGTACTTGAGCGAGTTCATCGCCGCATTGCGTAGCAGCGTGATGATGGGAAGAAAGAACTGCGGTCGGACGACGTACATTTTCGGGTAGCGATGGAAGACGTCGACGATCCCGGTGTTGTAGAGCTCACTGTCGGGCTCCAGCAAGGAGACCAGCACCGCATACTCGCACCCCTTCTCGATACGATCCTTGTCGAGCTCCTTCAGGAAGTCCTCGTTCCTGTTCTTCGTCGCGGTGCGATCGCTCTCGTTCTTCATTTCAAACATGATGGAGACGATTTCGGTTGCCGCTTCATCCAGGTCTCGGAATATGTAGTCGCCCTTGCTGCCCGAACG
>JBBQJP010000006.1:0-115301 GCA_038326025.1 Burkholderiales bacterium
CGTCAAGGCCCATGCCATGCATCGCTGCCTGGCCCCACCGACAACGCGTGTGATTGCCGGTCTGCTGCAAAGTTGGGCGCAGCGCTTAGACTGCGCGCTCACACACGGAGACGGACGAATCGATGGAGCAAACCTGGCGCCAAATAGCCTGGTTGTACGCACTGGGCGTACTGGCCGCAGCACAACTCGGAAAAATGTCGGCCTTGGCGCCTTTGATCGCCAGCGAACTGGCCATCGGACTCACCATGGCCGGTGTGCTGATTTCGCTGCTGGAGATCGGCGGTGCCACGCTTGGATTTGTCGCCGGACTGCTGGTCGACCGGTTGGGTGTCGCGCGCGTACTAATCGGCGGTGTCGGCCTGATCGTGGCCGGGAACCTCGGCGAGAGTCTGTCGCCGTCGGTGGCCGCTCTGATCACATGGCGCGTATGCGAGGGTGCCGGTTACCTCAGCGTCGTGATCGCGGCGCCGCTGCTGATCTTTCGCACTGCGCCACCCCACAATCGCACCGTGGCACTGGCCTTGTGGAGCAGCTTCGTGCCGGTTGGCTTCGCATTGGGTGCCATGGGTTCGGGACTCGTCGCCGACCTGCTCTCCTGGCGTGCCGCCACGCTGGCCTGGGCCTTCATCGGCGGCCTGATGGCACTGCTGTCCGGCCGCATGACATTTGCACCGTCTCCCAGCGGGGCCACCCACCGCCTGGTGTTGCCGGGCCGACGCATCTGGACGCTGACACTGGCCTTCGGCTGTTGGGCCAGCTTTGCGGTGGGCATCATCGCCTTGTTGCCCAGTTTCCTGGTCGAGCAGGCCGGCGCCAGCGCACGTGTGGCGGGACTGGTCGGCGGCGTGTCGGCCTTCATAGCGGTGCTGGGCGTGGCACTGTCCGCCTGGTTGCGCCACCATGGCGCGCGCACCGGCGTGTGGATGACGGTTTCCATCATATTGCCGGCTGTGATGTTGTTCGGGGTATTCAACGACAACGCCGGCATCTTGCAGGTTGCCATTCTGATGCTGGTACTCAACACCATCTCCGGCATTTATTCGGGCTTGGCATTTGCGTTGTTGCCGGTGCTGGCGCAGTCCGATGGCGAGATGGCGGTGGCCAACGGCCTGACCTTGCAGTTGGGCGCCACAGGCTCATTGCTGGGTCCGCCACTGTTCGCCGCCTGCGTCGAGCAATGGGGCTGGAGCGGCGCCGCCACCGCTGGCGCTGTATTGTCAACTTTGTGTCTGCTGTTGATGCAGGGCGCCCGGCCGGCGACACTGGCTCCTGTTCACGGCAAACCGATGCAGATGAACCCCCACTAGCCTGCTGACGAGGAGACCGCCGCGCCATGGCCCGATCGAACCCCTTGCGCCCGTTCACGCCCGACCCGGCCCAGATGGCGCTGCGGCCAGAGATCTCTGGCAACCGCATCAACGGTCTGGGCGAAACCGCGCCACGGCCGGCGCGCGTGGTGTATTGGGCGCCCGATCCCGACGCGATCGCGCACGGCGCGATGCAGCGCTGGTTTTACCAGGTCGACCCGGACAATCCCGACATTGCCAAGGCTCGGGTCGATCGGGCTCGAACCCTGCAGCCCGGGCTTGCCGACCTGCAAGGCGCACCGGTGCAGCGTACGCCGCAGGTTTGGACCCAGGCCCTGAAAGACTTTGGCGCCAAAGCCGATGTCGACATGGTGGGCGTGGCCGCGATGGACCCGGCCTGGGTCTACCAGGATCAGCAGGTGACACAGTCACGGGTCATCATGCTGGCTTTTGCGCACGACTACGACCAGATTGCCACCGCACCCGCGTCGACCGCCGGAGCCGAGGTGGTGCGCCAATATGGGCGCGCCGGAGCGGCCGCCAAAACCGTGGCCGGTTGGTTGCGCCAGCAGGGCTGGGACGCCGAACCCGTCACCGGACCGATGGCCGGCAAGATCCTGCTGATTCCGCCCGCGCTGGCCTGCGGTATCGGCGAACTGGGCAAACACGGCTCGTTGATCAAGGCCGAGTTCGGCGCCTCGTTCCGTCTCGCAGCCGTACTCACCGACGCGCCGCTGGCGCTCACCGCGCCGCGCAGCTTCGGTGTCGACGACTTCTGCCGCCATTGCCGCGTCTGCGAGAACGCCTGCCCACCCGAGGCACTCGGCCCCGACAAGCTACTGGTGCGTGGCGAGCAGAAATGGTATGTGGATTTCGACCGCTGCCTGCCCTACTTCAACCAGAACCACGGCTGCGCCATCTGTATTGCAGTTTGCCCCTGGAGCCGCCCCGGCGCGGGTCTGAATCTGGCCGAAAAATGGGCACGGCGCCGTGCGCGGGACACAGCCGCTGACTGACTGACCGACATAGCTACGTGGCGCCGGACAGCCGCATGGGGTCATGGACAGGCGTTGAGCCGTTGTGAGGCCGCCTGGTACGACGCTGGCAAATCGATGTTGCGATTGGCCATCACGATACCGTCCTGCAGATTGCGGGTCAGCGGCGCCAGCGTGGCATCAATCTGCTCGCGCAAACCGGCCTGCGCCTCGGCCATCGACGCGAAATGGAACGGCCGCGCCAGCGCATCGCGCAATACCGGTTCGAGCAGCCGTGCGCCCGCACGCAAATGGGTACGCCACACTGCCACATGTTCCTGTTCGTGCGCCTCGACGATCGCGCGTCGGCAAGGCTGGGTCAGTTCACGCGCCAGGTAGACCGTCAGGTCTTGCAGCCCGACCGTCACCGTCAACGACGGGACCACACAGATAGCGCCATCAGGACCTGTCAGCGCGGTCGACCGCAAGGCGTAAGCCATGCGGGCCTGCGCGTAGGTGAGGCCGTAGACCGAATGGTTGGCGCCACCGCTACTCTGCGACAAGTTGCGCAACTGTTCGCGGCTGCGTGTGTCGTCGCGCGTAATGGGCCTGTCTTCGAAAATGACAGTGACCCGGGCCTGGATCGACAAGGCCTCGCAGCGCTGCGCGTAATTGGCATCGGCCGCCCGAGCCTGCGCCAAAAAAATGGCGCTAGCGGCGACAAACGCAAGTGCATGAAAAATGGACACGGTGGGTGGATAGAAAACAAGGGCAGGACCGCGCGCGCAAGCCCGGAACCCGGAACTATAGCCCGCCGATTGCGCACCGGTGAGACCTCGGCTCGTACATGGCTTGTCCAAGGCAGACTGACTTAGACTGGTATTACCGCGTCGCAATGAAGGCCCGTTGAGCCACTGCCTCGCCCGCGCCCTAAACAACCCGAACACAGCTATGAAAATCACCCACATCGAGATTATCGAAGCGGTCGTGCCGTTCACCGACGGCGGCGCCGCCGGCACCGGCATCATGACAACGCGCTGGAATACGCTGGAGGCGGTGTTCGTGCGCTTGCAGACCGATACCGGCCTGGTCGGCTGGGGCGAGTGTTTTGCCTATTCGTGCCGAAGCGCGGTGGCGGCTTCGGCACGCGACATGGTTGCGCCATTGCTGCTGGGCCGCGACTTGCCGACGACGCCCGAAGCGCTGACACTCGAGGTGCAACAGCGCCTGCACCTGTTCGGGCGCTACGGCGTCACGATGTTCGCCATTTCCGGTTTCGACATCGCGTTGTGGGACATCGCGGCCAAGTCCCAAGGCCTGCCGCTGCACGCCCTGCTCGGCCCCTCACTGCGCACAGAGGTTGATGCTTACGCCAGCCTGGTGCGGTATGCCGATGAAGCGCTGGTGCACAAACACTGCCGCCAGGCGCTGGCCCAGGGGTACCGCGCGATCAAGCTGCATGAGGTCGACCCGGCCGTGATGCGGGCGGCGCGCGCTGCCTGCGGGCCCGACATCGGCATCTCGGTCGATGTCAACTGCGCCTGGACGCCCGCGCAGGCGCAGGAGATGTTGGCAGTACTGCAGGAGATAGGCGCCACCTGGCTGGAAGAGCCGATTTTCCCGCCTGAAGACATCCGCAATCAGGCAAAGCTGAACCGCCAGTTCCCGCTGGGCGCCGGCGAGAACGCCTGCACGCGGCATGAATTCGCCCGCATCATCGGAGCCGGCGCCGTAACCTATTTGCAGCCGTCAGTGACCAAGGTCGGCGGGGTGACCGAATTTTTGGCGGTGGCGAATATGGCTGCGGCCCATTGCCTGGCCGTCATGCCGCACTCACCCTACTTCGGGGTGGGCTACTTCACCACCTTGCAACTGATGGCCGGTTTGCAAGGGGCGCCGCTGCTGGAACATCTCTACGTGGCCTTGGACGGTGATCTGGCCACAGGTGGAACACCACTGCCCACGGCTGGCAAGATCACCATACCGCAGCGGCCAGGACACGGGTTCGAGCCCGACATGGCCGCACTCGCGCGATACAGGGTGCGTTGATCCGGCGCCGCTGCGGCCCGGGCGCGCAACCGGCATGCACGGCACACTACAGGCCTAGCTCCGCATCGGTCGCGTCGTGTTCATACTTGCGCCTGGGCGGCCACGGCCGCTCACGCCAATCCGGCTCGAACGTGAACGACGAGCGGCGGCGGCCGGGCAACAATGCGCCGTTGCCCGCGCCCTTGGCGTAGTCATAGTAGAGCTTGACGATCTGCTCCTTCGTGACTTGCTTCGCGGCTGGATGCGCGAGGCAGGCCTCGACCCATTGCCGCACACGGGCGTATGACGGGCCATCGGGCAAGCTGAAATCCTCGTAATAGTCGAGAAACCAGAAACGCATGAAAAACGGCGTGAACACCGTTTCCGCCCAGCCAAATTCTTCGAACAGGAACGGGCCCGACAGGGCATGCTGCGCCAGGAAATCGTTGATCAGCGCGTACTGTTGCAACATGCCGTCGCGTAGCGCGTCGCGACGCGCCGCATCCTGGTTCAGCACCCAACCATAACCCTGGTTGGCAAACCCGCCTTCCATCGCCGCCAGCATGTTCTCGACCGCCCGGCGGTAGGGGTCGCGCTGCGCAACCGGTTGCTGCGGCAATACATCTTCGAGGTAGCGCAGGATGACCATGCTCTCCTTGATGATGCGATCGTCGCCGATCTCCATGATCGGCAAGGCGGTGGTGCCGCGCGACTTCTTCAACAGCTCTTCCGGGCGCGGACGGGTAATGTCGACGACGCGAAACTCCACCGCCTCGCGCCGTTCCTTGAGCGCCAGCAGGATTTCCAGCCGCTGGCTGAACGGACAGACGGGTATGTGATGAACAACAGGCCGGGGAAAGTCACTCATTCAATCTCACCTCCATGACGTGCGGAAAGCCGTATCAACGCTGGCGGATCCGACATCGCCAGCGGCGCCTGCGTCGGTCGGACCACCAAGGTCACAGGAATTTGCCGGTTCTGGCACCACCATAACAAAAATTGCGCAGCCGACACAGCCAGGCAAGTCTGGCTGTTCACGTCCACTTTCGCCCCGCACAAGGTGAAAATGGGTGGCCTTTCCCGATCCCTCTTTGCCGGTTATTTGATCAGAGGACTACTTCAGAACGCCTGGCATGAAGCTGGCGTAGGTAGTCTCTTACAACGCTACGCGGCTTGAACCGGCATACGCTGCGCCTGCCGTCAGGTCCAATGCAATGGCGGATCCGGAAACCCTTCCTGATCCTGCATCATGCAACTCAAGGAGAGAAACAATGAACAAGGATCAAGTCAAAGGTGCCTCGAAGGAAGCTGCAGGCAAGGTTCAAGAGAAGGCCGGCGAGCTTTTCAACAGCAAGGAACAGCAGGCCAAGGGCATGGCAAAACAAGTCGAAGGCAATGTTCAGAAGAACGTTGGCGACGCGAAAGAAGCCTTGAAGGACAAGATCGACAAGGCTTGATGCGGGCTCTGCGCTACATCAGACAAGGGCCGCCATTGCGGCCCTTCTTGTTTTTCACGCGTAGCGGGCGTCCTGCCTCTACTCGAAATGTGGCAGCCCGACAATCGACGCATGCCCCATGCCGTCTCCCTCCTTCGCGCCAGCCGACTCGCGCACAGCACGAAACCCTTTCTGGCCCGAGGCGGAATCAAGCGCGTACGTTGCGACGGCTGCCGATTGGTGCCTAGTCACTGCATGTGTGCCCAGCGCCCTGTCGTCGTTACCCGCGCAGGGATATGCCTGCTGATGGCGGATATCGAGCCGCTCAAGCCCAGCAACACCGGCTGGTTGGTGGCCGACGTGGTGCCAGACACTTTCGCCTTCGGTTGGGCACGCACCGAAACGGATCCCGCACTTCTGACCCTGTTGCGCGATCCGCAATGGCAGGCCTATGTGGTGTTTCCGGGGGAATACGCAGCGTCCGAGCGGGTCGTCCGCATGGTTCAACACCCTGCTACCACTGGCGCTGCAACGGACAAGCGCCCGCTGTTCATACTTTTGGACGGCACCTGGTCTGAGGCCCGCAAGATGTTCAGCAAAAGCCCATACTTGGCCACATTGCCCGTGCTCAGTCTGCAGCCAGACGGAAAATCGGAATACAAGTTACGAAGATCGCGCCGCGACGATCACTACTGCACCAGTGAGGTGGCTGCGATATGCCTCGCCCTGGCTGGTGAAGACGTCGCGGGGCAAACGCTGGCGGCCTATCTGGACGTGTTCACGCACCACTATCTGCAAGCCAGGAGTCAGCTGCCCGTCGCGTGGGACGGCCCCGCGCACCAGAGGTTACGCAAGGCCGCCAGATTGGTGCCGCCAAGTGCTGCAACACAAGGCCTGGAAAACTGAAAACCGCCTGCGCGAATCAGCCGCCTGGCTTGCGTTGACTAGAATCGTTTGCGTGCTGCAGCAACACCTTGGCTGCTTCAATTCGCAGGGCCAGCGCAACGGTATCGTCGTTCATGACCCGCAGCAGAAACTGCGCTGGATCTGCGCTCGCAGGAGCGACCGTTGGTCTGACTTGCGCGCTGGGTTCGCCGACGCTTGCCGCGGCCGCAACCGTCGAAATCCGCGTTTGTGGGGTGGTCCCGAGCTTGGCGCGTGCGGCCTCGAACGCAGGCAAGGTCATCACCTCGATGCTGCGCAACAAGGTCGCCTGCCCTTCTTCATTAGGTGGAATGTCCAGCCACGGTGATTCTGCAAAAATCGGCACCAGGTCCGGCGCCAGGAATGCCGACCAGTTCTCGCTGTTGGTTTGCTGCGCCGGTACCCGCGGGGCATGCAGATCCTGGCGCAGTTTTGACGCGTGCGCAGCTGGCATCAATCGAACGCGGCTGGATTCAATATCAGACAGATAGCGCTGCCGCAAACCCTCCAAAAAGGCATGCGCCTGCGCAATCGAAACCGGCTCTGCGAGCGAGAACCAGAGCTGAAGTCCATCGATACCGGAGACCGCAATGGCAGGGGCAGGAATTTCAAGTTCAACCTGTACCCCGTGCCAGACCTTGGACAAGGCCTCCCAGTTCGCCGGGCGCGTCAGCTCCATCACCATGGCACGCACGTTGTCCAAAGTGTCAATCAGGGCCGCGCTATGCACGTCGGCTTCAACGCGATCCAGTGGTCTGGGGAGATACAGGCGATCGAGCTCAATTTGCAATCGGTTCATGGTGGTGCTGATGGGTGGGGGTCAGATGGTGCGAATCCATTGACCGGATCGACTGCCCCGATTGTGGGGGCTGTCTGCAAGTTATCTTTAGCAGACTTTTGAAACTTGTCCACGGTGGCGGGAGTATCGGGCGACGAACGACGACGCACACGGCGCGCAGGCATAAACAGTTACGTCAATCGCAATGTCGCGTGCCAACTGCGGGCATACGCTGGTCTTCAACCGCATGCGGCCACAATGCCGCTGCTAGCGGGATACTTGCTGAGAAACGGCGACGCTGACGAACCGATTCTCTCGGCTTGCGTGAGCCATGGCGCATGCCCACCTTGGACGATGTGAAGCTCTGAACGGGGTATGGCTTCGGCCACGCGACGGGCCACATCGATCGATCCCATAGGGTCGTCATCCCCCCAGATGAGCTGCGTCGGTTGGCAAATGTGAGCGAGCTCACTCCTGGGCAGTGCCATATCGGGACGTGCGCCACGCATGCGGACCATGATGTTGAGGGTAGAGAGGAAGGTGTGCTCGAAGTGAGGCAAACGCTCGGTCGCGACGAGCAGGTCGGCCAGTTCGGGAACGAGCGGATGCTGGTGGACCATTTTCGAGAGCTGCTCGACCTGCTTGTGCGACGGCGGCTGCAGCTTCATCAGCAGGCGTGCCAATGGCGGTACCGACATCAGCCGCATGGGCAGCGGCGCCGAGGTGCCCAGGACAGTGGCCGGACAGCCGATGTGCACCATGGCGCTCACGCGATTCGGCATGTCGAGCGCCAGCCAAATCGCCCACCGGGAGCCCAATGAGTTGGCAATAAATGCCGCTTGATCGAGACCGAGCGCGTCCAGTGTTTCGCACAAGAACTGCACCGCGTTCGCGCGATAGTGGCGCGTCGGATCCCCGACCGTGTCCGTGAGCCCGAATCCCGGGAGATCAACCGCGTACAACCTGAATCCGCTGAGGTGTGCCATCAACGGCGCCCACATGGCAGCCGGGGTACCGATCCCGTTGATCATCACCACCGGAGGTCCGTCGCCAACGACCAGAACCTGGGCGCGACCGGTGATGCTCGGGAGGTCGACAAAGCGTGCTTTTGCATCGACGCCGTAGCGGGCCAGCATGCGACGTTGGGCGTTGGTAAAAGCGTCGACAGACATCTTGATCTCCAGACTGGGCTTTACAATGTGTAAACTCACCATAAAGCGAGGTTTACACTTTGTCAAGTCAGGCGACATACGGGCACGCGGATACGCGCGAACGCATCCTGGCCGCCACCCAGGAGCTGGTCGCCGAGCGCGGTTCGAAGCTTAAGCTGAGCGACGTCGCGGATCGGGCCGGTGTCTCGCGCCAGGCGGTCTATCTCCATTTCGGAGATCGCACCGGCTTGCTCCTGGCGCTTGTGCGGAAAATGGACGAAACGCTTGAGCTAGGCGAGTCGCTCGCGCACTTGTTTCAGGCCGAGACTGGCGCGGATGTCATTGCACGCACCATGGCCCTTCATGGACGCTTCAGTGCCAGCATTGACCCGGTGGCATCGATGCTGGAGGCTGCCCAATACGATGACGAAGCCCTCGGAGGGGCCTGGCGCGACCGGATGCGCTTGCGTCACCGCGTGCACCGAAAGATCGTGCAGCGCATAGCCGAGCTCGGCGAGCTTGAGCAGGAATGGCCCGCTGAAGCTGCCGCCGATCTTCTATACGCGTTGACCTTGCCTGGGCCATGGCGCGAGCTCACACGAGAACTCGGATGGTCACAAAGCCAGTACGTTGACGCGATGACCCGGCTACTTGGCAAAGCCTTGCTCGCGCCCGAGCCGCCGCAGCCAGCTCCAAAACCCGCGCAGCGCAAGCGCCGCGAAAAATAGCTCCGGTCATCGCCGCGCAACGCCTGGAAGTGCCCCGACTGCAGTGCCCGTCACGCCGCTGGAAGCGGCGACTGCAACATTTCGCCCAGCACTTCAGGAGTCAGGGTCAGGTCAACCCCAATCCTTGCACCGGGCGGTACAAAGTATGGGGCAGACCCTTGTACCCCTATCTGGCGTCGTCACCCTCGATACGCTTCACTCGCTTGCGGTACTCACGCACGTTGTCGCCAGATATACGGGTCTTCTGCGTGCCCTTCACCTCATCGACCTTCTGGTCCGAGCCGGTCACCGGTTGGGCCTTGACGACGGTTTCGTGTTCGAAGGCGTGAGATTTGTCGGTATTGCGGTAATACCGGTACAAGCCCCAATACAACAGTGTTGCGCCGGCCGGGCCCATCGCCAGCAGCCATAGTCCGCTGTCTTCGCTCATGACGTACTCCACAGAATCCACAGTGCAATAACTTCGAGAAAACTGCCGACGGTGAGCGCAGCCAGCAGCAGCTTCCATTGCTGCACTGGCACACTGCCCATGGTCTCGCCGGTGCGGCCGTTCACCGCAATGTAGTGCAGCATGCCGCCGTTGCTACCCGGCTGGTGGTACGAATAAAGCCACACCGGCAGGTACATGGACACCCAGCGCGTGCCGTGTACGCTCAGGCGTTCCTGCTCCCAGCGCACGCCGCGATCGTAGCCGCTCACTGACGCTTGAACCTGGGCGCGGGCGATCGACAGCAACTGCTCCTCCAGGCGCGGGCGCAGATGCTCCACGTCCCGGTCGCGCTTCTCCGAGCTGACACCTATCAGATAGGACGCGTTCCACTTCACCGCGTTCTTGGTGTCAAACGGCAGGATCGTGTTGATGATGTTGTTGGTGTTGGCGCGCGTGTCCAGATTGCCGCGTACGGTGGATGATTCCAGCGTCAGGTCGTCCATGGTGAAGTCCACATGCCGTTGCACCTGGTACACGTCGGCATCGTAATAGGTCTGCTTCTCTTTGCCGCTGCCCCGCGTATAAGTTAGCGTCTGGATTTCGGCCTTGCCAGCGACATCGGCACTCAAGTTGCCGTCAATGATCATGTAGGGCAGGTAGACGCCGATGACGTTCTCGGGCGTGAACTGCTCCTTGAAGGCCTTGAGCGCAAACATGCGCCGCTTGCCCACGAATTGGCGGATGCGCGCGACCGCGTCGTCCTTCTTGATGTGAAAGGGCAACACCGCGTCGGGCACTGCGCCGTTGGCCACATGTTCGTTGACGCCGAAGACGTGGCGGCACCAGTGGCAACGGGCCGTCATTGCGCTTTCGGTATTGACCGTCACTTCGGCGCCGCAGCCGGTGCACTTGAAACTCATCAGGCTGGCTGCATCGGCTGCGATGTCCCGCGCACCGGACGCGATGACCGTGCCCTTGAGCTGGGCTATGCCTTCGCCGAATCCGAATTCTTCCTCGACACGTTTGCCATGCCATTCGTTTCGGCAGTACTGGCAGATCAGCAGGTCGCTGCCGGGTCTGTGCCGGATGTCGGTCGCCCCACATTTCGGGCAGCGGTTCAGGCCGTCCTTGAGCTCATCGTCGGAAGTATCGATGGCGACCGGGTCGGGCGCCCGCAATTCATCGCGGATCGGTTCGGGCAATGTGGCCGGGTCGATCGCAAAACTGCCCGGTGGCGGCGGCACGTCCTGCGGCGACCCCGGGCCGGTGGTTGAAGGCACCGGCAACGGAGTTTTGGCGTTCGACAAGGATATTGCTTGGTTCGCGAGTCTTACAGGCCGAGCGCCTTGGCTTTGACCGCGTCGTAATCGGTCTGCATGATCAGGCCGAGATCGAGCATCTCCTTGGCCTTCTTCAATTTGGCGATAGTGTCGTCCGCAGCCGGCGCGACCGGAGCAACCGGTTGCTGCAAGCTGCCAACGCCCCCCATCATGCCCGATGCCATGCCCAGACCCATCATGCCCGCCGCACCGGTATTTTCGCCTGCCGACTGCATGCCCGAAGCGACGCTGGCCTGCAAATTGGAATTGCCGCGCGCACCGGCCAGCGCGTCGGCGCGCTGCACGGTCTTGAGGAGTTCGCGCGTGTTCGCGTCGTATTCGATGGAAACAATGGCGGTCTTGACGATCGCCAGGCCGCGATCGGACTTCCACTGATACGCCTTCTCCACCGCATCCGACAAGCTTTTGGCGAAACCGACCGAATCCTGCTGCAGCTTGGTGATGCGATTGCCCTTGCCCGGGTCGTTCGTGTACAAACTGAAGGCCGGCGCGAGCGAACCGACGACTTCGTTGAAGAGCTGGCTGGCCGCGGCATTGTCCATGTCGGTGAAGTCGAACACCTTGCCGCTCTGCAGATAAGTGGCCGGCACGAAATGCTTCACGAACAGGATCGGATCGACGATCTTCAACGTGTACGAGCCCCGCGTGACAGCGCCAACCTGCGTGTTCAGGAAGCCGTCGTCCCAGTAGATTTCGGACTGCGTACCGAAGCGATTGTCCGGCAGTTCCTTCAGCGAAACGAAGAAGGCGGCCTGCTGCGAACCCGGCTGGCCGCCAAACTTGAAACGCTCCCAGCTCTGCTTGATGAGCGAATCAACGAGGCCATCACCCGAAAAAATCGACTTCGAATTGAGATCGCCCGATCGCCATTCGTACCCGCCCGGCTCGGCAGCGAAACCTGTGATTGCACCATCCTGGAGCAGCAGCAACCCGTAGCCTTCGGGAACGACGATCTTCGAACCATTGGTGATGATGTTCAAGGAGCCCTTTGTATTCGACCCGCGTCCGGCATTGGTGCCTTGCGGCGCTGCGGCGAACAGCGCCGCTGTTGTCGGCAATCCGCCCGGTACCGTGTAGAAGTCCTTCCACTGGTCGGCGAGCGCACCGCCGATCGAACCCGCCACCGCCTGAAAAAGACCCATGACATCTCTCCGAGATTCCTGGCGGGCACCGTACTCGCCATACCCGGCAAACTATACATCCCAGTCCCTTCGCCCCTACCCCAGCAACGACTGCAGATACGCCGGCACTGGGCGCCCCTGCGACGCCAGAAAAGCCATCATGGGCCCGACGACTTCGCGCACGGTCTGGCGCGCGCCGACACGCTCTCGCCAGGCTTGCAGGCGAGGCGTGGCCTGCGTCATCACCGCCCCCTTGCGCTCGGCAAAAACCTGCGCCATGTAAAAGCCGATGCCGGCAAAGGAATATGTGCCAGCGAGGTATTCACTCTTGATGAGGCTGCTTTCCAACTCGTCGTAGAACTTCGCACAGGCTCTACACGCTGCAATCGCCGCCTCGCTGCCCATGTCGCGCTCTGAACCCATCAGCCTGACCACATGGGGAAAGAATACTTCGTCGGAGGCGTGTTCGATCAGTCGGGCGCGCGCGTTGCACTACACCGATTGGCCAAAGCGGCGGCTCAGGCGCAACATCTTCCAGGTATTCGAAGATCTGGGTGGAGTCGTACAGCGCCATATCGCCATCGATCAGCACCGGGACCTGGCGCTTGGGATTGATGCGCAGCACTTCGGGGTGCCGGGGTTCATGGCGGTCATCCTCATCAAAAGGCACCATGTGCACCTCAAAGACGAGGCCCTTCTCAAGCGCCGCAATCTGTACCTTGGCGCCAAACATGCTCAGCGGGCCGGTGAAAAGTTTCATCATGATCGTGCAAGCCCGAAAAGGTGGGCGCTAGAAGTTATCGAAGGATTGCCAACCAGCACCCACATCATCAGCGCACCGGCGGCGCCGCAGCGATGAACGCCTGCACATCGTCCAGCACTGGCGCGAGCCAGCGCAGCGGCCAGGCAAATGCGCCGATCAGCGTGATGTGGTTGGCACGGGGATAGAACCTCAGGGTTACCGGAATGCCCGCGGCCTGCAGCTTGTCTGCCAGCTGCTGCGTATTACGCTGCGGATTGACCAGTTTGTCGTCAGTCGCCGCCGCCAAAAAGCTGCGCGGCGCGTCGGCCGACGTGAACGTGATGGGCTGCGAGTCGGGCGGATAGTTCGGGTGAAAGAACACCGGCTTTGCGTCCGGATTGACGATCGGGTAGAAATCGTAGGGGCCGGCCAGTCCGATAAATCCGGCCAATTCGGCGGGCGCATGGCCAGCGGCCTTGAGCCAGCGCGCATCAAGCGCCAGCATGGCCGCGTTGTAGCCACCTGCGCTGTGACCCATCACGAACACCCGCTTGCGGTCTGCGCCCAACTTTGCGACCTGATCAAGGCCATACGCCAGCGCTTGTGCGCTGTCGGTCAGGAAGTCCGGATAACGCACTTCGGGGTAAAGGCGATAGTCGGCCACCAGCGTCAACACGCCACGACCGGCCAGTGCCTCGGCTACGAACTGGTAGTCGGCACGCGCGCCGGTATTCCAGGAGCCGCCGTAGAAAAACACCACGACCGGCCAGCCGGTCGCAGGCCGTGTTGCCGTCGGCGTGTAGATGTCGAGTTTCTGGCGTGGCTGTGCGCCATAGGCGACGTCGGCTTGCAGCGTGTAGCTGCTGCGGGTCGTCACGGCATTGAGCACGCCGGTGCCGGAGCAGCCGGCCAGAAGATAGCTTGAGATCATGGTCAGCAAGGCAAACAGTCGACTGGCATTGAGGGTCATCGACCGATGGTACGACGGTGTCGCCTTCGGTCGATTTCTCGGGGATATCAAGTTGCCACCAACAATTGGGTGTATTGCCAGCCGGTGTCGACGGACCTCGGCGGCACCCACCCTTTGTCAGACAACACCCCATCACCCATACCAATAATCCCATCAATCGAATCGGCTCCCGCGCCGGTTGCCCCGGCGACAGCATCAGCCCTGCCCGGTAACTGGCGAAACGTGGCGAATCCGCTGCGCTGATAAACCAACGTTGAACCCAGCGCATTTGTGCGCTGGCGGTGGGTGCGATGCAGGGTTCAGGGCCGAATCGCGACAACGAGCCCTACCAGCCCTGGGTACCTCGCGAATCCAAATGCCGCCCCAAAAAATCGATGCCAATTACCTGAGCGCAGGAGCGCGTCAATCAATACCCATGCGTCATTTTGGATGCGCGCCCACATACAACGGGGGCGAGCGCAAAGGCAACACCGACCTGGGATGCACGTATTGAGACGACGGCAACAACTGCCGAGACAACTCGGTGTCCCACACCGGTTGGTAAGACAGTTCAGGCTTAAGCACCTTGAGGCGATAGTCGTAGCGAAAAGCGTTGACAAACGACTCCCAGGCTACGCGAACATTGTTGAAATCAACACCACCTTCACCCGCAAGGAGAGCGCCAGGCCCAACCATGAGGTTGTTTGCCAGCACTACTCGATCCGCGCCATTTGCAACTCGCAAAAACCTCCCCCCATGCGGGTGGTCGTTGACCAGGGTGTTGCTGGTGATCAGTAGTCGATTGCTAGGCCAGAAATACCCTTCCTCGCCATAAGCGATCAACGTCGAATTTTCGGATTCCCGCTGTTGCTGAATGACATTTCCAATGACGCGCACATCTCCGCCGTTCGGAAAATTCAATTCGTAACTGGCACGCCCACCACTTTCATCGGTAAACCGGTTGTATTCGATTGTGTTGATACTGGCCCTGCTTTTCAGTAGATGCCCCACGCCGGCATGGTGAAAATAGCTGCCACGAACTGTCAGGGCATGCATTTTTCCCACGTAAAGATTGTGACCCCACTTGTTCTCAACCCGGCTGTATGCGAATTCGCTGGATTCGATCGTCACCGTGGACACCGGCGGGCCTTCGTCTGGACTTGTCAGCAAACCCATCTCGTTGCCCCAGAACAGGCAATTGCGAAGCCGCAGGTGACCTCCTTCAAATCGAATGCCTGCCCCATTTTTGTCTGCAACCTTGGCGCCGACAAAATCAACGTTGGAAATGTCGAACTCCCCACGCCGAATGACCCAGATAGCCTTGTGCTCCGCACTTCGTCCGGCAGCGAACAGCCGGGCAACTCCATTGACACCTCGAATTGTGAGACGCGCCTGAAGCCAGGTCGTAACGTCCCCGTAGTAGTCGCCCGCCTCAATCTCGACGACATCACCGGCACGCGCAAGTTTGGCAACATCCGCAATCCGAAAATAGGGACCACTCCCACTGACGCGCCACACCTTCGCGCCAGTGGGAATCGGGCCAGGTCGGGAAATTTCGGAAGGTCCCAACCTGGGTGGCGGTGGCGGCACTTCAAATGGCAGCATTGCGCGCATCTGGGCAGACGGCGCATTCAACGCCGAGCGGACAACCGCCATTGCGGGCAATGCGACCCACTCCAATTTGGTATGGCCCTCCAAACGCCGCTGCACATAGTCCAGCAACTCCCCGGGGGTCCGCCCCAGTTGCTGGTAAGTGTAAAAAGCTGCGCCACCCATTGCAGCAACTATCAGCAAACAGACAAACCCGAGTACGAGCGCGATCACTGCAAGCCGCCTATTGCGTCGACGGCCCGAAGTTGGCCTGTGTTGTATGGACTTGCGGATGAATTTGCTCATGGTTAGACCACCTAGCATATCAAGCCTGACCGCAGCAGATCTATCAATTGAGATCGAACCTGCAATGAAGTTCACCTGAATCCCGCGCACAATCTCTCCATGACGTCCTTTCGCATTGGCTCCGGCGCCGGCTACTCCGGCGACCGCATCGACCCGGCCCAGGACCTGGCCGAACGCGGTGAACTCGATGCGCTGGTGTTCGAATGCCTGGCCGAGCGCACCATCGCGCTGGCGCAGTTGCGCCGCGCTGCCGACCCTTTGCAGGGTTATGACCCGCTGCTGCGCGAACGTTTTCGTGCCGTGCTGCCCGCATGTATGTCGCAGCAGATCACCGTGATCACCAACATGGGTGCGGCCAATCCGATGGCGGCAGGTCACGCGGTGCGCGATGTGGCACGCGAACTTTCGTTGCCGAAACTGCGTGTCGCCGTGATCGAAGGCGACGATGTACTCGACTGGCTGCGCGCCAATCCGCACACACCGTTGATGGACTCGGACCAGACCGCCGGCGATCTGGCGCAGCAATTGATATCAGCCAACGCTTACCTGGGCGCGGACGCGTTGCTACCGGCGCTGCAACAAGGCGCAGACGTCGTGATAGCCGGGCGAATCGCCGACCCGGCGCTGTTCCTGGCGCCGCTGATGCACCACTTCGGCTGGGCGGCCGACGACTGGCCGCGGCTGGGCCAGGGCATCGTCATCGGGCATCTGCTCGAATGTGCGGCGCAGGTCAGCGGCGGGTATCTCGCCGACCCGGGTTTCGTCGATGTGCCGGACCTGGCGTCGGTCGGGTTTCCGCTGGCCGAAGTCGATGCCGACGGCACAGCCGTGATCACCAAACTGGCCGGCACTGGCGGGCGCGTCGATCGCCTGAGCTGCACCGCCCAACTGCTGTACGAGCTCGAGGACCCTGCCCGTTACTTGCAGCCCGATGTCGTGGCCGATTTTTCGCAGGTCGGATTCGAATCCGACGGTACCGACCGGGTGCGGGTCCATGGCGCCAGTGGCCAACCCCGGCCAGAAACGCTCAAGGCCACGCTGGGTTACCGCGACGGCTTCATCGGCGAAGGCCAGATCTCCTATGCCGGCCCAGGCGCCCGGGCGCGCGGAGAACTCGCGCTGGCCGTGTTGCGCGCGCGGCTCGATCGCCTGGGCTGGTCCGGCATGGAACACCGGCTTGAGCTGATCGGTGTCAATGCCATGCATGGGCCGGCGCTGGGCGCGGACCGTGAGCCGTATGAGGTGCGCGTGCGGCTGGCCCTGCGCTGTACCACCCGCGCCCAGGCCGAACGCGTCGCACAGGAGGTGGAAGCCCTGTACCTGAACGGCCCTGCAGGCGGCGGCGGTGTCGTGCAGTCGGTGCGCGAGGTAGTGGCGGCGGCGTCGGCATTGATTCCGCGCAATGCGATCCGACCCGTCTGCCACATACTGGAGCTTTAACATGAATGCCTCCACGCTCACTGCGTTTCCTGCCCCCACTGGGGGCATCGAGTGCCTTCGGAACGGCCGGGCGGTACCGACATGAAAATCCGAGACATCGCCATGGCCCGCTCGGGCGACAAGGGCAACCGCGCTACGCTCAGCGTGATCGCGCACGACCCGGCGCACTACACGCTGCTCGAACGTACGCTGAGCGCCGAACGTATCAAGGCCTTCTACCAGGGTGTCGTATTTGGCGCCGTCGTGCGCTATCCGTTACCGCATCTGGGAGCCTTGCAATTTGTCATGCACGAGGCACTGGGCGGCGGCGTGACCCGTTCGCTGGCGCTCGATGCGCACGGAAAAACCCTTGGCGCAGCGGTCTTGGACATCGAGATCGCCCCCGAACTGCCCTAAACTCGCGCGACTCGCTTCGAGCCCATCATCACTGGAGACTTTCACATGCGTCCTGTTGCGCGATTCATTACGCTTTTCGCCGCCCTGGCATCCGCCGGCACCGTCGTCATGGCCCAGTCCTATCCAACCAAGCCGATCAAGGCCATTGTGCCGTTCGCCGCCGGCAGCACCACCGACCAGATCGGCCGCGCCTTTGCCGCCAAGGTCTCCGAGACACTGGGCCAACCGGTCATCGTGGAGAACAAGCCCGGCGTCAACGGCATGCTCGGCGCCGATGCGGTGGCCAAGGCTGCGCCCGACGGCTACACCATCCTGATCGGCACCAACAGCACCAACGCGGCGCTCAAGAGCCTGATGAAAAAGCTGCCCTACGACCAGGACACGGCCTTCGCGCCCGTGGCCTACATGGGTTCGGTGCCCCTGATCATTGGCGTCAACAACGATGTTCCGGCCAAGACGCTGCGTGAGTTCATCGACCTGGCCAAGGCCAAGCCCGGCAGCGTGACCTTTGCCAGCGCCAGCACCTCGCAGCTGGTCTCGTCGTCGGTGCTGGCCAGCATGACCGGCATCGACATGACCAACGTGCCGTACAAGAGCGGCCCGGCCGCGATGACCGACCTGATCGGTGGCCAGGTCATGATGTTCAGCGCCGACTTCGGCGTGATGGTGCCGCAGGTCAAGGGCGGCAAGGTGCGTGGCCTGGCCGTGACCTCCACCAAGCGCTCGTCGGTGGTGCCGGACCTGCCCACCGTCAATGAAGCGCTGGGCCTGAAGGACTATGAGCTGATCGCCTATTTCGCAGCCTATGTGCCGGCCGGCACTCCGCCCGAGATCATCACCAAGCTCAACTCGGCCTTCAATGCTGCAGCCAGCAGCAAGGACATCCAGGAGAAGTTTTCAGCCAACGGTTTCGTCGTCGAGCCCAGCACACCCGAGGCACTGGCCCAGCGCAACAAGCTGGAAACCGCCAAGTGGGCCAAGGCCATTCACGACGCGAAGATCGAGCCGCAATAAGCAGGGATGAGACACCGGGTCGCGCCGCCTGTGGCGTACGCGACCTGGCTGTCAGCCGGCCACCGACAGGCCGCGTAAACCTTGCGGCGTATCGATAAACGCCGTCAACGACGAGCCTTCGCCCTCTCGCGAGCGTCGCACTTGTACCGGACCTTTAACCCCCAAGGCCTGCAACAAGGCCATGGCGCGATGCGGCCGGGGGTGAAACAACTCCAGGCCACGCAGGCGCAAGCCCAGATCCGGCAAGCCGGCCGCCGGATGTGGTGTGCTTTTCCACTCGATCAGCGCTGGCGCAACGCCACCCATGGGCGGCTTGCCGTCATCGGGAATCGTGATCAGCCATTGATGGTCGCCACGCGCCATCGGCGTGATGCGGCCCAGCATTTCGCCAGCGGCGCCAGCGGCGCGTTCTATGTCGTCGGTGCGCGCAATCCAGGCGCGCAAGCGCGGGGCATCGTCGGGCTCAAGCAGGTCCAGGCCGAACCAGCGCGAGCGATCGGGCGCCGGCGCTGTGGGGTTGATTGTTATCACTTCCAGATACGTTGCATCTCCGAGACGCAACAAGCGGTTGTGGGTTCCCATGGCTTCATGCTCGCCGCCGCCCTGTGGCGCCACGCCCAGTACCTGCTCCACCCATTCGGCACCCGCGTCCAGCGTGGACGCAGTAACGGCAATATGGTCGATCTGACAAACTGGCACAGACCCTCCTGACGATTTTGAGCTTGCGCGACGCCGATGGGTTCAGTGCTGGTGCCCACCCCAGTAAATCAGCGCGTCCCGACCGTCGACCATCAGGTCAACCGGCAAACCGAATGGCAGCACCACCTTGGTGGCCACATGGCCCATCGGCAGGTTGGTCAACACCGGCACCTTGACCTTGCTGCGCAACCAGTCAATCGCGGTCTGCAGTTTGTAGCCCTTGTCGTTTGGCGCGAGCTGGTATTGCGTGAACTGCCCGAGCACGATTGCCTTTTGTTGCGCGAGCACACCGGCCAGCAGCAACTGGGTCAACATCCGTTCGACGCGGTAGGGATGCTCCGCAATGTCTTCGAGCACCAGCACGCCGCCCTTGACCTGCGGCAGGTATGGTGTGCCGACCAGCGAACACAGCACCGCCAGATTGCCGCCCCATATCACCGCGCCACGGATCGGTCGCATCGGGCGCTGCGCAGCGGCGGCGGCAGCGTCCGCTTTGGGCGCAGGAGGCTTGGGCAATTGCCAGCCGGCGCCCTCTCCTTGTTCGCACAGCAGGTCTTCCAGGCAGGCCTGCATGATGTCGTCCACCACCTCCGGGCGGCCGAAATCGTCGTTGACCACCGGCCCCATCCAGCTGACGGCGCCGGTTTTGGCATACAAGGCGCATTGCAAGGCGGTGAAGTCGCTGAAACCAACGAACCGGGTGCCGCGCGCCACCGCCTTGGCCAGCGCCGCATAACGGATGTCGGGCAGGATACGGGTCAGACCGTAACCGCCCCGGCTGAGCATCGCCAGGTCTGCGCCGCTGGCGGCAGCGCGATGGATGGCGGCCAGACGGGTGTCGTCGTCACCAGCGAAGCGCATATGGGTGGCAAGCGCGTCGGGGTCGATCTCGACCTCGTGGCCCAAGGCCTCGAGCCGTTCCACGCCACGGCGCAATGCCGCCTTGTCGCGTTGGGCGCTGGAGGGTGAGTAAATATAGATATGGCTCATGAAGGAATCCGCTCAGGGCAACAAGGCGGCATTATCCGCGGCCGAAAATCCGTACCGCCTCCTGCGCAACGGGTTCTCCATGCTCCTGCACGAAGTGCCCGGCCTGCGGCAGCACCATGGGCTCCGGGCAACCACGGATCAGCGCGCGCAAGGCCAACATCACGGGCTCGCCGAGCACCGGGTCCTGGGCACCGATGGCCATCAGGCTTTGGCCGCTCCAGCGGTTTCGCCAGAAGTCGCGCGCCTGGCGCGAGATCGCGGCGCCGTCCGAATCGGGGAACTCCGGCACCATTGGCGCGAAAGCACGGGTAGCGGCACGGTGCCCGGCGTCCGGGTATGGCGCCATGTACGCGGCGCATTCTGCGGGATTCATCTGCGGATTGCCGCGCGCAAACAGGCGTGATATGTCAAACTGCGGGTTCTTCGCGCACATCTCACGCCAGCCCAGAAAGCCGGCACTGAGCGGCACATCACCGGTGGCCAGCACCGTGTTCATGGCCAACAGTCCCCGATAACGTTGTGGCGCCTCCATCGGCAGGGTCAGCCCGAGCAAGCCACCCCAGTCCTGCACCACCAGCACCACGTTGTTCAGATCCAGCCGCTCGACCAGCTCCAGCAATACCCGGCGGTGCCAGCTGAAGCTGTGAACCTCGTCCTTCTTCGGTTTGTCGCTCTTGCCGAAACCCGGCATGTCGGGCGCCACCACCCGATGCCCGGCCTGCAGAAACACCGGAATCATCTTGCGGTACAGGTAACTCCAGGCTGGATTGCCGTGCAGACAGAGCCAAGTCAGCGGCGCGTCACGCGGGCCTTCGTCAAGGTAGTGCAGGCGCAGGCCACCAAGCGCTGGCAGGTCACTCAAATAATGCGGCGCCCATGGATAGTCCGGCAAATCGGCAAAACGCAAATCGGGCGTGCGCAGCGCATCCTCACGCAAAGGGCTGTAGTTGCTCATGCGGTTCTCCTGGCGTTTTCTGGAAAAGAAGGATTGCAGCAAGGCCGCAGACTGCACTGCCAAAACACCTCCTTGGACCAGGGTCTGGTGGTTGATGCGCGGATCGGCAAACACGTCGAGCACCGAGCCGGCGGCGCCGGTCTTGTTGTCCGGCGCGCCAAACACCACCCGCTCCAGTCGTGCGTGCAGCATGGCACCCGCACACATGGTGCAGGGCTCGAGCGTGACGTACAGGCTGCAACCGTCAAGCCGATAGTTGCCGAGTAAGCGCGCCGCCGCCCGCATGGCCGCGATCTCGGCATGCGCTGTCGGGTCGTGGCTGCCGACTGGCGCGTTATGGCCGGTGGCAATCACCTTGCCGTCCTTGACTACGACGGCACCCACGGGCACTTCACCAACGATCAGCGCCTGTTGCGCCTGCGCCAGCGCCAACGCCATGAAGTCTGCGTCGTCCGCTGCGCCTACGTCAAACATCCGGTTCACCCGGCACCACCTGGCCAATACCGATCCGATCCATCCACTGGCCCAGGGCCTGTTCGTTCTCGTTGCCGGCGGCATATACGGCGCGCAGCTTCTGGTGCGACTCCTTGCGATGCTGGATGAGCTTGATCTTGCATTGCAGGTCCAGCACCTGCAACTCAAACGCGACGATGCCGGCCAGCATCTTGTGCTGGTAGTCCGTGCCCAGATCTTTCCACTGCGCTATGTAGGCCGGATCGTGATCGCCGATGAGTTTCTTCATCAACCGGTCCTTGTCCTGCGCATCGTCAATCAACGTGGCCTGAACCGTGCAATGCACCGCCAGGTAGTTCCAGGTCGGCACCCGCGCCAGATCCGGATAGACCCGTGGCGTCATATAGGCGTGGGGACCCATGAAGCTGACCAGCGCCTTGGGGCGATGCTGCAGGTATCGCCAATGGTGGTTGGGCTTGGCGCAGTGGCCGAGCAGGACCATTTGGCCTCCTTCGCGCTGCTCGAGGTGCAGTGGCAGATGCGACACAAACGGGAAGCCATCGTCGTCATTGCTGATCAGCGTTGAAAAGGGATAAGCACGTATCAGGTCGATTGCCTGGGCGGTATCCCGGGAATGGAAATGGGGCGGCATGTACATGGTGGTCGAACTTTAGCGGAATGAGGCACTGCGACCGGGTATTGCCCGCAAATCCGGGAAAACCCCTAACGCACAAGTTCCCGAGCACGTGGCCGCCTTCGATGTCGCCATCACCGACAACGCCCGTGCTTCGCGCGAGACCGAACCCGGTAGCCGCCAGTTCGATGTCTGCCGCGATCCAGATAATCCACAGCTGTTTTTCCTGTACAAGTTGTACGACGATGACGCGGCCATTGCCGCACACATGGCGTCGGCGCATTTCAGGTCCATGGACAGCGCGACCGCGACCTGGGTCGCGCAAAAGCAGGTCGTCAAATACCGACGCACCGCCCCTTGAGGCAACGCGCGCCGTTCATTCGAGCCTGAAAGTGAACTGCTGCGTGACCCTGACCTCCGCTGCGGAAGTAACACAACGGTATTGCAGCATCGCAGCACGCACCGCGTTGTGAAACACCGACGGTCCGGACAGGATCCGGACCTCGGTGACCTTTCCGCCGACGATCAGCGCCTGCGCCACGACCTCGCCGGTCACGCCACCCCGAATTGCCAGACGCGGCATCACCGGTGCAACCTGTCCTGGACAGGCGACGGTGATATCGGTGCTTGCGGCTGGCCTGGCCGCCGATGCCAAAGCCCCGATGGCTCCCGATGCAGACGCCGACTCTCCTGCCGCGGTCTTGGCAGGAGCAGCGCTGTTGGACACAGCCGTTCCCGCCACAGTTGCTGGCGCTAGCGCGGCCGCCGTAGCCGCCGTAGCAGCCGGGGCGGTAGCGGTGGATGGAGGCTCCGGAACGGGCTGCGCAGTTGCAGTTGCAGTTGCAGGTTTAGGTGTAGGTGTAGGTGCTGGCGGCGTGACTTCGCGCGGCGGATTCGGCACCGGCGACGGCAAAGGTGCCAGACGCGGCTTGGACGCCGGTACTGGCTCGGACTGCCGCGTTGTCACCGGCGGCGTGACGGCTCGTTGTGGCTGCCACTGTGACGGCTCGGTTCGCTGCGCAGCAGCCGTCTGAGGCTGCGGTGCTGGCGGCGCGACTGCGACCTGCTGGATCAGCATTGCATCGAGCAAACCAGGCGGCGCCTGTTCGACCGTGCGATCGGTAACCGTGACCAACCAAGCCCCCAGCAGCAAATGCAGCACCAGCACCACCGACCACACGCGGTAACGCGTGGCGGACATGCGCGTGTAACCTGCTTGCCTGGTCACCATCACCTAATGAAACTGCTCGCTGCCAACCACCGCCAGCCGGCTCAAGCCCTGGCGCCGGGACTCGGCCAGCACATGGGCGAACACCGCATAGCTGCAATGCCGATCCGGCCGCACCAGCACGTCGGGCTGCACGTCCTGCTGAGCAAGCGCCGCCATACGGCTCGCCAGTGTGGCCGGCGCCACCTCGACGCCTTGCCAGCTGATGCGGTCAGCCGCGTCGATGGCGATTTCGATCTGTTGCGGCGCGACGGGAGGCACAATATTTGGCGTGGCCCGCGCCGTGATCGGAACCCGGGTGTCGATCGCGTGCAACTGGATCGGGATCGTGATGATCAGCATTACCAGCAACACCAGCAAAACGTCGATCAGCGGCGTGGTGTTGATGTCCATCATCAGCTCCGATTCGTCGCTGACCACCAGGCCCGTACCCATCGGCATCATCGCAAGGCTCCGGCTGTGCGCACCAAGGCCATCACCGGGTCCGCGCCTGCGCGACCCGCGCCGGTGGTTCGGTGATGAAGGCCACGCGCGCGATACCCGCACGCTGGCAGGCCGCCATGACGCGGCCCACGCTCTCGTAGCGCGCTTGCGCGTCGCCGCGGATCTGGACCTCGGGATGGGACGATTGCGCCACCAGCTTGCGCAACCGGGTGTTCAGCTCGTCAGTGCTGCGTACCGGCGTGTCGTACCAGAATATATTGCCCGCTCGGTCAACCGACAGAATGATGGTCTCGGGCCGGGTCTGCCGCTCCTGGACCCGCTCCTGCGGCAAGGACAGCCGTATGGATGTCGTCACCACCGGGATCGTGATCAGGAAGATGATCAGCAGCACCAGCATCACGTCGACCAGCGGCGTGGTGTTAATGCGGCTCAGCACCCCATCTTCATCGTCGGCCGGCACAGGCAGCAAGAGCATGGCCTCAGGCGCTCGCAGCGCCGTGCTGATTCATCGTGGCCAGCATCACCGCATGCAGGTCGCCACCAAAGGCCTGCACCTCGTCCATCACCACCTTGTTGCGCCGCACCAGCCAGTTGTAAGCCAGCACCGCCGGCACCGCCACGGCCAGTCCCAGGGCCGTCATGATCAGGGCTTCGCCGACCGGGCCCGCCACCTTGTCGATGCTGGCCTGGCCCGACATGCCGATGCTCACCAGCGCGTGGTAGATGCCCCATACCGTGCCGAACAGTCCGACGAACGGCGCGGTCGAGCCCACGGTGGCCAGCACCGCCAGGCCGGACTGCAGGCGGCTTTGCACACGTGCCATGGCCCGCTGTATGCCCATCGTGACCCAGGTATTGAAGTCGATCGCGCCCAGCAGCCCCTCGTGTTTGCCAGCACCTTCGAGCGCTTTTTCGGCGATGTAGCGAAACGGACTGTCCGCCGCCAAGGCAGCCGCGGCCTGCTGTACCGACCCGCCGGCCCAGAAGTCGGCATCCACGGCACGCGCCTGCCGCCCCATGCGGGACTGTTCGGCGAACTTGGTGATGATCACATACCAGCTGCCCATGCTCATGGCCAGCAGCAGCAGCAGCGTCCCCCTGGCAACAGGGTCACCCTGCTGCCAGATGGCCTTGAGCCCATAGGGATTGGCCGGCGCATCGCCAGAGCCGGCCATGGTCGCACCCGCTTGCGGGATGGGCACTGACACCGCAGCGGCGGCACCGGTTGCAGACTGTTGGGCCACGGCAGCTGGCGCGAACCAGATCAGCAGCAGCAACACGAGAAACAAGGCCCGTACAGGGGCAACCAGGACGCGCAAGACAATTCCTTCCAAAGGCAAAGCGCCGCCGCCCGGCGACGATGCCCGCACGGCGACAGGCGAAGCGAAAAAGTGTAGCGGATGGCGCCGGCCAGGAGGCCGGGTTCAGCGGTTCTCCACCTTCGGCGCGCCCTGAGCAGCCTCGTGCGCCTCGATCCACACCGGTTCGGCCATCTGGCTTGGCACCGACGTGTCCGGCCTCAAGGATGCGCCATCCGTTGCACGCAAGGCCAGGTCGCGCATGGACATGTTGTCGAGTGCGTTCATCGTCGCCAGTTGCATCTGCGCAATCACGTCATCGACAGAACCGACCGCCGGAAGCCTGGCAGGTGACAGGAAGCCATCCTCGCCGGCCGCGCGCACGGTATCGAGCACATCGGCCACCATGATGCGGGCCGGATCCTGGCCCGGCAAATAGGACGGCATGTCGTCGGACGTGGCCACCATAAGGCCACGCGCCTGCAGCGCATCGAGTATGACCGCCAGCACATGGGTGGGGACCTTGAGCGTCTGGGTCAGGTCGATCTGGCTCGGCGCCGTCTCGCCAGCTAGAAACCGCCGGGTCACCAAGTCCATCACTGACAGGCCCAGGCGTTCGCGCATGCGATTGCTCAGCCGCGGCTCACCGCCGCGTATGTACAAATACTCCGGGTGCTGCACATAAAAAGCCACGCTGGCGCCAAACAGCAACACCAGCCAGCTCAGGTACAACCAGATCATGAACAGGATCAGGATCGCGAAACTCGCATAGATCGCTGCGTAATTGCCGGAGCCGGCGATGAATACCGCAAACACCCATCCAGCCGACTGCCAGGCGATACCTCCGACGATGCCACCCACCAGCGCCGGCCACAAGCGCACACGGGTATTGGGCATGAAGACATAGATAAAGGTGAAGGCAGCAATGATCAGCAGGTACGGCAACAGACGGCTCAATGTCTGCACCAGTTGGCCAAAAACGCCGAACTCGAGCAGACTGCGCACAGCCTCCATGTTCATCACGCTGGCGGTCAGGCCCAGCGCGGAGAACACCAGGATCGGGCCGACCATCAGCACCGTGAGGTAACGCGTGAAGCGCTCACCCAGCGGCCGTGCGCGTGGCGTGTGCCAGATGTAGTTGAGCGACTCCTCGATCTTCTGGATCAGCGAGACCGATGTGTACAGCAGTAGCGCCAGACCCACCGCACCGAGCACGCCGACATTCATGTTTTCGATGAAGCCGGAGATGCGCAGTGCGACTTCCTGCCCTTTCTCGCCCAGCGGTTCTAGCAGATTGCGCAGCAAGGGCTGGATCTGGTTGGTTACGCCAAAAGCCTTGAGCACAGAAAAACTCAGCGCCAGCAGCGGCACGATGGACAACAAGGTGGTGTAGACCAGGCTCATCGCGCGCAGCGTGAGTTGGCCCTTCGCGACATCGCGCCCCAGGATCAGCACGGTGCGCACCAGGCGCAGCAGCAAGGCCCGGGCACCGGTCAACCCGGTCGCCTCCCAGACCCTGGATTCCCATCGACCGATCAACCCTCCGGGTGACACTGCCATTTTTTACCCCGCCGTCACTAAATTTGGCATCTCATCGGTGAATCACCGATGGATCCGGTACCTGCACCACGCCCCGAGGCGCCCTTATGGCGAGATCCAGACTCACCTTGACGATACCATCGGCCTGTCAGTGTCCTATTGCAAGCCCCCCATGTACTTCTATGAACCTGCCACAGGCCACGGCCTGCCCCACGACCCATTCAACGCCATCGTCGCGCCACGCCCTATCGGCTGGATATCGTCGCTGGGCCCGGACGGTGTCGCCAATCTCGCACCCTACAGCTTCTTCAACGGCTTTAACTACCATCCGCCGATCATTGGCTTCTCCAGTATTGGCTCCAAAGACAGCCTGCGCAACATCGAGGCCAGCGGCGAGTTCGCCTGGAATCTGGTGACCCGTCCGCTGGCCGAGGCGATGAACGCCAGTTCGGCCACGGTGCCAGCCTCGGTCGACGAGTTTGTGCTGGCGGGCGTCACACCCGCCGCGTCACGGTTGATCAAGGCGCCGCGTGTGGCGGAAAGTGCCGTGTCGTTCGAATGCCGACTCAGCCAGATCGTGCAGCTGCAAAGTGCGGCCGGAGAAAAGATCACTTCCTGGCTGGTGCTCGGAGAAGTCGTGGGCGTGCATATTGCTCCGTGGACCCTGAACGAGGGCATTTACGACACCGCAGCTTCCGGCCACATCATGCGCGGCGGCGGGCCGGCCGATTACTTCAGCATCGGGCCGGAACAACTGCTGCGCATGAAACGTCCGGGCTGACGGTTGCGGCGATACGCCGCGCCATCATTTCGCCACATCGAGCTGCAACTTCAACGGCACCACCTTGTCGGTGGCATCGGCGACCTCGCGCACCTCGGCCAGCGCCACCCGGTCGGATGGAACCCCGTCCGTGACCGTCAGGCGCTGCACGATGCCATCGGCCCGGCGATTTGCCAGTGCGTCCAGATCCTGAGCGGACACCACTTGCTCGGTGATCATGCGATCGAGCAGGGTCTGATAGAAAGCCGGCGGAAGATCCGGAGCCGCTATAGGCGCAGTTGCTGGCGACTTTGCCCCGCTGGCGCCCGGCTTCACCGCGTCGGCAGCCGCCACCGTCGCCTCTATGGGCGTCGTCTCAGGAGCAACAACGCCTGCCGAACCCGGCTGCTCCGACGCCGTTGCGGATGTGGATCCAGACAAGGCCTGCGCCTGTGCGGCAGGCTGGGCGCGCTGCTTGAGCAGGTCCAGCACAGCCGGCGCATAACGGGCGCTGAAGGCCGCCTCGATGGCCTTGGCGGCGCGCGGGTTGGCCACATCGATCGGTCCGGGGTCCTCGTCCGGTGCCAGGCTCAACCCCATGGCACGAGCCACTTCACCCCGCACCGTCAAGGATTGCAGCACCGGCGTATCCTGGCGCGGCGCATAAACCGGCGCCACCTTGAGCTGCAATTGCGGCCGCGCAATCAATGCACGTGCGACAGTCTCGACCTTTTGCTGCTCGGGGGGTGCCAGTACGGCACTGCCGGGCTCGAAATCAATGGTGTCGATGGCCTTGTCGCCGCCGCCGCCAAAAATTGCCGCCAGCGCGCGAAACGGTGCGGTCACGATTCCACCGAGCAGGTTCCCGATGGCCTTGCCGATCACCGCGCCATAGTCGAACTTCGGATCGTTCAGATCGCCGCTGACCGGCAAGCCAATATCGATCACGCCATTGGAGTCCTTGAGCACCGCCAGCGCCAGCTCGAGAGGCAGGTCCAGCGCGTCTGGACTCTTCACCTTCTTGCCCAATGCCATCTGGTTGAGCAGCACTTTGTTCTGCCCCAGCAGCTTGCCGTCGCGCACCTTGTACTGAAGGTCCAGCGACAACCTGCCCGAGGCAATCTCGTAACCGGCGAACTTCACCACGTAGGGCGACAACGAGGTCATCTCCAGGTTGCGAAACGCCATGTCGATCTCGGTCAGTTTCTCCGGCTGCAGGATGCTTGCCTGGCCGCGGATACGGGCTGACCCGAACTTGTCGACCCTGGCGTCGAGCTGCACCTTGGCCACCCGCTCGGGATCGGTGCTCAGCCCGGTGATGACGCCCTTGAGCTGGTGCATGCGGGTGCCGAACTGAGGGCGCAGGCTCAGGTCGGCAAACTCCAGCTGACCATCGCTGACCTTCACCCGCGCCACCGTGACCGGGAACGCGTCCGCGGGTGGGTCATCAGCCGAGGCAGGCGTTGGCGACTTGTCTTCGGTAGCTGCGCCGTCGCGCTTCTTGAGCACGTCGGTGACGTTGATGCTCTGATCCTCGGCGATGATCAGCCTCCCGACCGGCTGATCGAGCATCACCTCGCCGATGTCGACCGCGTTCGGCTCAAGCGTCAGCTTCAGGTCGTCGGACTTGACCGACTCCCAGGCCAGGAACGGTCGCTTCGGCGTGATTTCCTCGAGCAGGAATCGATCGACCGCGAAACCGCCGGTATACGACAGCCGCGCCGGTACGTCGGCCACCGCGCCATAAGTCAACCGGCCCCGTGTCGACGCGATGCCCGAGGCCAACGTCAGTTCCGCGTATTCGGACACGACCGGTTGCACCGGCGCCAGCGCCAGTCCCGTCACCGCCAGTTGCAGGTCGACGGCCTGCGGGTCCAGCGCGGCGCTACCCTTGGCCTGTATCTCGCCGCCGCTGGCCAGCGTGGCACCCAGCGCAAGCTGCATCGGCGGCGCGCCCACTGCCGTGTCGACACCGGACAGGTTCAGCGTGATCGCCACCAGTCCCATTGCCAGTGGCGGATCGCGACGGCGGTCTTCAAAACGAACGGCGGCATCCTGCAGGTCGACGGTCCTGACGGCGACGCGCCAAGGACTCTCGCCAGCCGGACCGGCCGGGGCCGGCGTCGCAGCCGCTGGTGTCGGGGGCTCCACCGATGCGACTGCGGCATCAGGGCCCGAGGCGCCGACGACTTCAAGCAGATTGAGGCGGCCTTGTGCATCCAGCCACGCTGAGGCACGCAGGCCACTGACCCGCAAGGTTTCGGCCGTAACGGAGCGGTCGGCCAGGCTGAACACCGCGCCCGACAGGGCCATGTCGCCCATTTGCACCAGCTCGGAGCCCTGCCCGTCCGGGTCGTGCAGCAAGGCCTGGTCCAGCTTGAGCGCCATCGCATTGCCGCGCAGTTGCATTGGCCCGTCGACCACGTCCAGTATCAGGCTGCCAGCCGACCAGGTGGCCGAGGCCAAGGTCGCCAGATTCCTGGAGCCGGTATCCGAGGTGGCGCCACCTCCCGTGCCAGCCTGGCCTCGGCCGAGGCCGAACGACGCCAGGCTGAGTTCGCTATCGTCGATGCGCGCATTGGCCTGCGCCGGGCCGGCGGCCAGCATACTTCTGCCGTCGAACGCGCGCGCCTTCCAGCGCGCGTCCTGCAGCGCAAGCCGGTTGCCCGACTGCCTGGCCTGGACTCCGGTAAGGGCAACCGCTGCGCTGTTGCCGGAAAAACGCGCCACCTCCTTGCCCAGCACCAGTTTCAGCACCTCGCTGCCCAGCGCCATGCTGGCCAGTTGCAGGGTGTCGGCCTCACGCGCCAGCGCCAGCTGCTTGCCGGCCGCCTGCATGCCCGTGAACGCAAGTTCGGTCGTGCCATCGGCGCCGCTGCGCACATCGATACGCGTACCTTGCAGACTCAAGTCGGCCATTTCGGCGCGTTCGGTGCCCCGGCGCGCCGCGATACCGGCCAAACGCAATGCCGGGGTCTCGGCCTGCAGTTGCGCGCCGGCGCCGCCCTGGCGCACCTGCAAGCGGGCGTTGTCGAGCGCGACGCTGGCCAGCGACAAGGTCTGCCCATCCGCCAGCAACTGCAGTTTGCGAGCCTGCGACTGCAGCGCATCGAGCGACAAGCTGTTCTCGCCACCGGCCAGATCAAGGGCCAGGCGCCGTGCCTGCAGCGTCAGCTGGCCCAGTTCGGTGGACTGCCGGGCCGCGGGCGTCGATCCGGTGCCCTCGGTCGACGCCGCCAATTCATCAAGTTGCAGCTTGGGCCCCTCGAGCGCCAGCGCGATGCCATTGCCACCGTTCGCCCCCGCGCCCGTATCCAGCACCAGACGCGCGCCGCCGACTCCCAGCTGCCCGATGCGCGCGCTCTGGCCGGCCTGATCAGCCACCAGCGACCGTGACTGCAATTTCGGTGCTTCTACCTCCACCCGCGCACCGGTACCGCTGGTCCGCGCACGCACACCAGCCGTCGCCACTTCGCTCGTCCCCAAAGACGCCGATTGGCCGGCGCTGCGCACCGACATGCCCTGGGCCAGTGCCAGCACCAGCTTGTCCAGCGTCGCGTCGAAGCTGATGCCCTTGGCCTGCAGCGCGATCACGTCCGCATCCAGTCGTGTCGACGGCACCGTGACCGCGGCATCGCCCTGCTCCAAAGCCAGTCCGTCGAGGGTGAGTCGCAGTTGCGGCAGGCGCACACGGTTGCCAGCTGCGCTGCCGATTTGCGCGTCGAGGGCAGAACCAAGGCCCAGCGCCGCGATCCGTACACGGCGTTGCTGGGCGGCGTCGCGCAAGGCCAGCGCCAGCCGCTCGACCCGGACGTCGCCTACGGAAACTGACCACGGTGCCTCAGCCGCGGACGGCGTGGCCGGGACAGGCGCGGTAGCAGCCGTTGCGGATGGGGATACTGATGCTGATGAGGGGGCCGATGCGGAAGCAAGGGCGGATGACGCGGCTGACTTTGGTGCAGGCGCAGGCGCAGGTGCAGGTGGCGACCCAGACGCCGCAGCAGCCGCTTTCGGCGCCGCCTGCGCCACGCGCAACACCGACTCCCAACTGCCCTTGCCCTGCGCGTCGATGCCGGCATTGGCCGATGCATCAGCGATTGACAAGCCGTCGAAATGCAACTCGCGCTGCGCCAGGTCGAGCCGGCCGGCACTCAAGGCCATGTTTTGCGCCGCCAGCAACGGCGTATTGCTGTCGCCCGGTGGTTGCAGGAACAGATCGGCCAGCGTCAACTTCAGGTCACTCGCACCCCCGGCCGGCACGCCATTGGCATCGATGGACAGGTCGAAGCGCCCGCCCATGCTCAGACTGCCACGGGGCGACTGCAAGACCAACTCACGATTCAATCCACGCGCCAGCGTGGCCACCTGCAAACCCTGCAGCGCCAGTTCACCGCTGGCTTGGCGTGATCCAATGGTGATGTTGCCGTGCAACTCCAGTGACTCGCCGGCTTCGGTGCGCAGGCTGACGCGGTACCGGCCCTGTTCATCGGCCAGCGTGGACAGGTCATGCAGTTGCACCTGCAGCGGCACGATGCGACTGACCAGCGGCTGCTCGAGCATCTGGTCGAACCATTCGAGGCGCCCGTTTGCCAGCTGCAGGCTTTGCACTCGCAGCGACGGCAAGCCTGCGCTATCATCCCTGGCGCTATCGGGCTCGGTGCCCGCAAATTGCGCAAGCAAGGCGCTGAAATTGTGGCTGCCGTCCCGGGCACGGTCGATGCGTACATGGGGCGCAAGCAGCCGCGCATCGGCAATGGTCCAGGCCCGGTCGGTCATACTGCGCCACTCCAGGTCAACCGCAAGATGGTCGAAACCGGCCATGACGGCGCCCTGTGCGTCTGCCAGCGCCAGATCGTTCACTTCGAGCGTCAGTCGCAGCGGATCGAAACGCACCGCGCCCACATGCATCACATGGCCGCGCTCGGACAGTTGCTTCTCCAACTGCCACTTGAGCACGGCCGGCAACAGGAAAAACCCGACCAGCAAATAGGCCGACATCAGGCCCACGACCGTGATCGACGGGACGCTGGTGAGGAGTTTTCGCAAACGTTGTAAAAACATGGTGGAATTTGGCGGTGTGCCGGCCAACAAGCGGCCGGCGAACACGCAGCAAGGCGCGCCCGCATACTCTCTGGTCACTTCAAGACCAATAAGTTCATTCTAGATCGGACCTATCGAATCCGGCAGAGGGTAATTACCAGTTGCCCGGCCCGCGCAAAGACAATTGATGCCCCCCCTGTTATGCTGATTCGATGGTCCATCGACTTGCCGACATTGCTGTGCGGCTGCGAGACATGTTTCGCGCAGCCGTTGTCATCGTGCTTGGCGCATGTCTGCTGTGGGCCGGACCATCCAGCGCCCAAACGACAAAACCCGTCGTATGGTTGCTGCAGATCGATGGCGCCATCGGTCCGGCATCTGCCGACTATTTCATCTCGAACCTGAAAGACGCGCAAAGCGCCAACGCCGCCTTGTTCGTATTGCAGCTCGACACGCCTGGCGGGCTGGACCATGCGATGCGCGACATGATCAAGGCGATTGTGGCGTCCAGTGTGCCGGTCGCAACCTATGTCGCGCCAGGTGGCTCGCGTGCCGCGAGCGCCGGCACCTACCTGATGCTGGCCAGCCATATCGCGGCGATGGCACCGGCCACCAATATCGGCTCGTCGACGCCAGTGAGCATCGGCGGTGGCGGCTCGCCTTTCCCTATGCCGGGCGGCACCGAACCCGCCAAACCTGCCACGGGCGCCTCAGCGCCGGCCGATGGCGCCGCAGGCAACGAAGAGGGAGCCGCACCACGCGCAGGTACGGCGATGGAACGCAAGGTTGTCAATGATGCCGCTGCCTACATCCGCGGCCTTGCGGGCTTGCATGGCCGCAACCGGGACTGGGCCGAAAAAAGCGTGCGGGACGCCGCCAACCTGAGCGCAACCGACGCACTCGCGGCCAACGTCATCGACCTGATCGCGCCCGACCTCGACGATCTGTTGCGCCAACTCGATGGCCGCAGCGTCAAGGTCGAAGGAAAACCCGTGACCCTGGCGCTCACCGGGGCCAGCGTGCAACGCGTCACACCGGGCTGGCGTTATGAGTTCCTGTCGCTGATTACCGATCCCAACGTGGCCTACGTACTGATGATGATCGGCATCTACGGTCTGATTCTGGAGTTCTACAGCCCCGGCACTGGCGTGCCCGGAACTGTCGGTGTGATCTGCCTGTTGCTGGCCGCTTATGCGCTGCAGATGTTGCCGATCAGCTATGTCGGCCTGGCCTTGATACTGCTCGGCGTCGGCCTGATGCTGGCAGAGACCTTTGCGCCTGGCTTTGGTGTTTTCGGAATCGGCGGCGCCGTCGCGTTCGTCATCGGTTCAGTGATGCTGATGCAGACCGATCTGCCGGCCTATCAGATTTCGGTGCCGATCATCGCGGCGTTTGCCGTGTCGTCGGTGGCCGTGTTCGTACTTGTCTTTGGCGCCGCAATGAAGTCGCGGCATGCCAAAAGCGTAAGCGGCCGTGAGACCATGATCGGCGACCATGCCGAAGTAATGGCGGACTTCTCGGACCATGGCCTGGTCCGCCTGCACGGCGAGATCTGGCAGGCATGGTCTCCTGTACCGCTGGCAAAAGGCACCGTGGTGCGGATAGTCGGCATGGCTGATCTCGTTCTGAATGTCGAACCCAAGGAGCAAAGCTGATGCAGATATTTTTCGGAGTGATCCTCCTGATCGTCGTCGTATTGCTGGCCAGTGCCATCCGGGTATTGCGCGAATACGAACGCGGCGTTGTTTTCATGCTCGGCCGGTTCCAGGAGGTCAAGGGCCCGGGTCTGATCATCCTGATTCCGATCGTGCAACAGATGGTCAAACTGGATCTGCGCATGATCGTGCTCGATGTGCCCAGCCAGGACCTGATCACCCGCGACAACGTGTCCGTCAAGGTCAACGCGGTACTGTATTTCCGGGTGGTCGATCCGCAACGCGCGGTCATCAATGTCGAACACTACATGGAAGCCACAGGCCAGCTCGCACAGACCACGTTGCGCTCCGTACTGGGCCAGCATGAACTCGATGCCTTGTTGTCCGAACGTGAAAAGCTCAACATTGACCTGCAACGCATCCTCGATCAGGGCACCGATCAGTGGGGTATCAAGGTGGCGAATGTCGAGATCAAACATGTTGATATCGACGAGAGCATGATCCGCGCCATCGCCAAGCAAGCCGAGGCCGAGCGGGAACGGCGTGCCAAGGTGATCCACGCCGAAGGTGAATTCCAGGCTGCGCAAAAACTGGTCGACGCCGCAGCATTGCTGGCCACGCAACCGATGTCGATGCAGCTGCGTTACCTGCAGACCCTGGTGGAAATTGCCGGCGAGAAAAATTCGACCGTCGTGTTTCCGATTCCGATCAACCTGATCGATGCGGTGCAGCGGGTGCTGGACAACGTGGCAACACCCAAAACCTAGGGGCGTCCCGCATTGCGCCAGTGGCTCGGCGCGAATCAACGGAGACCACGTAATAACACCACGAGAAGGCGAGATCCTGCAATGAATGTTCCGGCACTGTCGCTGAGCCACTTCGAGTTGTATGTCCACGATGTGGCGAAGATGGAGCGGTTCTACACGGCATCACTTGGGTTTGTCGTGACAGACCGGGGTGTGGGTGAAGGTGCGCTGGTGTTCCTCAGTCGCAACCCGGACGAACACCATCAGCTGGTTCTGAATCCGCGCCCGTCCGTGCGAGCAGCGACGAGTCCACTCGACCATATCTCGTTCCGGGTTGCGTCACTGAGCGACCTGCGTCGGTTCCGTGACGCACTGGCGGGATCCGGAGCGCAGGTCGACCCGGTCTCCCACGGCACCAGCTGGTCGATCTATTTCCGGGACCCGGAAGGCCATCGCCTGGAGATATTTGTTGATACACCCTGGTACGTGCACCAGCCCTGCAAGTTCAAGATCGATCTCGGCCTGAGCGACGAGGGCCTGCTTGCCTTCACGAAGGACAAGGTAGTGAACATGCCTGGGTACAGTGACATGCAGGACTGGCACAAGCGTCATCGTTCCGTGATGGACTGAGTTCGCACCCGCATGCCACCGCCGGAACAAACATGGCGACCGTATCGTCCATAAGGTCCTGTGCCCTTCCACCCCAAGCCTTGCTGGCCCGGTACGGCGGTACCGGTGCCTATACGGATTGTTTTGTCGCCCAAGTCGACCGGCAGGTCTCGCATGCCGAGTATGTCGAAACCTTCTACACCGGTGCCCTGTTCCGGGTCGAGCGACGGCTTCTCGCAATATTCATGGCACGCCCGTCCACCGATGCGCAGGTCCGGCAACTGGCCTCGGGCGCCACTGATCGGTTTGCCGCATGGCGCGTCGAAGATCGCTGCGCAGATCAACTACTGCTGTGCGATGTTTCCGGCCGCACCCGATCCTGGTTGATGGTATCAAAGCTGCCCGATGCGGCTGCGCCACGCACGGCTCTCTACTTCGGCTCCGCTGTCGTGCCCGCGCGAAGCGGCGCCGACGGTGCGCCTCGTCTCGGTATTGCGTTTGCGCTGCTACTGGGTTTTCACAAGTGGTATTCGCGTTGCCTGCTTGAATCGGCCCGATCGCGGCTGGCACGACCGATCTTCTGAATTCTTGTTCTGAGGTCAGCGTCGGGCTGGCGGCTCCTGCACCGGCACCGGTGTGCCCGGTTGGGCCGGTGGGTCCGACACCGGCGGCTCCCGCGGACTCGGCAGCGGGTCCCGGACCTCCGGCGGCGACGTGGGCCGTTTGCGCTCATCCGGCGCGGGGGGTATTGGTGTAGGTGTTGGTATGGATGCCATGGGGCTGGGTCTCCTTGAGCGTGTGCAACAGCGTCGTCGGTGCGCAACGCCATTTTGTGTGCGACGAAAGCCTGCGCTGAAAGTTCAATTCGGCGCCCGATCACCAAGCCTCACCGACACCGGCATGCTCCGTTGTCCTACAGCCAGGCATGGCCTCATTTGTCAGACTGAAAGCGTGCGGTCGGCGTTGCATCGCGAAGTCGATGGCACAGCAACAGAAGGAGGATTGACATGCAACATTGGCATGAACTCGAGTCGCTCAAAGGCTATTCATTGCAGGCCCGTGATGGCGACATCGGAACGATCACCGACGTCTGGTTCGACGACGACCGCTGGACCGTCCGCTACCTGGTGGTTCGCACGGGCGGCTGGTTGATGGGACGCAAGCTGCTGTTGTCACCCGCCGTGGTTCGGCAGGTTGACACCACGCGCCATCAAATCGTCGTTGACCTCACGCGCGATCAGGTCGAGCAAAGCCCGCCCATCGAATCCGAGCAGACTGTCTCGCGCCACCATGAGTCCCAACTGCATGACCACTACGGCTGGTCGCCCTACTGGGTCGGCGCAGACTTTGGCGCCTGGGGCTCGATGGGCGCCGACACCACGCTACCGGTCGAACCCCGCCCAGCGGTGAGCGAACCCCCTGAACCGCATCTGCACTCGTCCGACGAGGTGCGCGGATACGGCATGCACGCCCGTGACGGCGAAATTGGAGAGGTCGTCGACTTCGTCATCCACGACGAGGACTGGACCGTGCGTTATCTGGTGGCCGACACCCGCAAATGGCTGCCCGGCCGCAAAGTGCTGTTGGCACCGGGCTGGGTCAACGCGATCCGATGGTCCGACAAGGAGATCGTCATCGACGTGGAGCGCGAAATTCTGCGCACGGCGCCTGACTACGAAGGTCCGCAGGCGATCGATAAGTTGTACGAAGTGCACCTGTACCAGCACTACGGCGTCGCACTCAAACACAAGCTGGAGGAAACCACATGAGCGTAGTGCCGGGCCGCTCCCAAGCTAGCTCGCACCCTACTCCAGTGAACCGTGGCGTCGTTTTGCGACGCCTTACATCTGCCGGCTGCCACGCGCGGCCGACTACTGCCTGATTGAGGAGATCACCATGACAAAACAGCAGAACAACCGCCCCTATCGTCTTCCTGCTTTCCGTCACCTGCTTGCGACGTCGCTGCTGGCCCTGGCGCCGGCCATCGCAACCATGCCGGCCCACGCAACCGACGCGAAGGCGTCAGCCGATCCCGATCTGCAGCAGGTGCGCAAGCAAAACGCGCAGGCTCTGGAAGCCATGAAAAACTATTCGGCGGCGCAACGCGATGAGGCGCTGGCCAAGGGCAAGCAACTGCTTGACACGATGGACGACCGGATCGACCAGCTCGAACAACGCAGCCAGACCGAATGGGCCGAGCTCAGCCAGCAGGCACGCCAGCAACGCCGTGAGTCGATGCGTGCGTTGCGCCAGCAACGCGACGACCTGGCCCAATGGTATGGCGGTGTGCGCCACAGTTCGGCCGACGCCTGGGACGAGGTCAAGCAGGGCTTTGTTGACGCATATGGCACGCTGAGCCGCTCGTTTGGCGACGCCGTCACGCAATTCGGTGCAGATTCACCGAAAAAGAAGACGGAGTGAACAAGAGCGCGGCACTATCCGGGATACCGGTACCCGCGCCGCGTTCGCCCATGCCGCCGCGGCCGGTGCCGCCACAGCAGGCCCAACCCATAATGGTGCCCGAGCCCGTTAGGCGCACGGAGCGGCAGTGGCAACAACTCGACCTGTGGACTGGCGCATGAGTTCCGTCGATTCGCGGTCCGACACCTGGTACATGGGCAAGCCCGCCTGCGCGTGGTTCTCTGCTGTCAAGGCCAAGCCAGCCGTGGCCTAGGGCACACCGGCTGCCGTCCCGGTGGAAACCGCGGGGACTGACCCAAGCTCCTGCGGGCGGCGCCAGGACTGCCGTCGCGGCCTCTGCTGCACGCGAGGCCGGCGCAGCAGCAGGTAAGCCGCGGGAATGACAAACATCGACAGCAACGGCGCAGTCACCATGCCGCCCACCATCGGCGCGGCAATACGTTGCATCACTTCGGATCCGGTCCCCGACCCCCACATGATCGGAAACAGGCCTGCCAGGATCACCGCCACCGTCATGGCCTTGGGCCGCACCCGCAACACCGCACCTTCGCGCAGGGCATCCATCAGGTCGTCGGTCGTGGTGCGCCCGTTGGCGAGACGTTCATTCCAGGCCTGCGTCAGGTACAACAACATGATGACGCCGAACTCGGCCGCCACGCCGGCGAGCGCGATGAAACCGACCGCGCCGGCGACCGACAGGTTGTAGTCCAGCAGGTACAGCAACCAGATCCCGCCGACCAGCGCAAACGGCAGCGTCGCCATGATCAGCAAGGCCTCGTCCAGGCGTCGGAACGTCAAGTACAACAACACGAAGATGATCAACAGCGTGAACGGCACGACCAGCTTGAGTTTGGCCGTGGCACGTTCGAGGAATTCGAACTGCCCCGACCAGGACACCGAATAACCAGCCGGCAATTGAACCTGGTCGGCCACGACCCGCTGCATATCCAGCACCGCCGAACGCAGGTCCCGGCCGCGGATGTCAACGTAGACCCAACCTGACAGGCGCGCGTTCTCACTGCGCAGCATCGGCGGCCCATCGCTGATGCGCACCGTTGCCACGTCGGACAGGATCAGGCGTGCGCCGCGTTCGGTGACGATCGGCAGCTGACGCAATTTGTCAAGCGAATCGCGGATCTCGCGCGGATAACGCACGCTGATCGGAAAACGCTGCAGCCCTTCGACCGTCTCTCCCACGGTTTCGCCGCCCACGGCCGAGGCGATCACCGATTGCACATCGGCGATGTTCAAACCAAACCGCGCGGCCGCGTCCCGGTTGATCGTCACGTCAACATACCGTCCACCGGTGAGGCGTTCGGCCAACGCGCTGCTCACGCCCGGAACGTCCTTGAGCACCTTCTCTATCTCGCCACTCACGCGGTCAATCGTCGCCAGGTCGGTGCCGGCCACTTTGACACCGACCGGGCTCTTGACGCCTGTGGCCAGCATGTCGATGCGATTGCGGATCGGCGGCACCCAGATATTGGCCAGCCCCGGCACCTGCACGATGCGGTCGAGTTCGTCGATCAGCTTGTCCTGCGTCAAGCCGGCGCGCCATTGTTCGCGCGGCTTGAACTGGATCGTGGTCTCGAACATTTCAAGCGGCGCCGGGTCAGTGGCGGTTTCCGCCCGCCCGGCCTTGCCGTAGACACTGGCCACTTCGGGAACTGTCTTGATCAGTCTATCGGTCTGCTGCAGCAGCTCGGCCGCCTTGCCCACCGACAGGCCAGGCAAGGCTGACGGCATGTACAACAGGTCGCCTTCGTCGAGCCGCGGCATGAACTCGCCACCGATGTGTTTGAGTGGCCACAGGCTGGTCAGCAGCACCAGCGCAGCCACAACCAGCGTCAAGCGCGGCGCACGCAACACCACGTCGAGCATCGGCCGATACACGGCGATTAACAGGCGGTTCAAAGGATTGGATTTTTCGTCGGGGATACGGCCACGAATCAGGTACCCCATCAGCACCGGTATCAGCGTCGCTGACAGACCGGCAGCGGCCGCCATGGCATAGGTCTTGGTGAACGCCAGCGGCGAAAACAGCCGCCCCTCCTGCGCTTGCAACGTGAACACCGGTATGAACGACAAGGTGATGATCAGCAGCGAGAAAAACAGCGCCGGGCCGACCTCGGCTGCCGCATCGCCGATGACACGCCAACGCGGCTCGCCGCGCAGCGTTTCGCCCGGATGCTGATGGGCCCAGCGCTCCAGGTGCTTGTGTGCGTTTTCGATCATCACCACGGCCGCATCGACCATGGCGCCGATGGCGATCGCAATGCCGCCAAGCGACATGATGTTGGCGTTGACCCCCTGGTAGTACATGACGATGAACGCCACCAGGATGCCCAGCGGCAACGACACAATGGCCACAAAGGCCGAACGCAGGTGGAACAGGAACACGAAACACACCACGGCCACGACCAGGAACTCCTCCAGCAGCTTGTATCCCAGGTTTTCAACTGCACGTTCGATCAGGCCGGAGCGGTCGTAAACCGGCACGATCTCGACACCCTTGGGCAGGCTGGCCTGCAGTTCGCGCAGCTTGACCTTGACGGCGGCGATCACCTCGAGCGCGTTCTTGCCCGAACGCATGATGATCACCGCGCCGGCGGCCTCGCCTTCGCCATCGAGTTCACCGATGCCGCGGCGCATCTCCGGCCCGACCTGGATCCGCGCCACATCACCCAGGCGCACCGAGACCCCGGCGTCGGTACTGCGCAGTGGCACCTTGCGAAAATCGTCCAGCGTCTGCAGGTAACCCGAGGCACGCACCATGTATTCGGCCTCGCCCAGTTCCAGCACCGAACCGCCACTTTCCTGGTTCGCCCGGCGGATGGCATCAACCACCTGGGTGTGCGCGATGCGGTAGGCCGCCAGCTTGTCGGGATCCAGCACCACCTGGTACTGGCGCACCATGCCGCCGACCGACGCAACCTCGGCTACATCGGGTACGGACTTGAGTTCATATTTCAGAAACCAGTCCTGCAACGCACGCAGTTGCGATGCATCGTGTTTGCCGCTGCGGTCGACCAGTGCGTACTGGTAGATCCAGCCCACCCCGGTGGCATCGGGTCCGAGTTGCGCCCGGGCATTGGCGGGCAACCGTGCCTGGACCTGGTTCAGGTATTCGAGCACCCGGGAGCGCGCCCAGTACAAATCGGTGCCATCCTCGAACAACACGTAGACGAAGGAGTCACCGAAGAACGAATACCCACGCACGGTCTTGGCACCGGGCACCGACAACATCGTTGTCGTCAACGGATAGGTGACCTGGTTTTCGACGATCTGCGGCGCCTGGCCCGGGTAGGTCGTACGCACGATGACCTGCACGTCCGATAGGTCGGGCAAGGCATCAAGCGGCGTGCGCAGCACCGACACCACGCCCCATGCGCTGATCATCACGGTCGCCAGCAGCACCAGGAAACGGTTGACGATCGACCAGCGGATCAATGCGGCAATCATGGTTTGACCGCCTGGGTGCGCCCAGCATTTGGTGCGGCCGGTGCCAGTGGCGCGGGCGCCAATGGGCGCAGCACCGTCAGTCGCGGAATGTCGCCCTCGGGCATCTTGAATTTGAACTGTACCCGGTCACCGACGGCCAACGCGCGTGGCAGCCCAGCCGCAGGCCGTGCGAAATCCATCGTCATAGCCCCCCATTTCAGCGCCGGAATCGGGCCGTGCGACAGGGTCAAGCTGTCAGCGCCGATCGCCTCGATGCGGCCTTCACCTTCATACACAGGACTCGCCGTTCCGACGGCAGGTGCTGGCGTTGGCCCTGGCGCAGCGTTGAGACGTGCCTCCACACCCTTGAGACTGGCCTCCGAGTCGATCAGGAACTGCGACGACACGACCACCCGTTGCCCGGCCTTCAAGCCCTTGCGCACCTCGGTCTGGCCCCCGGTTTCCATACCGGTTTCGACGTCCACCGGACGAAACCTGCCATCCTCCTGTGCCAGCATGACCACGCTGCGCGTCCCGGTCTGGATCACCGCCTCGGTCGGCACCACCAGCACCTTTGCAGCACGCATGTCGCTGAAAGCCATCTGCACGAACATGCCCGGCACCAGGCGGGCGCCCGGATTGGCCAGTTCCAAACGCGCCTTGATGGTGCGCGTGGCGGCATCGACTTCAGGCAGGATGGCCTGCACACGCCCGCTGAAGCGTTGCCCCGGCAAGGCCGGGCTCGTCGCCAGCACCTTGGCGCCAGGCCGCAACAAGGCGGCCTGACTCTCGGGCACTTCCCCCTGGGCCCAGACGGTCGCCGTGCCGTTGATACGAAACATCGGTGCGCCGGCCATTACCGTCATGCCTTCACGCACCAGCAGTTCGGTCACCACGCCAGCGATCGGCGCCGTCAGCAGGCTGCGTGGCTGGGTCCGGCCACTGCTCTCGACCACGGCCATCTGCGCCTCGGACATGCCGACCAGTCGCATGCGCTGGCGCGCGCCATCGATAAGCGGCGCGAGATCACCGCCCTGCATGCGACGCACCGAAAGGAACTCTTCCTGCGCCGCAATCCACTGCGGCACGTAGATTTCGGCCAGCGGCTGGCCGACCTTAACCCGGTCCAGCGTCGCACGCACCAGCAACTTCTCGACGAACCCGCCCGCACGCGCCTGCACCACGGCCTGGTCGCGTTCATTCCAGCTGATCGTGCCAACCGCCGATACCTCGGGTGCCAGCAAAACCTCGAGGACTTCCGCGCTGCGCAACCCCAGGTTCTGCTGGATGCGTGGACTGACCGACACGCTGCTGCCGTCGGCGGCGCCACCATCGGCGTAGACCGGCACCAGCATCATGTCCATGAACGGCGACTTGGCCGGCTGATCGAACTTGTTACCCGGCACCATCGGGTCGTGGTAGTACAAAACCTTCTTGCCGGTAACCGGATCTATGTCGCCGGCCTTGATGCCGGATTCGATGTGCCTGCGCGTGGCCTGCTCACCCTGTGCGATCCCCTGGGGCACCGGCTGCAACTGCGTGTCCACCACCTGGGCTTCGCCAGTCGCAGGCGATGCGGCGCCGTGTTCCATGCCCTGGCGCATGCCGGTCAAATACACGCCATAAAACCCTGCGCCCAGCACCGCCACGGCCAGCAACGCCAGCAGGGTGTTTTTCAGAGTCTTGTTCATGGTTTCGTCTCCCCCGCCAGGGCGGCGAGATCCTGCTCGGTTGGCGTCAGGTATTCGAGCCGGGCCCAGATGCCGGCGTTGGTCATTTCAAGTTGCAGCTTGTTCAGCCGGGTATCGATCTCGCCACGGCGCGCCTCGAGCACCGAAGTCAAGGTACCGGCGCCGCCCCGGTAGCTCGCCAATGCAGCACGGCTGCGTTCGCCTGCCAGCGGAATCAGGCTGTGATCGAACAAGGCCAGGCGTTGCCGGTTGGCCTGCCAGGTCTGGAGCAGCGTTCGCGCCTGCGCGACCTGCTCGCGCACCTCCTCGTCGCGTTCCAGCCGCAGTTGCTCCACCAGCGACAGGCTGGCCGCGAGTTCGCGGTCCTGGCGCTGCGACCGGTCCCACTGCAACGGCAAGGAAAAATTGAGCGAGACCATGTTGGAGTACGCCGGCCCACGCTGGTTGAACATCAATTCGGCGCTCCAGTCGGAACGCAGGTTGCTGCGTGCGACTTCGGTCTGCGCCAGTGCAGCCGCTTGCTGTCGCTGCTTGAGCACGACCTGCGGATGTCGCTGCAGCGCCTGTTCGAGCTGGTCCGGTGCCCAACGCACCATGGCCAGATCGGGTGCCGGCGCCAGCGGCCGGCCGGCATCGCCTGTACCGATCCAGCGCGCCAGCCGCGTCGTCGCGGTATCGATTTCGCGTTGCGTCTGCAGCAGCGCTTCGTCGATCTGCGCCACCGCAGCGCGTGCAGCGAATACGTCGGCCTGTGAGCCACCAGCGCCGCGGTACGCGGCATCGGCTGCATCGATCTGCAGTGCGGTTTCCGCGCGCTGCGTCTGTTGCAGTTCACGTATGCGCTCCCAGTGGTAGCGGTCGAGCCATGCAATGGCCGCCTCCTGGCGCAGCGTGGTCAGCGCCTGCAGACTCCGGGCGCCGGCGATATCGGCATCCCTTTCGAGAAGTGCAGCGCGTGCCGCGCGTTTGTCGCCGCGCGTGAATTCCTGCGACACGCCGATCGCGCGCATCGTCATGAAGTCACGCGTCAGGCTGTACCGGGCCGCTCCATCGACCGGCAGATTGGTGATGCCAAGCTTGAGCACCGGATCCGGAAGTTGCCCGGCCGCAATTGCCAATTCGCGCGCCGCACGCGCGCCCGCGTCCTGCGCCGGCAACAACAGCGAGGCCTGCTGCGCCTGACGCAAGACCTCGTCCAACCGCAACGGCGGCGCCGGCTGTGCCACCGCAAGACGCACCGTAACGACACAGGCGGCCAGCGTCAGCCACGCACCGGGGCGGACCTGCGGTGTCGACCGTGCACCGGCGCAATGCACCATACGGACAAGTAGTTTGAACATGTTTTCCTCTCGAGTGGTCAATGCGCGAAATGGCAAAGCTAACGCGCCGCGCGAATCCGGCAGTCATTGGCGCCGCGAAGCAGCGCAAGACCGCCTGGCCGCACCGCGGCCCCCGGGGGGCCATCAGCGCGGCGTGGAGAGGAAAATCAGGTTCGGCGCACGCAGTGCAGAATCGCGTGCGGCGGCTGTGTCGCCGCCAGCGAATCGACACGCAGCAGGTGCGTTCGCCGTGTGTACGAGACCGCCACGGCGGGCTGGTGCAAGTACCAGAGCCCCGGCGAAGCGACAGACCACTGCAGCTCGGGTCCGCCCCGGTCGGACTGGTCGCCCATCTTGCAGTGTTCGGCACACAGGTTGGTCCACAAGCTGCCATTGTCGGCTATGGCCATGGAATCGCAATCAGGTGACAAAGCCTCGGCACTTGGCGCGAGTGCACGCGAATACTCGGCCGACGCTGCGGCCAGTGGCTGCACATCGGTTGCCAAACTTGCCGGCACCACGCAGGCGTGGGCCGCGACCATCAATTGCGCCAGCAACATGATGCCCGCCAGAAACCTGGCCAACGTGCGCATCAGGTGCCTGTTCATGCGGCACTCCAGACCCATGCGCCAGCCACAGACGACGCAGCGCCTTGCCAGAACCGCAAGGCTGCACGGGCAGACAAGGCTTGGTGGGTCAGAAAACGAGACAACATGGGCACAGGTATGAGGCTGCCGTGTGAGATGCCGGCAAGCGGAAAGTTCCGCATTCTATGTCCGACGCACAACAACCTGCTGCCAGCCAGGAATCACCGGCATCGTCCGCCGACGTCAAGCAGGTCGAGTCGGCATCAAAATTTTTGGCTACCGGTGCGCAAGATAACCGTTGGTGCTTGATATGGCGGTTGCAAGCCGAATCCACCGCGGGCGTCTTGAGCGCCAGCGTTTACCCTGCAATTTGACGGGCTCAGAGTCCCAGGATCTTCTTGGCGTCGCCAAGCGCTTTCATCGACTCGGCGTGTTTGCCTTCCTTGTGGAACTTCTCGCCATCGGCGCGCAGCGCCTTGACCTTGGTCATGTCGGCTGCGGCAACGGTGGGATTGGTGGCTAGTTTGGCGTCGATGACCTTCATTTCACCGGGGCAACCATTGGCGAAGGCGGCGACGGAGGCAAAAGAAAGGGACAGGAGCAGCAGGTATTTTTTCATGCGGGCCTCGAAGATGACACCAGCACACGCTGGCTAGCAGATTTTAGGGAACAGCAAACCTGGCGCAATCGGTTTCAACCCCACCCATTTACCATCAGGGCCTTTCACATGACCCGGCACTGCAGTCAAATGCCGTTTACTGCTACGCTTGCGGCGAAGGCAAATAGCCTCGACGCCAGCCGCGGTCTTTGGACCGTCATCCTGTCACCTGAAAGCGGCCCGCCGGACTGCTTAACCCGTCTACTTCGCAAATGAAACAAAAACTGCTTTGGCTCGTGTTGTCCCTGGCTTTGGCCATACCAGGCGCTGGCGTATTTGCGCAGGTGCCCTATCCAGCCGCACTGCAACCGGCGGCACACGAGGCCAAGGCCGCGCGGCTGGCCGCGGAACTGCTGACGCGTTACCACTACCAGGCGACGCCGCTTGACGATGCGATGTCGAGCAAGATGTTCGACCAGTACCTGAAGGCGCTCGATCCGGAGAAGCTCTACTTCCTGCAGTCCGACATCGACCGCATTGGCGCCGATCGCACCCGGCTTGACGATGCCATCCTCAACGAAGACCTGCGCGCGCCATTTGACATTTTCAACCTGTACGAACGCCGCGCGGCCGAGCGACTGGCCTATTCCCGCGGCTTGTTGCAAAAGGGGTTCGATTTCCAGCCCAGTGAAACCCTTCAGATCGACCGTAAGGACCAGGCCAGACCCGCCACCGAGGCGCAGTTGCAGGACCTCTGGCGCCAACGGGTCAAGAACGACTGGCTCCGGCTCAAGCTGGCCGGCACCGACGACGCGGCCACCGTCCGGATTCTGGACAAGCGTTATGACAACGCGCTCAAGCGCCTCGCCAAGATCACCAGCGCCGACGCGTTTCAGTCTTTCATGAACGCCTACACCATGGCGATCGAACCCCATACCAATTACCTGGGGCCCCGCGCCGCGGAAGATTTCGATATTTCCATGCGCCTGTCGCTGGTTGGCATCGGCGCGGTGCTGACCGAAATTGATGGCTACGCCACGATCCGGGAACTGGTGACCGGTGGTCCGGCCAGTCTGTCGGGCAAATTGAAGTCCGGCGACCGCATCGTGGGTGTCGCGCAAGGCGCAAATGGCCCGATGGAGGATGTGGTTGGCTGGCGACTCGATGACACGGTGGCGCTGATCCGCGGCACTGCGGACTCCACCGTGCGGCTCGACATCCTGTCGGTGGGCAGTGGTGCCGATGTGCCGAACCAGACCGTCGTGCTGATCCGCAAAACCATCACGATGCAGGATAGAGCCGCCAAGGCGAAGATCTATTCGGTGACGCAGGGCGCCACAAAGCGCCGGGTCGGCGTAATCACCCTGCCGTCTTTCTACGAAGACGTCGAAGGCCGGGCAAAAGGCGTCAAGGACTACCGAAGCGCCACCCGCGATGTGGCGAAACTGCTGGCCGACATGAAGGCACAGAAGGTGGACAGCCTGCTGCTCGATCTGCGCGACAACGGGGGTGGTTCGCTGCGCGAAGCGGTCGAACTGACCGGGCTGTTTGTTGGCAAGGTACCTGTCGTTCAGGTGCGTAATGCCAAGGGCGGCATCAGTGTGGAGCGAAACAACACCACCGCCGTCGCCTGGGACGACCCGGTCGGCGTGTTGATCAACCGGGCATCGGCTTCGGCATCGGAAATTGTCGCCGCGGCGATCCAGGACTATGGCCGCGGCCTGATCATCGGCGAGCCCAGCTTCGGCAAGGGTACGGTCCAGACCGTGGCCAGCCTCGACCAGATCGCGCGCAACCCGAAGCCGACATACGGCGAGTTGAAACTCACGATCGCGCAGTTTTTTCGGGTCGACGGCGGCACCACCCAGCTGCGTGGCGTAACGCCGGACATCGCATTTCCGGGGGCGGCCGACACGGCCGACTTCGGCGAATCGAGTTTTGGCAATGCCTTGCCCTGGAGCCGTATCCAGGCTGCCAGCTATACGCCGGTCGGCGACGCCAAAGCCCAGGTTCCCGCGCTGTCGACCTTGCACAAGGATCGCGTTCAGCGCGACAAGGATTTCCAGAACCTGCAGGAAAACATCACACTCGCGCAGGAAATGCGCAAAAGCAATGTGATTTCGCTCAATGAAGTGGTCCGGCGCAAGGAGCGTGTTGCCCAGGAAAAGCGCCTGGCAGCGATGCAGGGTACGACCGGCGGCGTGTCAGACGATGGTCTGCAGGCGAACGAGCGCAATCTGGGCAAGTCACTCGCCGCAGAGAAGACGCAAGACTCGGCCAAGGACATCCTGCTCAACGAAGCAGTCAGCATTCTGGCCGATGCGGTGGCGCTGAAACAAGGGAAGAGCCAGGTTGCGGCCAACCCGCTGCCGACAGGTCCGGTGGTTGTCATGGAATTGCCGGCTCCGTCGCGGAGTCGATAAGCCACAGTGCCGGGGCGCCGGTGCGCGGCTACCCGTCACGGTGCACCAATCGCTCTGCTGCCGGCCTGTCGCCTCGCGGGCGGCAGAGGCCGATGGTCCAGACCGCGTTTACCTATGCCCCCATCGAACCGGAAAAACTCGGCGATCGCCCTGGCGCTGCGCTCGGTTGGCGCACCACTGCCATGGCCCCAGTAGTCGCCATGTGCGGCGCCGGGAATATGCTGGCGCTCGACCTTGCCGGACATCAGCGGCACATCACCTGCATGGCCGACCGCGGCGGGGAAAAAACCCTCATCTCCTTTGGCGATGGTCTGCCCGGGCGGAAACGCCGCCGATAACACCATGTCGGCTGGCGAATACAGCACCCGCAGTTGCCCGGCCGCTGCAATGGCGCCGGTCAGCGCGCCGCCGGGGCAGAGCTTGAACGTGGGGACGGCAGCCGCCATGAGGCAGACCTTGCCAACCTTCGGGCCGCCCTCGGTGGCGATGTCTTGCATCACCTCCAGCGCGACCCGGCAGCCCAGCGAGTGGGCGAGAAAATGCACCGTGAGCACGTCAGCGCGCGCGCGCAGATAGTTGGCAATTTTCCGCGCCACATCGTCCCGCGCCACCGATACGGCGGCGCTGTAAAACAGGAAATCGAGCTTGTCCAGAAAACCTGGCCAGTTTGCGTCTCCCGGCCAGAAAGTGTCGCCCATGCGGTCATCCAGTGGCTGAGTCCACTTGCCCCCGGATAGCAAGGCACCCTGGCGCGTGCGCAAGCCGACATAGGCCACTTCGGCCTCCTGCCGATGGTTGTTGTAGCCATGCACCAGCACCAGCAGTTCACGCTGCGGCAATTGCTGATCACCTTTCCAGAGCGCCCGGACCGCGCCAAGCGTAGCACCTCCTTCAGGCTTGTCGCGCAGGTTGACGCGCAGCACCGGGTCATAACCCGGCACCGGCTGCGGGTCGAATCTAGCCACCGGTTTTCACCTTGCCCAGGGCGTCGACCAGATCCTTGGCGACCGGCGCCAGAATGCCGCCGGCCAAAGAGACGACGATCATCACCAGCCAGCCCGACGGCGTCAGCGTCGTGCCGGCCTGGTTAGCCTGTATCAGCTGGGCCAGCATCAGCAGCACAAAACCGACCAGCCAGGCCCAGAACTGGTTCCACTCCTTCCAGCGGAACGCGGTGACGGTCTGAAAGCTGTCAAGCTGGCGCCGCATCAGCAACCGTATGCGCGCATAGACTTGGGCCGTTTCCTGGCGCTGCAGCGTCGACGCGATGTCGGTGCTGTTTTCCGGTACAGACCCGGCGCCCATGGCCGCCATCCAGTCGCGTACGTCTTCGTCCGGGCAACCGCGGGTCAGAAACCCGAACCAGTTCGGGTAGCGCTCCGGGTTGTTCAACGCTGCGTCGGCAGCTTCCTGAATCTGCGACATCATCATGGCCAGGTCGAGCTCGAACAAGGCAGTGCCGATGTTGCGCGCCATCGGACCACCTGCACTGGCGTCCAGGTTCCGCGCGAGACCCTGTGCAACGTCGGCGCTGACACCGGTGGTCAGGTGCAGCACATCGGCCAATGCCTGCTGCGCGTCGTATTGCCTGCGCAGCACGTCGGCGCCGGCGCGCTCCGTGGCCGCAATGCCGTAGTGGCCGCCCGCCATCAAGGTCGCGGACAACTGCGTCGCTCTGTGGCCAGGCGATGCTTCCTGTTCCAGCCAGCGAATGACGGCCTTTTGCTGGAAACGCGCCAGCGTGGAAAACACCTTCTTGTAGGCCTCGAGCAGTCCGACTGTCAACGCTGCCAACGCCGCCAGCGTCACCGCGTAGCGCAGAATGAAGTCCGAGATGGCGTTGAGGCTGGCTTGAATCGACTCGGGCTCTGGCATGGCGCGGCTCCTTGATGGTGGGCCGGCAAAGCAGTGGCGGCGCAGTTGCCGCATCGAACGACCGGTTCAGCAAAAGTATGCACCCGGTGTATCCCGGCATCAAGTACCAGCCTGTCGGGCAAGCGAAAGTGGGGCGAGCGCATGATTTCTAGGGCCAGCTACGCCCCACGTGCACGCGCTGGTTTTCAACGTACTTTTTCCAGCAGCCGCACATGCATGGGTCGCTGAAAAGACGCGCCCTGCGCACCCTGATGCGGCTTGAAGGCTTTGCGAACCAGGTCGATTTTGGCGTCATCGAGTTGATGGTCGGCATAGGTCGGCCGCATCATGCGCTGCTCGAAGTCGGCGAAGTCCCTGAAATGCACCGGCATCACGAAGTGGCGCTCGGCGCGCTGGTGCCAGCACCCGGTTCGCAGCGCTGCATCCAGCGATGCCTGCGCCGCTGCACGCACAATGCCCTCGTCGTTGTACAGGCGCACCAGCGCATTGAAGTCCCCGTCGTAAACCGGCTCGGAGACATACAGATGGCCACCCATCCGGAGCACACGGGCCACCTCTTCAAGAGCCTGTTCCTGCGCCTGCACCGGTACATGGTGCAGCGACTTGAGCATCAGTGCGAGGTCGAAACTGGCGTCAGGAAAAGCGATGTCCTGCGCGACGCCGGCAACGAATTGCAGGCCTGGTTGCGGCGCGGCGAGGTTCTTGGCATGCTGGCGTGCATCGACTTCGACGCCGGTCACCTGGCAGTCGGGGTGGCGCAGCAACAAGGCGCGCGCCAGGGCGGCGGCGCCGCATCCCAGTTCGATGATGCGTTGGCCGGGCAGCGGCAGCAACCCGGCCAGCAGGTCGAGTTCGTCCTCGATCACGGGAAAGCTTGCTTGAATAGTGGACATGGTTTGCCTGGTAATTGGGGAACATGGGGCGGATCGCGCGTCAACGCTCGCCAACGGTCGAGGATAACGCCGAAGCGTCGATGGCCTTGCGCAGGAAGTCCACGATGACCGGGCTGTACTCGGCCACCGGGGCGCGCAAATCGTGCGCGCCGTCAACCAGCAGCAAGCGTGATTGCGGCGCGACAGCCTGCAGACGCCGGGCGTCTTCGAGCGGCACGGTCGTGTCGTCGCGTCCATGCACCAGCAGGACCGGGCAAGTCACGCGCGCGAGCGTGGTCAAGGGTGCGATGTCGTCGAACCGCTCGCCAATCACGCTTTGCACATGGCGCATCACATACCAGCCAAGCACCGGGTACGGGACGTGGTTCGCCGCCAGAAGGCGGCGCATGACCTCGCGCGGGTGAGCAAACGCCGACAGACTGATCACCGCGCATACGTCGCGCTGTTGCGCCGCATGCAGCAAGGCAGCGCCTGCGCCCACGGAATGCCCGAGCAGGGCCAGCCGATCTGTCGCGATGTCCGGTCGTGATCGCAGCCAGCGCAGGCCACTCGCAATATCTTCGGCAAAACGTGGCAACGAGGTGAAATCCGCGTCGTCACTGCGGCCATGGCAACGCGCATCGATCAACAGCACCGCGAATCCGGCCGCGTGCAGCGGCGCCACCACCGGCCACATGGACGATGCGTTGGCGCCCCAGCCGTGCATCGCCAGCACGGCCGGTGCGGGCGACGCATCCGGTCGCGCCGGCGAAACCAGCCAGCCGAATAGTTGTCGACCGCCGCAATCCGCAATGCGAACCGCCTGTACCGCATTCGGCCCGAGTCCGGTGCCGTCCGGAGTTTGTGGATGGGACAGGCGCGGCGCGCGCAGACCGTGCAAGATGGCGCGGTGCGCAAGCGCACGCGCGCCCCACAGGCCCGCGCCGGCTGCCAGCATTTCGACGATCATGGCCGCGCCTGGGCTGGCACCCTGTTCATCATGGCAGCTCGCTTGCGCCCATGGCCTGGTACAGGGCGACCGTGTTGGCGATGCGCCGCGCCTGCAGCTCCAGCACGGCGATCCGGGTCTGCTGCACCTGTTGCTGCGCCTGCAGCAACTGCAGGTAGCTGACGGCGCCGAGCGCGTGCTGGTTTTGCACCATCCGCAGCGACCGCCGGGACGATGCGTCGGCGCGCGCCAGCGACTGCAACACCTGCGCATCGTGCTCGACCGTGCGCAATACATCGGCGACTTCGCGCAGCGACTGCAACACGGTTTGCTGGTAGTTGGCCAGTGCGGCCTGCGCGGCCGCCTCAGCGGCCTTGGCCTGGGACTTCAGACCGGGCGTGAACAGCGGCTGCGCGAGTTGGCCGCCCAGTCCCCAGATCAGCGAGCCGCTGCCGAACAGGCTGGCCACCGTCAAGGCTTGCGAGCCCAGGCTGGCGCTCAGCGTCAACTGCGGATACAGCTTGGCAAGCGCGACACCGTGTTGGGCGCTGGCGGCCTGCAGCAGGGCTTCCGATGCGCGCACATCGGGCCGTCGCCGTGCCAGTTCGGACGGCACGCTGACGGGCAACTGCGCGGGCAGCGAGAAATCCTGCAGCGCGAACTCCGGCACCGTCGACTGGCCCGGTGCCTGCCCGGCCAGCAACGCCAGCAGATGACGCGTTTGTTCGCGGCGCTTGTGCAAGGTCGGAAGGATCGCCTGCGATTGCTGCAACTGGGTCAGCAGCGCCAGCACCTCCAGCTCGGTACCGACCCCGAGTTCAAGCCGTCGGCGGGTCAGCGCCAGTTGTTCCTGCTGCGCGGCGATCAGCTCGTCGCTGGCGCCAATCTGAGCACTCAGTTGCGCCTGCGTAATCGCGGCCAGCGTCAGGTTCGCAGCCAGGTTCATGCGCGCGCCCTCGAGCTGGTAGGACTGGTAGTCGACCTGTGCCGCCAGTGATTCCAGCGCGCGCTTGTTTCCTCCGGCCAGATCGAGGTCGTAACTGAGCGCCACGGTGGCACTGTAAAGCCCGTAGCTGCGCTCACCACCAGAAACACCTGCGCCAGCCGTATTGGTACCGATGCGTTGGCCGCCCAGTTTCGCGTTCACTTGCGGCAGTTGGGTCGCGCCGGCGGTTGCTTCGAAGCTGTGTTGTGCCTGGCGCAACGTGGCCTGAACCGCCGCAAGCGTCGGACTGCTCGCATGTGCCTGCTCGATCAGCGAGGTGAGCTTGTCGGATTCAAACGCGGCCCACCAATTGTCTGGCACGGACGCGTCGACAAATTTCTGACTCGCTCCTAGCCGCCCCGGACTTGCCACGGTCGCGCCCGGCAACGCGGTCACGGTGTAGGCACTTGCGCTGACCGGTTCCGGACGCTGGAAGTCGGGGCTGGTGGCGCAGCCGGCCAGCAGCACCATCGATGCCCATGGTGTCGCCCTGCGCAGTGCAACGAGGAAGATGTTTTTCATGTCGCACTGGGCCCCTGGCGGCGCCATGCGATGGTGGCGATCACCACCCACACCACGGTTCGAAGGCCCATGGCAAAGACCGTCCGTTGCTCGAACGCCGTGTCGGACAGGATCATGAAGCCCAGCGCGGTCGAGGCCAGTGCGGTGGCGACCGCAATGGCGATCGCCAAGCCCACTGCCCAGCGCCGCTGCATCCACAGCCCGACACCGGCCGCCACATAAGCGAAACCAGCCACAAAGTTGAACCACACGACGAACGGGATGTAGTTGCCCGCGGCGGTGAGCGCGGCCTCGCTGCCGGCAAGCACCGCGCCGCCCTCCTTTAAGGTGAGCAGGCCAAAAACGACCGCGATCACCGAGATGACCCAGACCGACAGCTTGCGTTGTTGTGTAGTTGATGTCATGAATTTCTCCAGTTTGTTGAACAGGTTTTATGTCTCAGTCGATGCCCCGCCCTTCGCCCGCCTCTTCGTGCGTCACGCCGTCGCGGATGTGGTAGATCCGCTTGAAGGTGGGGATGATCTTTTCGTCGTGGGTGACGACGATGATCGCGGTGTCAAACTGCCGGGCCATCTGGTTCAGGATGCGGATGACCGCCAGCGCGCGCTCGCTGTCCAGTGGCGCCGTGGGCTCATCAGCCAGGATCACCGGCGGGCGGTTGATCAGGCCGCGCGCGATCGACACCCGCTGCTGCTCGCCACCAGAGAGTTGGGATGGCATGGCCTTGGCACGGTGCTGCACGTCGAGCGCAGTGAGTAGTTCCACCGCGCGCTTGCGCGCCTCGGTGTTGCCAACGCCGGCCAGCATCGGCAGCAGCGCGACGTTGTTGGTCACGTCCAGGAACGGAATCAGATAAGGCGCCTGGAACACGAAGCCGATCTTGTCGCGGCGCAAGGCCCGAAGATCCGTGATGTTCCAGTGGTTGTCGTAGATGACGTCCTGGCCCAGCACCATGCGCCCGGATGAGGGCTCGATCACGGCGCCCAGGCACTTGAGCAAGGTGCTTTTGCCCGATCCGGACGGACCGATCAGCCCCACCACCTCACCCGGGGCGACGACCATGTTGACGTCCTTCAGTGCCTCCACCGCGGTATCGCCGTGGCCGTAGACCTTGCGCACGCCCTCGATGCGGATACCGCGCTCGGGCGAAGGCTTGTTGTCCGTCCTAGCCACCGATGGCCTCCGCCGGGTCGACCTTGAGCGCGGCGCGGATCGCCAGCAAACTGGCGAGCACGCAGATGATCACCACCGCGACGAATCCGCGCAGCGCGTCTCCAGTTTCCAGTAACACATATTTCGGGAAAACCGGGGCCCAGAACGTGGCTGACACCTTGCCCACGACAAAGCCGATCAGGCCCAGCGCGATCGCCTGCTGCATGATCATCGATGCGATTGTGCGATTGCGGGTGCCGATCAGCTTGAGCACCGCAATCTCGCGGATCTTGCCCAGGGTCAGCGTGTAGATGATGAAGGCCACGATGGCGGCGCTGACCACGGCCAGGATCACGAGGAACATGGCGATCTGCCGGGCCGCCGTCGCGATCAGCTTGTCGATCAGGATCATGTGCATCTGTGCCCGGGTGTAGACCGACAGGCGTTTCCAGCGCCGGATCGGCTCGGCCACCGCCTCCGGGTCGGTGCCCGCCTGAATCTGCACCAGCACCGCGTTGACCGAGTTGTTGCTCGATTGCGATGCGATGACGGCGTCGAGCAGGCCGGGTATGCCGGGGCGGTTCAGCGCCGGGTTTTGCGCGGTGCGCTCACGCTGGCGCACGATGGCGTCGTTGTCCTTCAGGAACTGTGCCTGCTGCGCGTCCTTGATCGGGATGAAAACCATCGGGTCGCCGCCCGAGGACACCATGCGTCGTGTCAGGCCGACCACGGTGTAGTCGTTGCGCCGGATACGGATGCGCTGGCCGAGCTTGAAACCGGTCGCAATGTCGGCAACCGCCTCGTAATGGCCGCGCGTGAGGTGGCGCCCGTCGACCAGATAACCCGGTTGCCCCGGATGCCCGGCCCCATCGGGCGTAACGCCCACCACCATGGTTCGCACCTCGCGCTCCTGGCCATCGTCCAGCGGACTGACCTGCATGGTCAGGTAGGTCACGTTGGCCGCACGCGCAACGCCTGCCATGCCGAGAATGGCGCGATAGGTGTCGTCGGGCAGGCTGGAAGACTCGGCATACGGCCCCTGGGTGTCCTGCTGCACCACCCAAAGGTCGGCGCCGCTGTTGTCGAGCAGGGCCTTGGCATCGTCAACCATGCCGCGGTAGACGCCGGCCATGGTCAGCGTCACGCCGATCAGCAGGCCCAGACCGATGCCGGTGAAGACGAACTTGCTCCAGGAATGGGCGATGTCGCGACCGGCCAGGCTGATCATGGCTTGTTTCCCATGACCTGGTCGAGCAGCTTGATGCGGCTGCCGGCCGAGAGTGCCTTGAAGCTGTACACCACCAGTTGTTCACCACCGGAAAGCCCGTCGAGTATCTGCACGTTGCCCTCCAGATCGCTGGCCCCGGTGCGCACCGGCGCAAAGCGCAGGTCACCGGCATCGACCAGCCAGACACCGAGTCGCCCGTCGACCCTGTGGATGCTGGCATTGGGAGCGGCGGGTCCGGCCGGGAGCGCGCCCAGTCGCACCGTGACCTCGGCCAGTTCGCCGATCGGTGGCGGGACCTGTGGCTGCTGTGAGAACACAACCTTGGCCAGCACCTCCTCGGTGACGGCGTCGGCATGTGGCTCGACCCGCAGCACCTGGCCCGCTATCGCAGTGTTGCCCTGCGAACGCAGCAGCACCTGGGCCGGCAACTGCGCGCGAAGGCCTTGCGCGCGTTGCTGGTCGAATCGCACATGGATCCACAACCTGGACGGTTCAACCACTTCCACTACCGCCTGCCCGGTGACGACCGTCGTGCCGCGATCGGCGTTGCGGCGCGTGACCAGCCCGTTCACTGGCGAGACCAGGCGCAAATGGCTGCGCTGCTGTACCAATGCGGCGATGTCGGCGTCGATCCGCAGCAGGTCCTGACGCGACGCGTCCTGGTTGGCGCGCACGGCTGCCAGCGCGGCCTGCGCGATCTGCAGTTCCTGTCGTTTGGCTTCGGCCGCCTCCGCGCTGACCGAACGCGCCGCCAACAGTTGTTCGTAGCGTTGCGCCTGGCTCTGCGCGAACTGCGTGCGCGCATTGGCTTCCAGAATCTGAGCCTGCACCGCCAGCAGGTTGGCCTCGGCCCGCTTGCGGCCGGCCTGCAGCGAAACGATTCGCTGGTCCATGTCTACCGGGTCCATTTCTCCGAGCAATTCGCCGGCCTTGACGCTGTCGCCGGGTTGCACCAGCACGGTCTTGACGCGACCGGCCGCAATGGGTCCGATCTTGTGCGTGAACTGGGCATCGACAGTTCCGATGCCGAACAGCGCAGGGCTGATGGACCGTTTTTCGATCGTGACCACGCGCACCTCCACCGGGGCCAGGGGGCCGGTGCGAAGCGCAACATAGGCCAGCAGGCCCAGCATCACCAGCAGGACGACGCCGATCGAGATGCCGCGCAAATGGGATGTCAGTGCCTGTTTCATGGCTGGCCCCCCAATCCGCGCGCGAATACCGCGAACACACCCGGTGCGTCTCGGCGCATTTGCGTGATGTCACCCGAGATCAGGGACTGCATCACCAGCCCCTGCAGCATGCCGACGAACAGGATCGCCGCCGCCCGCGTGTCCACGTCGAGAGAGACCTCGCCATTGGCCTTGCCCAGTTCAAGGCGTGACGAAAGGCGTTCGGAATAGCGCTGGATCAGCGTCTGGGCCATGCGCTTGGCCGGAGTCGACCCCGCGTTCTGCAGCTGGCCGAACATCATGCGCGGCACGCCGGGATGGTCGATGACGAATTCGACATGGGCCATGAACATCGCGCGCAGGGCCTGCAGCGGCGACTCGACGCCACGCGCGGCGCTGTCGATACGCGACATCAGGCGCTCGGCGACCCATTCCATGACCGATTGCCAGATTGCGTCCTTGGTGGAGAAGTGGCGGAACAGCGATCCCTGTGTCACATCCATCTGTTTGGCAATGTCGGCCGTCGTGATGTCGTTGGGGTTTTTCTCGGCCGCCAGCGCGATTACCGCCTCGACGGTGACGGCACGTCGCTCCTCGGCCGGCAGGTGTTTGGTGGGTGTACGCATGGATGACCTTGACTAAAGATAGTAATTAGTTGCTATCTTAAAACTGAAATTCAAGCACTTGCAGCCGCGGACACCCTTTGTTTGATCTAAAACAAACTGCGGGAAATGACCCGCGACGTGATTGCCGGCACCGGACGGTCCCCTGCACAGCCCGCCGGATGGACGCGTACCAACCCTGATGACAAGCGGAGATCAGCAGCATATTTTTTGCGCTCACGCCCGTAATTTCTGCATCACCGGAGGGGTTTTCATGCGGTGTGCCAGACTCGGTGCTCCTCAAGGGGAGTAGCAGCCCCGGCCATCGCGGCCGGGTTTGTATGTTTCGTCAATACGTCATGCCATCGTTATCGCAACGGTGTGCTGGCCGGAACACGCAGAGGTGCCATTTGGCGCTCTCCCGCAAGACCTTCAGGAAAGTTTCGTCAACTTTTTTCTTTCGAGGTCTTGCATGCAGACAATTGCTCCGCTGTGGCTCTGGGCCACTTTTTCCGCCATCGTTTTGATATCGCTGTTCGTCGACTTTGTCGTCCTGAAGAAACAGGGCGCACATGTCATCGGTGTCAAGGAGGCGTTCAACTGGTCACTGATCTGGGTCGCCCTGAGCTTTGCGTTCAACGGCCTGCTCTGGTGGGCAGTGAAGGACAGCACCGGCTCTGTCGCAATGGCGAACAGCAAGTCGCTCGAGTTCCTGACTGGCTACCTGATCGAGAAGTCACTGGCCGTCGACAACGTGTTCGTGTTCCTTCTGGTCTTCACCTACTTTGCGGTTCCGCCGGCATTCCAGAAGCGGGTGTTGATGGTCGGCATCATTGGCGCCATCGTGCTGCGCACCGTGATGATCCTCGTGGGCGGATGGCTGCTGTCCGAGTTCCACTGGATCCTGTACCTGTTTGGCGGCTTCCTGATTCTCACCGGCGTCAAGATGTGGTGGGCAGCAGGCAAGGAGCCGGACCTGGAGGGAAACCCCGCGCTCAAACTGCTGCGCAAGGTCTTGCCGGTCAGCAAGCACTACGACGGAGAGAAACTCTGGACGGTTGAGAACGGCAAAAAGATCGCCACGCCGATGCTTTTGGTGATCTGCCTGATTGCACTGACCGACGTCATATTTGCGGTTGATTCGATTCCGGCGATTTTCGCGATCACCCAGGATCCGTTCATCGTGCTCACCAGCAACGTTTTCGCCATCCTCGGCCTGCGCGCCATGTATTTCCTGCTGGCTGCCGTGGCCCACAAGTTCCATTTGCTGAACTACGGCCTGGCTGTGATCCTGGTGTTCATCGGCACCAAGATGTGCCTGATCGACATCTACAAGATTCCCGTGTTGGTGTCGCTCGGTGTTGTTATCGGCGTTCTGGCGCTCACGATGCTGCTCAGTTTGCGCAGCGCCACGGTACGGCCCAAGGTTTGACCCATCTGATGCAGCCGGTTCATTGGGCGTCCATCAAACCATGGGCCACTGATCGACCCGGCTGCCGCAGGATTCGCCACCCATTCCCTAACCCTCAACCCAGGAAAAACCATGAACTGCCCCCATTGCCCCAATACCAAGCTTGTGCTTTCCGAGCGCCAGAACGTGGAAATCGACTATTGCCCCCAGTGCCGCGGGATCTGGCTCGACCGCGGCGAACTCGACAAACTGCTGGACAAAGCCGCCGCCCAGCAAACCATGGACACTGGCCGTAGCCGCGTCGCCGCGCCCCAGCACCAGGACTTTGCCGATTCAGACTACGGCAAAAGCCAGCGCGGCAATTACCGCCACAAGAAGTCCTGGCTTAGCGAAATTTTCGACTGAACTCCCCGCACTTACGGGGAGACACAAGCCAAGCGCAGATGCCCGACCGGCAAAAGCGCTTGATGCGCCTGTGCATCGACATCGCCGAGTACATCGTCATCTCCTGCGCCCTGGACCATTGGGGAAAACACAAGCAAATGTTTCATCGGGCCGATTGAATCCGGCCAACACGCGAGCGTTGCCGTGCCAAATCCGAGCCGCACCGCGTCAGGCAAGACCGGAAAACATTCGGGTAGTCTGTAGTCACGTGGTGACAAGGGCCATTGTCATGCGCAAGCACCATGACCCCGTGTATAAACAAAAACATGATGCAGACAAAAATGCAACGACGTCGGGTGATAGCGCTTGCTGCCGGAGCCTGGGGCGTTACTGCCGGAGTGCCGGCGCTGGCGCAAAACTTGCCGGATCTGTTGCACAAATCCATCCCGTCCAGTGCCGAGGCAATACCTGTCGTGGGCCTGGGCAGCTGGATCACCTTCAATGTCGGTGACGATCCGCCCGCGCGCAAACGCTGCATGGCCGTGATGCGCGCATTTTTCGACGCGGGTGGTCGCATGATCGACTCGTCGCCCATGTATGGCTCGTCGCAGCCGGTGATCGGTCAGGCGCTGGCACAGCTCGATGCCCGCGCCACCGTGTTCTCGGCCGACAAGGTCTGGACCTCGGGCGACGGCGCGACCCAGATCGAGGCGTCTCGCCGGCACTGGGGTGTGCCACGTTTCGATTTGCTGCAGGTACACAATCTCGTAGCCTGGCGCACACAGCTGCCGTTGCTGTTCGAGCGCAAGCGTGCCGGCCAGCTGCGTTATGTCGGTGTCACGACATCGGACGGACGACGCCACGACGAGATCGAACGGGTGATGCGCGAACAGCCGATTGACTTCGTTCAGGTGACCTACAACATCCTGGACCGCACGGTCGAGCAACGCATCCTGCCGCTGGCGCGCGAGCGCGGAATCGCCGTCATCGCCAACCGGCCATTTCGAGAAGGTGTACTGATACGTGCGCTGCAGCGGCATCCGCTACCGGCCTGGGCGTCTGAGATCGGCTGCAGCAACTGGCCTCAGTTTCTGCTCAAGTTCATCGTCTCGCACCCGGACGTAAGCTGCGCGATACCGGCCACCAGCCGTGTCGACCATGTACGCGAGAACATGGGCGCAGCGCGCGGGTCTTTGCCCGATGCCGCCATGCGCAAACGCATGGCCGATACCGTGAACGCCCTGTGACGGGCCAGGCGATCGCCGCCGACGCGCCATGCCGCCAGCTGGTTTGGAGAGCGCTGGCGGCGCGTGTGATGGCCGGAGCCTGCGCATGAATGTCTGGTGGACCTACGACGTCTCGGATTTCCTGATGTTCGCGCCGAGCACCTGGTATCGGCTGTTCGAACTGCACAACCTCGCCTGGTGGCCGCTGCAACTGGTGATGATGGCGCTGGCTTGTGGCCTGTTGTGGGCCATCAGCCGACGGCTGCGCGGGGCGCTGCCGTTGGCGCTGGCGCTGACCGGCGCTGCCTTGCTGTTCGTGGCGGGAGCATTTTTTTGGCAGCGGCTGGCGCAGATCCATCTTGCGGCGCCCTGGTTTGCGCTGGCGTTCGCGGCGCAAGGCCTGCTGCTGCTGATATTTGCGCTGCTGCGTCGGCACGCGCTCGGGTTGGGCCCGCCGAACGCGGCTGGGCGGGTCGGCATCGGCTTGCTGGCGGCTGCGGTGTTTTTGTATCCGGCCTGCTCGCTGATATGGATGCGGCCAATGCAACAGGCCGAGTGGATTGCGCTGGCGCCCGACCCGACGATGCTGGCAACACTGGGGGTACTCTTGTCGCTGTGGCGCTGTGAGGGACTGCGTCGGCCTGGCCTGACCTGGCTGTTGCTATCGATCGTGCCGCTGGCCTGGTGTGCGATCACGGGCGCCACGTTGTGGGCGCTGGCCGCGCCCGACTGGTGGCTGATGCCCATGGCCGGTGCGCTGGCCATTCTCGCGGCTGGCTGGCAGGCCACAATTAGGGGACCCTTCTACGTGGGGCGAAGGGGGCATTGCTGACACGGGCTCAAAGCCTTTGTACGCGCATGGTCATGCAGTAGACTTCAATCTGACACCGTCGTCGCGCGCGATCTCAATGCTTGCACGGGCGCATTTGATGTTGGTTTGCCAACCCGGTCAAACAGCCCGACTCTTGACGAAAGCCAATCATCAATTTTCCGCCGCTGCCCGACGACCACGCCATCGCCGCCATGATCCTGACGGTGGTGGCGCTGGTTCTTTTCACCCGCGAGAAGATTCCGCTGGAGACGTCGAGCATGACGGTTCTGGCTTTGCTGGCGGTTGGGTTCGAACTCTTTCCCTACAGCGCAAACGGGCGCAGCGTGCATGCCGTGGACTTCTTTCATGGATTCGGGCACGAGGCACTGATTGCGGTGTGCGCACTGATGGTTGTGGGCCAGGGGCTGGTGCGCACCGGTGCGCTCGAACCTCTGGGTCGCACGCTGGCCAGCCTGTGGCGGGCCGGGCCAATTCTGGCCATGCTGCTCACACTGACGGTGGCGGCGGTGCTCAGCGCGTTCGTCAACAACACGCCCATCGTCGTGTTGCTGTTGCCGGTGCTCATCAATGTGGCCTTGCGCACCGGCACCTCGCCGTCCAAGGTGCTGATGCCGGTGGGGCTGGCCACGCTGATCGGCGGGGCCTCGACCACGATCGGCACCTCGACCAACCTGCTGGTTGTGGCCGTGGCGGCGGACATGGACTTGCCAACGCTGGGGATGTTCTCGTTCGTGTTGCCCGCTGCGATGGCGGGTGCGGTAGGCATCGTGTTCCTGTGTTTCATGGCGCCCCGGCTGCTGCCGGATCGCAGCACTCCGCTGACGGACAGTTCGCGCAGGGTGTTCACCGCGCATCTGCGCATTTCCAAGGGCAGCTTCGCCGAGGGCAAGACACTTTCGCAAGCGGTGGAACGCGCCGGCGGTGACATGCACGTGGTGCGCATCCAGCGCGGCTCGGGCACCTACGTGGTGAGTTTTCCCGATGCGGTGTTGCGCGCCGATGACCGATTGCTGCTGACCGATACCCCGGCGAATCTCAAGCAGTTCGAGACTGCGCTCGGCGGCACGTTGTACTCCGGCGATGTCGAGGTCGACGAGGAACATCCGCTGGACGCCGAGGACCAGCAGATCTCCGAGATCGTGGTGATCGAGGGTTCGACCATCGAGGGCGCGACCTTGAAACAACTGCAGTTCGTCGACCGCTACCAGTTGGTCGTGCTGGCACTGCACCGGTCGGGCAAGGAGATGGTGACGCTGGGCAAAGGCAAGGGCATGGGCGATGTGCGGCTGCTGGCAGGTGACGTGCTGCTGGTGCAGGGTTCCGCCGAGCAGGTTGCCAAGTTGCGTAGCGACGATCAGTTTCTGGTGCTTGACGCCACCGCCGACCTGCCGCACAACAAGAAGTCGCCCACGGCCATCCTGATCATGACTGGCGTGATCCTGATCGCCGCCTTCGGCATCCTGCCCATCTCGGTGAGCGCGGTGGTCGGCGTATTGTTGATGATTGCCTCGCGCTGCCTCAACTGGCGCGAGGTCGGCGAGGCCTTGAACACCCAGGTGATTCTGATCGTGGTGGCGAGCCTGGGACTGGGCCTGGCATTGCTGCGCACCGGTGGGGCCGAGTATCTGGCCCAGGTCTTCGTGGCGGCCAGCTTCGGTGCGTCGCCGATGGTCGTGCTCGGTGGTTTGGTGCTGCTGATGGGCGTACTGACGAATGTCGTGTCCAGCAACGCCGCGGCCGTGATCGGCACGCCGATTGCGGTGAGCATCGCGCAGCAGATCGGCCAGCCTGCCGAGCCCTTCGTGCTGGCGGTGATCTTCGGCTCCAACCTCTGTTATGCCACGCCATTGGCGCACAAGATCAACGTGCTGGTGATGGGAGCCGGTGGCTACTCCTTTGGTGACTTTTCGCGGGTGGGAATCCCGCTGGCGCTGATCATGTGGCTGGCCTATACTTTCGCGTTGGGGTTCGTCTACGGGTTGTAGGCGAGGTTGTGCAGCGGTCGGCGTGACACTGATTGAACCATGGCTTATAGTGGTTTCAGACCATCCACCAGGAGACACCATGTCGGACGAAGAAGTCGTCGAGAAAACCCCGCTGGACAAGTCCCGCGACATCATCGCCCAGATGAAGGAGATGGAGCATTACGCCCGGTCCAACATCGAACGGCTGACCGCCCACTGGCTGCAGATCGACGACGAGCTCAAGCAGAAGGACATCGCCAAGAAGGTCGAGGGCCTGCTGACGCAGCAAAATGCGTTGCAGGAAGCACTGGCGGCCACCATCGCCGACTACGAAGAACTCTGCACCAGTCTCGAACCCAAGACCTGAGGTTTTGCTTGCCGCTCAGCCGTGTGTCGGCTGCAGCGTGCACTAACCCCGCCGGTACAAACCGCAAAGTCGCTTCAGCCGCGCAGCATGCTCCGGTCGCACCTGCTCCCAGGTAAAGCGCCACTCCCAGTAGCCCTCTTCCTTGCCCGGCAGGTTCATGCGGTGTTCGGCTCCGAGTGCAAGCACGTCCTGCATCGGATGGATGGCGGTGTCGGCCACGCTGGCGCAGGCGGCGCGGATCAGGTCCCACGCAATGTCATGGCCGCTGATGGCCAGGTAGTCACACACATGGGCGCGTTCGGCTGCGCTGGCGTGCTGCCACCAACCGACGCTGGTGTTGTTGTCGTGTGTGCCGGCGTAGACCACGGTGTTGGCTACGTAGTTGTGGGGCAGGTAGGTGTTGGCGTTGTCACCACCGAAAGCGAACTGCAGCACGCGCATGCCGGGCAGGTCGAATTCATTGCGCAGTGCGTCCACCTCGGGGGTGATCACGCCCAGGTCTTCGGCAATGATGGGCAACTTGCCCAATGCAGCTTCTACCGCCTGGAACAAGGCGGCGCCGGGCCCGGGCATCCAGCGCCCGACAACGGCGGTAGGTTCGTTCGCCGGGATTTCCCAGTATGCGACAAAGCCGCGGAAATGGTCGATGCGTACGACATCCACCAGCTCGACGGTACGGCGCAGACGTTCGGTCCACCAGGCGTAACCTTCGGCCGCGTGCGCGTCCCAACGGTACAGCGGGTTGCCCCAGCGCTGGCCGGTGGCGCTGAAATAGTCGGGGGGCACGCCGGCCACCACCTGCGGCCGGCCGTCTGCGCCCAGTTCGAACAATTCCTGCCGCGACCAGACATCCGCGCTCTGGTACGCCACGAAAATCGGCGCGTCTCCGACGATCCGCACGCCGCGGCCATTGGCATAGGCCTTGAGTCGCGACCATTGGTCGAAGAAGCACCATTGGCAAAACTTCCAGAATGCGATCGCCTCGGCATATTGCGCACTTGCCTGGCGCAGGGCCTGGGCATCGCGGCGCACGAATTTTGGCTCCCAGTCGCTCCAGAGCTGCCACGCATGGGCGTCGGCCAGCGCCATGAAAAGGGCGTAGTCATCGAGCCAGTCAGCCTGGCGCAGACAGAAAACATCGAAGGCGCTTCGATCGTCGGCGCGGGCGTCGCTCGCAAAGGTGGTGGCGGCGCGGCGCAGGCGCTCCATACGCCAGGGAACGACGGCCGCGAAATCCAGACGCTGCTGCCCAAACGCTTGCGCCGGCACAATATCGTCCGCCTGCAGCCAGCCACGTTGTTGCAACCCGGCCAGATCAATCAGCAGCACGTTGCCGGCAAAGGCCGAACTGCTCATGTAGGGGGAGTTGCCGGGCCCGATGCCACCCAGTGGCAGGATTTGCCACAGGTTTTGACCGGCAGATACCAGCCAGTCAACGAAATGGATGGCGGCAGCACCCAGGTCCCCCGATCCATGGGGCCCTGGCAGACTGGTCGGATGCAGCAGGATGCCACTGGCGCGCGGGAAGGTCATGGCTCGAAGGCGGCGAACAGCATCAGGCTGTGGGCTGCCACTTCCAGCGACACAGGGTCGCTGCCCTGCCAATGGGCCTGACCACGCGCGTCCGACGTGTCCAGAAGCGCTTGCCACGCGCCGACCGGGAGTTGGAAATTCTCGGGCTTCTGGCCGGCGTTGAAGAGCAGCAGCAAGGGAGCCGAGGCGCCACCGGGTTGACCAATCAGGCAGCCCAGCGCGCGCGATTGCGGATGGTGCCAGGCTTCGCCTTGCAGCGCGCTGCCGTCGGGCTCCAGCCAGGCCAGATCGTGTTGGCCCAGCGGGTCGGTGAGGCCGCTATACCAGTCGTTGGAGAACGGTCGTGTGGTCTGGCGCAGTTCCAGCAAGTGCGCACAAAACGCGGTCAGGTCCTGGTCGGCTTCGGACCAGTTGATCCAACTGGTGGCGTTGTCCTGGCAATACGGGTTGTTGTTGCCACCCGCCGAATGCCCGAGCTCGTCACCGGCGCACAACATCGGCGTGCCTTGCGAGAGTAGCGTGCTGGCGAGCAACACTCGCTGCAGCCGGGCACGCAACCGGTTCACATCGGCATCGCTGCTGGGGCCTTCCACGCCGCAATTGAAGCTCAGGTTGTGGCCGTGCCCGTCGCGGTTGTCCTCGCCGTTGGCCAGGTTGTGGCGCTGGTTGTAGCTCACCAGGTCGCGCAGCGCGAAGCCGTCGTGCGCCACCACGAAATTGACCGATTCGCTGGGCAGGCGATGCCGTGCCTGGAACACATCGCTGGATGCGCACAGGCGTTGCGCAAACTCGGCGCGCGTGGCCGGTGGCGCATGTGGCGAATCCGGGTTGTGGTGACCTGAGAGCCAGAAACTGCGCACCGTGTCGCGAAACTTGTCGTTCCACTCCATCCAGCCGCGCGGAAAACCGCCGACCTGGTAACCGTCCGGGCCGACGTCCCAGGGTTCGGCAATCATCTTGACAGTCGACAGCACCGGGTCCTGCGCCACGGCCGTGAAGAAAGCTCCACTGCGGTCGAAACCATGCTCGTCCCGACCCAGCACCGTTGCCAGATCGAAGCGGAATCCGTCGACATGCATGTCGGACACCCAGTAACGCAGGCTGTCCATCACCAGTCGCAACACATGCGGGCTGCGGATATTGAGCGTGTTGCCGCAACCGGTGTGGTTCTCGTAATTCTGCAGCGCATCGCCGTCGAGCCGGTAATAGCCCAGGTTGTCGAGTCCGCGAAAACTGATTGTCGGACCGTCTCCGCCCGACTCGGCCGTGTGGTTGAACACCACATCCAGAATGACCTCGATGCCCGCCAAATGCAGGTCGCGCACCATGGAGCGGAATTCGTTGCGTGCACCCTCTCCCGTCGGCGCACTGGCCAGCGCAGGATTGACGCAAAAAAACGCGATGCTGTTGTAGCCCCAGTAATTGCGCAGATGCATGGCGGCCAGGCGTTCCTCGTCCAGCGCATAGTGCACCGGCAACAGGCTGACGGCCGTAACGCCCAGTCGCTGCAGATGGGCGATGCTCGCAGGATGGGCCAAGCCCGCGAAGCTTCCGCGCAGGGGCTCCGGCACGGCCTCGTGCAACATCGAAAAGCCCTTGACATGCATCTCGTACAACACCGTTGCCGCGTCGGCGGTGTGTGGCGCGCGGTCGTCGCCCCAATCGAAGTGGTCCTGCACCACGCGCGCCTTGAGTGCAAACGGCGCATTGTCGTGATCGTTGCGCTGCAGGAGGTGTTGGCGGTCGGCGCCAAAATGCGCGTCGCGCCATTTGAAATCACCGACCACTTCGCGTGCGTACGGATCGAGCAGCAGTTTGTCCGAATTGAACAACAAGCCGTGCTCTGGATGCCAGGGACCGTGGGCACGCAGGCCATAGATCAGGCCAGGGCCGGTGTCGGGCAGATAACCGTGCCAGACATCACCGCTGCGCGCCGGCAAATCCAGACGACGCACCTCGTGTTCGCCGGTGGCGTCGAACAGACACAACTCGACGCGATGCGCGCCACCCGAGACGACCGCAAAATTCACGCCCTGCCCGTCGACAAACGCGCCCAACGGCCACGCGCGGCCGGGCAGCATCTCAATGCCATTGGCGATCATTCGGATTCCTCCGCGCAAAACGCTGCGGCGCTCATCCGGCATCCTCCATGCTGCGCATTGCGGAATTCGCCCTTGGGAACGGCCCGGCGGCGCTCATGCACTCCATTCGAGCATCAGTGTGGCCAGCGGTGGCAGGTTCAGTTCGACGGACCAGGGCTTGCCATGGCTGGGCGTGGCTTGCGCGCTGGCCGCGCCATTGGGCGTGCCGACATTGCTGCCACCGTAGTGTTTCGAATCGGTGTTAAGGCATTCGCGGTATTCACCAGCGTAAGGCACGCCGATCCTGAAGTGGGAATGCGGCGTCGGCGTGAAGTTGCACACCACCACCACACAGGTGCGCTCGTCGGTGCCGCGGCGAATGAAGCTCACGACCGACTGGGATGCGTTGTCGTGGTCGATCCACTCGAATCCAGCGGGGACGAAATCGAGCTGGTGCAGGGCCGGCGTACGCCGATACAGATGGTTGAGGTCCCGCACCAGCCGCAACACGCCATCGTGATTGGCATCGTTCAGCAGATGCCAGTCCAGACTCTGGTCATGGTTCCATTCGCGTTCCTGTGCAAATTCGCAGCCCATGAACAGCAGCTTCTTGCCAGGGTGCGCGAACATGAAACCATAGTAGGCGCGCAGGTTGGCAAACTTCTGCCAGCGGTCACCCGGCATCTTGCCCAGCATCGACCCCTTGCCATGGACCACTTCATCGTGCGAAATCGGCAACACGAAGTTCTCGTTGAACGCATAGGCCAGGCCGAAGGTCATCTCGCCATGATGGAACGGGCGATGGATCGGATCGCGGGCGATGTATTGCAGCGTGTCGTGCATCCAGCCCATGTTCCACTTGTAATGGAAACCCAGGCCGCCGGCATAGGTGGGGCGCGACACCGCCGGGAAGGCAGTCGATTCCTCGGCCAGCGTGATGGCCTGCGCACGTTGTGCGCCCACGACTTCGTTCATGCGCTTGAGAAAAGCGATCGCCTCGAGGTTCTCACGCCCGCCGTGTTCGTTGGGAATCCACTCACCTGGTTCGCGGCTGTAGTCGCGGTACAACATGGAGGCTACTGCATCGACGCGCAGTCCATCGACGCCGAAGCGCTCAAGCCAGTACAACGCGTTACCCACCAGGAAATTGCGCACCTCCGTGCGACCCAGGTTGTAGATCAGCGTGTTCCAGTCGTTGTGGAAACCCTCGCGCGGATCGGCGTATTCATACAAGTGGGTGCCGTCGAAATTGGCGAGGCCATGGGCATCGGTCGGAAAGTGCGCGGGAACCCAGTCAAGTAACACGCCGATGCCGGCATCGTGGCAACGGGCGACGAAGCGGCCCAGGCCCTCGGGTGGCCCGAAGCGGGCGGTGGGCGCGTACAGGCCGATCGGCTGGTAGCCCCATGATCCGTCGAACGGATGCTCGCTGATGGGTAGCAGTTCGAGGTGGGTGAACCCCATGTCCACCGCATAAGGCACGAGTGTGTCGGCGAGTTCGTCCCAGGTCAGCCAGCGGTCGTTTTCTTCGGTCTTGCGCCGCCATGAGCTCAGGTGCACTTCGTAGATGCTCATGGGCGCATCCAGCGCATTGGCGGCGCCGCGCTTGGGGTCGGCTGCCACCACCGGCGGCAACTGCGCCACGACACTGGCCGTAGACGGGCGCAGTTCGGCGCGCAGCGCAAACGGGTCGGCGCGCTGCGGCAGCATCTGGCCGGCCTGATCGCGCAGGGCAAACTTGTAGTTCGCGCCTTGCGCAACACCGGGCAGGAACAACTCCCAGACGCCACACTCGCGGCGCAAGCGCATCGGATGGCGGCGAGCGTCCCAGTGGTTGAAGTCACCCACCACGCTGACACACGAGGCGTTTGGCGCCCACACCGCGAAACGAGTGCCCGCGACACCTTCCATGGTGGTCAGCTGCGCACCCATCACTTCAAAGGGCCGCAGGTGCGTGCCTTCGCCCAGCAACCACAGGTCGATGTCGCCCAGCACCGGGCCAAAGCGGTAGGGGTCGTCCATCACCACCTTGCTGCCATCGCCCCAGAGTACCTGCAACTGGTAGGGAGTCGTGAGCGCGGATGTCAGCACCTGTTCGAAGAAACCGGTGTCATGGCATCTGGCCAGCGTGGCCAGCACCTCCTGCGAAGGCGTGGCCACCACCTGCACCTGGTCGGCCCCGGGGATGAATACGCGTACCGAGGTTTGCCCGTCACCGGCATCGTGCGGACCCAGCACCGCGAACGGATCGCCATGGGCCCCCTGGCAGATCAGCGCGATATCGGTCGGGTTCAGCATGGCGGTTTCCGTTTGGCGCGTCAGGGTGAAACCGCGGCAACGGGCGCGACGCGCCAGATGTCGGCAGCATAGGCGCGGATGGTGCGATCCGCAGAGAACGGGCCCATGCCCGCCACATTGGCAATGGCACGTGCCATCCATAAATCCGGCGTGCGGTACAAGGCGTCCACCCGCGCCTGTGTTGCGACGTACGACGCATAGTCGGCCAGCAACATGTAGTGGTCGCCGCCCCAGAGCAAGGAGTCCACCAGTTCACGATACCGGCCGGGCTCGTCGGGCGAAAACACATCGCCGGCAATCGCGTCGAGCGCTGCGCGCAAACCCGGCACGGTTTCGTAGTAACGCATCGGGTGGTAACCCTTGTGGCGCAACTCGCCCACCTCGGCCGTGCTCAGGCCGAAGATGAAGATGTTGTCATCGCCCACGTTCTGGCGAATTTCGATGTTGGCGCCGTCATCGGTGCCGATGGTCAGCGCGCCATTGAGCGCCAGTTTCATGTTGCCGGTGCCGGACGCTTCGGTTCCTGCGGTGGAAATCTGCTCGGACAGATCTGCACCCGGCATGATGATTTCGGCCACCGACACACCGTAGTTGGGCAGAAACACCAGTTTGAGCTTGTCGCCAATGCGGGGGTCGGCATTGATGACGCTGGCCACATCATGGATCAGGCGGATGATGGATTTGGCCGTGTGGTACGACGACGCGGCCTTGCCCGCAAAGATGACCGTGCGCGGCACCCAGTCGGCCCGCGGGTCGGCCAGTATGGCCTGGTAACGCGTCACCACGTGCAGCAGGTTGAGCAACTGGCGCTTGTACTCGTGAATGCGCTTGACCTGCACATCGAACAGGCTGGCCGGATGCACCGTAATGCCGGTGGCCTTGTGGATGTAGGCCGCCAGGCGCGCCTTGTTGGCATGTTTGATGGCTGCGAACTTCTCCAGGAACGCCGGATCCTCGCCCCTTTCGCGAAGGCGCTGCAATTCGTCAAGATCCCTCCTCCAACCGCCGCCCAGTGTGTCGTCGAGCAGGCCGGCCAGACCCGGGTTGGCCTGTGCCAGCCAGCGCCGCGGCGTGACACCGTTGGTCATGTTGGTGAAGCGTTCGGGCCACAGGCTGGCGAAGTCGGCAAAGATGGTCTTGACCAGCAGGTCGGAATGCAGCGCCGACACGCCATTGACCTTGTAGCTGCCCACAATCGACAGGTGGGCCATGCGCACGCGGCGTTCGCCATGCTCGTCGATCAGCGAGAGCCGCGACAGGAATCCGTGATCGCCCGGCCGATGCCGGGCCGCCTCTTCAAGAAATTCCTTGTTGATGCGAAAGATGATTTCCAGGTGACGCGGCAACACATGCTGCATCAGGCCCACCGACCAGGTCTCGAGCGCCTCCGGCATCAAGGTGTGGTTGGTATAGGAAAAACAGCGGGTGCAGATGGACCAGGCCTGGCCCCAGGCCATGCCGTGTTCGTCGACCAGCACGCGCATCAGTTCGGGCACACCAATGGCCGGGTGGGTGTCGTTGAGGTGGATTGCCACCTGGTCGGCCAGGTTGTCCAGACCGGGGTGTTCGGCGAGATGGCGCGCGATCAGGTCCTGGATCGACGCGGCGACGAAAAAATACTCCTGCTTCAGGCGCAATTCGCGTCCGGCGGGGGTGCTGTCATTGGGATACAGCACCCAGGAGATGTTTTCGTAGGCATTCTTGGCGCTGGCGGCGCGCGCATAGTCACCGGTATTGAAGGCGCCCAGGTCGATGTGGGCCGGCGCCATGGCGCGCCACAAGCGCAGCGTGCTCACCGTCTGATTGCCGTGCCCGGGCACAACCATGTCGTAGGCCTTGGCCAACACTTCGGCCGTGTGGCACCAGTTGGCGCTTGCGCTTGCGTGGTCGACCCAACCGCCAAAACGCACCGGATATCCGATGTCGGAGCGTGGAAACTCCCAGGGCGTGCCGTCCTTCAGCCAGGGGTCGGGGTATTCCATCTGGCAACCGTTCTGGATCTCCTGCGCGAACATGCCGTATTCATAACGGATGCCGTAGCCGAACGATGGCAACCCGACGGTGGCCATCGCGTCCAGGAAACATGCGGCAAGGCGACCCAGGCCGCCGTTGCCCAGTGCGGCATCGGGCTCGCACTCGGCGACCTCTTCCAGCGAACGCGCGAAATGCTCCAGCCCCCGGCCGGCTGCACCCGTCAGACCCAACGCGGCCAACGCGTTGGACATGCTGCGCCCGATCAGGAACTCCATCGAAAGGTAATAAACCCGGCGTGCCTTGGCCGCTTGTTCGCGTGCCTGGGTCTTGACCCAGCGCCGCGACAATTCGGCCCTTGCCACCTGGGCCAGGGCCTGCATGACCTGGGTGCGCGAGGCGCTTTGCGGATCTACGCCTACGGTCTGCAGCAGGTGCTTCGCGATCGATTCAGCCAGATCGACTTGCGTATTGGGAGGGCTCAGGGTCACGGGCGGCGTCCTTTGATTTTCAAATACGGTCTTCGCTGGCAAGCAACTGACGCGCGCTCTAGTCCAGGCCGGTCGTGGGATTTTCGCATGCGGTAACCAGGCTGTAACCCCGGCTGGTTCGCGGGCATTAAGATGGCAGTGCGCTTCAGATTCGCGACTCGGAAGGAGACACGATGCCTACTACTGACCTGGCCAAAGGCCTCGACCTGCCCAAACGCGCTGTGGCGCTGGTACTAGCCGGTGGACGCGGCAGCCGCCTGATGGACCTGACCGATCGGCGCGCCAAGCCGGCGGTTTATTTCGGTGGCAAATTCCGCATCATCGATTTCGCGTTGTCGAACTGCCTGAACTCCGGCGTGCGGCGCATCGGCGTGATCACGCAATACAAGTCGCACAGCCTGCTGCGCCATTTGCAGCGCGGCTGGGCGTTCCTCAAGAGCGAGATGAACGAGTTTGTCGACCTGCTGCCGGCGCAGCAACGCAACGACGACGAGAGCTGGTACCGCGGCACCGCCGACGCGGTGTACCAGAACCACGACATCCTGGAAGGTTACGGCGCGGACTTCATCGTGGTGCTGGCGGGCGACCACATCTACAAGATGAACTATGCATTGATGCTGGCCGACCATGTCAACAAGGGCCGGCCCTGCACCGTGGCGTGCATCGCGGTGCCGCGCAGCGAGGCCAGCGCTTTCGGTGTGATGGCAGTGGACGAGAACAACACGATCACCGATTTTCTGGAAAAGCCGGCCGATCCTCCGGCCATGCCCGGGCATCCGGACCAGTCGCTTGCCAGCATGGGCGTTTATATCTTCGACGCCAAATACCTGTATGCGGAACTTGAGCGCGACATCGCCGACCCGAACTCCGCCCATGATTTCGGCAAGGACATCATTCCCCACGCCGTGCGAAACGGCTGTGCCGCGGCGCACCCGTTTTCTCTCAGTTGCGTGCCCAATCCGTCGTCCGGCGAAGACTACTGGCGCGACGTCGGCACCGTGGATGCCTATTGGGATGCCAACATCGACCTGACAGCGACTGATCCCAAGCTCAATCTGTACGACAAACGATGGCCGATCTGGACCTACCAGGCGCAATTGCCGCCCGCCAAGTTCGTGCACAACCAGGAAGATCGACGCGGAATTGCGATCGAGTCGATGGTGTCCGGTGGCTGCATCGTTTCGGGACAGGTATTTCGCTCGGTGCTGTTTTCCAGCGTACGGGTGCACTCCCACTCGGTCGTGGACTGGTCGGTTTTGCTGCCGGACGTGCAGGTCGGCCGCGGGGCGCGCTTGAGCCGCGCCGTGGTGGACCGGGGCTGTGTCATTCCCGATGGCATGGTGATCGGTGAAGACGCGGAACTCGATGGACAGCGCTTTTACCGCAGTCCGAACGGTATTTGTCTGGTGACAGCGGCCAAGCTGGCGAAAATTCAAGCATGAAGGTATTGCACGCGGCGGCCGAGGTTTTCCCGCTGCTCAAGACCGGTGGCCTGGCCGATGTGATGGGCGCATTGCCGCAGGCGCTGGTTGCGGCCGGCGCTGATGTGCGCCTGGTGCTGCCGGGTTTCCCCGCGTTCGTGCAGGCGCTGCAAAAGCCCAAGCTGGTATGCGAAATCGGTGCCCAGTTTGGCGCCGCACGCGTGAGCCTGCGCCGCGGCATGTTGGCCGGTTGCGGTCTGTCCGCGTACGTGATCGACGCACCCCATCTGTATGCCCGCGAGGGCAACCCCTACCTGGCGGCCGATGGCAGCGAGTGGCCCGACAACCTGCAGCGTTTTGCCTTGCTTGGGTGGGTGGCGGCGCACCTGGCCAGCGGCGAACTCGACACGGCCTGGAAGCCCGATGTATTACATGTGCACGACTGGCATGCGGCGATGGCCTGTGCTTACGGGGCCGCCCATCCCGTGGCCCGCACACCGACGGTTTTCACCGTGCACAACCTGGCCTACCAGGGACTGTTTGATGCAGCGGACTTCCATCTGCTCGGCCTGGCGTCGCGTTTCATGTTGAGCGCGGGCCTGGAGTTTCACGGCCAGATCTCCTTCATGAAGGCCGGGCTGGCCTACGCACACCGGGTGACCACGGTCAGCCCGAGTTATGCCGCCGAGATGGCGACGCCGGAGTTCGGCTGCGGGCTCGAAGGCCTGGTGCATTCGCGCGGCGCCGATGTGTCGGGCATCCTCAACGGAGTGGACGGCAAGGTCTGGAATCCGCAGGCCGATGTTTTCATCGGAGCACCGTACACCGCCCGGGCGCTGGACGGCAAGGCGCGCAACAAGGCCATGCTGCAACAGGCGCTGGGACTGCGGGTCGACGCCGGCATGCCGTTGTTCGCCGCAGTCAGCCGGCTCACGTCCCAGAAAGGCCTGGACCTGGTGCTGACCGCGCTGCCTTCCCTGCTCGCCCAGGGCGCACAGCTGGCGATCCTGGGCAGTGGCGACGCCGCGCTGGAGGCGGCGTTCACGGCCGCGGCGCTGCGGCACCCGGGCCTCGTGGCGGTAAGACTGGGTTATGACGAGTCGTTTGCGCACCAGATGATCGCCGGCGCCGACGCCATGCTGGTGCCCTCGCGTTTCGAGCCTTGTGGGTTGACCCAGCTTTATGCCTTGCGTTACGGCACCGTTCCAGTCGTGCGCCGGGTGGGTGGCCTGGCCGATACCGTCGTGGACTTCGCGACTTCCGGCGATGCCACCCACAGCGGAACCGGATTCATGTTCGACAAGGCGACGCCTGAGGCCCTCTCTGGCGCGTTACTGCGCACACTGGCGGCCTACCGTGACCCGCCGACTTGGCGTGCACTGATGACGCGCGGCATGGCGCAGGATTTCTCGTGGGCCCCTGCAGCCGAGCAGTACCTGGCCCTTTACCGTGCCTTGGACCAGGCCACCGCTCGATAGTCTCGCGCCGGCCGGCCGTCTTGCTTATGCCGCCAAGGATTCGACGACCTCGCACCCCGACATTGAAAACTGAACGCAGGCTTGCGCCAGGGCCTGCGTGGCATCGATGCAGCGGTCGGCATACATGCTGCCTTGCATCGCAATCGGCAACTCGGTACACGCGAGAAGCAAAAGGTCGGCGCGCTGGGCGACGAGCAAAAGTTGCGCGGCTTGCGCGCCGGCCTCGCGGGCCAGCGTCATCTGTCCGGCTTTGACACTGGCAATCGCGCGATCAATGGCGTCTTGCGCCTGTGCATCGGCAAACAGCAAATCGCCGCAGTCTGCCGACAACATGTGGTCATAAAGTCTGGATTCCCTGGTGCCGCGTGTGCCCATCAGGGCCACACGCAAACCCGGCTGCTCGCGCTGCGCAATCAAGGTCCGTACCGCATCGGCGATATGCAGGATAGGTCCCCGGGAAGACGCCTGCAACGGTGCATGCCAATGGTGCGCCGTGTTGCAGGCAATGGCGATGGCGTGCACACCCGCGTCCTGCAGCACGCGCACGCCGTCGAGCAGATGCGGCAGCGGCGCATCGGAGTGCGCGAGAACTGCGGCGCTGCGGTCCGGTATCTGCGGCACGCAGTACACGATCAGCGGAATATGGTCCTGATCGCGTAATGCCGGCGTGGCCGAGCGCACCTTGGCCATGAAATCAATGGTGGCAGCCGGGCCCATACCGCCCAACACGCCAATGCGCAGTTTCTCGTTTGCTTGCACGTTATTCCCCTGCTCGTTCCATGACCGATACGGTATTTGCACCCTGCCGGACTCGGCCGTCAGAGCGTCGATGCGGCAGCGGCCCAAAGATAGAGCACGCCGAGTACTTCGCTTGCGGCCAGCGCATCGAACTCCACCGTCAAAGGGTCCAGGCGCTGGCTGCGCGGCAACATGGCGAACATGTCGGCCTGCACCAGGGTCTTGGCTTCGACGCGACAACAAAGCGGTGCCGCCATCGTCAGCGGGGTGGCCCGCGTCAGATCCGCGAGTGCCTGTTGCGCACCCGCTGCGATCATCTGAGCAGCCTTGGCTGGCGACACGCTGATGGCAGCCCGGTTACCGACGGCCGACTTGACCACCACGCGTTGTGCGTTGGGTAACCAATGCGCCACTTCGCCGGCCAGGGCATCGTCGCCGCTGCAAAGGACGATGGGTACGCCGTGCTCGCCGGCCAGCAGCGCATACAGTGCCACCTCTCCGACGGGACGGTCGTTGAGCCACATCCGGTGAAACGCCAGGCCACTCATGGTGTGTGCCAGCACGCCTGAGGCGCCGGCCATGGCGTGGTAGCCGATCAGCATGACGGCGTCACAATCTTCCTGCAGGCCTTCGAGCATGCCGAAACGGCGCGGCTTGCCATGAACCAACCGCGCCCGATCATCCAGCAGATCCGACAGCAGATTGCCGAAGCCGCCGTGTCCATCGGCGACCAGCACGTCGGTGGCGCCAGCATCAAAACACCCGCGAATCGCGGCATTGGCCTCGGCTGTCATCAGACGGCGCGCGTTGTCATAGTCAATCGCGCCGGCCCGTGTCTGATCGGGTCTGGAAACGCCTGCAACACCTTCAATATCCACAGAAACGAGAACACGCATCTGATCACTCCGCCGTCAAAAACTCACGCCATTCGGGAAATGCCTCGGTGAAACCCAGGCGTTGTTGTCCACGGAAGCCGGTCACGGAGCGCGCCTGCAGCAAGACATGCAGGATCGCCTGCTCGGTCGCATCTGCGGCCGCCTGAAACAGCGGATCGATCAGCGCATCGTGCACCATGGCGACGGCCGGCATGGCACGCGACGGCTGTTGCGGCACGGTGTACGCGGTCGAGAACGCCAGTGCAATGTCGCCACTTCCATGCCCGAACACCGAACCCGTGCGCGCCAGCCCTGCGCCGGCGCGCAGCGCCAGGCGGCGTAACTGGCGGGCGTCGAGTGGCGCGTCGGTGGCGATCAGCGCGATGATCGAGCCCTTTTCGGGCTCAGTGGAAGCAGGCGCTGCGTTGTCCCGCACGCGCCGGGCCAGCCTGGCCCCTACCGCATGGCCGGCCAGCAACAGTTGCGGCAGGCGGCCGAAATTCGACAACACCAGTGCGCCGACACGGTAGCCACTACCCTGGCCGATCGGGGCGATCCGGGAGGCCGTACCAATGCCGCCCTTGTAGCCGAACATCGACATGCCGCGACCCGCGCCCAACGAACCTTCTTCGACGTCTTGACCGGCAACAGTCCAGGCCTGCAGATAGTGCGGCTCGGTGACGGCCATGCGCTGAATGTCGTTCAGATAACCATCGTTGCATTCGAACACCAACGGGTTGACGGTGTTCATGCCACGACCACACTCCGGATTGGCCGCTACACACTGGCGGATCTGCGCCGTCGCAACAGCGCCTACGGAGAATGTGTTGGTAAAGGCAATCGGGGTCTCCAGAACGCCCAGTTCTTCAATCTGCATCAACCCGATACTTTTGCCGAATCCGTTGAGCACAACAGACGCGGCTGGCACGCGATCGAGATAGGGATTGCCACCGTGTGGCCGCACGACCGTGACGCCGGTCTGCACCGCCCCATCGTCGATCGTGTGGTGGCCGACGCAAACACCGGGCACATCGCTGATGGCATTGCGCGGTCCTGCCTGCAATTCGCCGATGGGGGGCAAGCTACTGCGGGAGGTCATGGCAGGTTCGATCGGGTTGTCACTTTACGTCCAGCTTGGCATAGAGGGCATCGGCTTGCGCCGCGCGCTGGCACTGTTGCCGATCGCCAGGTAGGTCTTGGCCACAACGTCGCCTGCGCATGCCTCGCGCGCGCACTTCGCCCTTGCTCATCAACCCATCAGCTTGGTCGGCAACCAGGTCGCCAGTTCAGGGAATACGCACAGGATGACGATGGCCAGCAGCATGCAGCACATGAAGGGGAAGGCACCCTTGAGAATGGTGGGCAGACGCACGTCGGGCGTAATTCCGTTGATGACGAACAGGTTCAGCCCGACAGGCGGCGTGATCAGGCCCAGTTCCATGTTGATGGTCAGGATGACACCAAACCAGATCGGATCGAAGCCGGCCGCGGTGATGACCGGCATCAGGATCGGTGTTGTCATCAGGATGATGGCCGCCGGCGGCAGAAAGCAGCCCGCCACCAGCAGCAGCAGATTGATCGCGGCCAGGATGACCCAGCGGTTCACCTGTAGTTCGGCAATGCTCTGCGCTACCGCCTGCGTCACCTGCAGTGAAGACATCATGTAGCCGAACAGGATGGAAGTGCCGATGATCATCAGCAGCATGCCCGATTCACGCAGCCCGTCGCGCATGATGGCCCACAGGTCGGACAGGCGCCAGACCCTGTAGATGACCACGACCATGACGAGGCACAACATGGCGCCGACTCCGGCCGCCTCGGACGGCGTCGCGATGCCCCCATAAAGCGCATAGACGACACCGACGATGACGGCGATGAAGGGCAGCAGCTTGGGCATGAGCTCGAGCTTTTCCTTCATCGAGTAGATGCGGTCACTGTCCACCAGCTTGGTGCCGCGCTTCCAGCTCAGGAACAGCGCCCAGGCCATGAACAAGGTGGTCAGCAAAAGGCCCGGGATGATGCCGGCAATGAACAGGCGGCCGATCGAGGTCTCGGACGCAATACCATACAGGATCATCGTGATGGATGGCGGAATCAGGATTCCCAGTGTGCCTCCGGCCGCAATCGCGCCGGTGGCCAGGTCAGCGTCATAGCCCCGCTTGCGCATCTCGGGGATGCCCATCTTGCCGATCGCCGCACAGGTCGCCGGCGAAGAACCGGTCAGCGCCGAGAACAGCGCACAGGCACCGATGTTGGAGATCACCAGCGAGCCCGGCACGCGGTGCAGCCAACGCGCCAGCGCCTCGTACAGGTCGCTGCCGGCGCGCGACGATGCCACGGCCGCTCCCATGATGATGAACATCGGCAGCGAAACCAGCGTGAAATCCGACAAACCGGCAAAGATAGTCTCGGGTACGAAATGCACGCTGTTCCAGCCGTCAAACGCCACCATGAAGAACAAGGCAACGGCGCCCAGGCCAAACGCGATCGGCAAGCCGCTCGCCAGCAACAGCGTGGTGACGACAAAGACAAGCAGGCCTATGACCAAGGGACTCACAACGTATCCTCCGCGGTCAACCCGAAAGGCATGATCCGATGGGTTGCCACCAGCACCATGTCAGTCAACATCTGCACACATAACAATGCCAGTCCGACCGGCACCGATAAATAGGGGATCCACATTCTGGCCTTCCAGATTGAAGGCGTGGTCTGGCCACTTTGCCAGGTCTCCCACCACCAGGGAACCGAGGCATACAGGAAGAAACCACAAAACACCAGCGCGACCAGATAACCGAACAGGTACAACACGCGGCGCGCCGGCGTGCCCAGCATCAGCGGGACGACGTCGACCGCCACATGGCCGCGCGTAAGCAGGATGTAGGGGGCACCGATGAAGGTGGCAGCGACCAGACCAAAGGTGACAAACTCGGTCTGCCAGATGGAAGACTGCCCGAGCACCGCGCGCACGAACACCATGTGGCAAATGACACCAATGGACACCACGATCATGGTGGCTGCGACGACTCCGAAAAGCCGCGATACCGCATGCACCGCTGCCGCCCACGCGGGCAGCGGCGCCGCCTTGCTACTTGACACTCAAGGCCTTCTCGATCAGCTCCTTGCCGCCTGGCACTTTGTCAGCGAACATCTTGTAAGACGTTTTCTGTGCAACAGCGCGCCATGCATCGGCCTCGGCATCGGTCAGGGTGACCACTTCAACCTTGTTCTTCTTGTAGGTTTCGACCATGTTGTCGTCAAGCTTCTTGGACTCGGACTCAAAGTAGTCCTCGGCCTTTTTCGACGCGGCGGTCAGCGCATTTTTCTGTGCGTCGTTGAGGCTGTTCCAGCTCTTCTTGGAGATCAGCACTGGCTCGTACATGAACCACAACGCGTTGTCGCCAGGAGCGGTTACGCATTTGAGTTGCTCATACAGCCGAAACGAAACGAAGCTGCCGGTCGAGGTATCGGTGGCCTGCGCCACACCCTGCTGCAGTGCGTTGTAGACCTCGCTTGACGGAATGGAGACGATGGACGCACCCGCCCCGGCCCACATCTGTGCGAAGGTCGAGCCTGCAGAACGCACCTTCAAGCCCGCCGCATCTTCCGGCTTTTTGATGCACTTGTCCTTGGAGCCGAACGCGCCGGCAAGCCAGGCGTCAGCAAGCACATGTACGCCGCCCTGGTCGATGATGGCCTTGATGTCCTTCATGAAGGCCGAATCGTTCATGCGCCGCGCGTGGGCGTGGCCCTTGACCAGGCCGGGCATCAAGGTGGCGCCGAACTGGGGATGGAAACCCGAGGCATAGTCGAGTGGGAACGCAGCCATGTCAATCTGACCGGTCTGCATCGCCTTCCACTGCTCCTGTGCCTTGACCAGGCTGGAGCCCGGGAAGACCTTGATCTCGACGCCAACCTTGGCCGCGGCGACTTCCCGCGCAATCATCTGTACCATCTCGTCGCGCACATCGCCCTTGCCTCCCGGGAACTGGTGCGAAGCCTTCAGCGTGACGGTCTGCGCCGCAGCCGGAACGGCACATGCGCCAGCCACGGCCAATACGCACAAGGCCTGCCCGATGCGGCTCAGTCGTGAAGGCACAGCGCGCCTGCTGCTGCGGAAATGGGACTGGTTAGACGTACTTGTGTTCATGACTTGTCTCCGTTATCGATATTGAAATAAGACGGCAATGCCCGGCCCATGTGCCGAGCCGGCACCAACGGGGAGCAAGGGTTCATCTTACTTTCGCAAGCTCGGATTTGCCGGAATTGGCCGTTAGGTAATTACCCTGCCTCCAGCTGTGTCCTTATGGGCCTACAAATTGGGCCGCTTCAGCGTCCTTTTCAGCGTGCACGACGTCGACTGGCGTCAGCCCGGTTCAGACGATACATCGTGCTTTTTATGCACGTCAGCCGCGAGGTAGTAAAGTCTGACTTTTTGGTGCGGTCCTGCTTCGGGTGGGAGGACATCCGGCATCGCGTATTTCGACCGATGTTCAATGCTTGACGCGCGCAACATGTACAGATTCCCCATTCATGAAAACCCTTGAGTCATTGAAAATTAATGGCCAGCTGCCCAGTCCAAAAGGAGTTGCGTTGGCCATTCTCGAGATCTGCCAACGAGAAGACGCCACCACGGCCGACATCGCCCGTGTCGTCCAGACCGATCCGGCGTTATCCGGCCGGCTCATTCGCCAGGCCAACTGGCTGGCCCAACGCGGCAGGTCCATCGCATCGGTGACCGAGGCCATACACCACATGGGTCTGGTGGCGGTTCGCAATCTGGCGCTGGGTTTCTCGCTCGTGGACCAGAACTTGCACGGCCTGTGCGACGGGTTCGACTACCAGCGGTTCTGGTCCCACTCGCTGCTGATGGGCCTGGCCATGAAACGTTTCGGAGAGCTCGGCCATGGCGGGCTGCCGGATGAGCTCTTTTCCTGTGGCTTGATGGCGCGTATCGGTGTGCTGGGCCTGGCTACCGCCTATCCGATCGAATACGCTGCCCTCACAGTGAATCAGTTGAGTCCGTCGGAACTTGTCGAGCACGAACGCAGGCTGCTGCAGACCGACCACAACGAATTGACGGCGGCCCTGCTGCTGGACTGGGGTATTCCCGAGGTCCTGGTGGAGTCGGCTTTCTGGCATGAGACCCCCGCCGATTCGGGCTTTTCCGAGGGCTCGCGCCCGTTCAAACTGAGCCACCTGTTCCACATGGCCCGCTGCGTGGCGGACCTGTGCCTGGCGCCCGAGACCGAACGTAATGCCCTGACCACTAATCTGATGCGCCAGGCGGGCGGACTCGGACTGGACGCCGACGACTTCGGCGTCCTGGTGGACGGACTGGCCGCGCAATGGCAGGAATGGGGAAGCCTGCTCAAAGTGCCTGCGACGGACTTGCCGCCTTTCGCCGAAATGGCGTCACCGCCCAAGTCCGGTGACGACACAAGTCCATCTACGCTGCGCGTGCTGATCGTCGACGACGATCCCACGGCGCGGAACATGATGAAATCATTGCTCGGAAAGTCTCTCGGCCACAACGTCACCACCGCCAGCAATGGCAAGGAGGCATTGGCGATTGCGGTGCAGGTGATGCCACAGATCGTGCTCACGGACTGGCGCATGCCGGTGATGGATGGCATCGAGTTCTGCCGCGCCTTGCGCGCCGCCGACTGGGGCCAGACCATGTACGTCATCATGCTCACCGGTGTCGATTCCGATGAAGACGTGAACAAGGCGTTCGAAAGCGGCGTGGACGACTACGTCGCCAAGCCGATCAATCTGCGCGCCTTGCGTGCCCGTATGCGGGCCGCCTGGCACTATGTCAAGTTGCTCGAGTCATGGGAAAAGGACCGGGCGCAGCTCAAGCAATTTGCGGCAGACCTGGCGATCAGCCATCGACGCCTGGAACATGTCGCGCTGACGGACCTGCTCACCGACATGCCCAACCGACGCTCGGGTATGCAGTCTCTGGCACGGGCCTGGAAGGCTTCTGATCGGTCCGGTCAGCCATTGTCCGTGCTGCTCATTGACATCGACCGGTTCAAGAAGGTGAACGACAACCATGGCCACGCCATCGGTGACGTGTTGCTCAAGGAGGTCGCCAAAGTGATCCAGAGCTCTGCGCGCCAGGATGACAGCGTATGCCGCCTGGGCGGCGAAGAGTTTCTGGTCATTTGCGGCAACGCCAGCCTTTCATCCGCCTACCAGGCCGCCGAGCGGCTTCGTAAAAAGGTGGCTGAACTGCGAATCCAGGTTGGTGACGCCGAACTGCAGACCTCGGTCAGTGTGGGCGTGGCGAGCAAGGAGACCGGCACCGCGGACGAGGATGCGCTGGTGCATGCAGCCGACCAGGCACTGTATGGTGCCAAGAACGCGGGTCGCGATCGGGCCTGCGTGCTGCAAAACGGCAAACTGGTGCACCATCAGCCGTAATACGGAGCCGACAGTCGCGTGCGGCGTGCGTGTGTGTCGTATCCCCAAATTGCGCTCTACCTTCATTGCGCACCGGCGACTGCTCATAGAGGGATCACAGGGCACGGTCGAGCGCGATCGCGATGAACGCCGTCAGTTCTGGCGTCATCGTCCGGGAATAATGCCAGATCCTGCAGGACAATCCAAGCCATTGAACCAGCCCCTTGCGCCAGCGCCCGGATCAGCGTGCTGCCAGCGTCTTTGCTTCAATGCCGGTGTTTTCCATGAAGACATCGAAATCGCGCGCCAGCATCGGTTTGGCGAACAGGTAGCCCTGGCCTAAATCGCAACCGGCGGCGGCCAGCATCGTGCGCTGCTGTTCGGTCTCGACGCCTTCCGCGACCACTTGCATGCCCAGTTCGTGGGCCATCAAGATGATCGCCTTGCACAGGGCCAGTTCGGTTGCTCCGGGTGCGAGGTGGCGCACGAAAGACTGGTCGATCTTGATGATGTCGATGTCGAACCGCTGCAGATAGGTCAGCGAGGAGTAGCCGGTTCCGAAATCGTCGAGCGACACCCTGATGCCGGCGGCACGCAACTGCAACAATTGCTCCTTGACTGCCGATCCGGTATCGAGCAGCAGACCCTCGGTGATCTCCACCACAATGCCGTCGCCCGGTAACCCGATGGACTCCAGGTGTGCGCCCCATCGCTGCTGGCGGCCGGCGTCATTGTGGAACTGCACTGGCGACTTGTTGATGCTGACCTGAAACTGAGGGTGCAATTTGTCGCGCCAAACCACCGCCTGCGCCGCTGCCTGGCGAAAGACCCACTCACCGATTTCGACGATCAAGCCGGTGGCCTCGGCGATGGGAATGAATTCCGCCGGACCCACTGACCCGCGCATCGGATGTTGCCATCGCAGCAAGGCTTCGGCCTTGCGCACCTGTCCGTCGGACAGCGAGACGATCGGCTGGTAGACCAGGTGGAACTGCTCCTGCGCCAAAGCGGTGCGCAGGTCACCGGCCATGCGAACCCTGGCCTGCGCCGCCTGCTGCAGCGACGGCGTGAAGTAGCTGAACCTGTTACGCCCCTCGCCTTTGGCCACATAAAGCGCCTGGTCTGCGTTCTTGAACAGCGTCTCGACTTCCATGCCGTCCGTCGGATAAATGGTGATGCCGATGCTGGCGGAGATGTACACCTGCTCGTCACCGATCTGGAAATGTGTGGCCATGGCCTGCAGCACGTCGTGCAGGATGCGGTCCAGCCGTTCTGCATTGTGCAGATCCGACAACAGCAGTGTGAACTCATCGCCGCCCATGCGGGCCACCGTGTCCGAATTGCGCACGCAGCCGGCAATACGCCCTGCCGCTTCTATCAGCAGCCGGTCGCCGGCGTTATGGCCGAGCGTGTCATTGACCTCCTTGAAGTGGTCCAGATCCACAAACAGGATTGCGAGCTGCTTGCCAGCACGGGCAGTTTTCTTGAGTTCCTGCACCAGCCGGTCGCGCAGCATGCGCCGATTCGGCAATCCGGTCAGTTGATCGAAGTTGGCCTGTTGCCAGACCTGCGCTTCGGCGTCCTTGCGGTCGGTGATGTCGGTGTGGGTACCGATCATGCGCAGCGGCTTGCCGTTGGCATCGCGGCTGATCACCATGCCGCGCGACAGAATCCATTTCCAGCTGCCGTCCTTGCAGCGCAGCCGGTGTTCGCTCACATAACTTGCCGTCGTGCCATCGAAATGGGCTTGACGCGCCAGCAGCATTGCGGCCAGGTCGTCCGGATGGGTTTTGCCATCGAACGCTTCGGCACTGGTCGACATCTCGCCTTCCACATACCCATACATTTCCTGGCATCGGCGCGAAAACACCTCTTTGCCATGGGCGACATCCCAGTCCCAGACGCCGTCGCCCGCACTCTCCAGCGCCAGTTTCCAGCGGGTCTCGTTCTCGCGCAATGCCGCTTCCGTCTGCTTGCGCTCGGTGATGTCCTGGATCACCGAGGTACGCTTGACGATCTGATTTTTTTCGCGGGTCACCATGCTGATCGAATGCACCCAGAGATGCCGGCCCTTGGCTGTGATCATCTCCAGTTCCATGTCGTGCGGCACGCCACGCGTTTCGGCCGCCTCTATCGCCCGGGTAATCTTGTCCGCGGATTCAGGCGTGAAAAAGCGCATGGTGGTATCCGTCGTAGGCTCATAGTCCTGCGGCGACACTTCGAGAATGCGGAAAACCTCGTTTGTCCAGGAAACCTTGTTCGTGCGCAAATCCACTTCCCACCCGCCGATCCTGGCCATGGACTGCGTCGCCTCCAGAAGCAGGTCCGCACGCTTGAGCGAATGCTCCGAATGCACGTAGTCAGTGACGTCGGCAAATGTGCGCACCATGCCGCCTGTCGCAACCAGCTGCGTTTGGACCTCCAACCAGCGTCCGGTGAGAGTCTGGCGCAGATAGTGTGTCGGATGCGGCGCATCGACGTTGGCCGCCGCCGCGCCGACGTAATAGCGGGCATGCGCATCGACCAGTTCGGAATTCGGCCCGAAATCACCGCGCCCGGCCTGAAAGCGTGTGATCTCCTGCAAGGTCGGGCGACTGTCCATCAGACTCAGTGGCAGATCGAGCAAGGCGCAGACGCGCGAGTTATAGGTGCTGACCCGGCCGTCGACGCCGATCATGAAGATGCCCTGGTTGATGCTGCTCAAGGTCGATTGCAGTACACCGGTCTTTTCGGTCAGTTTCGCATTGAGTTCCAGTAACTCGGCCTCGGCAGACTTGCGTGCCGTGATGTCGACATGGGTGCCGATGATGCGCAGCGCCTTGCCCTGCGCATCGCGTCGATTGACCATTCCGCGCGACAAAGCCCATTTCCAGCTGCCATCCTTGCAGCGCATCCGGTGCTCACTGACGTATCCGAGTGTGTGACCGGCCAGATGGGCCTCGAACGCACGTGCGCGCGACGCTTGGTCTTCGGGATGGGCCAGCTTTGTGAGCATCGAACCGCAGCGGGACAACTCCGCGTCGTCATAACCATACATCTCCTTGAACCGCGTCGAGAACGTGCCGATGCCCGACACCAGGTCAAATTCCCAGACTCCGTCTCCAGCCACCTCCAGCGCGAGGCGCCAGCGCTCTTCGGTTTCGCGCAGTGCCGATTCGGCCTCCTCCGCGCGCAAGCGTTCTGTCGCGTCCCGGCAATTCAGCACGATGCCGTGTATGGCGTCATCGTTCAGACAGTCGGTTGCCGCCGAGGCAATCTGTCGCCATGAGCCGTCCTTATGCCGATATCGATAGATGGACTCGCGACTGCTGCCGCGTCCCTGCGCGATCTCGTCCAGCTCGGTCCGGGCCCGTCGAACGTCGTCGGAATGAATCCGGTCAAACAGGTTCGTGCCGCGCAGAGCGGCTCCATCGACACCCAGCATCGCGAGCGCCGCATTGCTGGCATACAACACCGCGCCGTGCGGGTCGCAGACAATGGTCAGGACCTGAGCCCGTTCGGTCATTGCGCGAAAGCGCCGTTCGCTGGCATCACTCTTCGCCTGGGCCAGCCAGGTTTGCGTGATGTCCTCGACCGTGCCCTCGAAATACCGAATCGATCCATCCTTGTTGCGCACCACGTGCGCGTATTCGCAGATCCAGATTTGTTCGCGTGTCTTGTGCCGACAGATCTCGGAGCGGAAATTCAGAACTTTGCCGTCGCGATCCATCAGTTCGACAAAGAGCTGGCGCCGTTGCGGTTCGACATACCACTCGCGTGCGATGTCCTTGACCGATTCCAGCATCTCGGACTCCGACCCATAGCCATTGAGCCGCACCATTGCCGGATTTGCGCGCAGGTAGCGACCCTCCGGGCTGGACCGATAGGCACCCAGGGGCAAGAAATCGAACAGGGTTGAAAAATCGGAGTCTGGCATTGCACACCTAGCGTAGCAAAAAAAGCGGGCAGTTGATGTAAATGCCGAATGGCGCAACGCATCGGATACCGAGCGAAGCGCCGGGCCGTGAATAGTTCTCAGTCGGCCAGTGTGACTGCAATATCGACGGTCGCAGGAATCATCTTATTCAACTCGGTGGTCTTCCCAGGCCAGCCGGGACGGACCCGCCAGCTCTCGAGCGGTCCACGGAGGTGCTTTGGCCTGGCGCCGATCGTCACCGCAATCAAGAGGCTGGGCAGCCTCTTGCGCCGCGCTGCCGGGCGCTCGCCCAGTAGCGCGGGCCGTACACGGACTCACAGGCGAATCAGACCCTTACTCCCACTCGATCGTCGCTGGCGGTTTGCTGCTCACGTCATAGGTTACGCGGTTGATACCCTTGACCTCGTTGATGATGCGGCCCGACACCTTCTTGAGCAGCGCGTACGGCAGCTCGGCCCAGTCGGCAGTCATGAAGTCGCTGGTCTGCACCGCGCGCAAGGCCACGACGTATTCATAGGTGCGGCCGTCGCCCATGACGCCGACGCTTTTGACCGGCAAAAACACGGCAAACGCCTGACTGGTCAGGTCGTACCAACTCTTGCCGGTTTCCGGATCCATGAAGGCGCGTAATTCGTCGATGAAGATCGCATCGGCCTGGCGCAGCATCTCGGCGTATTCGCGCTTGACCTCGCCCAGAATGCGCACGCCCAGGCCGGGGCCGGGGAATGGGTGGCGATACACCATGGCATGGGGCAAACCCAGCGCAACGCCGAGTTCGCGCACTTCATCCTTGAACAGCTCGCGCAGTGGCTCGAGCAGTTTAAGGCCCAGTTGCTCGGGCAGGCCGCCAACGTTGTGGTGGCTCTTGATCGACATCGCCTTCTTGTTCTTGGCGCCGCCCGATTCGATGACGTCAGGGTAGATCGTGCCCTGGGCCAGCCAGGCCACATGGCGGGCATGGTCGTTCTTGAGCTTTTCGGCCTCGGCCTTGAACACCTCGACAAATTCACGGCCGATGATCTTGCGTTTGGCCTCGGGCTCGTTAACGCCGGCCAGATGGCCCAGAAACTGGGCTTCGGCGTCGACCCGCACCACCTTGGCGTGCAGCTTGCCGACGAACATCTCCATCACCATGTCGCCCTCATGCAAGCGCAGCAGGCCGTGGTCGACAAACACGCAGGTGAGCTGGTCGCCGATGGCACGGTGGATCAGCGCGGCAGCAACCGACGAGTCGACACCGCCGGACAAGCCCAGGATGACTTCTTCGTCACCCACCTGTTCACGGATCTTTGCCACCGCCTCCGAGATGTAGTCACCCATGATCCAGTCAGCCCGGGTGCCGCAGATATCCAGAACGAAACGCTCCAGGATGGCGGCACCCCGCTTGGTGTGCGTGACCTCGGGGTGGAATTGCACGCCATAGAAGCGCCGCTCCTCGTCTGCCATGCCGGCGACCGGGCAACTGTCGGTGCTGGCCATCAGGTGGAAACCCGGCGGCATCTCGGTGACCTTGTCACCATGGCTCATCCAGACCTGCAACATGCCGTGGCCCATCGGCGTGGCGTAGTCCTGTATGCCTTCAAGCAATTTCGTATGCCCGTGGGCGCGTACGTCGGCATGACCGAATTCACGCTTGTGGCTTGGCGCAACGATTCCGCCGAGTTGCACCGCCATAGCGAACATGCCATAACAAATACCCAGCACCGGAACGCCCAGCTCGAACACCAGCTGCGGCGCGCGCAGGTCGTGCGCCTCGTAGGTGCTGGCATGGCTACCGGACAGGATGACGCCTTTGAGATTGCCGTCGCGCGCATACTCGCGCACCCAGTCGTTACCGACGTCACAAGGTACAACCTCGCAGAACACGTGCGCTTCGCGCACACGACGCGCAATCAGCTGGGTGACCTGGGAGCCGAAATCGAGAATCAATATCTTCTGGTGCAACATGGGATCTTCGCTACTTACGTTGGGAGGTACTGTCTAACTGCCGTGCAACTCTCCGCCGATCCGCACCAAGTCTCACGACGTGCGGCGAAGCCAAAATCAGCCCCTCCGGGGGCAGCGCAGTAATTGCGCCGTCGGCCTCGCGCCGACGCCGGGGCAGTGACAAGCGTGGGGGCCACATCATTCAGCGCGGTAGTTCGGCGCTTCCTTGGTGATCTGCACGTCGTGCACATGGCTTTCGCGAATGCCGGCCGCCGTAATTTCGACGAATTCGGCACGCTCCTGCATGTCGGCAATCGTGCCGCAACCGCAGTAGCCCATGCTGGCGCGAACGCCACCCGACATCTGGTACACGATGGAAACCATCGAGCCTTTGTACGGAACACGGCCCTCGATGCCTTCAGGCACCAGCTTGTCGGCATTCGGGTTGCCCGTGGTGGCTTCCTGGAAATACCGGTCGGCACTGCCTTGTTGCATCGCGCCGATCGAGCCCATGCCGCGGTAACTCTTGTAGCTGCGGCCCTGGTACAGGATGACTTCGCCCGGCGCCTCTTCGGTGCCGGCGAACATGCCGCCCATCATGACCGTGCTGGCACCTGCCGCAATGGCTTTGGCGATGTCACCGCTGTAACGGATACCACCATCGGCGATCAACGGCACACCGCTGCCCTTGAGCGCGGTGGCCACACTGTCGATGGCCATGATCTGCGGCACGCCCACTCCGGCGACGATACGCGTGGTGCAAATGGAACCGGGGCCGATGCCGACTTTGACAGCGTCAGCGCCTGCTTCGACCAGGGCCAATGCCGCCGCACCGGTGGCGATATTGCCACCCACCACATCAATCTGCGGATAGTTGCGTTTGACCCAGCGCACCCGTTCGATCACACCGTGGCTGTGGCCGTGGGCGGTGTCCACGACGATGGCGTCGACACCGGCGCGCACCAGTGCCTCGACACGTTCCTCGGTACCCTCGCCCACCCCTACCGCCGCACCCACGCGCAACTTGCCCAGCGCATCGCGCGCAGCGTTCGGGAAACTGGTTTGCTTGGTGATGTCCTTGACGGTGATAAGGCCCTTGAGTTCGAAGGCATCATTGACCACCAGCAATCGTTCAAGCTTGAATTTGTTGAGCAGCGCCTTGGCCTCTGCCAGCGTGGTGCCGTCGGGCACGGTGACCAGCTTCTCGCGCGGCGTCATGATGGAGCTGACTGGCGCGTCGTAACGGGTCTCGAAGCGCAAATCGCGGCCGGTGATGATGCCCACCACCTTGCCGCCATCACAGACCGGGAAACCGGACACGCCAAGTTGCTCTGACAGGTCCATCACCTGGCGCACGGTATGGGTCGGGGTGACGGTCACCGGGTCGCGTAGCACGCCGGATTCATAACGCTTGACCTTGGCCACCTGGGCCGCCTGCTCCTTGGGCGTCAGGTTCTTGTGCACGATGCCCATACCGCCCTCCTGGGCGATGGCAATTGCCAACCGGGCCTCGGTGACGGTGTCCATCGCGGCCGAAACCAAAGGCAGGTTCAGCCGGATGTTGCGGGAGAAGGAAGTTGCGAGGGAAGTGTCCTTGGGAAGGACTTGGGAGAACGCCGGAACCAACAACACATCGTCGAAGGTCAGCGCTTTGCCGAGCAGGCGCATGTCAAAGCTCCAAATGAGGAAATTGTACCCGTCGCCAGGGCCTGTCTTCGGCGGTAAACTGCGGCCATGCAGCTGATTCGCACACTTTTTATCGCCGTCCTGAGTCTTTCCTGCCTGGCGGCACAGGCGCAGTGGCAATGGGTCGACAACGCAGGGCGCAAGGTTTTCAGCGACCAGCCGCCGCCTTCGGACATCCCGGCCAAAAACATCGTGAAACAGCCCGGTAAGGCGACGCTGAGCCTGGCTGCCGCGCCGGCAGCACCGGCTTCTGCCAGCGTGGCTGCGCCACAGTTGTCGGCCGAGGACAAGGAACTCGTCGCGAAGAAGAAAAAGGCCGAAGCCGACGCCCTGGCGCGCATCAAGGAAGAATCGGACAGCCTGGCCAAGATCAAGGCCACGAATTGCGAGAAGGCCAAGGCCAATCAGGCTTTGCTCGACTCCGGCGTGCGCATGGCGGTGACCAATGCCAAAGGCGAGCGTGAATTCCTCGACGACGCCGCCCGCAAGAACGAGGCGCAACGTACGCGCACGGCGGTCGAAACCAACTGCAAATAAATCGCGCGTTCGCCCGATCAATAACCAGCCTTGGCGCCCGGTCGCCGGCGTGCAAACAAGCCCGCGCCGCGCGCCCCCTGCGCTTCAAAACGGGTGCGGCGCGCAACTTTGGGGTCGACCCGCAGCGGCCGGTAGATCTCGACCCGATCGCCATTTCGCAGAAGCTGATCGGGCCCGGTCTTCTGGCTCCAGATTCCCAGTGAAAGTTCTGCCCCGGCCAGTTCCGGGAAGAGGGTCATCAGGTCACTGGCGCGCACCGCATCAAGGGCCGTGGCACCCGTGACCAAATCAAGAACCACCTCCTGTACACGACGCGGTCCGGGCGAATACGCGACGGTGACCTGTAGCATGCCTTCAGCCGCCATATACCTGGCCGGCGCGCTTTACGAAGGCATCGACCAGCGAGGCGGCGATGCGATCGAACACCGGCCCCACCAGTTTGCCCAGCGTTGCGTTGTCGAATCCGTAATTGAGGTTGAGCTCGACCCGGCAAGCGCGCTGGCTGCCGTCGCCCAATGCAACAAAACGCCAGTGACCATCGAGCTTGGAAAAAGGTCCCTTGATCAGCGCCATGTCGACCGCCTGCGCGGGCGTGTGGGTGTTACGTGTCGTGAAAGTCTGGCGTACTGCACCGATGGCGATACCGATTTCGGCGGTCATTCCTCCATCATCCTCTTCGAGCACGCGCGCGTGATCACACCAGGGAAGAAACTGCGGATACGATGCCACATCGGTGACGAGCGCATACATTTCCTCAGGGTGATACCAGATCAGAACCGACTTGCTGACTGTTTTCATAGAATGCAGGGCTGCGCAGGATTGTAGACAAGCCTTGTTCGCACGATCGACAACCCCATCTTGCATCCATGGCTAAAAAATCTGAATCCACCGCACAAAAGCCCGCGCGTATCGCCGACAACAAAAAGGCGGCCTACAACTACTTCTTTGAAGAGCGCTTTGAGGCCGGTCTCGCGCTCGAGGGCTGGGAGGTCAAGTCGCTGCGCGCCGGCAAGGTCCAACTGACCGACGGTTATGTCGTGATACGCAATGGTGAACTGTTCCTTATCGGTTGCCAGATCAATCCGCTGGGAACCGCCTCGACGCACATCAGTCCGGACAACGTGCGCACCAAGAAATTGCTGCTGCACAAGGAAGAGATCAAGCGATTGATCGGCAAGATCGAGCAAAAAGGTTATACCCTGGTGCCGATCAACCTGCACTGGAAGGCCGGCAAGGTGAAGTGCGACATTGCGCTGGCCAAGGGCAAGGCCGAACACGACAAGCGCGACGTCATCAAGGACCGTGAAGGCAAGCGCGAAGTCGAACGTGCGATGAAGTCGCGCCACAAGTAGACAGCCGGCGCTGACGTAAAAGGAAAAGGGCCGGTGCGCACGCAAGTGCCACCGGCCCGATACTTTTCAGCGACCGTCAAACAAATGTCGGCTTGACGGTCAGTCCCGTGCCGGGACCTTTTTCAGATCGATTCGCGACCCGCACGCTTGCGCTCGTGCTCCTTCAAGTGGCGCTTGCGCAACCGGATGCTCTTTGGTGTGATCTCGACGAGTTCGTCTTCCTCGATGAATTCAACCGCGTATTCCAGCGTGAGCTGGATCGGCGGCGTGATCTTGATGGCGTCTTCCTTGCCGCTGACACGGAAGTTGGTCAACTGCTTCATGCGCACGGCATTGACGATCAGGTCGTTATCGCGGCTATGGATGCCAACGATCATGCCCTCATACACCGGATCGCCGGCCTTGACGAACATGCGGCCACGGTCGTCGAGCTTGCCCAGCGCGTAGGTGACGATCTCGCCATCGTCCATGCTGATCAGCACGCCGCTCTTGCGGCTTTCGATATCGCCGCGGTAAGCCTCATATCCGTCGAAGATGTTGCTGGCAAGACCGGTGCCGCGCGTCAGGTTCAGGAACTCGTTCTGGAATCCGATCAGGCCCCGTGCCGGAATACGGTATTCCAGGCGAACCCGGCCGCGGCCGTCCGGTTCCATATTGACCAGATCGCCCCTGCGCAGGCCCAGCGCCTGCATGACACCGCCCTGGTGGCCTTCTTCAATGTCCACCGTCAGCATTTCGATAGGCTCATGCTTCTCGCCATCCACCAGACGAAACACCACACGCGGCTTGGACACCGCCAGCTCGTAGCCTTCACGGCGCATGTTTTCCAGCAAGATGGTCAGGTGCAGCTCGCCACGGCCGCTGACCTCATAGATACCGTCTTCGTCGGTATCGACAACGCGCAGCGCCACGTTGGCCTGCAATTCGCGGTCAAGACGATCGCGCAACTGACGGCTGGTAACAAATTTGCCTTCGCGACCCGCCAATGGCGAGTTGTTGACGCAAAAATTCATCGTCAGCGTGGGCTCGTCGATCGAGAGCATCGGCAACGGGGCCGGATTGAGCGGATCGGTCAGCGTAACGCCAATGCCCACCTGCTCGATGCCGCTGACCAGCACGATGTCGCCAGGACCCGCGTCGGTGGCGGCAATACGCTCCAGGCCTTCGAACTTCAGGATCTGCTGCACCTTGGCCTTGCTCGACTTGCCCTGGGCACCTTCCATCACCAGCACTTCCTGGTTGATACGCAAAGTGCCCTGGCTGATACGGCCCACGCCGATGCGTCCGACATAAGTGGAATAGTCCAGCGAGCTGATCTGCAATTGCAGCGGAGCGGCGGGATCGCCCTTGTTGGCCGGCACATGCGTCAGGACGGTGTCAAACAGCGGCGCCAAGTCCTTGCCCCATTGCTCACCCGCCGCGCCCTCCTCCATTGCGGCCCAGCCATTGAGGCCTGACGCATACACCACCGGGAAATCGAGCTGTTCCTCGGTCGCACCGAGTTTGTCGAACAGATCGAAAGCAGCATTGATCACATAGTCGGGTCGCGCACCCGGTCGGTCAACCTTGTTGACGACAACGATCGGCTTGAGGCCCAGCGCCAGCGCCTTCTTGGTCACGAAGCGGGTCTGCGGCATCGGGCCTTCGACGGCGTCGATCAGCAGCATCACGCCGTCGACCATCGACAGGGCGCGCTCGACCTCACCACCAAAGTCCGCGTGGCCGGGGGTGTCGACGATGTTGATGTGCGTTTCTTTCCAGTCCACCGCGCAGTTCTTCGCCAGGATGGTGATGCCGCGTTCCTTTTCCAGGTCGTTGCTGTCCATCACGCGCTCGGCCACTTTTTCGTTCGCGCGGAAGGTTCCACTCTGGCGCAGCAGCATGTCCACCAGGGTGGTTTTGCCGTGGTCGACGTGGGCAATGATGGCGATGTTGCGAATCTGTTTATAGCTCATGGTTCTCTTTTCAAGTAATCGGGTTTGACGCAGTTCGCGCAAGAATCTGTTCTATATCGGTCGGGCTCAGCAGTCGGTCCGGTATCAATTCGCCGGCCACCACATGGGCCGTTCCCAGCAAGGCATGGGGCTGCAGACCGAACACGGCGACCTGCGGGTTGTCTGGCCATTTGCCTCGTCGGCGCACACCGCTGAGGAACCGCCCCGCATCGTCGGGCTCGAGCAGAATCTGCCCGTGGCCCGCCAGAAGATCCTCGACCGGGCGCAGCGCCTGCAAGCGATCTTCGTCGGGCCAGGCTTCAATCTGTGGCAGCGTCACACACTCGGCAATACCGAAGCCACCGGTCTCGACCCGGCGCAAATGCGTCAGGTGCGCTCCACAACCCAGGGCCTCGCCGATGTCTTCGGCCAGCGTTCGAATATACGTACCCTTGCTGCAACGCACCTGCAAACGCAGCGACTGCACATCGCCATCGGCCGCCAGCGCTAGCGTGAGTTCGCGAATATGTACGGTGCGCGCCTCGCGCTCCACCTCGATGCCAGCCCGTGCGTACTCGTACAGGGGACGGCCGTCTTTCTTCAGTGCACTGTGCATTGGCGGGACCTGGCGAATCTCGCCCTGGAACTGCGCACGCACCCGCTCCAGATCTTCTGCGCCCACCTGTACCGGCCGACGCTGCAACATCTCGCCTTCCGCATCGCCGGTGCTCGTCGTAACGCCCAACAAAGCGATGGCCTCATACGACTTGTCGGCGTCAAGATGCAATTGGCTGAATTTGGTGGCGGCACCAAAACACAGCGGCAACACGCCAGTGGCCAAAGGATCCAGCGTGCCGGTATGGCCGGCCTTCTCGGCGCGCAGCAACCATTTCACCTTTTGCAAGGCCTGATTGCTGGACAGTCCGAGCGGCTTGTCCAGCAGCACGAGGCCGTGCACCGGTCGGCGCACGACTTTGCGGCTGTTTGACGCTTGATCCAATCTGTTTCCCATACGCTGGCTCTGACGGACAGCGCCCAATCGGAATTGGAAACTGACCAGTCTTGATCAGTCCTCGTTCTTGGAGCGCGAGGCAACAGCCTGCGCGATCAACGCATTCATGTCGGCCGCACGCTCGGTGGTGCGGTCGAATACGAAATGCAGGGTGGGTACGGTGTGGATATGCAGGCGCTTGAACAATCCGGCACGCAAAAAACCGGCCGCCTGGGTCAAACCGGCCTGTGTTGTCACCGGATCGCCCTGCAGCAGACTGAAAAACACCTTGGCATGTGCATAGTCCGGTGTCACCTCGACTGCCTGGATCGTCACCATGCCCACCCGCGGATCCTTCAACTCGCGCGCGATCAGTTCCGTCAGATCACGCTGGATCTGATCGGCCACCTTGAAGGCGCGGTTGGGGGTTGCGGATTTGCGCACCATGTCGATATCGTCAGTTGAGCCAAACGCCGCCTACAGCGTACGCGCCACTTCGCGGATCTCGAAGAACTCCAGCTGATCGCCTTCCTGGATATCGTTGTAGTTCTTGATGTTCAAACCGCACTCGAAGCTTTCCTTGACTTCGCGCACGTCGTCCTTGAAACGCTTGAGCGAATCGAGTTCGCCGGTGTAAATAACCGTGTTGTCGCGCAGCAAGCGCAGACGCGCAGCGCGGCGAACCACACCTGCGGTGACCATACAGCCTGCGATCGAACCGATCTTGCTGACCTTGAACACCTGGCGGATCTCGGCAGTACCGATGACCTCTTCCTTCTTGTCCGGCGTGAGCATGCCCGACATCGCAGCCTTCAGATCATCGACGGCGTCGTAGATGATGTTGTAGTAGCGGATGTCGACACCGTTGTGCTCGGCCAACTTGCGCGCACCAGCATCGGCCCGGGTGTTGAAACCGATGATGACCGCCTTGGAGGCAATTGCCAGATTGATGTCGGACTCAGTCACGCCACCCACAGCCGCATAAACCAGTTGCACCTTGATCTCGTCGGTCGAGAGCTTGAGCAGACTTTGTCCCAGCGCCTCCTGCGAACCCTGCACGTCGGCCTTGATGATGATGGGCACGGTCTTGACCTCGCCTGCCGACAAGTCCGAGAACATGTTCTCGAGCTTGGCTGCCTGCTGCTTGGCCAGCTTGGTGTTGCGGAAACGACCAGCGCGGTAGGTGGCGATCTCGCGCGCCCGGCGCTCGTCCGGCAGCACCATGAATTCGTCGCCCGCTTGCGGCACTTCGGTCAAACCCTGGATCTCGACCGGAATCGACGGACCCGCGGTCTTCACCGGCTTGCCGTTTTCATCGAGCATCGCCCGGACCTTGCCGTAGGTCGAGCCGGCGAGCACGATATTGCCTGTTTCCAGCGTACCGGATTGCACCAGCACCGTGGCCACAGGGCCGCGACCCTTGTCCAGCCGTGCCTCGATGACCAGGCCCTTGGCCATGGCTTGCACCGGCGCCTTGAGTTCGAGAATTTCGGCCTGCAGCAACACCTGCTCCAGCAAGGCGTCAATGCCTTCGCCGGTCTTGGCCGACACGTGCACGAACGGCGAATTACCGCCCAGATCTTCCGGGATCACCTCTTCGGAGACCAGTTCGTTCTTGACGCGCTCCGGGTTGGCACCTGGCTTGTCGATCTTGTTGATCGCCACCACGAGCGGCACATTGGCTGCCTTGGCATGTTTGATGGCTTCGCGCGTCTGCGGCATCACGCCGTCATCGGCGGCGACCACCAGAATCACGATGTCAGTGGCCTTGGCACCACGTGCACGCATGGCGGTGAACGCCTCGTGACCAGGGGTATCGAGGAACGACACCACACCACGCGGGGTCTCCACATGGTAGGCCCCGATATGCTGGGTGATACCACCGGCTTCACCTGCAGCCACCTTGGCGGTACGGATGTAATCGAGCAAGGAGGTCTTGCCGTGGTCGACGTGACCCATGACCGTGACCACCGGAGCGCGCGGCAATGCCTCACCCTCGGTCTCTCCGGTATCCAGATCGGTGAATGCCTCCGGATCGTCCAGTGCCGCGACGATGGCCGTGTGGCCCATCTCTTCGACGACGATCATGGCGGTGTCCTGGTCGAGTGGCTGATTGATGGTGACCATCTGGCCCAGCTTCATCAGGTGTTTGATCACCTCGGATGCCTTGATCGCCATCTTGTGTGCCAGCTCCGACACCGTGATGGTCTCGGGCACATGCACTTCCAACACACGAATTTCGACCGGCGCCGACGACGTGCGGTCGTCATGGCCGCCACGGTCATGGCTGCCGCGTCGCCCACGCGGACCACCGCGCCAGTTGCCGCCACGACCCGCACCGGTGTCACCCCGGGTCGGAAGCGCCTTTTTCTTGGACGGATCACCGGCCCAGCTGCTCGACAACTTGGCCGACTTGACTTCCTTGCCTGCACCGGCTGCGCCTGCCGCCTGGCCTGGCGCCGTACCGGCGGGCTTGGCTCGCGCCACAGCGCTGCCCACCGCAGGCTTGTGCAAGGTACCCTTGGCCGCAACCTTGAGCTCCTCCGGCTTCTTGGCGATCTGCACCGACTTGGGCGTCGCCATCATGACGCGGATGGCCGCGGCTTCGGCTTCCGCCTTGCGCCGGCGGTCGCCCAGATCGGCTGCTTTCGCGGCATCGGCCGCGCGCTCGACATCAGCGTCGGCACGTGCCTTGGACTGTGCCGCCACCTTTTGGGTGGCCTCGGAGCGGGCTTTCTCGTCCGCCTTCGCGCTGGCTTCCTCAGCTGCGCGGTCATCGGCCGCACCTTCGGTTACCGGCTCCTTGGTCTTGCTGTTGTTGGCTGCGGCGGCGGAGGCGGCTGCACTTGCGGCTGCGGCCTCGGACGCAGCACGCGCCTGGGTTTCCTGCTCCTCACGCTGTCGGCGCTTTTGCGCCAGGTCTTCTTCCTGACGGCGGATCAGTTCGGCCTGCCGGCGCGCTTCTTCCTCGCGCCGGGCCCATTCGACATGATCCACGGCCGGTTCGGCCGGCACATGCACGGGCTCCACGGCCGGTGCCTCGGGCACACTGTCCGCGCCCTCGTCGCGCCGGATGAAAGTGCGCTTCTTGCGCACTTCGACCTGGATCGTGCGCGCTTTGCCCGACGCGTCTGCCTGCTTGATTTCGGTGGTCGACTTCTTGACCAGCGTAATCTTCTTGCGCTCCGCCGAAGTACCGTGCGCGGTATGCAGGTAGTTGAGCAAGCTGTGCTTGTCGGAATCCGTCAGCGCATCACTCGCGGCAGCCTTCGGCACACCCGCAGCCTTGAGCTGCTCGAGCAGAGTTGTGGTGGATTTCTTGAGTTCGTTGGCAAACTCGGCGACTGTCGTACTGGACATATTTTGTGCTACCTCTAGTTCGGCATAACAAGCCTTGTGGGCAATTGCTAGCCATCACTCAAACTGCTTTGACATGACCGATCACTCTTGCGAGGCGGCTTCATCGGTAAACCAATGTTCTCGCGCCTTCATGATCATGGTCTTGGCTTCGTCCTCGGACTGACCGGTGATTTCTGTCAACTCGTCCACGGCCAAGTCGGCCAAGTCATCGAGGGTGTGGACACCTTTGTCCGCCAGCTTGCCGATCAGCTCGGCATCCAGCCCCTCGAGTTCTCGAAGATCCTGCGACACAGCGTCGACATTCTCCTCATGGGCGATTTCCATCGTCAGCAGGGCATCCTTGGCACGGTTGCGCAGTTCATGCACCGTATCCTCATCGAAACTCTCGATTTCAAGCATCTCCTGCAGTGGCACATAGGCCACTTCCTCCAGGCTGGTGAAGCCCTCGGCAATCAGGATGTCGGCGATTTCCTCGTCCACATCCAGTTTTTCCATGAACAGCTGGCGACCGGTGCTGACTTCGTCCGCGACCTTCTGCGCCGACTCGTTGGCGTCCATGATGTTGATCTTCCAGCCCGTCAGCTCGGACGCCAGACGCACGTTCTGGCCACCGCGGCCAATGGCGATGGCAAGGTTTTCCTCGTCGACCACCACGTCCATGGCATGGCGCTCCTCGTCCACGACGATGGAGGACACGTTGGCCGGAGCCAGGGCGCCGATCACGAACTGGGCCGGATCCTCGCTCCACAACACGATGTCCACGCGCTCACCGGCCAACTCGTTGGTCACGCCGTTGACGCGGGTGCCGCGCACGCCGACACAGGTGCCGATGGGATCGACCCGTTTGTCATGCGACAACACGGCGATCTTGGCGCGTGAACCGGGGTCGCGGGCGCAGGATTTGATCTCCAGCAGGCCTTGCTCGATTTCCGGCACCTCGGTGCGGAACAGTTCCATCATGAACTCGGGTGCGGAGCGCGACAGGATGATCGGCGCGCCGCGCAGCGTCAGGTCGACCTCCATGATCATGGCCCGGACCCGGTCGCCCGAGCGCAGGTTTTCTTTCGGAATCATTTCGCTGCGACGCAAACGCCCTTCGACGCGGCCGCTCTCGACAATGATGTCGCCCTTGTCCATGCGCTTGACGGTGCCGACAAAAATCTTGTCACCACGCGACATGAAGTCGTTGAGCAGCATCTCGCGCTCAGCGTCACGGATCTTCTGCAGGATGACCTGTTTGGCCGCCATTGCACCGATGCGCCCGATGGGCACCGACTCAACCGGCTCTTCGATGTACTCGTCGACCTCGATGTCGGGAATCTGTTCCTGTGCTTCAAACAGCAGGATCTCCTGATCCGGCAACTGCAGGCCGGCTTCGCTGGGCACCACATGCCAGCGACGGAAGGTTTCGTAACTGCCGGTGTCGCGATCGACGGCGACACGGATGTCGACTTCGCCGGTGAACAACTTCTTGGTCGCCTGTGCCAGCGCAGCTTCGACCGCCGCGTACACGACATCGCGCTCGACGCTCTTCTCGCGCGAGATGGCTTCCACCAACATCAACATTTCCCGATTCATGTCACTGCACTCCCGTTTCTGTCCATTCCGGCACCCACCATGCGGCGATCGCCCCACAAGCTTGCGGCACCCAACGATTCATACCCCGTCGGTCGCGGCGCCCGTGCCACGACCCTTGAAATTCACCACTGGCGCGAGTCGCGCCTCGCGCACTTCGTCGAGCGCGAAACCCATCACATGCACCGGCGCCGGAGCCCGGTTCTTTCCGATACGCTGCCCCGGCTTCGCCTTGAGCGGCTCGCTCCAGACCAGTTGCCACTGCGCAGCAGGCCCCTCGGCCTCGGCACCACGCTCGAGCGTGCCGCGAAACTTCTTGCGATTGGCATTGACCTGCCCCATCGCCGCCGCTCCGACTGCCAGCTTGAGCGTCACATCGACCTCGCACCCCAGAAAACGCTCAAAATCCCGCGCATCACGCAACAAGCGGTCGATGCCCGGCGAGGAAACCTCGAGCCGGCTGTACTCCACAGAATCAACCTCCAGCGCAAATTGCAGCTGGCGCGTCACCGTTTCGCAATCTTCGACCGTTATCGGTCGGTGCTCAGCCACCGGGGCATCCGTTGCCGGCGCCACCCAGGGCCAGTCAATCGTGACGCGCAACAGACCACCGGCAAGGCGCTCGATTTCAATCAGCTCGTAACCCAGACCGGTCACAATCTGCTCAACTATCTGCTGCAACGCCATTCGATCTCGTTCCTTTGCCGGTATTCCGTCCGCGTTCCCCGCCATTCCTGCAACGACGCAAAACAACGACGCAAAACTGCCCGACCAAAAAAAACGGGCGGTGAAAACCCGCCCGTTTGGTCGTGAAGCCGGGATTCTAACGCATAAAGTACGGCAAATCCAGCCCTCTGTACCCCCTGATGGGTGGTAATAGCGTCTATTTGCGTGGCCTTCCAGGCTCTTCGCTCTCAATATGATTCGGCCCGGCGCTGCGCTCATTGGAGCACCTGCGCCCTTGCGGACTTCGCTGCGCGCTTGCTTGGGGCGGCCCCGCGCTGCGCTCAGGCCACCGCTGCGACCAACGTGCGGGTGTAAGGGTGGCGCGGCGCGTCAAGAACCTGCGCCAACGTGCCCGACTCGACGATCTCACCGTCCTTCATGACCAGCACGTCATGGGCCATGGCCCGAATGACGTCGACATCATGGGTGATGAGCAGGTAAGTGAGGCCTCGTTCGCGCTGCAGCTGCTGCAACAGTTTCAGCACCTGCTGCTGGATTGTGACGTCGAGCGCGCTGGTCGGCTCGTCGAGCACGAGCAGGCGTGGCTCGACGATCAGTGCACGGGCGATCGCCAGGCGCTGGCGCTGGCCACCGGAAAATTCATGCGGGTAGCGTCCCAGCAAATTGGGGAACTGCTGTTCGTCCAGGCCCACCTCCTGCAAGGCCAGCAACACGCGTTGCTGGCGCTGGGCCTTGTCCAGCGCGTGCTGATGCACCAGCAGGCCTTCACCCACGATCTCTTCGACGGTCATGCGCGGCGACAAGGACGAAAACGGATCCTGAAACACCACCTGGATGGTACGGCGCAACGCCTTGTCGGCCCGTTTGCCGCCGCCCCAGTCCTGGCCGTCCAGCTGCATGCGACCGGTAAAGGCCTGCAGGCCCAGGGCTGCCAGCGCCAAGGTCGACTTGCCCGAGCCCGATTCGCCGATCACGCCCAGCGTACGGCCGGACAACAAGGAGAATTCGGCCCCTTTGACCGCGACAAAGGAGCCCTTGCGAAACCAGCCTCGAATGCCCGGAATCGGTATCGGATAGGTCACCTGCAGATCCGCTGCTTCCAGCAAACCTGCGGATGGGGCCACTGTCACTCCGGCGTCTACCTCGACCACGTCACGCCGGGGCCGGCTTTCCAGCAATTTGCGCGTATAGGCGTGTGCAGGCGCGGCAAAAACCGACTGCACCGTCCCCTGCTCGACCAGATGGCCGTTTTCCATGACGGCCACACGGTCGGCGAACTTGCGCACCAGATTCAGGTCGTGCGTGATCAGTAGCACAGCCATACCGTATTCACGCTGCAGCGCCGACAGCAGATCAAGGATCTGGCTGCGAATCGTCACATCCAGCGCCGTGGTGGGCTCATCGGCCAGCAGCAGGCGTGGTTTGCAGGCCAGCGCCATGGCGATCATGGCACGTTGGCGCTGCCCACCCGAGAGCTGATGCGGAAACGCCTGGGCCCGCCGCTGCGGCTCGGGAATACCGGTACTGGCGAGCAGATCGATCACCGCCTTGGCGCAGGCCGCCTTGTCCAGACCCTGCTTGAGCTGCAGTACCTCGGCGATCTGGTTTCCGATCGGGAACAGCGGATTGAGCGCCGTCATCGGCTCCTGAAAAATCATCGCGATATCGCGCCCGCGGATGGCACGCAAGTCTGACTCGGGCAAGGCCAGCAAGTCGGACGGGCCATTCGGACCGTCAAATAGCGCCGACCCGCGGCAACGGGCGTCGGCCGCCAGACCCAGAAGACTGAGCGCCGTGACGGTCTTGCCAGAGCCCGACTCACCGACCAGGGCGAGTTTCTCGCCGGGTGCAATCGAAAAATCGATGCCTTTGACCACATCGCCGGCACCAAAATCCACGCGCAGACCCTTGACCTCAAGCAAGTTGGTGGGACTACCCTCCGTGCTGCGCACTACGGTATTCGCCCTGGGAGCGGCCCGGCGGCTCATGGATGCCCCTTCATGCTGCGCACTACGGTATTCGCCTTGGGAGCGGCCCGGCGGCTCATGGATGCCCCTTCATGCGTTACTCCCGGCATCTGCGGGCGGCGCCGGCACGCGATCGACCTTGCGCGGGTCGAGCGCATCACGCAATGCGTCGCCCATGAAGGTCAACAGCAGCAAGGTCATCACCAACACCGTGAATGTCGACAGCGAAATCCACCACGCGTCGATGTTGTTCTTGCCCTGCGACAACAACTCTCCCAGCGAAGGAGTACCCGGTGGCACGCCAAGACCCAGAAAGTCGAGCGAGGTAAGCGCCAGGATCGCGCCGCTCATGCGAAAAGGCAGAAACGTGACCACCGGCGTCAGGCTGTTGGGCAGGATATGACGCACGATGATCTGCCAGTTGCCCACGCCCAGCGCACGCGCCGCCCGCACATAGTCAAGCTGGCGGTTGCGCAGGAACTCGGCACGCACGTAATCGGACAAGCCCATCCAGCCGAACAGGCTTAGCAACATCAGCAGCAGCAACAGGCTGGGCGCAAATATCGCGCTGAAGATGATCAGCAGGTACAACTCGGGCATTGATCCCCATATTTCGATGAACCTCTGAAACGCCAGGTCGGTCTTGCCACCGAAGAAGCCTTGCAACGCACCGGCCAGCAGACCCAGCGAGACACCGGTCACTGTCAATGCCAGGGCAAACAACACGCTGACACGAAAACCGTAGATCAACTGCGCCAGCAGATCCCGGCCGCGGTCATCGGTGCCAAGCCAGTTTTCGCGCGTGGGCGGCGACGGATTGGGCAGCTTGGCAAAATAGTTCAGGGTTTTCGGACCGTAGTGGTTGATAGGAAAAACCAGCCAGTTGCCGTCTTGCGACAGCCGGTCCCGGATGTAGGGATCCAGGTAGTCGGTGTTGGTCAGGAAATCACCGCCGAACGTGGTCTCCGGGTAGTCCTTGACAAGCGGGAAGTAGTTCTCACCCTCGTAATGCACGATCAGCGGCCGGTCGTTGGAGATCACCTCGGCAAACAAGCTGAGCACGACCATGGTGCAAAAAGCCAGCAGGCTCCAGTAACCCAGCCGGTTGCGACGAAAACGCAGCCAGGCACGGCGCGAGGGAGAGTTGCCGGGGGTACGGGCAGCCATCAGTCGAACTTCACGCGGGGGTCGACCCAGACGTAGCACAGGTCGGAAATCAGCTTGGTCACCAGGCCGATCAGCGTGAACAGGTACAAGGTTCCCAGCACCACCGGATAGTCGCGCCGGATCACGCTCTCGTAACTGAGCAGGCCCAGTCCATCGAGCGAGAACAGGGTTTCGATCAGCAGCGAGCCAGCAAAAAATGCGCCGATGAAAGCCGCCGGGAAGCCGGTAATGATGGGTATCAAGGCGTTGCGGAACACATGTTTCCACAGCACCTGGTTTTCGTTCAGGCCCTTGGCGCGCGCCGTTACCACGTACTGCTTGCGAATCTCCTCGAGAAACGCGTTTTTGGTCAGCATCGCCGTTACCGCGAAGCTGCCCAGCACCATGGCAGTGACCGGCATCGCGATATGCCACAGGTAGTCAACGATGCGCGCGCCCCAGGAAAGCTCGTCCCAATTGCTGGACGTAAGTCCGCGCAACGGAAACCACTGCAACTGGCCCCCAAACACCACCAACAAAGCGACACCCAGCACAAAACCCGGAATCGCGTAACCCAGCAACACGAACAAGGTCGTTATGAAGTCAAAGCGTGAGCCGGCGCGCACTGCCTTGGCTACACCAAGCGGCACCGCAATGCCGTAGCTGATGAAAAAAGTCCACAGACCGAGCGTGATCGACACGGGCAACTTCTCGATGATCAATTCGCCCACATCCTTGTTCTGGAAAAAACTGCGTCCCAGGTCGAACCGGGCGAACCGGCCCAACATCTCGACATAACGCTGGTAGGCCGGTTTGTCGAAGCCATACAAGGCCTTGATCTGCTCCAGCCGTTGGGTGTCCACGCCTTGTGCGCCACGATAGCTCAGGCCGCCCGACTCGGCGCCACCACTTCCCGCCAGGCCGGCCTTGGCCTCCGCCATGTATTGCTCCACCGGCCCGCCGGGCACGAACTGGATCACCAGGAAGGTAATGGTCAACACACCGAGCAGCGTCGGGATCATCAGCAACAGGCGCTTGAGGATGTAGGCAAACATGGTCTATTTCGCCCACCAGGTCGAGATGGCCCAGGTCTCGCCCTGGGCATACGGCGGCATGCCTTGCGGATATTGTGGCGTGGACGCTGGCCGCGCCAGTCGCCTGGCGTTGTAGGCCAGCCGATGCGTACTCGCGGTCCACTGCGGAATCAGCAGGTGCATGTAGCTCACCACCCGGTCCAGCGCACGGCAGGCTGGCAGCAGTTCGGCTTTTGAACGGGCGCCGGTCATGCGTGCCACCAAGGCATCGATGGCGGGGCTCTTGACCCCGGCCAGATTGCCGGAATCTTCTATGTCTGCGGCCTTACTGCCGAACAGGTCGGCATATTCCTGCCCCGGATTGCTCGTGCCGGCATAGGCAATGGATGTGATGTCGAAATTGAACTTCTGGAAGCGCTGCTGGTAAAGCGCAAAGTCAACCGGGCGGAAGTCGAGCGAGACACCGATTTTTTCGAGGTTGCGCATCCACGGTGTCACCACGCGCGCGCCTGACTCATTGCTGTCCAGGTATTCAACAACAAATGGCTCGCCCTTTGCATTGCGCAAGCGACCGTCCGTCACCGCCCATCCCGCTTCGTTGAGCAAGGCCTTGGCCTTGCGCAGGTTGGCACGCAACGACGAATCACCATCGGTACGCGGCGGCACCATCATCGGGCCGAACACGGCTTCGGGCACCTTGCCGCGCCACGGATCGAGCAGGGCCAGCTCCTGCTCCGATGGCAAGCCGGTGGCGGCACATTCGGTATTGCCAAACAGTCCCGACACCCGCTGGTACGCGTTGTAGAACATCTGCCGGTTCATCCACTCGTAGTCGAATGCCAACCCCAGCGCCTCGCGCACCCGCACATCCTGCAGCATGGGCCGACGCGTATTGAGCACATAACTCTGGAAACCCGACGGCAGGCTGTGCTTGAACTCCATCTTGACCAGCTCACCGCTGTCAAAACGTTTGCCGGTGACGCGCCGGGCCCAGTCTCCGGCCGAGAAAAACCGCATCAGGTCAAATTCGCCGGCCTTGAAGGCTTCCAGCCGCGCCGTGTTGTCCTTGTAGATCTTGACCGTGATGCGCTCGAAGTTGTTCGTGCCGCGGCGCACATTCAGGTCGCGCGCCCAATATGCCGGATCGCGCACATAGGTGATGTCCTTGCCAAACTTGACCGGGCCTATCTTGTAGGGGCCACTGCCGATCGGGATATCCATGACCACCTTGTCGAAGGTCTTGGCAACGCCGTTCTCGAAGCCCCATTTGCGGCTGAACACCGGCAGTCCGCCCACGGTCAGGGGCAGTTCGCGATTGGGCTTGTGAAAGCGAAAGCGCACCGTGCGCTCGCCCAATACGTCGATGCCGGCGACGTCGATCAGCAAGGACTTGTAGGCAGGCGTCACGTAGGGGCCGACCAGCGTGTCGTAACTGTGTTTGACGTCTGCTGCCAGCACCGGGTCGCCGTTGTGAAACCGCGCCTCTGGCCGCAGCCGGAACGTGGCCGACAAGCCGTCATCGGCCACGATCACGTCATCGGCCAGCAGGCCATATCCGGAAGCGGTCTCGTCCAACGAGCCCGCCAGCAACGAGTCGAACACCATGCCCGACAAGTAGGCAGGCGCATTACCGCGCATCGTGAACGGGTTGTACTTGTCGAAGGTGGAGGTGCGCTGGTTGCTGACCAGGCGCAACTCGCCCCCCACGGGTGCATCGGGTCGCACATAGTCGAAATGCGCGAAACCCGGCGGATATTTCAGATCGTCCCATAAGGCGTAGCCGTACGCCGCCCAGCCGGGCATGGCCAGCAACGACAGACACAGAATCAACAAAAACCGCATGCGACAATTCTGCAGGATTTTTTCAGGAGAAAGTCGCATGGGTTTCCTTGCTGGCAAGAAATTGCTGATCACCGGGGTCTTGAGCAACCGTTCCATTGCCTATGGCATAGCCAAGGCCTGTCGCGCCCAGGGTGCCGAGCTGGCATTCAGCTATGTTGGCGAACGATTCAAGGACCGCATCACCGAATTCGCCGCCGGGCTGGACTCCAAGCTGGTGTTCGACTGCGATGTCGGCGATGACGCACAGATCGAGAAGATGTTTGCCGACCTTTCCGCTACCTGGCCGCAGTTCGACGGCTTTGTGCATGCCATCGGCTTCGCACCACGCGAGGCGATTGGGGGCAACTTCCTGGAAGGCATCAGCCGCGAGAACTTCCGCATCGCACACGACATCAGCGCCTACAGTTTCCCCGGAATGGCGAAAGCTGCCCTGCCCTACCTGAGCGACAAATCGGCGTTGTTGACGTTGACCTATCTCGGTGCCGAACGCATCGTGCCGAACTACAACACCATGGGTCTGGCCAAGGCTTCGCTGGAAGCCTCTGTGCGTTACCTGGCAGAAGCCATGGGGCCACGTGGCACACGCGTCAACGGCATCAGCGCCGGCCCGATCAAGACACTGGCGGCCAGCGGCATCAAGGATTTCGGCAAGCTTCTGGGCACGGTGGCCGCCGCCTCGCCGATCCGGCGCAACGTGACTATCGACGATGTCGGCAATGTGGCCGCGTTCCTGCTCAGCGATCTGGCTGGCGGCGTCACCGCCGAGGTCACCTATGTGGACGGTGGCTTCAACAAGGTCGCCATCTCCACCATAGTGGAGTCTGCAGCCAACTGATGCCGCAACCCCCGGGCCAGCCCCGGGGTGCTGTTTACAGCATGTAGTCGCATCGAACCGCGGCCTCGTCTGCCCCCGGTCGCCACCCGGTAATTGCATTCAGCGCAACACGCAGTCGGCGTAGTAGCGCAATACCCCATCGCTGTCAGGCTCTGTGACCAAGCCATGGATGTCGGTGCCGAATCCAGGGCATTTCAGGTTGAATTCGCGCGAAAACTTCAGGTAGTCGACGATCTTGCGGTTGAACACCTCGCCCGGAATCAGCAGCGGGATACCGGGCGGGTATGGCGTGACCAGGCCCACGGTAACACGGCCTTCGAGCTGATCGATTTCCACCCGCTCGGTCTTGCGCCGCGCAATATGGGCATAAGCGTCGGTCGGCGTCATCGCTGGTGCCAGGTCGCTCAAATACATATCGGTCGTCAGGCGAGCGATATCGTATTTTGCGTACAACTGGTGCACGAACTGGCAAAGGTCCGCCAAACCCATCTTTTCGTATTTCGGGTTGTCGCGGCAGAACTCGGGCAGGATGCGCCACATCGGCTGGTTCTTGTCGTAGTCGTCCTTGAACTGCTGCAACGCCGTCAACAAGGTGTTCCAGCGGCCTTTGGTGATGCCGATGGTGAACAGGATGAAGAAGCTGTACAGGCCGGTCTTCTCGACCACAACACCATGCTCGGCCAGAAATTTGGTCACGATGCTGGCAGGTATGCCGGTTTTGGCGAACTTGCCGTTCAGATCCATGCCCGGCGTGACGATCGTCGACTTGATCGGGTCGAGCATGTTGAAGCCGGCCGCCAACTTGCCAAAGCCATGCCAGTTGACACCCGACTTGCCCTTGCGTGATTCGCCCTTGATGATCCAGTCATCGGCGCGCCCGATGCCTTCGTCGGCCAGATGGTCGGGGCCCCAGACCTTGAACCACCAGTCGGTACCGTATTCATCGTCGATCTTGCGCATCGAGCGCCGGAAGTCCAGCGCCTCGGCAATGCTTTCCTCCACCAGGGCGGTGCCGCCGGGTGGCTCCATCATGGCCGCGGCCACGTCGCAACTGGCGATGATGCTGTACTGCGGGCTGGTGCTGGTATGCATCAGATAGGCTTCGTTGAACAGGTGGCGGTCGAGCTTGACCTCTTGCGCATCCTGCACCAGCACTTGGCTAGCCTGGCTGATACCGGCCAGCAGCTTGTGGATCGACTGGGTTGCGTACACCACGGCCTTCTTCGGCCGGGCGCGCTTCTTGCCCATCGAATGGTAGGCACCGTAAAACGGGTGAAAGGCCGCATGCGGCAACCAAGCTTCGTCGAAATGCAGGTTGTCGACGTAACCATCGAGCATGCCCTTGATGGTCTCGGTGTTGTACAACACACCATCGTATGTTGACTGGGTGATGGTCAGCACGCGGGGTTTGACGTTCTTCGCATTCACGCCCTTGAGCAGCGGGTTTCTGCGAATTTTGGCCTGGATAGCCGCCGGCTCGAATTCCTCTTTCGGAATCGGGCCGATGATGCCGAAATGGTTGCGTGTGGGCTTGAGAAACACCGGAATCGCACCGGTCATGATGATGGCGTGCAGGATCGACTTGTGGCAGTTGCGGTCGACTACCACCACGTCACCCGGCGCCACACAGTGGTGCCAGACCATCTTGTTCGAGGTGCTGGTGCCATTGGTGACGAAGAAGCAGTGGTCGGCATTGAAGATGCGCGCCGCATTACGCTCGGAGTCTGCCACCGGGCCGGTGTGGTCGAGCAACTGACCGAGTTCTTCGACCGCGTTGCAGACGTCGGCGCGCAACATGTTCTCACCGAAAAACTGGTGGAACATCTGCCCCACCGGGCTCTTGAGGAACGCAACGCCACCCGAGTGGCCCGGGCAATGCCACGAGTAGGAGCCGTCTTCGGCGTAGTCGAGCAAGGCCTTGAAAAACGGCGGCTGCACACCTTCGAGGTAACTCTTGGCCTCGCGGATGATGTGGCGCGCGACGAACTCCGGCGTGTCTTCAAACATATGGATGAAGCCATGCAGTTCACGCAGGATGTCATTCGGAATATGGCGCGAGGTCTTGGTCTCGCCATAGACGTAAATCGGCACGTCCAGGTTTTTGCGCCGCACCTCGGTGATGAACAGGCGCAGGTTTTGCACCGCCGGCGCCAGGTCAGCATCGGTGGTGAATTCCTCGTCGTCGATCGACAGGATGAAGGCACTGGCGCGTGACTGCTGCTGCGCAAACTGCGACAGATCGCCATAACTCGTCGCACCCAAAACCTCGAAACCTTCGCTTTCGATGGCTTGCGCCAACGCACGAATACCCAGTCCGGAGGTGTTCTCTGAACGGTAGTCCTCGTCGATGATGACGATGGGGAAGCGAAATTTCATGCGGTCTCCGTGCCCGAAGGCCAAGGTTTCAATGCGGGTGGAACCGCGCAGTGTAGGGAATTAACCTTAACACCCGGCAACGGTGTGGCGTATTTGCTCCAAAATGTGGCGCGAACAATACATGGGAGCCCCAATGGCTGAATCAACGCTCTGGTGGCTGGCCACTGGCGCCGCTGTCGGAATCGAACTGGTAACCGGCACTTTTTATCTGCTGATGTTCGCCATCGGCACAGCAGCGGCCGCCCTGGCCGCGCATGCCGGTGCCGGAATGACAACGCAGCTGATCATCGGCGCGGTTGTCGGCGGTGGCGCCGTGGTAGTCTGGCACCAGATCCGCAAACGCCGGCCCGGCGATCCATCGGCCCGGTCGATGCGCAGCGTCAACCTCGATGTCGGCGAGACCGTGACGGTCGAGTCCTGGCAGGCGGACGGCACAGCGCAGGTCAAGTACCGGGGCGCCAACTGGACTGCCATCCACCCCGAGGGAGTGACCCCGACAAGTGGTCCGCATCGGGTAACAGAGCTGGTGGGCAGTCGCCTGCTGCTCGAAAAAGTCAGTTAATCGAGCAAGCGCCAACAACGAATAAAGGTTACCCATGGAAGTCGCCATCGTCATATTTGTCATCGCCGCCATTTTCATCACGCGGTCGATCAAGGTCGTGCCACAACAAAACTCCTGGGTGGTGGAGCGGCTGGGCAAATACCACGCGTCATTGACGCCAGGGCTGAACATCCTGGTGCCGTTCATCGACAAGGTGGCGTACAAACACAGCCTCAAGGAAATCCCGCTCGACGTGCCCAGTCAGGTCTGCATCACGCGCGACAACACGCAATTGCAGGTCGACGGCATCCTGTATTTCCAGGTGACCGACCCGATGCGCGCCAGCTACGGCTCGTCGAACTACATCATGGCCGTGACCCAGTTGGCCCAGACCTCGCTGCGCTCGGTGATCGGAAAGCTGGAGCTTGACAAGACTTTCGAGGAACGCGACATCATCAATGCACAGATCGTGCAGGCCATTGACGAGGCTGCGCTGAACTGGGGCGTGAAAGTGTTGCGTTACGAGATCAAGGATCTGACACCGCCCAATGAAATATTGCGCGCCATGCAGGCTCAAATAACCGCCGAGCGCGAGAAGCGCGCACTGATCGCGGCATCCGAAGGCCGGCGCCAGGAGCAGATCAACATCGCCACCGGTGAGCGCGAGGCCTTCATCGCCCGCTCCGAAGGTGAGAAGCAGGCTGTCATCAACCGCGCCCAGGGTGAAGCCGAGTCGATCATTGCCGTGGCCGACGCCACCGCCAAGGCGATCGAACGTATCGCGGCTGCCATCGAGCAACCCGGCGGCCAGCAGGCCGTGCAATTGAAGGTGGCGGAAATGGCTGTCGAAGCCTACGGCAAGGTGGCCAAAGATGCGTCGACCACGCTGATCGTACCAAGCAACATGACAGAAGTGTCGGCCTTGATCGGATCGGCCATGACAATGATCCAGACCACCAAGGGCAAATAAACGCTCCAGCCACTTTGCGCCAGCAGTAATGCGCCGCTGTCGCGCTGATACAATTGCGCGCTCCGGAGAGGTGGATGAGCGGTTTAAGTCACACGCCTGGAAAGCGTGCGAGGGGTAAAACCCTCCGCGGGTTCGAATCCCGCCCTCTCCGCCAAAAATGGTTTTGCATGGTCCGATACAGACCACGAAACACCCCTAGAAGCCCCTAACCACGGGGCTTTTTTGTTTTCTGTCGTCCGATACGGGGTATTGCAAGCCATGGCCTTGCGGGGGTATCTTTCGGGGTATCGGTGGAAGGTTACGGAGGTGTCACCCCGAATCGACCGAAATCGGGGCAAACATGGCGACCAGCACTCCCACCGAAAGCCGGACAGAAGTGGCTCCGCTTGTTTGAAGTTCATGTGCGTGGCCATGAACCGCCCGGAGGCGGTTCATGGCTTGGTTTGCGCTGCATTGCGATTTGTCAACGTCTGCAACTCGAATCCGCTCTACGCTGCACACGTGGTGCAGTCGCCCCGACGCCGCGTACTTTGATCGAGTCGGGGCCGGGTGCCGACACAATGAAACGAAGGGAATCGTCATGAGCTACAAGACCATACTTGTTCACCTCGATGCCGGTAAACGCTGTTTGGCGCGCATCGATGTTGCAATCCGCCTTGCGCAGCAGGAGGATGCTCACTTGGTAGGGCTCAATGCCATCGCGCGGTTTGAACCGTCCGCTTACGTCGTGGCCGAAATGGGGGCAGAGACTATCGAAGCCCTAAGGGCCGAAGAAGTGAAAGAACTCGCGCGCAGCGAAGCCGAGTTCAACCGGCAAGCCCATTCGGCGGGCCTGCCCAGCGTGGAATGGCGCAGCGGCGTTGGTGATCCGGTCGATATGATGACCTTGCACGCGCGTTATGCGGATCTGGTCGTAGTCGGTCAGACGGATCCCTCCGCGGACGCGCAGGTGCCGGCCGATTTCCCCGAGCGCCTGGTACTCGACGCCGGCCGACCAGTGTTGATCGTGCCTTACGCCGGCAAGTTTGCCACGCTTGGCAAGCGGATACTCGTCGCCTGGAAGCCATGCCGCGAGGCGACGCGGGCAGTCACCGACGCAATCGCATTGCTGCAAAAGGCCGACAACGTCCATGTCATGGCGATGAACCCCAGTGTTGGAGAATATGGCACGGTCCCTGGCGCAGACATCGGAGTCTACCTGTCGCGCCACGGTGTGCGCGTGGAGGTAAAGACGGACCGCAGCTCAGTTGACGTTGGCAATGAACTGCTGTCACGCGCTGCCGATCTGAGCGCAGATTTGATCGTGATGGGCGGGTACGGACATTCGCGTCTGAAGGAATGGGTGCTCGGCGGTGCGACTCGGACCATTCTGAACTCGATGACAATGCCAGTGCTGATGTCGCACTGAAGCCAAGGTGAAACGGCGCGCCGACGCCTCGCGCATCTTCTACTTTTCGCCTCTGGGGGGCGCCGCCGCCAGTTCGCAAGCTGCACCGTACGGTGAGTAGATGATATGTCGCTCCTCAGGTGCTTTGTCTTGATGGACGGGTTACCGGAGTTGAATACCTTATAGGGACCCAGCCAGCTGATCCGTTGGGCAAGAAACTGGTGCCGTCAGTGGGCTTTGTCTCACTGCGCGCATGCATTGGGAGACGGGTGCTTAGAAGCCACAATATCGACACCACTTTGCACATGTGGAATGACTGTTCCACGCGTGGGCTTTGAGGCTCCGAGTTCAGGCAGTCGGCGGATCGCAAAGGGAACTTTTGGCCGTTGCCAGCAGCTGCTCTTGAACAAGTTGATCTCGCCATGCACGGGCCCGTTCAAGGTCGTGAGAATTTCACGCGCGACTTCAAAACGGTTCAACCGACCTGCGACCGTCGGATTCCTCGCGACACTTTTTGACTCCGAAATATCGCAACTCGCGCGCTCATCACGGAAGTTCTTTCTCTGATATGGGGAGAATCAGCCAAAGACGGGTTAGCAGCAGATACGTCCTCCGCCAGATATAGCCCACAACCCGCATGAATGCTGGTTGTGGGTTTTTTCTTTGGTGCCTACCCCCCATAAGACCCGCCAAAAAACTTGCGCTTGATTGGCTCTCGTTGCGATGGGTTGAGCAAATGCTCAGCGGCCTTGCGAGCTATATTGCTTACGCAGGAGCAATGCCACGAATGCAGGGCGCTGGCCCGCGATCAGTCCAAACAGCATTGCGAAGTATTGATGGGTCGCAGCCACTCCATCGCGGCCCATCCCGGACCTAACGCGCGCAACATTGCGACTTACACAACCCCCTTTTTTGGGGGGTGCAAGCAAGCCCGGTAGGGCGCAGAATTTTGTCGTGATTATGGAACTTGCGCTTGTCCTGTTTCCTACGTCTTCGCCCATTCGTTGTAGAAGTTGCAGCCCAACTTCCGCACGGAGTAGTGCCCATGCTGGTGTTGCTGAGTGCGGAAGCCCAAAGAGCCCGCGGTACCCGATCGCGACCGTTCTTGCATTCAGTGAAGGAGTATCCCCATGCAAAATTACCGCGTCGTTGAACGCTGGACCGGAGAGAGTCGGCTGACACTGCGATGCAGCCGAGGACGCTACCACATGGCCCGAGCGCTAAGTGTGTTGCCAGACCTGGAAGAGAGGCTGGAGGGATCCCAACCCCACCTTGGTTTCGGCATTCTGGTCTGCCCGAGGTCAGGTGCGACTTTCCGAGTAATCTTCGAGTCGATTGGCCACGCTGCGAAACCCGGCGCGCCAAATGCAACCCAAGGCATGGCGCACTGATTGCAAGGCGCGAGCCACAGGGCTTCATTGGCGCTCCGCCTTTTTCGCCGGCCTTTGACGCATGTAAGTTGGCTACCTCCATACCGGATTCAACAGCATCACCGACCGCAGCCCCGCCATCGCCCACCGTGGTCTCATGACCAGCGTATACGTCTCGACATAGCCCACACCCCACCTGCGCGCTAGGTAGAACCCCGTCGTGCCGACGAGCCTTGTCGGACTATTCAACGCCACAGGGCATGTAGGCTCGTGCCACGGACGAAAGCCTGTAGCTGGTGCGTGTGGTCGCCCCCGTCGTCAGCGCACCCTGCTTGCAGCGGCTGATGCACATCGGAGACGAAATGCTCGACGTACTTCAGCGGTCAGGCGCTTGCCATCTGGCGCATCTGAAGCCCGAGCTCGCCATCTGCCGGTTGATGGACTCAACATCAATGGACCCAAGGTAGGCTTTTGGGGGTGACCTCAGGGTCATATGCCAATACGTTTGACTTGACACTGGCCTCTTCATACAACCCAGATTTCGTCACGGCGCACGGCGGCACGCCGCTGGGTGCCGAAGCGTTTCTGCTGGCTGGTATATCCAGCGGAAAAGCGCATTTCAACCTCCATTCGACCTCATTCGGTGGCGGCGAGATTCGAGGTTCCCTAACCCCGGCTCAGGTTCCCGAACCCGGCACCCTAGCCTTGTTCGGAGCGCTCGCAGTTCGCGATACATGGTTGTGCCCCGCTTCCATTGCTTAAGTTGTATGGCCCTTAGGCGGTGGCGCAGCCATTCGTCCAGCGTACGCCAGACTCCTGGTGTTTGCGCCAGCCCAAAGTAGGCCTTCCAACC
>JBBQJP010000007.1:0-111908 GCA_038326025.1 Burkholderiales bacterium
AAGATATCCTCGTCCATGGTCGGCCTCCTTTGGTTGATGACGGTTCGTTCTCAGCATGTAGCTCGGCAAGCTTTTGCGCGCAACCTACGATGATGGAGACCGACCGCCGCCTGTCAAGTTTTGGCGACCATGATGTCTAGAATGGCGGCATGTTAGATATCAACCTCCTGCGCAAGGACCTGGACGAAGCCGTCCGTCGCTTGCAGACGCGCAAAAATCCGCAACCTTTTCTCGACGTCGAGCGTTTTCGTGCGCTCGAATCGGAGCGCAAGACCATCCAGACGCGTACCGAAGAACTGCAGGCCCGGCGAAACAGCCAAAGCAAGCTGATCGGCCAGCTCAAATCCAAGGGCGCTACGGCCGAGGTCGATGCGGTGATGGCCGACGTGGCGTCGATCAAGGACGAACTGGAGTCGTCGGCCAAACGCCTGGATCAGCTGCAGGCCGATTTGCAGGTGGTGTTACTCGCAGTGCCCAACCTTCCGCATGAGAGCGTGCCTGTGGGCAGCAGCGAAGCCGACAACGTCGTGCTGCGCACCTGGGGCACTGCGCGGGTGATGGACTTTCCGGTCAAGGACCATGTCGACGTCGGCACTCCGCTGGGCCTGGACTTCGACCTCGGCGTCAAGCTCGCCGGTGCGCGGTTCACCGTGCTCAAGGGGCCGATCGCGCGAATGCACCGCGCGTTGGCGCAGTTCATGCTCGACGTGCAGACGCTGGAACACGGTTATACCGAGTGCTATACGCCCTACATCGTCAATGCCGACAGCCTGCGCGGCACCGGCCAGCTGCCCAAGTTCGAGGAAGACCTGTTTGCTGCAAGGAAGGGTGGACAGGAGGCAACGGAGGCCGCCGACGCAGCCGCGTTGTACCTGATTCCGACCAGCGAAGTGCCGCTGACCAACTTCGTGCATGACGAAGTGCTTGCGCAGTCGGCCCTGCCGATGCGCCTGACTGCGCACACGCCGTGTTTCCGCTCGGAGGCCGGGAGTTATGGGCGCGACACCCGCGGCATGATCCGCCAGCACCAGTTCGACAAGGTCGAGATGGTGCAGATCGTGCATCCGGAGCAAAGTTACCAGGCGCTTGAAGACATGACGCGCCATGCCGAAACCATTTTGCAGCGCCTTGGCCTGCCGTACCGGGTGATGGCCTTGTGCACCGCCGACATGGGGCCGAGTGCGACCCGCACGCATGATCTCGAAGTCTGGTTGCCAGCGCAGAACACCTACCGCGAGATCAGCTCGGTGTCCAACTGCGAGGCCTATCAGGCGCGCCGTCTGCAGGCCCGATTCAAGAATGCCCAGGGCAAGAACGAACTGGTGCACACGCTTAATGGCTCGGGCCTGGCGGTGGGCCGTACGCTTGTGGCGGTGCTGGAAAACTACCAGAATGCCGATGGTTCGGTCACGGTGCCCGAGGTGCTGCGCCCCTATATGGGCAACCTCGCCAGCATCACACCCTGACGCGGCTCAGCCTGCGCCCTTGCCGATGCAGCGCAGCTTGCGGATCTGCGCCACCACCGAATGAGGTTCGGTCCACAGAAAGAAGTGGTCCTTGCCCGGCATCCGGTTGACCTCAAGCCAGTCGGGTGGAGCACGTTGTGCCAGATAGTCAGCGGTACGCGGGTCGACCAACGGATCCTGATCCCCCTGCATGGCGATGATCGGGCGTTGCAAGCCAGGCAAAGCAGCGTCGAGTTTCTCCAGTTCGGCCTGCAACACCATCATTTCCTGATTGGAGCGGTGCATGGCCGGTGACAACACCTGGCGCGCCAGCCAGTTGTCGGCCAGATGGTTGTACCAGCGCGGTGCCTCAAGGGCTGGCGCCATCGATCCGGCCAGCATCACGGCGCCACAGACCTTGTCCGGATGGTCCAGCGCCATCCAGGCGACCAGCGGGCCACCCAGCGAATGTCCGACCAGCACCGCGGGCGGGCCGGGTGGAATCAATTCGGCCATCAGCGCTGCCTGACGCCGCAAGTCCGGCAAAACAGGGGCCGCTGTCGATCCCCCGAAGCCCGGTCTGTCCATTGCAATACGGGGGCCGAATTCGTCGAGCGCCGGATCCTTGAGGTATTGCGCCCAGGATGTCCAGGAACCAGGCGAGCCGTGCACGAACAGAATCGGTGTGGAGCCGGTCCCCTGGGTGCGCGCCACGGCCAGTTGCAAGCCGCCCAGTCGCATCATGGTCAGCTCCGGCCGCACGCCAGGCGTCGGAAACAACTCGTCGACCGAGCCGTGCGGCCAGGGCGGGCGGGTACAGGCGGCCAGTTGCAGCAAAGTCGTCAAGATGAGGATCCAGCGCATGGGGATGGGGTGACGGGCGGGGGAGGCAGCATCGAGGAGGTTGTCATCGGTACAAGGGGCCAGGCAGGCATGGCATGGGCCCAGTGACGCCTGGGCTGCGATGGGCAAATTGTAGGCAGGCTGCGAAAACGCTGCCGGCGTATGCCAGCGTGCCGAGGTGGGCAACAGGGACTATTGACGCCCGGTCCCGGGCGCGTTACGGTGACTCTCCATGCCGCGGGGAAGCGGTCACACGTCGGGAGCGGGCGATGGCAGAACAACTGTGGGTGCGGGGAGATCGTGGCGCGCAGGTTCGGCGCTTGCGCAAGGAACTGGCGCAACAGCTGGGCCATGACGCGCGCGAGTTCACGGGTCTGGCACGAGGTGATGTGATCGACGCCGGCGTCGAGGCGGCCGCGCGGCGCTGGCAGGCAGGTGTCGGACTGATTGCCGACGGCGTGGTGGGCCCGCGCTGTCAAAGTGTGCTGGGTTTGCGCAAACTGCTGCCAACGGAGGTGGCGCTCGATCCGGACCTTGTACAGCGACTTTTCCCTGCAACCAAGCCGGCCAACATCAAACGCTACCTGCCCTACCTGGCTGCGGCACTTGCGAGTTACGGCCTGCGCGACCGCACCATGATCTGCGCTGCGCTCGGTACGATCCGTGCCGAGAGCGAGGGTTTTCTGCCGATTGCCGAGATGCAGTCCCAGCTCAACACCCGTGCCGGCCAGGCGCCATTTGGCATCTACGACCGGCGGCGCGATCTGGGCAATAACCAGCCCGGCGATGGCGCGCGATTCAGGGGCCGTGGATTTGTGCAACTGACCGGGCGCGCCAATTACCTGCGTTATGGCCTGGCCCTGGGTGTGGACCTGATCGACCGTCCTGATCTGGCCAATGCGCCAGAGGTCGCGGCATCACTGCTGGCGCGCTACCTGGCTGACCAGGCCGATGCCCTGCGCGCGGCCTTGCTGGCGGGCCAGTTTGTTTTGGCGCGCAAGATGGTCAATGGCGCGACCCATGGCCTGGAACGCTTCCGCGACGTGTTCGTTCGTGCGGACGAGGTTTGGCCGGAACCGAACCTGGCAGCGCTGGCGCAGGCAGCGCCACGGCGCGCGGGCACACGGCGCAGCATGGCGGCCAGCGCAACGAGCACGGCGATCCCGGTGAGCGCCCGCAAACTCGATGTGAGCAAGGACCCGGTCGACCTGCGCGACCGGGAATACACGCCGGCGCCGCGCGGTTTGCTTGACCGGTTTCCACTGGACACCGATGTGCGCCAGTTTCTGCCCACCTACGGCCGGGCCGGCCTGATCCTCGATCAGGGTCAGGAGGGCGCCTGCACGGGATTCGGGCTGGCCTGCGTTGTGAACTACCTGCGTTGGCGCAAATCCGATCTGCCCGCGCGCATGGAGTCGGTCAGCCCGCGCATGTTGTACAACTTTGCGCGCCGTTATGACGAATACGCGGGCGAGGACTATGAAGGTTCGAGTTGCCGCGGCGCACTCAAGGGCTGGTTCAACCATGGTGTATGCCTGGAAGTCGACTGGCCTTACGCGGGCGCTTCGACCCTGCCGCGTTACGGTTATGCGCAACGCGCCAGGGCCACGCCGGTAGGTGTGTATTACCGCGTGGATCGCAAGTCGATCACCGACATGCAGGCTGCGATCCAGGAGGTGGGTGCGGTGTATGCGTCGGCCTACACCCATGAGGGATGGAGCCAGTTGCCGATGCGCAGTCGGGCACCGACCGGGCATGCCAACATTGCCGAGATTCCGTTTGACGGTCGACCCTCCGAAATCGGTGGGCACGCGTTCGCGCTGGTGGGGTTCAATGGAAACGGGTTCGTGATTCAGAATTCCTGGGGCAAAGCTTGGGGTTCCGGCGGCTTTGCCTTGTTGACCTATGCCGACTGGCTGGCCAACGCCATGGATGCCTGGGTGGTCGCCATGGGCGTACCCGGCGTGGTGGCGGGCCGTGTGGGCACGCAGGGTGGGGCGGCCGCAGGCAGCAAGGCAGGCCGGGCTGGCGGGCAAATCGGATGGTGGAGCCGTGAGCTGGCGTATCAGCACAGCGTGGTGCTGGGCAACGACGGACGCGTGAAACGGTATCTGACCGAAGATGAGCTCAGCCGCACCTTGCTGCACCAGGCTGCCGGCCTGCCCGATCAGTGGTTCCGCACCCAGGCGCCAAGCGGCCCGCGACGCCTGGTGATTTACGCACACGGAGGACTCAACAGAGAAGACGCTGCGATCGAACGCGCCCGTGCCATGGGCCGGCACTATCTCGGCAACGGCTGTTATCCGCTGTTTCTGGTCTGGAAGACCGGACTGATGGAGTCGCTGGGTCACATCATCAGCGACGCCTTTGGCCAGCAAAAGACGCTGGCGGGCGGTGTGGCCGAATGGATGTCCGAGCGCTGCGATCTGCTGATCGAGAAGTCTATCGGGCGACCCATGGCGCGACCGATCTGGAGCGAAATGAAGGAGAACGCGGAACTGGCCTTTGGCACCGGACGCGGTGGCGACCTGCTGATCACGGCATTGCAGAAGCTCTGCGACACCTGGGGCGATGAATTCGAATTGCATCTGGTCGGCCATTCCGCTGGCGCCATCATCCTGGGTCATTTGCTCAGCGCCCTGGCCGCGCGGGGTCTGAGCGGGCGTGTGCGCAGCATGCATCTGCATGCGCCGGCGTGTACGGTGCAATTCGCCAACCTGCATTACGCGCCGCAGGCGGATTTGATGAAGCGCCTGTACATGCGCATCCTGTCTGACCGGGTCGAACGCAATGACACCGTGGCGGCGATCTACCGTAAATCGCTGTTGTATCTGGTCTCCAATGCGCTGGAAATCGACTTGCGTACACCGATCCTGGGCCTGGCGAACGCGTTCAACCCGGACTACAAGGGCTGGGATGGCACGTCCAGTGCGGGCGAAAGCCTGCGCGCCTGGCAGCAGGCCGTTGCTGCGGCCGGTCTGCTCAACGATGGGCGCTTGCGCGTGATGGACCACGACAAAGTGCTGGCGGCCCTGCCAGATCGTCGCATCCAGGCCACGCATGGCAGCTTCGACAACGATATTGCCACGATGCGCGAGACCTTGCTGCATATCATCGGGTCTGAACCTCAGCGGGTGGTGGACGACCTGCGCGGCTTCTAGTGACCTGTGCCGCTGCGGCGATGCGCGCGATTGTGCCGTGATATTCCCGGCCTGATGACGTGTAAACGCCGTCCTGCAGGTCGCTTCGACCCTGTCGTCCTGTCCCCGCCAGATTGACGCCAAGGAGAATTGCACGATATGGAAAAGACGCACGACCGTTCGATGAACCTGGAAGAGTATGCGCGCCAGGTCGGGCAGGAGAAGGCGAAACGCGTGGCGGTGGCGCGCGACCTGTTCCTGTTGTCGATATTGTTTCTGGTGGCCAGCGGTGCCGCCTACTATTACAGTTTCGAGATCGTCTCGGGCGGACTTTTCGTGTTGTTCCTGATTGTCCAGATGGTGGCGTCCGAGACCCGCCTTGAAGTCGCGATGCTCGATGCCAATCGTGCGTTGGCGCAACTGGTGCATCAGCAGTCGCGTGACATCGCGCAGTTGCGCCAGGAGTTGCAGCAGGAACAGTATGTGCGCACACAGTAAGGCGTGGCTGCGCAGGAGGTGAGCGTGAGCAAGTCAGCTTCGACAACAAGCCCGGTCGTGCCGGGGCAGTATCTGGTGTTCATCGAGCGTCTGGTCCAGGAGCAGTACCAGACGCTTACCGTGGCAGCTGATTCCGAGACCCAGGCCCAGGCCGACGCACTGGCGCAGTTCTTCTCGGGCTCCGTGGCCTATATGCGATCGGTGCAGGTCGAGGCGCCGAGCGTGCGGGTTCGGCCGTTGCGCGAAAAGCACCTGCGCAAGACGCTGGCCGGTTCGCACGACGCGGTGCTGGAGCCGCCATTGCATACATCGGCACGCTTCGAAGGTCCCGACGACGAACGGGTTGAGCCGACCAGCGCTTATCCGGGAACCGATCCGACGCCGGTGAGCCGCGTGCAAGCCCGGTTGATGTGTCAGAACTTTGACGCCAGTGGGCATTCCAACCACAGCGGCCGTGGCTCGACCTTGTGGGTCATCCTCGAACATTGCGCACAGACTGACATCGCCTACAACCTGCGCGCCATGCCCGGCGTCGGGTACTACATCGAACGTGCTAAATCAGCCGACGACGGGTTGGCGCTGCGTATGTCGGTGGCGACCGGATACGGCCCCATGCGCGGCTGAATCTGAGCACCGGGGCGGGTCGGTCCGCCGGCGCTGGCGCTCCGTGAGGGCGGACGATCGGTCGATGCGACAATCTCACGCTCGATTCTCTCCAAGCCCCGATGTCCCCCAAGATTCCAGAAATCTCCGTGGTCGTGCCTGTCCACAACGAATCCGGCAACGTCGTGGCCTTGCTCGACGAAATTGGCGCAGCTTTGAGCGGCGTCGCGGATTTCGAGGCGGTATTCGTCGACGATCTCAGCAGTGATGACACCGCTGCCGTGTTGCAGGATTACGCCCGGGCCCATCCCTGGCTGGTGGTGGTGCGCCATCGCAACAACTGTGGCCAGAGCACGGCGGTGCGTACCGGCGTGTTGCAGGCCCAGGCGCTACTGGTGGCCACACTGGACGGCGACGGCCAGAATCACCCGGCCGACATTCCGGCTTTGCTTGCGCGCTGGCGCGAGCTGCACCAGGCCCGGCCAGAGCAGGCGGTGCTGATCGCCGGATGGCGTGCCAAGCGGCTCGACACCTGGTTACGTCGGCTGTCGTCGCGGGTAGCCAACCGGGTGCGCAGCGTGATGCTGGGCGACGCCACACCCGATTCGGGCTGCGGCCTGAAACTGTTTGCGCGCCAGGATTTCCTCGCCTTGCCCTATTTTGATCATATGCACCGGTTTTTGCCCGCCCTGTTCCGGCGTTGTGGCGGTGTTGTCGAATCGGTGCCGGTACGCCATCGCGACCGCGCCCATGGCCAGTCGCACTATGGCATCGGCAACCGCCTGTGGGTCGGCATCGTCGACATTCTGGGCGTGATGTGGCTGCAGCGCCGTGCGCGTGTGCCGCAAGTGGAACGGATCAATCTGAGGGACTGACAATGGAAATCGACAAGACCTGGCTGGTTATCGGCCTGATCGGGCAGACGCTGTTCTCGGCGCGTTTTGTGGTGCAGTGGCTGTACAGCGAGAAAGTCAAGAAAAGCGTGATCCCGACCGCGTTCTGGTACTTCAGCGTAGGCGGCGGCGCCACCTTGCTGGCCTATGCGATCCACCGCCAGGATCCAGTATTCATCATCGGCCAGGGTGCGGGGCTGTTCGTGTACTTTCGCAATCTGCAGTTCCTGTGGAGCAATAAGGGCGATAGCGGCGAGAAAGCTCCCAAGTGAGACCCTTTGCCCCACCCGCGTCGGCGTCGCCATCGGCTGACCCGGCGCTGGGTCGGCACCTGTTCTGGTGGTTGATGCTGGCGGCTTTGCTGGTACTGGGCGCCGGCATCGGCTTGCGTGATCCCTGGCCGTCGGACGAGCCACGTTTCACGCTGGTGGCCAAGCACATGATCGAGTCGGGCGACTGGTTGTTCCCGCACCGGGGTGCCGAGCTGTATTCCGACAAGCCGCCGATGCTGATGTGGCTGGAGGCGCTGACCTACAAGCTGGTGGGGAACTGGCGCGTCGCGTTTCTGCTGCCCTCGCTGCTTGCCGGCATGGTGACGCTGGTGCTGACCTGGGATCTGGGGCGCCGCCTGTGGAATCCCCGTGTCGGATTGTTCGCGGCCGCTGCCGTGCTGGTGTCGTTCCAGTTTGTCTATCAGGTCAAACGCGCGCAAATCGACCCGCTGGTCATGATGTGGATCACGCTGGCCAACTGGGGCCTGCTGATCCACCTGCTCAAGGGTCCGAACTGGCGCGCCTGGTGGCTGGGTTGTTTTGCAGCCGGACTGGGTGTCATCACCAAGGGCGTGGGCGTGCTGGCGCTGCTGATGCTGGTGCCGTTCATCTACGCACGGCTGCGGCGTTGGCAAGGTGTGAGCCAGACCTCGGGCGACGGCTTGCGCTGGGCCGGCGGCGCGCTGGCCTTCGTGCTGGCGATTGCCTTGTGGCTGGTGCCGATGTTATGGGTCGCCCATGCGCGGGACACAGCCGAATACGCGGCCTATGTCAACGACATCCTGTTGCGCCAGACCGCCAAGCGGTATGAAGGCTCGGTGGGTGGCCATGCCCAGCCGTTCTGGTATTACCTGCCGGTGCTGGTGTTGCATTTTTTCCCGCTGTCGCTGGCCTACCTGGGGGCCGGGAAATTCTGGCTGCGCGGGCTCAGGGAGGGTGATGCGCGACTGCTGCTGCTGCTGGGCTGGAGCCTGCTGGTGGTGTTTTTCTTCAGCCTGGCCGGCGGCAAGCGTGAGGTCTATCTGATGCCGGTGTTGCCGATGCTGGCGCTGGCACTGGCACCTACTTTGCAGCAGACCGTCTCGGCGCGCTGGTTGCGCGTGCTGGCCTGGCTGGCGGCGCTGGCAGCCGGTGCGCTGCTGCTCGGTGGCGGCATCTGGGCCATGCAGGGTCACTGGACCAGCATGCAGCAGCAATTGATCGAACGCGGGCAGACCGACAACGGACGTTCACTGTGGTGGATGGGCATCAGCATGGGGGCGGTGTTCCTGCTCAGCGCCCTGGTCTGGCTCCCGCGCCGGGGTGTGCAGGCCTTGCTCACGGGCATGGCTGGGTTCTGGATCATCTGGGGCGTGTGGGCGTCCTTGCTGTTCAACGACACCAACTCGGCGGTCGGCGTGATGCGTCGCGCCGGCGAGATCGCGGGGCCGCAGGCGCAGATTGGCCTGGTTGCGTGGAAGGAGCAGAACCTGCTGATGGCCGACCGGCCCGTCACAACCTTCGGATTCAAGCGGCGCTGGGAGGCCCAGTTCGCCGAAGCCGTCACATGGCAGGCACAGGCGCCCGGGCAGCGTTGGATCTTCGCTTTGCGTGAATCCGTCATTCCGTGTGTCGATCCGGCCAAGGCGCAGGAGGTGGGTTATGCCAATCGCCGCATGTGGGTGATATTCCAGGCCGATGCAGTCATTTCGGGATGCGTGCCGAAACTGCCTCCAGGTGAGGAGCGCTGGGACAGCTCCTACGACTACGACGACAGCTGACGCGCTGACCAGCTGATGGCGCGCCTTTATCCGTTCGTCATCCAGGTTGGTGGCACCATCGTCAGCATGTGGATGGCCCAGGCGGCGAGCAGTACCAGCGCCGAGCAACCCAGCATGATCCAGAAACCGAAAGTTACCATGCGCCAGTGGTAATGCGCGCGGCTGCGCCAGGTGAAACGTACGCCGTCGGACTGGCATTCGTGGCAGATTAATTCGTTGTAACGATTCCGATGGCAGCCGGTACGCAGGCATGGCCGGTCGCAGGATGCGCAGGTCAAAGTCATGCATCGCCTTTCCAAGAGCGTCAGAGCAAATGGCAGAGTGACAGATGCGACCCTCACGACGCACGCACTCGCTTACATGACCGTTGTCAACCGCAGGACGACCACGATCCATGTCGATATTCTGGTGGATATTCGGCGGATTGTGCGAATTTTCCCGACGGGTAGTAAAGAACGATGTCGGATGCGCGGCGGGCCGTGGCAACGTCCGGGTGCCGCAAAATAGGCCAGTACAGGGCGTGTATTTTCGCGCCCGACCAAATGCAGAACCGACAACAGGAACACAGAAAATGGCAGTTTTGGAACATGTGGTGGTGCATTGCAGCGGCGCGGCGGGCCTGATCACACTCGCGCGTCCGAAAGCGCTCAACGCCTTGTCGCTGGAGATGATCCGCGTATTGACCACACAGTTGCTGGCGTGGCGCGACGACACGGCGGTTCAGGTGGTGGCGATCCGAGGCAGCAGCCGCGATCCGGCCGATGCTGCGGGCCATCTGCCGTTCGGCGCGTTTTGCGCTGGCGGCGACATCCGGTTCTTTCATCAGGCCGCGAGTCGGGGCGATCCATCGCTGGAGGACTTTTTCACCGAGGAATACCGGCTCAACCACCTTATCCACCACTATGCCAAGCCGATCGTGGCCTTTATGGACGGCATCGTGATGGGCGGGGGCATGGGTATTGCGCAGGGCGCGCGCCAGAGAGTCGTGACCGAGCGCACCAAGATGGCCATGCCCGAGACCGGTATCGGCCTGTTCCCCGATGTGGGTGGTGGCTACTTTCTGAGTCGCTGTGCGGGTCACACGGGTGAATACCTGGCCTTGACCGGCCGCATGCTTGACGGGGCGCAGGCGGTCGCCGTGGGACTCGCCGACCACCTGTTGTCGTCGCAGCGGCTCGCTCCATTGTGGGACGCCCTGGCCAGCGGTGTGATTGCGAATGGCGACGATCTCGACCAGGCCTTGCGGGCCGAGGCTCAAGCGTCTGATATGGCGCCCGCAGCATGGCCGCCGGGCCTGGTGGATCACTATTTCGGTCTGGAGTCGGTGCCGGCGGTTGTTGCCGCGCTGGAGGCAGATGCAGGAATCGACGAATGGGCGCGCGATACAGCCGCGGTGTTGCGCCAGCGTAGTCCGCTGATGCTGCATGTAACGCTGGCCCAGATCCGGCGTGCGCGCACGATGACGCTGGCCGACGAACTGCGTTTGGAGCGTGATCTGGTGCGGCATTGTTTTTTTCCGGTTCATCTGGGTCGCAGCGGCAGTTCCACCGAAGTCGTTGAAGGCGTGAGGGCGCTGGCCGTGGACAAGGATCATCAGCCGCGCTGGAATCCGTCGCGTTGCGAGGATGTCGACGCGCAGATGGTGGAGCCGTTTTTTGTAAGCCCCTGGCCGGCGCATGCGCATCCGTTGCGCGAACTGGACAGTAACCACTCTGGCATTGCGGAATAATCAGGGTGTGGCGGGATTTTTCGCCATACCTGCCCCCCCTTCTGGAGAAACCATGTTCAAGACTTCCGTGTTCAGATTTGTTGCCGCCCTTTGTGTCACCTTGTTGCTGGCCGCCTGCGCCGGAACGAGCCAAACAGAAAGCGCGGGTGAATTCATTGACGACTCTGTCCTCACCACGCGGATCAAGACTGCCTTGCTGAAGGACCCGACGGTCAGCGGTCTGGATGTCAGCGTTGAGAGCTTCAAGGGTGCGGTCCAGTTGAGCGGATTCGTCAAGACTGCCGCCCAGCGTGATCGCGCCGTGAAGATCGCGGACGAGGTACCCGGTGTGACACAGGTGTTCAACTCGATCCAGGTGCGCTAACGGGCAGCGCGCCGCGCATGCCATTTCGCCGTCGCATGTTCCTCACCATGTTGCTGGGCAACCTGGGTGGGGCCGTGTTGACGTCTGTCTATTTCGGTTTTCTGGATCCGGCGGCCCATGCAGGACGCAATGCGCCACAACTGGTCGAAGTTCTCTACTTCCTCGGCGCCTTTTCGCTGTTGCTGCTGACGGGTCGATGGTTGTCCCGGCGCTGGTCGCAATCGGTGATCAGGGCCAGCGGGCCTTTGCCGGACGATGCGGATAGTCTGGTGCTGCGTCAGCGTGCCATCATGGTGCCGGCGTTTCTGGCCGGCCTGTCCTTCAGTGGGTGGGTGGTGGCAGCGCTGTTATGGGGCGTGATCTGGCCCTGGTTCGCCGGAACGCTGGCCTGGGACCGTTCGCTGCGCCAGGCCTTTGGCATCGTCTTTGTGGCCGGGGCCATGGTCGCCTTGTTCATCTTCCTGGCGACGGAACGTCTGTGGCGCGAGCGTCTCCCGGTCCTGTTTCCGCGCGGTGATCTGGCGGCGACCGGCGCGCGGCACCTGCGTGTGCGTACCCGCATGGTGGTGGTGTTCCTGATGATGAGCATCGTGCCGATGCTGGTGCTGTCGGTCGCGACCGTGGTACGGGTTCGTGGCATGCAGGGCATGGATTTCGACACTGCCCGCGCGGCGCTGACCCACCTGATCACGGTCCAAGCCATTCTGGTGGCCATCGGTCTGATGCTGGCCTTCACATTGGCATGGTTCGTGTCCGACAGTGTCGCCAGACCCTTGCGCAAATTGCAGGCGGCGATGGGCCAGGTGGAGCAGGGGCAACTCGATGTGAGCTGCCCGGTGGTGTCGAATGACGAGATTGGTGCGGTCACCGAGGGATTCAACCGCATGGTGACGGGTCTGCGCGAACGCGAGAGCATTCGTGAGGCGTTCGGCAGGTATGTGAGCCCGCAGGTGCGCGACGAGATTCTGGCCGGTCGGGCGAGTCTGGACGGCGGGCAGCGCGAGGTCACCATCCTGTTCGCAGATCTGCGCGGCTTTTCAACCTGGGCGGAATCGAGCCCGGCAGTCGAGGTGGTGCAGGGCCTGAACGCGTATTTCACCGAAATGGATATCGCGATCCGCGCGAATGGTGGCCTGGTGCTGCAATTCATCGGCGATGAAATCGAGGCTGTCTTCGGCGCGCCGCTGTCAGACCCGCAACATGCCGAGCACGCCGTTGCAGCGGCCACCGACATGCAGGCCCGGCTTGAGGATTGGAACCTGAGCCGGCGCGCGGCGGGTCAGCGCGAATTGCACCATGGCATTGGCATCCATTCCGGCACGGTGCTGGCGGGCAATATCGGCAGCGCGGAGCGTATGTCGTACGCTCTGGTGGGCGACGCGGTGAACGTCGCATCGCGCATCGAGTCGCTGAACAAGGTGTTTGGTTCGACGATCCTGGTCAGTGGAACTACCCGCGACCTGTTGTCAGACGCGTCAGGGCTGCAGCCACTGGAGGCGACGCGGGTCAAAGGGCGCTCGGCCGAGGTCGAGGTTTATCGCCTGGCTTGACACGCCGCGCCGGTCTCAGACAGACCAAAGCTTGTCGTCTAACAGGCCGACCTTGGGGCCGCGCTGGCGCGGGCCGCTTCAGTGCACCACGCGCGCCATCGGTTCGTTGTCCTGGGGGCGCGCGCCGGACCCGGGGCGGCCCTTGCCGTCGGACTTGTCCGGTACCTCATGGGCCTGCACGTCCACCACCACCGGATCGGGCCGGCCTGGCGCACCTTGGCCGCGTTGACCCGGCCAGCCGCCACCGGGCGTGAAACGCGCAGAAGACTGGCGGAACTGGGTGAAGATCTTGACAGGCTCCGGCTTGCGGCCGGTGATCAGCGACCAGATGCTGACACCCAGCATGACGACGATCGCAGCGAGCAGCAGGCTGACCAGAAATACAGCGGCGGCCAGTACCAGCAATAATTTGACGGCGCCGCGCACGACGCCTTGAATAAATTCTGACAATCCGTTCATGGAGTTTCGAGCCCAAAGGGCATGGAGGATTCCGCAAGCAGGCGGTATACGATAGCGACGGGATTGGCTTGCGGATAAGTACTTCCCGTGCTGCTCATCTGGGGTCATTGTCCTTGTTTGCAAGCCACCTGTCTGCAGGCCCTGCCATGCACATGGCGTTGGACACCCGCCGTGCCCGGCGACATGGCCGGTCAGTCGGGCATGTCACCGGGTTGGCGACTGTGCTGCAATAGGGGCGGGCGATCGGCCTAGCCAGTGGTCCGCCGGACCCGAAACACTGCATCCTTGCGGAACCACCATGAAAATCCTGTCTCGCTATTTCTTCCGTGGTCTGATCACTTTTCTGCCGTTGGCCTTGACGGTGTATCTGCTGTATCTGTTTGTTGCCGGCGCGGAATCGGCCGCCGTGTGGCTGATACGGCCGTTGATCGGCGACTTCTATCTGCCAGGGATCGGCATCCTGGTCGGTGTGGGAATCATTCTGGCGCTGGGGTTTCTGGTGTCCCAACCGATCACCTCGCGCATGTTGTCGTGGCTGGAGTTGCCGTTCACCCGGCTGCCGGTGGTCAAGAGCATTTATTCGTCGCTGAAGAATTTCGCCGACTATTTCGCGCCCAACCAGCAGCGCGCGCAACAGGTGGTTCTGTTGCGCATGCCCGATCGTGATCTGGCCATGGTCGGCCTGGTGACACGACAGGACATGCAGGGCCTGCCATCGGGCCTCGCCAGCGAAGACAGGGTTGCCGTGTACCTGCCCATGGGCTACATGATTGGGGGTTACACCGTCTTCGTGCCGCGCAGCTGGACCGAAGCTATCGACATGACAGTGGAGGAGGCCATGCGTTCCTCGCTGATCGCGTGGATGGCCTCGAACCGGGATGTTTCGTGAGTGTTTGCGCTGCGCCAAACCGTCGATGCGTCGGTCGGGTTACAGTGGACGGGCTACGGTAAGGCGCATGCCGCGCAACCTTTATTGTCATGACAAGGAGTTTCGATGTTTCCTGAATTCCGCGAACGAATCACCCAGCTCAAGTCCACGGACAACCACTTCATGCGCCTTTTTGACCAGCACAACGAACTGGACCAGAAGGTGAGCAACATGGAGGCGTCGATCACGCCCGCTACCCATGAGGAGATCGAAACACTGAAGAAGGAAAAGCTGCTGCTCAAGGACCAGTTGTACGCGATCCTGAAGAACGCGAAATAAGGCGAGGCAGGCGAGGGCCGCCGGTCTGGTGACGCCTGGTAGCGGACATCGTCAGTTTACTGCGCCAATTGGGATTGGCATTGCAGGCAGATTGCCCCTGCACCAAGTTGTGTATTGGCGTCCCCGAGCGGGAAGTTGCCATGGCACCTGGCGCACGACCGCATGGGCGCGCTACCCGGCCGTCGCGGGTAATTGCGGCTTTGTGAAGAGCCACGGCCGCTTTAGAGGCCGTTACCTAGCGAGAGCAGGATTTACCCTGTGCCGCTTTCGCGCGTGGCTTGGTAGATTCCAAGGTTGACATTCACAAAAATGAGATGGAGACACCGTGAGCCAAATTTCGTCCGACCTGCTGGCCCTTGATCGCCTTTACTTCTGGGAGAAAAGTGCGCCTGCACGCGTGGCCCTGACCCAACCCATGGGCGGGGGTGTCACCCTGGACATCACCTGGGGCGAGGTGGGCAAGCAGGTACGCAGCATGGCCACGTTCCTGCAGGCGCAGGGCTGGGAACCGGGATCGAAAGTGGCGATCCTGTCCAAGAACTGCGCCTGGTGGATGATGACCGATCTGGCCATCTGGATGGCCGGCCATGTGTCGGTGCCGCTGTATCCCACGCTGGCGCACGACACGGTCCGCCAGATCCTGACGCACAGCGAAGCCAAGGCCTGTTTCATCGGCAAACTCGATGGCTGGGAGGGCATGAAGCCGGGCGTACCTGCCGATATGCCGTGTTACAGCTACCCGCTGTCTCCGGCCGATGCGGTCAAAAATTACCAGGGTTGGGAAATCATCTGCAAAGGCAACAAGCCTTTGCAGGGCAATCCGACGCGCGCGGCCGATGACCTGGCAACGCTGATCTACACATCCGGCACCACCGGCATGCCCAAGGGGGTCATGCACAGCTTTGGCAATTTCGCGTGGGCGCTGGACACGGGCATCAAACGCCTGCCGATGGGGCCGGATGACCGCATGTTGTCGTATTTGCCGCTGGCACATGTGGTGGAGCGGGTATTGGTGGAGCACGGCTGGCTGCGCACCGGCATGCATGTGTTTTTTGCCGAATCGCTGGAAACCTTTGCCGCCGATTTGCAGCGTTCGCGCCCGACGATCTTCTTCTCGGTGCCCCGCCTGTGGGTGAAGTTCCAGCAGGGCATTCACCACAAGATGCCACCGGCCAAGCTCAATCGGCTGTTGTCGATCCCGATCCTGGGCGGCATCGTGCGGCGCAAGGTGATGAAGGCGCTGGGTCTGGATTTATGCCGTATTGCGGCCGGCGGCGCAGCGCCGATGCCGTTGGCCCTTTTGCAGTGGTACAGCAAACTGGGGTTGAACATCAACGAAGGTTATGGCATGACCGAAAACCTGGCGGTGTCGCACATCACCGAGCCGGGCAAAATGCAGCAAGGAACGGTCGGACCGGCCTACGACGGCGTCGAGCACCGCATCGACGCGCAGACCGGCGAGATCCAGATGCGCAGCCCGGCGCTGATGTTGGGATACTACAAAGCGCCGGAGCAGACGCAGGACGCGATGACATCCGATGGCTGGCTGCGCACCGGCGACAAAGGCAAGATCGATGGGCAGGGACTGCTGCACATCACAGGTCGGGTCAAGGACTTGTTCAAAACCGGCAAGGGCAAGTATGTGGCGCCCGCGCCGATCGAAGACCGGCTGATGATGCATGAGTCGATCGAGGCCTGTGTGGTCACCGGTGCCAATCTGGGTCAGCCTCTGGGATTGCTGATGCTCGGCCCCGAGTACTTGGCCAAAACGAAGGACCCGGCAGCGCGCACTGAGCTGGAGACTTCGCTGACCGAACACCTCAAGGGCGTAAATGCCAAACTCGATCCGCACGAGAAACTGCAATGCCTGGTTGTCATGACCACCGCATGGACGGTGGAAAACGACCTCATAACGCCCACGTTCAAGGTCAAGCGCAACCGGATCGAGGATTTATACGCGAAAAAATACGAAGCGTGGGAGTCCTCCGGCAAGAAAGTGATCTGGCAATAGATCGCAACCGGACAGGCTTGCCTGGGGTGGATGCGAAAAGCTGCACCTTGGGTGTTTCGTCAGTTACAAGCCCGTTGCGCGTCAGTGCAGCGGGCTTTTTCCATTGGCGCGTGATGCCTTGCGTTGCGTTCAACAGCTTTTCGGGTGCGGGTATTCCCTGATACGCGTTAATTCATTTCAATCTAATATTCGCGTACATTGATATTGCGATGTTTGGATAAATGAGTGATGCACCAGCAGACCGGGTTTTCGAGACGGCGGCCGAATTGTTCGGACTGCTGTCGACGCCCACCCGGCTTCGCATCGTATGTGCGCTGTGCGAAGGCGAGCGCAATGTGGGCGACCTGATGAACCTGATCGGTGCCAGTCAGCCCAATATTTCTCAGCATCTCGGCGTGTTGTACCGCGGTGGAATTCTGGGCCGCAGGCGTGCCGGATCGCAGATTTTCTATCGCGTCGTAAGCCAGCGCGTGCTGTTGCTGCGCGATGTGTTGTGCGGAGAGCAGAAGGCCGAGGCAGCAGTTCGGCCAGGTCGCATGGCAAGTCCATTGGAACCCAATGAAGTTTGATCGGGGGAACACGTGAATCTTGAAGAAGGCATGCCGGGGCGCCTGTTGAAGGCACCGGAGAATTTCATTGACCCGGCCGGTGTGCGCACGGTCGTCGCCCAGGCGCGTTCGGGCCGCCGCGACTTTCTGCGCCAGGCATTTGTCGCCGCCGGGGTCGCAGCGGCTGCGGCGCCACATGCGATGGCTGCATCGGCTGGGGTGGTATCGGGCGACGGCGACCCGAACATTCTGAATCTGCCGGAGCACACACGGGGCCTGGGCCAGCCGGTGGTGACGGACGGGTATGGCAAGCCCTCCCAGTACGAGGCCAATGTGCAGCGCCGCCAAAGCCCTGGTCTGACCCAGACCACGCAGGCATCGGTATCGTTTGCTCCGCTGCAATCGCTGTTTGGCATCGTCACGCCCAGCGGATTGCATTTTGAGCGCCACCACCAGGGATGGTGGGATGTCGATCCATCCAAGCACCGGCTGATGGTCAACGGGTCCGACGAGACGATCCTGAAGACGCCGCGGGTGTTCACGATGGACGAGCTGATGCGACTGCCATCGGTGTCACGATTCCACTTCATCGAGTGTGGCGCCAATACCGGCATGGAGTGGGGCAACGTGGCCGTGCCAACCTGCCAGTACAGCCACGGCATGCTCAGTTGCAGCGAGTTCACCGGTGTGCCGTTGCGCCACGTGCTGGACATGTGTGGCGTCGACTACAAGCGCGCGCGCTTCGTTCTGGGCGAAGGTGCTGACGGGTCGTCGATGACGCGCACGATTCCGATGGAAATGGTGGAGAACGGCGAGGTGTTGCTGGCTTATGGCCAGAACGGCGAAATGCTGCGACCCGAGAATGGCTACCCGCTGCGACTGGTCGTTCCCGGTGTGCAGGGTGTCAGCTGGATCAAGTATCTGCGCCGCATCGAGGTCGGGGACAAGCCCTACGGCGCCAAGGACGAAGTGCTGCACTATGTCGACCTGATGCCGGGCGGCCTGCATCGGCAATACACCAGCACCCAGGAATGCAAGAGTGTGATCACCACGCCATCGGGCGGGCAGGTTTTGCTGGACAAGGGTTTCTACAACATCAGCGGTCTGGCCTGGTCGGGCCGGGGCAAGGTCAAGCGGGTTGATGTCTCGGTTGACGGTGGCCGCAACTGGCGCACGGCGCGACTGGAGTCGCCCGTGTTGTCCAAGTGTCTGACGCGCTTCAATATCGACTGGATCTGGGACGGCAAGCCCACGCTGGTACAAAGTCGCGCGATGGACGAAACTGGCTATGTGCAGCCCACCAACCGCCAATTGCGGGCGGTGCGCGGCACCCGCTCGATCTACCACAACAACTCGATCCAGACCTGGCTGGTGCAGGAAAGCGGAGAGGTGAAAAATGTCCAGCTTTCTTAAATCCATCCTGCTGTGCGCACTTTTGGGCGGCGCGGTGGTGCAGGCGCAGACGGTAAGTTATCCCGGCATCGGTCGCCCCGCAACGGCCCAGGAAATCACCGCCTGGGACATCGACGTGCGACCCGACTTCAAGGGTCTGCCCAAAGGCAAGGGAACCGTCGCCAAAGGTATGGAAGTCTGGGAAGGGAAATGTGCCTCCTGCCACGGTGTATTCGGTGAATCCAATCAGGTGTTCAGTCCGATCACCGGCGGTACGACCAAGGAGGACATGCAGACCGGTCGCGTCGCGCGTCTGAATGACTCCGGGTTCCCGGGTCGCACGACCATGATGAAGCTGGCGAACCTTTCGACGCTCTGGGACTACATCTATCGCGCCATGCCGTGGACCGCGCCGAAGTCCCTGACGACCGAAGAGGTCTATGCGGTCACGGCCTATGTGCTCAATCTGGGTGGTGTGTTGCCGGAAGACTTCACCTTGTCCGATCAGAACATGGCCCAGGTTCAAGCCATGTTGCCTAATCGCAATGGCATGACGACGGAGCACGCGATGTGGCCCGGCAAAGGGTTCGGCTCGCGCGCGCCCGATGTGAAGGCGGTTGCATGCATGAAGGATTGCCCGGTTACTCTGGAGGTGGCCTCCAGCCTGCCTGACTTTGCGCGCAATGCCCATGGCAATCTGGCCGAACAGAATCGGCTGGTAGGCGCGCAGGTGGGGGCGGACACGACGTTGGCCGCGGGTGCTGCCAAGCCAGGGGCTGCACCGGCACCGGCACCGAATCCTGCCGCTGCTGCGGCTCCTGCTGCTGCCGCTGCGCCGGCTGCTGCGAAGGCGGGGGCTGCGAAACCGGCGGGGGTGGATCCCGCCGCTGCCATCGCAATGACGCAGAAATATGCCTGCACTGCCTGCCATGGGATGGACAACAAGATTCTCGGCCCCAGCTTTCGCGAGATCGCCAAGAAATACGTTGCGCGCGCGGACGGGGTGGACTATCTTGCGGGCAAGATCAAGTCAGGTGGTTCGGGTGTCTGGGGCGCGGTGCCGATGCCGGCGCAGGGCCTGTCCGCAGCCGAGGCAAAAACGATCGCACAGTGGCTGTCCGAGGGTGCGAAAAAGTAGTCGCAGCATAGGGAAGTTCCCTATGCCTGCATGATGTTAGTTAATTAGAATATGCTAATAAAGGAGTCAGCTATGCATACACGTCGAGATGCCATTTTTCATTCGGCCAAAGTCGCTGCCATGCTGGCGTCGATCGGCCTGTTGCCCGTAGCTGCGCTTGCGCAGGGCGGGTCCTACAACACCGCCGCATTCGAGGCCAAGAACATGGCCGATCTGGTCAAGGCACTGGGTGGCAGTGCCCCGACCGAGAGCAAGGACGTCACCGTGACCGGTCCCGATATCGCCGAAAACGGTGCGGTTGTACCGGTCGGGGCGTCGACCACGTTGCCTGGCGTCAAACGCCTGCTGCTGCTGGTCGAAAAGAACCCTTCAATGCTCGCGGCCATGTTCGACATCACCGATGCGATCGAACCTAATGTGTCCACGCGCGTCAAGATGGGCCAGTCTTCCAATGTCTACGCGGTGGCCATGATGGCCGACGGCAAGATGCTGTACGCGCTGAAGGAAGTCAAGGTTACGTTGGGTGGTTGCGGCGGCTGAGTCCGATTCTCACCTGCATTCCACAGCTCATAACAATCGAAGTCACAGGAGAAAGAACATGGCAGATCCAATGCGCATTCGCGCGCAAGCGGCAGGCGACAAGATCACGGTTCGGGTATTGATGGGTCACGAGATGGAGACCGGTCAGCGCAAGGACTCGGCCGGCAAGCTCATTCCGGCCTGGTACATCAGCAATGTCTCGGCGCAACTCAATGGCAAGGAAGTGATGACGGCGCAGTGGGGTCCCGCGGTGTCGAAGAATCCGTTTCTGCAGTTTGTTGTCAAAGGCGGCAAGGCTGGTGACAAGGTCACCATTTCGTGGGTCGACAACAAAGGCGACAAGCGCACTGACGAAGCCACCGTAACCTGATGCGTGGCCGCCGACCCCTTGGGTCGGCTGGCCATCCCCCGTGATGGTCAACGGCACGCAGTTGTCCCGAATTCAAAACAACAACGCGAGGAGACCATGAAAAAACGACTGATCACATCCCTGTTGCTGGTAGCCTGTGTCGGTGTGTCGGCGCAGACCAAGTCAACGGCAGACGGCATTGCCGAATACCGCAAGATGCTCGAAGACGGCAATCCTGCCGACCTGTACGAAGCCAAGGGCGCGGAGCTCTGGAAGAAGAAGCGCGGACCCAAAAACGCGTCACTCGAGCAATGTGACCTGGGCCAGGGGCCAGGCAAGGTCAAGGGCGCGTTCGTGCAATTGCCGCGCTATTTTGCCGACACCAACCGCGTACAGGATCTGGAATCGCGTTTGCTGAGCTGCATGGAGACTTTGCAGGGCATGGACGCTGCAGCTATCGCGAAGACCGGTTTCGGTCGCGGCGAGCAGGCCAATATCGAATCGCTGGTGGCCTATGTCTCCGCCGAATCGCGTGGCTTGAAGATCAGCCTGCCGCAATCACATGCGCAGGAAAAGACCATGTATGAGGTCGGCAAACGGGCCTTCTTCTACCGCGCCGGACCCTACGACTTTTCATGTGCCTCCTGCCATGGCGAAGACGGCAAGCGTATCCGCCTGCAGGATCTGCCCGACCTGACCACAAATCCCGGTGACGGCGTAGGCTTTGCCGCCTGGCCGGCCTATCGCGTCGGCAACGGCCAGTTGTGGGGCATGCAGCGACGCCTCAACGATTGCTTCCGCCAGCAGCGATTCCCGTATCCGGGATACGCGTCAGACGTGACGATTGCGCTGGGTGTTTACATGGGTGTCAATGCCAAGGGTGCCGAATCGATCGCACCCGCCATCAAACGCTAAGGAGCACTGCACCATGAAAAGGAACAAAACTCGCCTCCTGTTGTCTGTTACGGGCGCGCTGGCCCTGGCCGGTTGTGCGGCTGTTGCTCCCAAGCCTGATTACGATGCCATGATCGACAAGATCATGATGGCCTCGTTCCGGGACCAGGGCATCGCCAAGGTCGATCGGCTCAAGCAGGATGCCAGCAACGAGGCGTGCTCCGATGCGCAGGGCAAGGATCTGCCCGAGGCCAAGGCCAAGGCGATCGAGGCTGCAAACCTCAAGACCGTCAAACTGCCCGCAGACGGCAAGTTCATCGGCGACTGGAAGACCGGCGAAAAGCTCGCGCAAAATGGCCGTGGCATGACCTGGTCCGATGACTCGGCCGCTACCAGCGCCAACGGCGGCAACTGCTACAACTGCCACCAGATCGACAAGGCCGAGATCTCCTACGGAACGATTGGCCCAAGCCTGCTCAACTACGGCAAGATCCGCGGTGTCAGCGATCCGGCCAGTGCCGCAGCGAAACCCATCGTGGAATACACCTGGGGCAAGTTGTACAACGCCAAGGCCTATAACGCGTGTTCGGCCATGCCGCGCTTCGGTCATGCGGGCATGCTCGACGAGAAGCAACTCAAGGACCTGATGGCCTTGCTGCTCGATCCGAAGTCGCCGGTCAACCAATAAGACCGGCCGCAGGCCCGCCGGTGTGCGGGCCTGATTTCTCTCCTTCATATCATTGATTGCTGATTTATGAATTTGTCCAAGCGCGAATTCCTGCAGGTCCTGAGCGCTGCATCCGTCGCGGGCATGGGTCTGGCGCGCCACGCCAACGTTGATGCCGCTACAGCGCAGGCGGGTCTCTATGACACTGCGACGTTCGGAAATGTGTCGTTTCTGCACATGACCGACTGCCACGCGCAGCTCAAACCGATCTACTTCCGCGAACCCAGCGTCAACATCGGCATCGAATCCATGGAGGGCAAGCTGCCGCACCTGGTCGGTGAGCACCTGCTCAAGCGTGCCGGCGTCAAACCAGGCAGCGCGCAGGCGCATGCATACACCTATATCGATTTCCAGCAGGCTGCGCGCCGCTACGGCAAGGTCGGTGGATTCGCACACCTGACAACCTTGGTCAAGCAGCTCAAGTCGAGTCGTCCGGGTGCATTGCTGCTCGACGGCGGCGACACCTGGCAAGGCTCGGCCACCTCGTTGTGGACGAATGCGCAGGACATGGTCGACGCCTGCAAGCTGCTGGGCGTGGATGTCATGACCGGTCATTGGGAGTTCACCTACGGCATGGAGCGGGTCAAGGAGATCGTCGAAAAGGACTTCCAGGGCAAGATCGACTTCGTGGCTCAGAACGTCAAGACCACTGATTTCGGCGATCCGGTATTCAAGCCCTACACCATGCGCGAGATCAATGGTGTGTCGTGCGCCATCATCGGCCAGGCCTTCCCCTACACGCCGATCGCCAACCCGCGTTACCTGGTGGCCGACTGGAGCTTCGGCATCCAGGACGAGAACATGCAGAAGATGGTCGACGAGGTGCGTGCCAAGGGCGCGAAGGTCGTCGTCGTGTTGTCGCACAACGGCATGGACGTCGATCTGCAGATGGCCAGCAGGGTGCGCGGTATCGACGCCATATTCGGTGGTCACACCCACGATGGTGTGCCGGTTGCGGTTCCGGTGGCCAACGCCGGCGGCAAGACCCTGGTCACCAACGCGGGAAGCAACGGCAAGTTCCTCGGCGTCATGGACTTCGACGTCAAGGACGGCAAGGTCGCAGACTTTCGTTATCGTCTCTTGCCGGTGTTTGCCAACCAGCTCAAGGCCGACCCTGCGATGGAAGCGCTGATCAACAAGGTGCGCCAGCCGTATGAAGCCAAGTTGGCGGAGAAGCTGGCCGTGACCGATGGCCTGTTGTACCGACGCGGCAACTTCAATGGGTCGTGGGACCAGCTGATATGCGATGCATTGATGGATGTGCAGGGTGCCGAAATTGCGTTCTCGCCGGGCTTTCGCTGGGGGACCTCGTTGTTGGCCGGAGATACCATCACACGTGAATTGTTGATGGACCAATTGGCCATCACCTATCCGTATGCGACAGTCAACGACATGAGCGGCGAGATGATCAAGACGGTGCTCGAAGACGTGGCCGACAACCTGTTCAATCCGGATCCCTATTACCAGCAGGGTGGCGACATGGTGCGGGTCGGCGGTCTGGCCTATACCTGCGATCCATTGCAGAAGATGGGCAGCCGGATTTCCGCGATGCGGCTCGGTGGCAAGGCGATCGAGGCCGGCAAGAACTACAAGGTGGCCGGCTGGGCGCCAGTCGCCGAGGAAGCCCGTACTGCGCCTGGCAGCAAGCCGGTCTGGGACGTGGTCGAAACCTGGCTCAAGGCACAGGGGGGCAGGGTCAAGGCGCGCAAGATCAATACGCCTACGCTGGTGGGGGTCAAGGGCAATCCCGGCATTGTGGCTTGATCCAGCAAACGAAGACCCAGTGCGAGGACATTGCCATGATGAAATTTCGTTCGACATTGACCCCGGTGCTGGGCTGTATCGTCTGGCTGGCCTCAATGTCGGCCCTTGCGCAGACGGCTCCCAGCACATTCAGTATCAAACTGATGACACCTGATACGGCGCTGGTCGCGGCACGCGCTGCCCTCGAGGATTGCCGCCGGCAGGGCTTTCAAGTTACGGTAGCCGTGGTAGACCGCTTTGGCATCTTGCAGGTGCTGCTGCGCGATCGATTTGCCGGTGCACACACCGTGGGCGTGGCGAGCGACAAGGCCTGGACTGCTGCAAGCTTCAAGACGGCGACGGGTGCGTTCGGCCATGAGACCCAGGCGGGAAAACCCATGAGCGCACTGCGCTCGCACCCGCGCGTACTTGCGGCCGGTGGCGGTCAGGTCATCGAGAGCGGGGGCGCCTTGCTCGGTGCCATCGGCGTCTCGGGAGCGCCTGGCGGTGATGCGGATGACTCGTGTGCCGGTGCGGGCATTCGCGCCATTACCGACATCCTGGAGCTGCAAGGGTAATTACGTATGCAAGCAATTGCTTATGTAGTTGCCTGTGAGCCGATAATTCAATCGGCATCGCTCCGATTTCCAGGGGCTTTTGGCGGCGCTCTACTTTGGGGCGCTGTTGTTTGATCAACTAGTAGGAGACTGTCATGCGCATCTGGAAAATTTGTTCTGCCCTGGTGCTGGGTTTTGCGGCCTCGGTCGCGATGGCTCAGGATATGGTTGTCTACCATATCAACGATGCGGCCGAGCAGGCGCTGGGCGGACTGCGCAACGTCAAGAATCACCTGGATGTCGACCCGAGTGCGAAGATTACCGTTGTCACGCACGCGCAGGGTGTTGACTTTCTGATGGACGGTGCCAAGGACAAGAACGGCGCACTGTATTCCGGCCCGGTTGCAGCGCTCAAGGCGCGTGGCGTAAATTTCGAGATTTGCGAGATCACGCTGGCCAATCGCAACCTGAAAAAGTCGCAGTTCATTCTGGAGGCTGACTTCACGCCGTCGGGCGTGGTTCGTCTGGCCAAATTGCAGAAACAAGGTGCTGCCTACATCAGGCCATGATCGGGTGGGCTCCCCGGCGCAGCGAGCCTGACCGGGCGCTGCGCCGGGGGCGTTCAACCCCACTAACGTTCAGCCGAGTGAGTCCGCCCAGATATTGCGCGCCCAGGCCATGGCGTAGTCCGCTTCCTGCTCGTTGCGCGCAGATGAAACCCCGCCAGATCCGGCGACCGCCTTGAAGGTTTTCTCGGCTGCCACGTACTCGTGCACGCTGGCCACATGCACCACCTCGGTCGGGCTGACAAAGCTGTAGCAGGTATTGGTCAGCATCGGGCTGGTATTCGGCGCCAAGCCTTTGATCTGCGCAACAACAGCCGCCGCGGCGACCTTGGCCTGGTTATTGGCCATGTGGCCCGATTTGGGCATGGCCGGCGCGGATTGGGTCGAGTCACCCAGCACATGGATGCCCGGGGCGGCAGTCGATTCGAAGTTCAGGAAGTTGACATGGCACCAGCGCCCATTGGCGTTGGCCAGGCCGGTTTGCACGGCAATGGCGCCGGCGCGCATCGGTGGAACGACGTTGAGCACATCGGCCTTGACCGGGTCCTGGAAATCGAATCGCAGCGTGCGGCTGGCGCCGTCCACCGCCACGGCCTTGTGCTGGCCGCGGTATTCCAGCAGACCCGGATACAGGTCGGCCCACGCCTTCTTGAACAATGGCCCCTTGGATGTGACGTCCTGGTTGGCGTCCAACACCAGCACCTTGCTGCGGGGTTTGTGTTTCTTCAGATAGGCTGCAACGATGCTGGCGCGCTCATAGGGCCCGGGTGGGCAGCGGTAGGGCGCCTCCGGAATGGACAAGGCGTAAACACCGCCGTCGCGCATGGCCTGCAACTGCTCGTACAGAGCCTGGGTTTCAGCGCCAGCCTTCCATGCGTGCAGGATCTGGCCTTGCGTATTGGCCTGGCGCAGGCCCTGGACGGAATCGAACAAAAGCTCGATGCCGGGCGAGAGGATCAAGGTGTCGTAACCGATATCGGCGCCGCCGGCCAGCCGCACAGACTTCTTGGCCGCGTCAATCGCCGTCACGGTGTCGTGCACCACCTGTACGCCGTGCCGCTTGCGTAAACCCTCGTAAGAGGTGGTGATGTCGGCCAAACGCCGCACACCACCGATGACCAGATTGGAGATCGGACAAGAGACGAAATTCGCATTCGGCTCAACCAGCACGACGTCGATGCTGTTGCCTGAGAGCAGCCGTACATATTTGGCTGCCGTGGCGCCGCCATAACCGCCCCCCACCACAAGCACCCTGGCCTTGGCGGGCACACCGGAAGATGTGGCGCAGCCACCCACGGCAGCAAGCGCGCTGCCGGCCAACAGACCCTGAACAAGATCGCGTCGATTCATCGGGTGTTCCTCATTTCTGCGCGGCGAAATAGGCTGCGAGTTGGTCAATCTGCGCGTTGCTGTAGCCCTTGGCCAACTGGTGCATCACGGTGGCCTGGCGTGTACCGTCGCGAAAGGCCACCATTTGCGCGACGATGAATTCCTTGCTTTGTCCGGCCAGGCGCGCGCTGCCCGAGCCGGGAACGGCACGTCCGTCGGTGCCGTGGCAGCTGGCGCAGGTCGCAGCCAGCGCCCGGGCCTGGAGTTCTGTCGCCGTCTGGCCGATGGCATTGCCGCCAAGTCCAGCAAGCATCACGCCGATGGCTGCGGAATGTTGGGTCCAACCGATACGAGGTTTGTTCAAGTTCGCCTCCTTGATGGGTGAAATCCGTTCGTCCCCTGACCGGCTCACGTGGCAGCTGGTCAGCCGCACTCATTTGACCGGACTCTTGTCGAATTTTCAAGAGTATCATCCTATGCGGATATAGCGAAAACCCAGGGGTCTCCACAATGTCTTTTGCGATGTTCCCGGCTATGCTGGTGCGCTTGGCGATGTTTGCCGCGCTTTTCTGGTCGGGATTGCCGCTTGCGCGCGCCGCCGAGACCGTCACTCCGGTCATGGCGCGGCAGGTGGCGCCAAATGTCTGGATGGTGCAAGGTGAGGCGGCGTTGGGCTCGCCGGCCAACCGCAATTTCATCTCCAATGCGGGCTTTGTCGTCACCGACGATGGTGTACTTGTAGTCGATGCGCTGGGCTCGCCCACGCTGGCGCGTGAACTGATTGCAGAGATTCGGCGCATCACGCCCCAACCGATCCGTTACCTGGTCGTGACCCACTACCATGCCGACCATATCTACGGTCTGCAGGCCTTCAAGGATGCGGGGGTTATCGTGCTGGCGCATCCGGGCGGGCGTGAGTATCTGACGTCGGAGACGGCGAAACTGCGTTTGCAAGCGAGCCGCGAAGAACTGGCGCCCTGGATCGATGAGAAGACCCGGCTGGTTGAGGCCGATCGCTGGCTTGACGATGAACAAACCGTCCTCAAGATGGGCACGGTCGAGTTTCATATCCGCCATGTCGGGCCATCGCATACGCCGGAAGACCTGGTGGTGTTTGTGCCGTCCGTCGGCGTGTTGTTTGCCGGCGACCTGGTGTTCCGTGGGCGAATTCCGTTTGTGGGCCAGGCCGACAGCGGCCAGTGGATCACGTCGCTGGGGCAATTGATCAACTTCAAGGCCCGCATCATGGTGCCCGGACATGGCCCGGTATCAACCGAACCGCTGGCCGACCTGGAACTTACCCGCGACTATCTGGTCTATCTGCGCAAGAGTATGAGCGAGGCAGCGCGCGACCTCGAGCCGTTCGAGGATGCCTATGCAAAAGCCGACTGGTCGCGATTCGAGCGCCTGCCCTTGTTTCGGGCTGCCAATCGCATGAATGCCTACAACACCTATCTGCTGATGGAACAAAAGGGTCTCAACAAATGAAGCGCCGCGAATGGCTGGCCACTGGTGCTGCTTTGATGCTCGCCGGGGCAGCGCGTGCCCAGCCGGCCGCCGTTGGTGCCGAGGTGGCCTGGCCCACGGTCAAATTGCTCGACGGTGGCGTGGTGGAGCCCAGTGCCTGGCGCGGCCATCCGGTGCTGGTCGTGTTCTGGGCCACGTTTTGCCCGTTCTGCAAACGCCACAATGCGCATCTCGACAAGGCTTATCGGGCCTTGCAGGCCTCCGGCCTGCGCGTGCTGGGCGTCGCGCTCGACACCGACGAAGCCCTGGTGCGCCAGTACATGACGCAGAACAATTACCGGTTTCCGGTTGCGCTGGACGGCGGGCAGTTGCGGCGCCAGTTCACGACGCGGCGCGTCATTCCACTGACCTGCCTGGTGGATCGCCAGGGCCGATTGCAGCAGTCGATTCCCGGCGAGATGTTCGAGGAAGACTTGATGGACACCGCGAAGGCGCTGCTCAAGCGCGCCGCCTGATCCGGTGCGCGATCAGCGGCCCTTTCGTTTAACCCATCCGGTCGATACGCCAGATCTGGTAACGCAAGCCGGCGATGGCGCCGCACACGATGGCCGCGAGCGCCAGCAGGCTGCCGAGCGAAAGTGTCGACACACCCGAAAGCCCCTGGCCTATCGTGCATCCGAGCGCCGTCACGCCTCCAACGCCCATCAGGGTAGCTCCGACCAGATGATTGGCCGTGTCTTCCACATTGCCAAAACCTTCCCAGCGAAACTCGCGTGTGCTCACCGCCATCAGGGCCGATCCGGCTACCACCCCCACCATACTGACGATGCCCAGCGTCAGGTGTTTGGATGTGTCGCTGAAGAACAATAACCAGTCGAGCGCGTAACCGAGCGGTGCCACCATGCTCAGCGCCTCCATGTTGCGCGAGTTGGTGGCCAGGAAGGCGCGCTCCAGGGTTTCGGGATGTTCGTCCACAAAGGCCAGCCGGCCCGATATCCACCACACGACGACCACGACCGCACCGATTCCGGCGCCACCCAGCCAGACCATGGGGTCGCGCCCCTGGGGCTTGCGCATCACCCAGGCCATCAGCGCGGCGGCGATAGTCAGACCTGCCAGCGCCGCGGCAAGCGGCGTGCTGAGGCCGGTTGCGCTGGCCAGCAGCGAGGGCAGGTCCTGGGCGGTGGGCAACTCGAGTGCGACGCGGTCGACCGTGGCGACCCGCGCGACCGCCGTGATGCCCTTGAGTGTGGCGAAGGCCGATACGCCCATCACCAGCAACACGACCCAGGCTTTCAGGTTGCCCGCTCCGGCGCGCACCAGGTTTTTGCTGCCGCAACCCGATGCCAGCACCATGCCGAAACCGAACAGCAAACCACCCGACGCGAGTGACAGCCACAGGATGCGCGGGCCTGAATAGATGCTGTCGCTGGCCTGTATCCAACCCATGCTTACCATGGCATTGAACCCGAAGATGGCCACCGCGATGGCGAGCACCCACATGCGCATGCGCGACCAGTCGCCCATGTTGACGATATCGGCGATCGCGCCCATGGTGCAGAAATGGCTGCGCTGGGCAATCGCACCGAATATCGCGGCCATGGCAAAGGCGCTCCACAACACCGTGGAAGTGATCGAGGCGAGTTCCTGCTGCTGCATTGGCGTATTGTCGTGTAAGCGACATGGGGCATTGGGTGTCGCCGGTATTGGTAGAACTACCGATGGCAAAACGGGTCAATATCAATATCATTGCATCTGCATATATGAAACGATCGGGCGTGTTGCCCGGATGACCCTCTGCAGGAGCCCACTTGAAAATCCGTCTTGCCCTTTCCGTCGCGTTGGTTGCCAGCACTTTTGCCGCTCCATCTTTTGCCAGCCAGCAATTGGCCCAGAAAAATGCCTGCCTGGCCTGCCATGCGCCAGCCAAGAAACTGGTGGGCCCGGCCTACAACGAGGTGGCTAAAAAATATGCGGGTCAGGCAGATGCCGTGGCCAAGCTGTCGGACAGCATCCGCAAGGGCGGCTCCGGCACGTGGGGCGCGGTGCCGATGCCGGCGCAGCCCAATCTGAGCGAAGCCGACGCAAAAACACTGGCGCAATGGGTAATGGACGGCGCAAAATAGACAACTCAACCGAGCGAGGCCCCCATGTTCGCGTACACGTCACTGTCAGAAAATGGTGTTATCGACCGTATGCGGGGGCTGCTGGCGTCCGGCAGTGTCGCGACGCTGCTATTGTTCGCAGCCGCGCCTGCGCTGGCCCAAAGCGCCGCCGAGATGTTCAAGGACGCCGATCTGGCGCTGGGCGAGCAGTTGATACGGCAGCACAACTGTACCGCGTGCCACACGCGACAGGTCGGTGGCGACGGGTCGGCGATCTACCGCCCGGCCGGGCGCATCAGCACGCCAGGCTTTCTGAGGGGCATGGTCGAGCAATGCAATACCGAACTCAACCTGGGCATGTTTCCCGACGAGGTGTCATCGGTGGCAGCCGTGTTGAACCGGCAGTGGTACCGGTTCAAGTGACGCGGCCTGCGCGGTTTGCTTGATATATTGGTGGTTGCTAATAGAATTGATAAGCGACAGAAACCAGAGAACCACAAGGGATAGATCATGGAAGAAGCCAGTTCCGAAGACCGCGTTTTCCAATCGGTAGCCGAGTTGTTCGCAGTCTTGTCCACGCCGATACGCTTGAAAATCATCAGCGCGGTGTGCCAGAACGAGAAAAGCGTTTCCGAGTTGCTGACCGAGATCGACACCACCCAGCCCAATATGTCCCAGCATTTGAGTACCTTGTACCGCTGTGGCGTGCTGGCCAAGCGTCGCGAAGGCACGCAGATGTATTACCGCCTGCAAAGTGAACGGGTGGCCACCTTGTGCCGTGCCGTCTGTACCCAGGTGGCGATCGAACTCGACGGTGAAACGCCGTTGGCGGCATCCGACCGGCTGGTGCCGGCCATGCACCGATAGCCAATTTTGCACCTGACTGGTGCGCGCCAGTCGGTCACGGGCCGGTGCTCAGGAACCTGGCACAGCGGTAGGTTTTTTTCTCACTGTGTGATGAACCAGCCTTTGGCTGATGGCGCGTGGCGTCGGCGCCAACGGACCGTCCAACGTATCTACCTGGGCCTGCAGATAACGTTCGCTGGCCCGGAGCACAGCGCCATAAAGCTGTTCGCATAAGCCTCGCGCCTGCACGCCGGGCCAGTCTGGCGGCAGGAACGCCAGGGGCAGGTTGGGGTCGCGCAGCAGCACCCGGCGGTATTCGTGAATCAACAGGCTGCGGGCCATGAAAGCGTCCGCAGGCTCCCACCCTGGCCCCTGGGCTTGCAGTGGCGAGAAGCGCCGGATGAACTGATTCCAGGCATCGGCTACGCGCGTCAGGGAAAACGTGGCGTGCATGATGTCTTGCAGGGGTCGCGTCGAAAAGCCGTCCAGGCTGGCGGCGCGCAAAACCGCCACCTGGTCCTGCTGGCCGGCGGCCGCGAGGATCTCCCCCAGCGCAGCGTCGCTGGCGTGTGGATGGGCAAACACATGCGAAGACAACCGCCCGAAACCTTCCCATGTCAGTTCACGTTGCAGACGCAGTCGATCGCTGGCACGCATGGTGGCGTTCACCAGGACCAGCGTCCACTGGCCATCCCATTGCGGCTGGTTGAAGCCGTAGATGCGCCGATCAGCGTGTTGCACCCGTTGCACTCCAGCCTCCGACAACCCGTAGTAGCTGCGCCGGCCTTCCCGCCGGGCCGTGAACCAACCGTCGGCGGTGAGTCGAAAAACACTGGTGCGCACTTGGCGTGACGACAGGCCCAGTGGCGCGAGCAACTCGATCAAACTACCGAGCCAGACTGATTGATGGCGCGGCGCAATCGCGTCGCCAAACACGGTAATCAGCATCGAGTTGGCGCGCACGTCGGCATCGCGCAGCAGGTCGGTCAGCTGCGGATGATAGGTGGCGCCGGGGTTTGTTCGAGGCCGCACACCGGACTCCAAAGTGATACACAAAATCTGATTGTAGGAGTCAAGTTGTATCACTAAGATGGTCAGTTGAGCCAGGGTGGTGGCTTGATTCGAGTCAAGTCAGTGCCGCCCGGCAGTTGCGCAGGGTTTAACGGTCCCGCAGGGGCCGCTTCAGTTCAGATGGGAGTTCGCAAGCATGTACGCACAACTGGTGGAGACCGGCGCCAAGGCGGTCAAGTCGATTGAGCAGATGGAGCCGCAGGAGCGCGCCTTCCAGCAGCGCATTGATGCTGGCATCAAGCTTGAACCCAAGGATTGGATGCCCGAGGCGTATCGCCGCACCCTGATCCGGCAGATGTCGCAACACGCACATTCCGAATATGTCGGCATGTTGCCCGAGGGCAACTGGATCGGGCGTGCGCCATCGCTCAAGCGCAAGGCGATTCTGATGGCCAAGGTGCAGGACGAGGCTGGCCATGCCTTGTACCTGTACAGCGCGGTGGAGACGCTGGGCGTGAACCGCGACGACACCTACCGCGACCTGTTGTCGGGCAAGGCCAAGTACTCGAGCATCTTCAACTATCCGACGCTGACCTGGGCCGACATCGGCGCCGTCGGCTGGCTGGTCGATGGTTCGGCCATCGTGAACCAGATTCCGATCTGCCGCTGCTCCTACGGTCCGTATGCACGCGCCATGGTGCGGGTGTGCAAGGAGGAGTCTTTTCACCAGCGCCAGGGCTTTGACATCATGGAGGTGTTGTGCCGCGGTACTCCCGCGCAAAAGCAGATGGCGCAGGATGCGCTCAACCGCTGGTGGTGGCCGTCCATTGCCATGCATGGTCCGGCCGATGGCCAGTCGGTCAACAGTGCACAGTCGATGGCCTGGAAGATCAAACTGCACAGCAACGACGAGTTGCGCCAGAAGTTCATCGACCAGACCGTGCCGCAGATCGAGTTTTTGGGCCTGGAACTGCCTGATCCCGATCTGAAGTGGAACGAGGCGCGAGGTCATTACGACTACGGCGCTATCGACTGGGAAGAATTCTTTCAGGTGGTCAAGGGATTCGGCCCGTGCAATCGCGAACGGTTGGCCGCGCGCAACATGGCCTGGGACGAGGGCGCCTGGTTCCGCGAGGCACTCAGTGCCCATGCGCAGAAGCAGCCCGACGCCAACGAACGCAAGGTGGCATGACATGAACCAGCAGACGAACCGGGCCGAATGGCCGTTGTGGGAAGTATTTGTGCGCAGCCAGCATGGACTGGCGCACAAGCATGTGGGCAGCCTGCATGCCGTGGACGGTGAAAGCGCCGTGCAGCACGCGCGCGACGTCTACACCCGGCGCAATGAAGGCGTGAGCATCTGGGTGGTGCGCGCCAGCGACGTGGTGGCGAGCTCACCCGGCGACAAGGAGGCCTTGTTCGACCCGGCGCAAAGCAAGGTTTATCGCCATCCAACCTTCTATCCCATGCCCGATGGCGTGAAGAACATCTGAGGCGGCCGGCATGCAAGAGGCAAAGTTCGAATACCTGCTCCGTCTGGGAGACAACGCCCTGGTGCTGTCGCAGCGTCTTGGTGCCTGGTGCGGTCATGGCCCGGCGCTCGAAGAAGATCTGGCGCTAACCAACGTGGCGCTCGACCTGCTGGGTCAGGCCAGGATGTGGTTGTCCTATGCCGGCGAGGTCGAAGGCCGGGGCCGTGATGAGGATGGTCTGGCCTATCTGCGCGACGGCGGCGAATTCCGCAACCTGTTGCTGGTAGAACAACCCAACGGCCATTACGGCGACACCGTGATGCGCCAGTTTCTGTTCGATGCATGGCACCAGCACCTGCTCGCCGGTCTGGGCCTCTCGACCGATCCACGTATCGCCGAGATCGCGCACAAGTCAGCCAAGGAAGTGCGTTACCACCTGCAGCGCAGTGCCGGTCTGGTGGTCGCGCTTGGCGACGGTACACCATTGAGTCACGCGCGCATGCGGGGCTCACTCGAACAGTTGTGGCCTTATGCACAGGAATGGTTCGAATCCGACGACATCGACGCCTGGTGTGCCGAACAAGGCCTTGCGCCGGCCGCGTCCACGCTCGCAGCGCCCTGGCGTGCCAGCGTCGAGGCGGTGCTGGCGCGTGCGACCCTGCCCCTGCCCGACTATGTGGGCCACCAACGGGGCGGGCGCCAGGGTATCCACACCGAACACCTGGGTCATTTGCTGGCCGAACTGCAGTTTGTGCAACGAGCCTATCCCGGGGCCAAGTGGTGAGTCAGTTGGTCGCGACCCGACCCTCGCGCGAGCAGGTGCTGGCCTGGCTGGACACCGTCATGGATCCGGAAGTGCCGGTGGTGTCGGTGGTCGGACTGGGCATCGTGCGCGACGTGGTGTGGCACGACGTGGACAGCGAACAGGGCGATGCCGGTATGGGCCGGCTGCAGGTCTTCGTGACGCCCACCTATTCCGGCTGTCCGGCCACCGAAGTCATCGCGTTGTCCATTCGCGCCGCTTTGCAGTCGCACGGCGTGGATGCGGTCGAGGTGACGACGCAACTGTCGCCGGCCTGGACCACCGACTGGATGACGGAGCCAGCGCGCGAGGCGCTGCGCGCGTACGGCATAACGCCGCCGGCCGGACCAGCCGCCGGCCTTGCCGATGGCAGCCAGGTGATCGATATCGCGGGACTGCTGGGCGCAAGCCATCAGCCGGTGGTGCCATGCCCCCAATGTGGTTCGACGCGCACGCGGCTGCTGTCGCAGTTCGGCTCCACCGCCTGCAAGGCGCTGTACCAGTGCAACAGCTGCCTGGAACCTTTCGACTATTTCAAACCGCATTGAGCCACCACCGGCCGCCAACCCTACATGTCCACGACCCGATTCCATAACCTGCAGGTGCGCGAGGTTCAGCCTGCGACACGCGACGCGATTGCCGTCACCTTCGACCTGCCGCCGGCGCTGGCGGACGCTTATCAATATACCCAGGGGCAGTACCTGACGCTGCGCGCCACGGTGGACGGCGAGGAGCTGAGGCGCTCATACTCGATCTGCGCAGCGGTACAGGACCGGCAACTGCGCGTGGCCATCAAGCGTGTGGCTGGCGGCGTGTTCTCCAACTGGGCAGCAGAGCACCTCAAGCCCGGCAGCAGCATCGACGTGATGCCGCCGCAGGGCAACTTCCATTTTCCGCTGCAACCCGACGCGGCGCGGCATATCGTGGCGTTCGCGTCGGGCAGCGGCATCACACCGATTCTCTCGATCGTCAAGTCCACCTTGCTCGCCGAGCCGGGCTCCAGCGTCACCCTGGTCTACGGCAACCGTTCATCGGGCGGCGTGATGTTCAAGGAAGAACTCGAGGACCTCAAGGACACGTACATGGGCCGGCTCAATCTGGTCTGGGTCATGAGCCGCGAATCGCAGGACATCGACCTGTTCAACGGGCGCATCGACTATGACAAATGTTGCCAGCTGCTTACGCACTGGATTGACCCGCAGGGCATTGATGCAGCCTTCATCTGCGGACCCGAGGACATGATGCAGGCGACATCCCGGGCCTTGCAGGACAAGGGTGTGGCGGCCGATCGCATCAAGACCGAGTTATTCGGCACGGTGCTGGCAGACGGCCGCGTGCGGGCGCCCCGCACACCGGTACAGGGCAGTGGTCAGTGCGCGGTGGATGTCGTGTTGGATGGGACCCGGCGCAGCTTCGTGATGGACAAGAACACCGACAACCTGGTCGACGCTGGAATCAAGGCCGGGCTGGAGATGCCATATTCCTGCAAGGGAGGCGTGTGCTCGACCTGCAGGGTGCTGGTGGTCGAAGGCGAGGTCGACATGGACATCAATTTCGCACTCGAAGATTACGAGGTCGCACGCGGCTTCGTGTTGTGTTGCCAGAGTTATCCGGTCAGTGACAAACTGGTGATCGACTTCGACCGCGAGCACGCGCATTCCTGAGCGTGCCGGTTTTGCCACAATGCGTCCAGCATCCGCGCCATGCACGCGGGTCGCGCAAATGACAACCTGAGGAGACACCCGATGCTGCGCCACACCACGCCGACCGACTTGCTCGACCCGATCGAACGCGCCAGTCGCGACGAGATCACCGCCTTGCAGTTGCAGCGGCTGCAGGCTACGCTGCACGAGGTCTACCGCAATGTCCCGCACTACCACCAGGCGTTCAAGGCCGCCGGCGTGCATCCGGAGGATTGCCGCACGCTGGCCGATCTGGCGAAATTTCCGTTCACCACCAAGCAGGATCTGCGCGCCAACTATCCGTTCGGCATGTTTGCCGTGCCGCGCAAGGATGTCGTGCGCATTCATGCGTCGTCGGGCACAACCGGCAAACCGACGGTGGTCGGATATACCCGCCAGGACATCGACAACTGGTCCGACCTGGTGGCGCGCTCAATCCGTGCGGCGGGTGGGCGCGCTGGCGACCTGCTGCACGTGGCCTACGGGTATGGCCTGTTCACCGGTGGCCTGGGCGCGCATTACGGCGGCGAGCGGCTTGGTTGCACCGTGATCCCGATGTCGGGCGGTCAGACCGAGAGGCAGATCCAGCTGATCGAGGACTTCAAGCCACGCATCATCATGGTTACCCCCTCGTATATGCAGGTCATCATGGAAGAGATGTTGCGCCAGGGCAAGGACCCGCGCGAAAGCTCGCTGGAGATCGGCATCTTTGGTGCCGAGCCCTGGACCGAGGCCATGCGTGGCGAGATCGAGAAACAATCGGGCATGGATGCGGTCGACATCTACGGCCTTTCAGAGGTCATGGGCCCTGGGGTGGCCAGCGAGTGTGTCGAGTCCAAGGACGGGCCGGTGATCTGGGAAGATCATTTTTATCCCGAGGTCGTCGACCCGCTGACCGGCGAGGTACTGCCCGATGGATCGGAGGGTGAACTGGTATTCACGTCGCTGACCAAGGAGGCGTTTCCGATCATCCGTTACCGCACACGTGACTTGACGCGCCTGTTGCCGCCGACCTCGCGGTCGTTCCGGCGCATGGGCAAGATAGTCGGTCGCTCCGACGACATGCTGATCATCCGCGGCGTCAACGTTTTTCCGACCCAGATCGAAGAACTGGTGCTGTTGCATGGCAAGCTCTCACCGCTGTACCAGATCGTCGTCACCCGCGATGGTCCGCTGGACCAGGTCGACTTGCAGGTGGAACTGCAAAACGCGCATGCATCGCTGCCCGAAGCCGCTGTTGCGGACATAGGCCAATGGCTGCAGCACCGTGTCAAAAGTCTGGTGGGCATCAGCACACGCGTTCATGTATTGCCACCCGACTCGGTCGAACGCACACAGACCGGCAAGGCCCGGCGCGTCATCGACAAACGTCCCAAGGGCTGATCCAACCGCTCTCGTCGTCGCGCTGTCAGTCCTGGGGCGCAGCGAGCAGCTGTGTTATCTCCCGGGCATCGACCGTGCGCGCCGCGCCGAATCCGGCGATATGGCGAATTTGCTCGACCCGGATGCGCACCAGCCGGAAATCGCCCAGTTCCATCATCCCGGCGGCTTGCGCAAAGCGCGCCAGATAGGCCGCGCGGGCGGAGTGCCAGTCCGGGCTGTCGGGCGTCGGCGCATGGGCCTTGCCTTGCAAAGTGGCGCGCGGCAGGGCGTGGACGGGTTCGCCGGGCAATTCGGGTGCCATCACCAGCAGCGACACGGCCGGCTGGCGCAGCAGGTTGCCGGTATGGGCCGCCAGGCTGCTGACATGGATCACCAGACACGGTGCGGAAAACTCGATGGCGTAGGGCACCATCGACACCATGGCCGAGCCATCGGCATTGATGCTGCCCAATGCCGCAGTGCGCCGGCTGTGCAACAGGTGACGCAGTTCGCGCTGCTGACGCGGTTGGTGGCTCGGGTCGGACATGTGGTCGGCGTGGACAGGACTATGCCGCGGCGGGTGGGTCGAATTTGCCGTGGTCGCGCAGATGGTTCATGGCGGCCAGCAACGCGGCCTCGATGCCGGGTTCGAAGGCCGAGTGTCCGGCGTCTTCGACGATTTGCAGCTGTGCCTGCGGCCAATGCTGCTGCAGGCGTATGGCCGTGGCCGGCGGGCAGATGACGTCGTAACGGCCTTGCACGATCAGCGCCGGGATGTCGCGCAGGCGGCCGACATAGCGCAGCAACTGGTCCGGTTCGAAGAAGCCCCGATGGTGGAAATAGTGTGCTTCGAGTCGCGCAACCGCCAGGGCGGTGGCATCGCTTGACGCATCGTCGGGCTCCGTGGGCTGGGGCCACAGGTGCACGCAGCTGCTCTCGTACCGGTTCCAGGCCCGGGCAGCGTATAGCCGTTGTTGCGCGTCGTCGCCAAACAGGCGCCGCATGTAGGCGGCCAGCACGTCCCCCCGCTCACTCTGCGGCAAGTGCGTGATGAACTGCTCGTGGGCGATCGGAAAAAAACGGCGCATGCCGTGCAGGAACCAGTCGATCTCGTCGGGCGTGCAAAGAAACACGCCGCGCAGCACGAGTGCGCGGCAACGCGTCGGGTGGGTTTGGGCATAGGCCAGCGCCAACGTCGAGCCCCAGGAGCCGCCAAACACGATCCAGCGGCTTATTCCGAGTTGAGTGCGCAGGCTTTCCATGTCGGACACCAGCAGCGCCGTGGTGTTGTCCCTGCACTCGGCCCTCGGCGTGGAGCGGCCCGCTCCGCGCTGGTCGAACAACACGATGCGGTAATGGGCCGGGTCGAAAAACTGGCGGTGCCGGGGCACGGTGCCCGAGCCTGGACCTCCATGCAGCAATACCACCGGCACGCCGTCCGGATTGCCCGATTCTTCCCAATACAGGTTATGAAGCGCATCCACCTGCAGCATGCCGCTGCGTTGTGCTTCGATCGGTGGATAGGGCTGGGGCGTACGGGTGCTGACCATGGCATTCAAGGAGCGTGTGCAAGCGCGGACAATACCGGGTATTGGACTACCGAACGCCCATTGTGACCCAGACCCACCGATGCACGACACTGCTGGTCCGAAACAACGACGTGGCTATCGACATCTATACACGTGTAAAACGCTTCGTGCCCCCGGCAACCCCGGGACCATGATGCGATCCCGTTATCATCGCGCCACTTCGAGACATAAAACATGCGATTGATCATTCTCGGCGCCGGGCGAGTCGGCGAAAGTGTTGCCGAGAGCCTGGCCTCGGAGCAAAACGACATCACCGTGATCGATCCGGATCCGGATCTTGTGCGCGCACTGGAAGACCGGCTCGATCTTCGGGGTGTGGCCGGCGACGGTGTGCAGCCGTCGGTATTGCGTCGGGCCGGTGCCGAGGATGCCGACCTGTTCATCGCCTGCGCCTCGCTGGACGAGACCAATCTGGCGGCGTGCAAAGTGGCGCGCAGTGTGTTCGGGATACAGACCACGATTGCGCGCCTGCGCTCCCCCGAGTTCGTGGAAGGTGACAAGCTGCTCGGTCCGGAGGGGTTTGGTGTCGATCATGTGATCTGCCCCGAAGAGTCGTTGATGCATTACATCAATCAGCTCATTGCCTACCCCGAAGCGCTTCAGGTGCTGGATTTTTCGGGTGGCAGAGCCCACCTGATCGCAGTGCGCGCCGCCTCCGGTTCTATTCTGGTCAACCACAGCATTGGCGAATTCAAGGCCTTGTTCCCGGAGGCGCCGATGCGCGTGGTGGCGATCTACCGCCAGGACCGCGAGTTGCCGATCGATGCGTCGACGCAGGTGTGGCCGGGCGACGAGGTGTTCGTGCTTGCCGACAAGAACAAGATCCGGCCGGTGCTGCAGGCGATCCACAAGAACGACGAACCGGTGCGCAGCGTGATGATTGCCGGCGGCGGCAAGGTGGGGATGCGCCTGGCGCGCAGCCTGTCGGGCCAGTGCCAGGTCAAGATCATCGAGGCCAACCGCAAGCGCTGCGAACAACTCGCCGGCGAGCTGCCAGGTGACATCATGGTGCTGCAGGGCGACTCCACGGACGAGGACCTGCTGATCGAGGAAAACGTCGGCAGCATGGATCTGTTCATCGCGTTGACCAGCGACGATGAGGACAATATCCTGTCGGCGATGCTGGCCAAGCGACTCGGTGCCCGGCGCGTCATCTCCCTGATCAACCGGCGTATCTATGCCGAGATGATGCAGGGCAGCGCCATTGACATCGCGCTGTCGCCGGCGCAAACGGTGATCGGCGAATTGCTGGTCCATGTGCGCCGCGGCGATGTGGCGGCGGTTCATAGTCTGCGCCGTGGCGCAGCCGAGGCCATAGAAGGCATTGCGCGGGGCGACAAGCGGACGTCGCGACTGGTCGGCCACCGCATCGACGCAATCGAGTTGCCGACAGGCGCGCGTTTCGGCGCCATCGTGCGCGGCGAGGGCTCAGACTGCGAGGTGTTGATGCCGTATCACGACCTGGTGCTGGTCGAAGGCGATCACGTCATCATCTATGTGCCCAACAAGCGCCAGTTGCGTGCGGTCGAGAAGATGTTCCAGGTCAGCGCGACCTTTTTCTGAGTCGCGATGTTCGGTCTGCTCCCCGTTCTCAATGTGCTGTCCACCATTTTGGTGGGCTATTCGCTGATGTTCCTGGTGCCGCTGGGCTTTGCGCTGAAGCTGGACCATTCGGCGCTGCACGGCACCTGGGCCACATCCATGGCGTTGACACTGGGTATGGGCTTGCTGGTGATGGTGCTGACACGCAGTCATCGGCGCGAACTGATGCCGCGCGACGGTTTCCTGCTGGTCAACCTGGTCTGGCTGGTGCTGCCGGCTTTTTCCGCCATTCCCCTGCTGCTGGCCATAGACGGGTTGAGCTTCACGGATGCCTATTTCGAGTCCATGAGCGCGCTGACGGCCACTGGCTCCACCGTGTTGTCCGGCCTCGATGACCTGCCGATCTCGGTCAATGTGTGGCGTTGTTTTCTGCAGCTCATCGGGGGTCTGGGCATCATCCTGCTGGTGGTGGCGGTGTTGCCCCTGATGGGAGTCGGTGGCGTGCAGCTGTACAAGACCGAAACGCCGGGACCGATGAAGGACGCACGGCTGACACCACGCATCGCCGAGACCGCGCGCGGCCTGTGGAGTGTGTATTTCGTGTTCTCGCTGGCCTGCATGCTGTCCTACCGTTATGTCGGCATGTCGTGGCCCGATGCGTTCATGCATACCTGCACGACCATGGGCCTGGGCGGCTTCTCGTCACACGACGCCAGCTTCGGCTACTGGAATTCACCCCAGGTCGAATGGGTCGCGATCATCTTCATGGCGCTGGCAGGTGTGAGTTTTGCGCGCTACTTCATCGTATGGCGCGCGCGCTCTATCTGGACCCTGTTGCGCGACCCGGAGATCCGCACCTACACCATGGTGTTGCTGGCGTCCATTGCCGGCCTGGCCGGCGTCTTGCTGTTCCATGGCACCTATGAGGATGCGGCGAAGGCCTTTCAGGCATCCGCTTTTCATGTGGTCTCGCTGGCCACGACCACCGGCTACGCGTCGACAGATTACGCCATGTGGCCGATATTTGCGCCGATCTGGCTGATGTTCCTGGGCACCTTCGTGTCCTGTGCCGGCTCCACCGGTGGCGGCATCAAGATGGTCCGAATGATTGTGCTGGTCAAGCAGGCACGGCGCGAGGTGGTTCGGGCCGTCCATCCGCGCATTGTCAATCCGGTCACTTTGGGCCGCACCACGATCTCCAGCCAGGTCATCTCCAACGTCATGGCCTACATGTTGATTTACGGCGCCACGACACTGGGCCTGACCATGTTGATGTTGTTGTCGGGGCTGGACATCGTGACTGCGTTTTCGGCGGTCGTGGCCACCGTCAACAATATCGGCCCCGGTCTGGGGCGTGTGGGTCCGACCGGCAATTTCGGCACGTTGACGGACTTCCAGACCTGGATCTGCACCGTCGGCATGTTGCTGGGCCGACTGGAACTGATGGCCGTGATGGTGCTGTTTGCGCCGGAATTCTGGCGCAAGTAGCGGGCTCCAGGCACTGTAGGGTTAACGCTCCGGTGCAGCCTTGCCGGCAGGCAGACGCAACACGCCGTTCGACAGGGCGGTACCCAGCACGATCACGGCTCCGCAGGCAAGCATCCATCCGGTCAGTTCCTCACCCAGCACGGTGGCGCCGAAAAACACCGCAAACACCGGTATCAGAAAAGTCACGGTGATGGCGCGGGCCGGGCCGAGTTGCGCGATCAGCCGGAAATACAGGATATAGGCGACACCGGTACACAGGATGCCGAGCACGATCAGCGACATCCAGGGCACAGGGCCAGGATTCTGCGCGGGCCAGTACAGCCAGGTCGGAAATGCCAGCATGAGGGTGGCGCCGATCTGGCTGCCGGTCGCGATTGCCAGCGGCTGCACGCCGCTGAGATACCGTTTGGTGAAGTTGGCGGCAATACCGTAACACAGGGTCGCACCCAGGCAGGCCAGCACGGCCCAGCCCGAACCGCCCGGTTTGAAGCTGGCCTTGCCACTGGCCAGCAGCACCACACCGGCAAAGCCGATCAACAGGCCCAGCGTACGGGACCGGTCGGGACGGTCGTTCAGCCACCACCAGGCAATGACGGCGCCAAACAGCGGCGCGGTGGCATTGAGGATGGCGGTCAGGCCAGTGCTGATCGACAGCACGGCATAGGAGAACAGTACGAACGGCAGGCCGGAGCTGAGGACGCCGACGAACATGATCTTGCCCGCGTTGCGGCGAAACTGCGGCCAGTGGCCGCTGAACCACAGGATGGGTATCAAGGTCGCAGCGCCGATGGTCACACGTCCACCGGCCGTAGCCATAACGCCGAATTCGGCTGCGCCCAGACGCATGAGCAAAAAGGAGGAGCCCCAGATCGCGGCCAGCGCGACGAACTCCGCTATCGGATGTGATTTCATTTCGTAGGAGACAGGTAGCGGACCGCTGTGGGCCCGGTGCGAGGGTATTTGCCCTGCGCTCGCAACCGCGATTCAGGCCCGCATTGTCCTTGTTTCCATGGACGTTGACGTGTACGCAGCCATGGCGTGGGGCGTTGACTCCAGTGCCAGCAGCGCGGTTTTTCGTGCCAGCCCACCGGCATAACCTGTGAGTGCCCCATTGGCACCCAGCACGCGGTGGCAGGGCACGATCATGCTGATCGGATTGCGGCCAACAGCCGCGCCGACAGCGCGGACCGCAGACGGTCGACCGATCTGGCGGCTGATGGCCCCGTAACTCGTGGTGTCGCCGTGGGCAATCGCACCCAGGGCGCGCCACACCGACTGCTGGAACTCACTGCCGCTGCGCAGATCCAGCGCCACGCTGAAATCGGTGCGTACTCCCTGCAGGTATTGCGCCAGTTCGGCGCCGGCCTGCACCAGCCACGGATGACTATCGTCCCGTCGCCAGGCCTGGATGTCAGGATGGTGTTTTTGTTGAGCAAACCACAGGCCGGCCAGACCGTGATCGGTTGCGGCCAGTGTGACCAGGCCCAGACGGGTGTCCATTTGCGTGATGACGGTGGTGGGATCGAAAAACATGTCAGTCTCCTTGAGTAGCGCGTGCGGGGGTGGTCGGCAAGCCTTGCCAGGCGCGCAGAACGGCGTAACTGCGCCAGGGTCGCCAGGCTTGCGACAGGTGCTCGGCAACACGTGCCGGTTGGGCCTGTCCCTGCAGACCCAGTGCCTTGTGCAGCGCCACATCGCCATTGGGAAAGGCGTCGGGCCAGCGCAGGGCGCGCATGGCAATGTAGTGCGCCGTCCAGTCTCCAATACCCGGCAATTCCTTGAGTGCAGCCATCGTCGCGGGCACGTCCACGCCGGCACTCAGCTTGAGTTGTCCGCTCGCGACCGCCCGCGCCAGTGCCTGGATGGCACCCTGGCGTTGGCGTACGACACCCAGGGCGCCCAAAGTGTCGGCGCTGGCGCTGGCAAGTGCCGTGGCGGTAGGGAACAGACGACTGAGTTGCGCATATGGCGTGGTGATGCCGTCGCCCCATTGCTGTACCAGGCGCTGTGCCAATGTGCGCGCCGCAGCCACCGTGATCTGCTGGCCCAGCACCGCGCGAACGGCCAGTTCGAAACCGTCGGGTGAGCCGGGAACCCGCAGGCCGTCGCCGTTTGGAAACTGCACGTGCAGCACCGCGTTGATGGCGTGCGGGTCGGCGTCCAGGTCAAAACAGTGACGTACTCGCCGGATCACCTGCGGCAGCACCTGGCGCAGACTGTCGCTGACCTGCAGATGCAACTGGGGATGTTGCACGTCAAAACGCGCCAGAAACCAGCCTTGATAGACCTGTCCGGCATGGCGCAGATGCATGGTGCGCGCCACATGGTGCGCTCCAGCCTGCGTATCGCTGTCGACCCATTCGACGCCGTCGATCTGCCGGCGCTGGAAAAAACCGATCATGGCGACCGTGTCATACGGAGGGCGATACGCAAGCCGAACCGAGATGCAGCCCGCCGACGGAGGCACGCCAGCGCGGCGCAACGCCGTCGGATTGAGCCGGTAATGGGCCACAAACGCGGCGTTGAACCGGCGCACGCTGGAAAATCCGCTGGACAGAGCGACCTGCTGGATCGGCAGGTCGGTGTCGGCCAGCAACTGCTTGGCGGCCAGCAGCCGGTGGGTTTGAAGATATTGCATTGGCGCGACGCCGAACTGCGTGTCGAAGATGCGTCGCAGGTGGCGGTCACTCACGCCCAGCCGTTCTGCCAACCCCCGCACCGTGACGTCGTCGCCGGCCCAGCTATCGGGATCGTCGAGCATCCTCGCCGCCTGGTGCGCCAGGATCGCCGACGCATCCTGGATCGACCACCACGGTGTGCCCGGCGCCATCTCCGGCCGGCAGCGCAGGCAGGGCCGAAAGCCCGCGCTTTCGGCCTTGGCCGCATGGGCGAAGAACAGGCAGTTTTCGCGGCGCGGCGTGCGCACGGCGCAGACGGGCCGGCAGTAGATGCCGGTGGAGGTGACGCCGGTGAAGAAGCGCCCGTCAAAGCGCGCGTCGCGGGCCTTTAACGCGAGGTAGCAGGCATCGGCGTCAATGGAGGGCAGGGTGTCGGACATGGGTTCATCCTACGCCGGTTGCCGCCACCGAGTAGCCGTTTTCGGACATGTGCCTGCAAGGGCCCGGTATGTGGAAAGACGCGCCGGTTCGCAGGCGTCCCGGTGTGCGGTCCCATGGATACAGATGTCCCTCACAATGGGCCTGTGCCCGTCTGGCAATACGGCTGCACCGCGGACACGTCGGTGCGCGCTCTACAATTTCCTGGCACAGACGGACCCGATTAGAACTGGAGAAACTCACCATGCAGGTAGAAGCGTCCATTTTCAAGGCCTACGACATTCGTGGCGTGGTTCCTGCAACTGTCACCGAGGCCGTTGCCGAAGGCATCGGCAAGGCCTTCGGCACGGTGGCGCTCAGCCAGGGTGAAACCGTGGTTGCGGTAGGGCGGGACGGCCGCCTCAGCGGACCGAGCCTGTGCGCCGCCCTGGTACGTGGCCTGATGGCCACGGGCATCGAGGTCATCGACATTGGCATGGTGACAACGCCGATGTTGTACTTTGCCGCCAATACCGCGTGTACCAGCGGCATACAGGTGACTGGCAGCCACAACCCGCGCGACTACAACGGCTTCAAGATGGTGATGGCTGGCCGTGCGATCTACGGTGAAGACATCCAGGCTCTGCGGCGCATGATCGAAGAGGAAACCTGGCAGTTGCGCGATGGTGGCTCGGTGCGCGAACTCGACGTGCTGGCACCTTACACGGCGCGTATCGTGTCCGATATCAAGCTGGCCCGTCCGCTCAAGGTCGTAGTGGACAGCGGCAATGGTGTGGCCGGCGCGTCGGCGCCCGGCATTCTGCGCGCGATCGGTTGCGAGGTGATCGAACTGTTCAGCGAAGTGGATGGAAATTTCCCCAACCACCATCCCGATCCAAGCAAGCCGGAAAACCTGCGCGATCTGATTGTCACACTGGCCGGCAGCGACGCCGAGCTCGGCCTGGCGTTTGACGGTGATGGCGACCGCCTGGGAATCGTCACCAAGCAGGGCAACAACATCTATCCTGACCGCCAGATCATCCTGTTCGCACGGGACGTGTTGTCACGGGTGCCGGGTGGAACCATCGTGTTCGATGTGAAATGCTCGCAACAGGTGGCGCCGGCGATTGCAGCAGCCGGTGGCAAGCCGCTGATGTACAAGACCGGGCACTCGCTGATCAAGGCGCGCATGAAGGAACTCGGCGCGCCGTTCGGTGGCGAGATGAGTGGCCACATCTTCTTCAAGGAACGCTGGTTTGGTTTCGACGACGGCACGTACGCAGCTTGCCGCTTGCTGGAAATTGTCAGTGCCGTGGCCGACGCCAACAAGATGCTCGACGCCTTGCCGACCAGCTTTTCCACGCCGGAACTCAATGTTGCCTGCGCCGAAGGCGAGGCCCCTGCCGTGGTGCAAAAGGCGGTGGCGCTTGCAAGCTTCGGGCCGCAGGCCGCCATCAACACGATCGATGGCTTGCGCGTCGATTGGGCGGATGGATTCGGCCTGATGCGGGCATCGAACACCACGCCGGTGATCGTGCTGCGCTTTGAAGGCCAGACCGAGGCCGCGCTCGAACGCATACAGACCGCGATGCTGGCGCTGCTGCACCAGGTCAAGCCGGACGCGCGCATCGGCGCCAGCGCACATTGAACCATGTGCTTGTGACGCCGGGCGCGATGTGGCAAACCCATCGCAGCGCCCCGCAGCGCCGGTGGTGGCGGGCTGGCAAAATCCGGTCGGCTTGAAGCCGGCCTGAATCAGTAGTCCATGTCGAACGATCAGGCGCTTATCCTCGGCATCCTGTTGTTGACGGTGGTCATGTTCCTGTGGGGTCGCTGGCGCCACGACATGGTGGCCGCCACGTCTTTGCTGGCCTGCGTCGTGGTGGGGCTGTTACCCGCCACCGAGGCCTTTTCCGGTTTTGGTCATCCGGCCGTGATATCGGTCGCCTGCGTGCTGGTGCTCAGCCGTGGCTTGCAGACTTCGGGGGCGGTTGATGTACTGACCCGCTGGGTGTTGCCGGCCAAGGCCGGAATGACACTGAGCATGGCAGCGTTGATCGGCCTGGGAGCCGTGCTGTCGGGGTTCATGAACAACGTCGGTGCCATGGCGCTGCTGATGCCGGTGGCAATCAAATTGTCGAAACGTCTGGATCTGACACCGGGCCAGGTGTTGATGCCGCTGGCCTTCGGCACGATTCTGGGCGGAATGACGACCTTGATCGGCACGCCGCCCAATCTGATCGTTGCCGGCTTTCGTGCCGAGGCAGGCCTGGGCAGCTTCCGCATGTTCGACTACACACCGGTGGGGCTGGCAGTGGCCCTGGGCGGGGTGGGTTTTGTCGCCTTGATCGGTTGGCGCCTGGTGCCCAAACGCAAGCAGGCGGGCTTCGAAGGCTTTGAGACCGGTGCCTATCTGACCGAAGCGCGGGTGATGCCGGGCAGCAAGGCAACCGGCAAGACTCTGCGCGAACTCGACCAGATCTTCGATCAGGCAGGCGCCCAGATCATCGGTCTGGTGCGCAACGAGATGCGGGTCACCGCCCCGAATCCGGGCCGCCGCGTGCGCGAGGCGGACATCCTGGTGATCGAGGCCGAGGCCGACGCGCTGGCCGGGCTGCTGTCGGCGCAGGGCCTCAAACTCGAAGAAGCCGGCCGACCGCCAGCGGCGCCTGACGAAGTGGACAAGGCGAAGGACGACAAGGCAAAGGAAGAAGCCAATACCGAGAAGTCGAAGGCGCTGGATAAACGGGACGGCGGCAAAAGCGCGCGTGCCAGCCTGGTTGTGCAGCAGGCCGATACCGCGCCGCCAGAGATGCCGCGCAAGGCGCCCGAGCCTGCCGATGGCGCCATAACCTCCGCAGCGGTGGTCGACCCTGCGCTGGAACCTGAAGACGTCGGCAAGGACGACAACAGCAAGGACGACGACAAGGGCGCAGGCGCGGACGAGGTTGTGCTGACCGAACTCGTGGTCCTGCCAGGTTCGCTGCTCAGCGGGCGTTCGGCCAGCGATGTCCAGCTGCGCACCATCTACGGCCTGAATTTGCTGGGCGTGTCGCGCCAGGGCAGGCGCTCCATGGTGCGCCTGCGCGCGATGCAATTCATGCCGGGTGACCTGATGCTGTTGCAGGGGCCGCCGGAGTCGATCGCGGAGTTTGCCATCGACCACGGCTGCGTGCCGCTGGCCGAACGCGAGCTGCGCATCCCGAACCGGCGCAAGGCGCTGCAGGCTGCCATCATCATGGCGTGTTCCGTCGGCGCTGCGGCGCTGGGGCTGTTGCCAGCGGCAGTTGCATTTGCGCTTGGAGTACTGGCCTCGATGGCACTGCGCACGGTGCCGCCACGATCGGTCTACGACGCCATCGACTGGCCAGTGATCGTGTTGCTGGCGGCCTTGATACCGGTGGCAGGCGCGATGGAGACCACGGGCACGGCCGACCTGATCGCGCGCTTCCTGCTCGAAAGCGTGGCGCAGGGTAATTCCGTGATTGCGCTGGCCCTGATCCTGGTTGTCACCATGTTTTTGTCCGACCTGATGAACAACGCGGCAACAGCAGCCGTGATGTGCCCGATTGCGATTGGCACCGCGTTGGCGTTGGGCGTCAGCCCCGACTCGTTCCTGATGGCGGTGGCGATCGGCGCATCGTGCGCGTTCCTGACACCCATCGGGCACCAGAACAACACGCTGATCCTGGGGCCGGGTGGTTTTCGCTTCGGCGACTACTGGCGGCTTGGTTTGCCGCTCGAGATCCTGGTCTGCGCGATCAGCATCCCGCTGCTGCTGGTCGTCTGGCCACTATAAAAGGGCCCTGCGTGACGCCTTAATCGCGGGTTGCCGGACGACATCGCGAATAATCAAGCCATGAGCCTCTTTTTTCCCTCCGTACGCTACGCCCGGTGCGATCCGGGTGCGCCATTGCTGAGCCATGGCGCAGACTGAGCCCACCCTGCCGGACGAGAGCCGTTCGCAGTCCGACATCACCCAGGTGATCCAGGCCCTGGCCGAGGGGCGCAACAAGCGCGTGCGCAAGTTTGTCTCGCGCATGCATCCGGCCAAGACGGCCGCGTTGCTTGAAATGCTCGATACCGAGCAACGCGCCGCGTTGTGGCAACAGGTGGATCCGTCACTGGAGGCGCGCATACAGCCGCACCTGAACCTGCTGCTGAGCACCGAACTGGCAGGCCAGACCGGTGAGGACTCTGCGGCCGAACAGGCTGAACAGGCAGAACAGCGGCGCAATCCGCGTGGCGCCGAGGTCAATCATCTGGACGCGGTGCGCAAGGCACTGCGCGGGGGCCGCCTCAAACGGGTGGCCAAGACCTTGCGTCGCATGCATCCGGCCAAGGTGGCTGGCTTGCTGGAGGCCCTGCCGCCAGAGGAGCGCTCCGACGTCTGGAGCATGGTCGACACCGAGCGCGCCGGCAAGGTGTTGACCTATCTGCATGACGAAATTCGCAATGCACTGGCCGGCGAGCTGGATCTGGAAGACCTGGTGGCGTCGGCCCAGCACCTGGAGCTCGATGACCTGGTCGACCTGATCCAGAGCCTGTCCGAAGAACTCGGTTCGCGCCTGATGCAGGCCACCAGTGGCGCACGGCGCGAGCAGCTCGAGTCGATGCTGTCGTATCCGGAGGACTCGGCTGGCGGCCTGATGAATGCCGACGCCATCGAGGTGCGTGCCGATGTCAAGATCGGCACGGTGCTGCGTTATCTGCGCCTGCTCGAGACCTTGCCGCCGCAGACCGACATGTTGATGGTGGTCGACCGCCAGGGCAATTACCAGGGCACCCTGCGTCTGGGCGCCCTGGTCATCGCCGGGCCGATGCGCCGCGTGACCGAGGTGATGCAGACCGATATCACCGGCATACCGGTCGACACCGATAGCGCCGAGGTGGCGCGGATGTTCCAGGATCTGGACTTGCTGTCGGCGCCGGTGGTCGACGGAAACAACCGGCTGCTCGGCCGCATCACGGTCGATGACGTGGTCGACCTGATCCGCGACAACTCCGATCGCACGATGATGCAGATGGCCGGTCTGGACGACGAGGCCGACATGTTTGCGCCAGTGCTGGTAAGTTCGCGCCGGCGTGCCGTCTGGCTGGGCATCAATTTGGTGACGGCGTTTCTGGCTGCCTGGGTCATCGGCCGCTTCGAGGCAACGCTGGAGCAGATGGTGGCGCTGGCGGTTCTGATGCCGATCGTGGCCAGCATGGGCGGCATCGCCGGAAGCCAGACGCTGACGCTGGTTATCCGCGGCCTGGCCCTGGGCCAGGTGCAGAAGGGAAACATCCGCATCCTGTTCAACCGCGAGGTGGGTGTGTCGATCATCAACGGCTTTCTCTGGGCGGTGGTCATCGCGTTGCTGGTGGTGGCCTGGTTCGACAACTGGGGTCTGGGCGCTGTTCTGGGCGCGGCCATCCTGATCAACCTGCTGTGCGCTGCACTGGCCGGACTGGCGATTCCGCTGTTGCTCGACCGTCTGGGCATCGATCCGGCGCTGGCGGGCAGTGTGATCCTGACAACCGTGACTGATGTGGTCGGTTTTTTCGCCTTCCTGGGGCTGGCGACGGTGCTGTTGTTATGACCGCCCCCAACCCTGGCTTCGCCAGGCCCCCCGAGGGGGTGCAAGAAAACTTGGGAACGGCCCGGCGTTTTCTTATGCGTGCGTCGGTGCCCAATGCGCGACCGTTGTTTCGGAGGACGTGATGGAGCCGATCCGCAAATTCCTGAACTCCATTTACACGGCCCTGCAATGGCCGATCATCGAGACCCCGGAGACCCGGGTCACGGTCTGGTCGGTGGTCTACCTGCTCGTGCTGGTGCTGCTGTTGTTGTGGCTGGCGCGCCGCGTGCAGGTGTGGTTGACAAGCGGGCCCTTGCTGCGCAATCGCATGGACGCGTCTGCGCGCAATGTGGCCGGGACCCTGGCGCGCTACCTGATGCTGCTGATTGGTCTGCTGATCATCGTGCAGACGGCCGGCATCGACCTGACGACGTTCAACGTACTGGCGGGAGCCGTGGGTATCGGCGTGGGCTTCGGCCTGCAAAACGTGGTGAGCAACTTCATCGCAGGTGTCATCATCATGTTAGAGCGTCCGATCAGGATCGGTGACCGCATCGTCGTGGGCGGAGTCGAGGGCAATGTGGTGGAGATCGGCGCGCGTGGCACCACCGTCGTGACCAACGACAACATCGCTGTCATCGTTCCAAACTCCAAGTTCATCACCGAGGATGTGGTCAACTGGAAATACACCGACAGCAGTGTGCGGTTTCGCATTCCGGTCAGCGTGGCATACGGAAGCGACGCGCGTCTGGTGGAGCGCTTGCTGCTGGAAATTGCCGATGCCGATCCGGATGTGCTCAAGAATCCCGCGCCGACCGTGCGGTTCATGGGCTTTGGTGACGATGGCCTGTCAATTGAATTGCGCGCATGGTCCGCCAGCCTGGTCGATCGCAAGGGCAAGCTGGTCAGTCAGCTCAACTTCGCGATCTACGAGCGCTTCCTGAGCGAAGGCATCGAGTTCCCGTTTCCCCAGCGCGACCTGCACCTCAAGAGTGGTGTGCTCGAGTTGCGTAGAGCGCCGCCCCGTGCGGCCGATTGAGGTCGCGCAACACAGGTCTGCCTGCGCGTCGTAGACTGAAGGCAGTTCTTCGTCCATCGTTCGGCACCATGTGCCGGCACGATGGCACATGCCGGTAGCGCGGTTGGGACGCGATAAGGGGACACCATGGGCATCGCCAAATGGGTCGGTCAGCTGGCCCTCAAACCTTTCGGAAAAGCCTTGCCGCCGTTGGGCGACACCGAGCGTGCCGCGCTCGAGGCCGGCACCGTCGGATTCGAAGGCCAGTTGTTCGCAGGCCGGCCCGATTTCGATGCGCTGACCCAAGTGGGTCCCAACCGGCTGAGCCAAGCCGAACAGGCCTTCCTGGACAACGAGGTGCGTGAGCTGCTGCTGATGCTCGATGAATTCGCCATCGACGAAGCCAAGGATCTGCCTGAGCCGGTCTGGCGGTTCCTGCGCGAGAAGCGATTCTTCGGCATGATCATCGCCCGCGAATTTGGTGGACTGGGATTTGGACATTTCGCACATGCGACGGTGGTGACCCGTATCGCCACCGTGGATGTCGCCGCCGCGGTGACCGTAATGGTGCCCAACTCACTCGGCCCGGGTGAACTGCTGCAGCACTACGGCACCGATGCGCAAAAACAGCACTACCTGCCGCGTCTGGCCGATGGCCGGGATCTGCCGTGTTTCGGCCTGACATCACCGTATGCTGGCTCCGACGCCGCGTCGATTCCCGACCGCGGCGTATTGATCGAACGCGAAATGGATGGTCGGCTCGTGCGCGGCTTCCTGGTGCAGTTCGACAAGCGTTACATCACGCTGGCACCGGTGGCCACCGTCGTCGGTCTGGCCTTTCATGCGTTCGATCCAGAGCGACCCGAGGGTGAGCGCGAACTCGGTATCACCTGTGCCTTGTTGCCGGTACCCACCGAGGGCATGGCGATCGGTAGCCGACACCGCCCGATGAACTCGGCTTTCATGAACGGGCCGATCCGGGGCACGGATGTATTCGTTCCAATGGACTGGGTGATTGGCGGCGAGGATATGGTCGGGCAGGGCTGGCGCATGTTGATGGAAAGCCTGGCCGCCGGACGCGCGATCTCGTTGCCCGCGCTGGGGGCGTCGATGCAGCAGACCTCGTTGTTCGTCACCGTGGGCTACGGGCGGTTACGCGAGCAGTTCGGCCTGCAGATCAGCCGCTTTCATGCCGTGGCTGAACGCATAGCCCGGGTCGCGGTCGACCTGTATGCCACCGATGCGGCGCGTCGCTATACCGCCGCGGTGCTCGATCTGGGGGAGCGTCCGAGTGTGGCCAGTGCGATCCTGAAGGTGCACCTCACCGAAGCGGGCCGGCGGGCTGTGAATGACGGCATGGACATCCTGGGCGGCAAGGGCATCATCTACGGGCCGAAGAACCTGCTGGGTGTGGCCTACCGGCATGCGCCGATCGCGATCACGGTCGAGGGCGCCAACATCCTGACCCGCGCCTTGATCATCTTCGGCCAAGGCGCCATGCGCTGCCATCCGCACGTACTCACCGAGATGGCCGCGGTCGAGGCGCGCGACCCGCAGGCCCTGGGGCAGGCCTTGCTCGACCATGTCGGCCATGTGTTGCGCAATCTGCGCCATGCCGCATGGGGTGCGCCGGTAATCGGCACGCCGCCGCCTGACCTGCTCGCCGAAGCACGGCTGATTGCCCGCGTCTCGGCCCAGTATGCATTGGCGGCAGACCTGGCCATGGGGCTTCTGGGTGGCAAGCTCAAGCGCATGGAACTGTTGTCGGCGCGCCTGGGCGATGTGTTGTCGTACCTGTATCTGGCCAGTGCGTCGGTGTGGCGCTACCAGGTCGAGAATGACGCGACCATGTTGCCGTTTGCCCGCGCAGCCATCCGCGCGCAGCTCGATGGCGCTGCACGCGTATTGCGTGATCTGTATGCCAACTTGCCATCACGTGCGCTGCGTTTTGCCGCACCACTGTTGCTGCGTGGCAGCGGCCACCTGGCGCCGCTGCGCGATCGCGATCTGATTGCCTTGTCCGATGCGCTGCGCGAGAGCCGGGCGCCTTTGGCACAACTTTGCCCGGACATCGGCGTACCGGCTGCGGGCGGCATGCGCGACCTGATGCTGGCGCTGGAACTGGCCGATGCGGTCGGCGACGAACTGCCAGAACTCAACAAGGTTTTGCGTCGCACCGATTCACTGGAACAAGCCGCACAGCGATCGTGCGATCCGGCCACGGCGCTGGCCTACCTGCTGGCCGCCGACCGGGTGATCCAGGTCGACGATTTCGGCTGAGTCACCGCCCTCTTGCCTCAAGGCAGGCGACGGGAGTCGCCACGAGCAGGGATAGCCGTCTACGTCGGCTATTTCGACGATGACTTGCGGGTGGCCGCCTTCTTGGCTGCCGCCTTTTTTGCAGGTGCCTTCTTAGCGGCGGCCTTCTTGGCCGCTGGCTTTTTCGCCGCGACCTTCTTCGCAGCTGCCTTCTTTTTCGCAGCAGGCTTCTTTGCCGCTGCCTTCTTTTTCGCAGCAGGCTTCTTTGCCGCTGCCTTCTTCTTCCCAGCCGGCTTGTTCGCCGCGCGTGACGCAGCCGCCTTGTCGGCCGACGCCACGCGTTTGGCGGAGCTGGCCGCTTCGTCCAATGACTGGGTCACTTGCGCGGTCTTGCGCTTCACGGCCTTCTTCGCGTCGGCGGCCGCCTTGTCAACGGTTTTGCCAATGCGCTCGAGTTTCTTGCGCGCCTGGGTCGTGGCTTTTGCGGTCATGCTTCTGGCCGCCTTGACCGCTTTGGTCACGTCCTTGCCCACTGCTGCAATTTTTGCTTCCGCAGTTTTCTCGGCTCGCGTGACCTTCTTGCGAATGTTGGTAGTCAACTTTTCGGCTTCTGCGCTGGCCTTGCGTGTCGCGCGCTGGATCCGGGTCTTGCCTTCTTTCGACAACGAAGTCGCCAGATTGGAGGTTTTCATCATCACGGACTCGCCTTCGAGTCGGGCCGCGTCGGCAAGTGCACTTGCCGCATGGGTGATCGAGGATCCGGATTTCTTTCGGGGCGTAGCCATCAAATTGCTCCTTTTCAGTAATGTCGTAAAAGATCAGTGTCTTCGATTTCTGCCGCGACGTCCATGCAACGTGCGCTGACGTTCAGTGGTGGTCGAGTTTCTTGTCGGTGAACAACCAGTCGCGCAGTTCCTTGTCGAACCTCGGGTCGCGGCGGCGGATCCATTCAAGCACCATCGCGGCGTGCTCCTTTTCCTCGTCGCGGTTGTGTTGCAGGATGGACTTGAGTTCCGGATCCTTGCAGGCATCGGCGCGCTGGTTGTACCAGTCGACTGCTTCGAGTTCTTCCATCAGCGACACGATGGCGCGGTGCATGTCGCGCGTCTCTGTGCTGAGTTCGTTGATCGGTTCGTGATAGCCCTCATTCGACATAGTGTCCTCCTTTGAAAATCAGGTCTGTCACGCCAGCGCTTCAGCGTGCCGCGACGAGTACGTCCGACAGCACCTGGCCCAGCACCTGCTGCGTGACACTGCCCAGCAGCAGATCCTCTGTCATGCCGGCGCCATGTTTGCCGACCACCACCAGATCGGCATCATGGTCGAGTTGTTGCTGCACGATGTCGTGCACCGGATCGCCGAGCGTCACGATCGGCTGCCAGTTGTCCGCATCGATTCCGGTTCTCGAAGCCAGTGTCTGCAACTGCTGCAATGCGTCGCGCCGGATGGACTGGCGGTATTGCCACACGGCGTTATCGTCGACGCCGGCGAAGCGCATCTTGCCTTCGAAAGGAAACTCGCAGGCATGCAGCAGAATCAGCCGCGCCTTTGGGCAGATCTGACGCGCCATTTTGATCGATTGCGCGGCGCTGTCCGAGAAGTCGACGGTCACCAGCACGGTGCGGTAGTCCTGGTGCGGCGGCTGGCGCACGAACAACATGGGTAACGTGGTCTTGCGCAACAGCCGCTCGGCCGTGGCACCCAGCAGCCACTGGCGCAGGTATCCGGCATGGCTGGCACCCAGTACCAGCAGGTCGGCACCGATGTCGCCGGCGCGCCCCGTGATGCTGGCCAGCAAGGGGCCCTGCACACAGTGGGTTTTCGGTACAACGCCATAACCCACTTCGATGTCATGCGCCAGGGCGGCCAGGTCGGTGTCGGCCAGCGCCACGATGCGTGCCACCACCGGGCTCCGGGGGTCGGCGAGCAAACGTGTCAGTTGCGTCAGCGCACCGGTTTCGATAACGTGCAACAACTCCATGCTTGCGCCGTTGTCACGTGCCAGCATGGCGGCACGTTGCGCTGCATGGCGCGCCGCGGTCGACAAGTCCGTGGGCACGAGCATGGCGCGGGGCAGGGGCATCGGCGTCTCCTGGTTCGAGGGTGTCCGGCGGTGCCGCTATCGGCAGTGCGCCTCAGTGCAAACCATCATACCCGGCCATGAACAGCGGCCAGTGCGCTTCTTGCCAAAACAGGTCGGGGTTCAGGCGCTGCTCCTTGCGCAGCGACCGCAGCAGGCGTGCCAGGTTGTCCGCTTTCCAGTGCTCACCGCCTCGAAAGCCACATTTGTCGAAGTCGACTATCCAGGCCTTGTCCCGGGTGTCGAGCATCAGGTTGTGGCAATTGAGGTCGGAGTGGAACACCTGTTCGTCGTGCAGCGCACGTACCGCGCTGCCTACGGCGCTCCATTGCAATGGCGTGAGCGCGTGTTCGTGTTGCAGCAGATGGGCGACATCAGCGGCATCAGGAATCAGCGCGACCAGAATGTCGGCGCGATAGAACAGGCCATGGCGCACATGGCGCGCTGCGCAGGCTTGTGGTACCGGCAGATTGCGCGCTCGCAATTGCGCCAACAGGTGGAACTCGGCCATGGCCCGTGTCTGCGCAAGTGGTTCTGTCAGAAACAGGTCGCGGCTGAACCGCGCCATCAATCCACCGCGGTAATAGTGGCGCAGCAGGTAGCAGCCGCCTTCTTCGTCACGCACCCGGTAGATATGGCCACGCCCGGCGCCCAGTGCCTCGCTACCGCCGCGCTGTTGCCACCACGCGGGATCGAAAAGGCCTGCCTGTGCGGTGTCAAAACACGCCGGTTCGACCCAGATGGTCTGGGCCCCTTGTTGCGCTTGCAGCGGCAGTCCGGTCGATGGCTGCCAGCTCGCGAAAGTCTCCAGTGCGGCCATGGTGCGTGCCACGGCGCCGCTCATGGCCTGGTACACCGTGCGCCCGCGTGCGCTTCGCGCCGCGCTGGCGCCACGGTCCTGCATCAACAGCGTGAACTGCGCGAACACCGCAGCCGCCGAGTCCACCGGTACGAGGGCGTTGGCCGACGCCAGGGTGGCATACATCGTCGCGAAGTTGTGGGTGTGCGGGCCGGCCAGCAGGGGTTTGTCCAGCGCCAGCACTTCCAGCGGATTGTGGCCACCGCGTGGAATCAGGCTGCCCCCGACGAAACAGGCGTCGGCTACACCGTACCAAAACAACAGTTCGCCCATGGTGTCGCCCAGCAGAACCTGGGTGTCGGCGCCTGGTGTGTCGCCACCGCTGTGGCGGACGAAACGCAGGCCCGCCTGGGCGAGCAATCGGGCCACGGTGTCGAAGCGCTCCGGGTGGCGTGGCACCAGGATCAGCAAGTCGTCAGGGCGGGTAGCGAGGTGCAATACGAAGGCCGTGATCAGGGCCTCGTCTTCGCCAGCGTGGGTGCTGCCAGCGGTGATCACGGCGCGCGAGCCGAGTCTCTGGCGGGTTGCGGCCACGCGGTTGGCCAGGCCAACGGGCAATTGCAGGTCGGACTTGATATTGCCGGTGACGCGCAGTTTCGATTGGCGCACACCCAGTGCACTGAAACGGTCGGCGGTGGTCTGGTCTTCACAGCAGATCAAGCGCAGGCTGGTCAGCGCCGGCAACATGATCGCGCGCCAGCGCGCATAACCGGCTGCCGATTTTTCAGACAGCCGTGCGTTGGCCACGACCACCGGTATGCCGCGGAATTGCGCCTGGTGCAGAAACTGGGGCCACAACTCGCGCTCGAGCAGAATCACCAGTCGCGGGCGCCAGGCCTGCAGGAAGCGTTCAACGGCGCCAGGCAGGTCGAGCGGGAAATAAACATGGGTGACCCGGTCGCCGAACTCCGTGCGAATCTGGCGCGAACCGGTGGGCGTGGTGCAGGTGATGAGTGGGCGGCCCCAGCGCGGGTCAGCTAGCAGGCGTTCGATCAGTGGCCGGGCGGCCAGCACTTCGCCGACCGAGCCGCAATGCACGATCACCACGCCGGCGGTGGGCGCTGGCGTCAGGCCGAAGCGTTCTGACCAGCGCTGGCGGTAGTGTGGGTCGCGGCGCCCACGCCACCACAGATAGGCCAGCAGCGGCGCCACCGCCGCGTAACCGGCCAGACTGTAGAGCCACCGCAACACGACCGTCACGCGCAGGTTCCTGCGTCGCTCAGCGCCAATGCTCGGCCACCCAGGACGTCGGAGGCACCCGGCGATACCATTTGCCGCTGACGCCTTTGATCGCATCCGGCGGATCGGGTTTGCCGTGGAAGGCGATGATCTTGGCGCCGGTCGGTATCGTGGGCGACTTGAACCAGCTCATCAGGCCGCGCGGCACGCAGTGGCGCTTGAAGCTTACGCACCAGCCCGTGGGCCAGAACGCGACCTTGCCCTGGCGTCCGAGAAACTGGGTGATGTACTCCTGCTCATTGCGCACATCGGCGATGGAGCCGGGAAAGCCGTCTTTCAGGTGCGTCAGCGCATCGGCATGCTGACCCGTGTTAAAGCGGTAGACCGAGGTGTTGCCGGTTCCGTCCTGCTTGTCCCATTCGCGGATCACGCAGAACGTGCCGGCATGGTCGAAGAAGCAGTCGATGTTGTCGACGATGACGATGTCCAGGTCCAGGAACAGAGTGGGCCCTTGCAGGTCGTATAGCGGATCCGCAAAGCTGGTGAGCTTTAGCCAGCCGTGGCCGAAGCTCCAGGCCTCTCGTTTGTCGAAAGGCTCAAAGCCCACGGCCGGAATGGGCCGCACATCAATGCTCGGGTCTATGCCGTCCTTGTCGTCGCACAGACAGATGAAACGGAACGGCCGGGTCAGGTGGCGCTGCACCATGGAATACAAGCGGTCGACGTATTCAGGGCCGTACTTGCGGCCCCATTTGATACACAACACGTTGACAGTTTGCATGGTGTGCTTTTTCTCCACGGGTGGCGGCCCCGATGTTCCACCGGGGTATTGCTGCGATAACCGGGTACGACCCGGGTTGGCGCACGACAGCCGACGACTGACGCGCTTACTTGGTCAAGACTGCTTCGATCGCCTGCAAGTCGTAGGCTGTCAATGACCCGTTGGCCTGGCGCAGGCGCAGGCCACCGACCAGCACATCGTAACGGGCCTTGGCCAGGTCACGTTTGGTCTGAAACAGTTGGCTCTGGGCGTTGAGCACATCGATGTTGATACGTACGCCCACCTGGTAGCCAAGCTTGTTGGCATCGAGCGAGCTTTGGCTGGAGGCTTCAGCCGCTTCCAGAGCCTTGGCCTGGCCCTGACCCGACAACACGCCGAAATAGGCGGCGCGCGTCGCCTGTGACACGGTTCGGCGCGCGGCCTCCAGGTCGCTGCGGGCTTTTTCCTCGAGCGCCAGGGTTTCCTTGATGCGGTTCTGCACGGCATAGCCGGTGAAAAGTGGCAGGTTGAACGCCAATGCCACGGTGGCCACGTTGGTACGGCTGTCGCGGCTCGACGCGGAACTGCCGTCGTTGTGGGTCATGGCGAAACTGCCGTTCAGGTCGAGCGTGGGTTTTTCTCCGGCCTGCGCCTTGCGCGTTTCGAGCTGGGCCACTTCGAGTGCCACCATGTTCTGGCGCAACAGGGGGTGCAGGTCGACAGCCTGGTTGACCCAGGCGTTGACGTCCGTCGGCATCAGCGCCGGCAGCACGACGGGTGGTGCCAGTGGCTTGGGTGAGGTGCCGTCCTGGCCGACCAGGCGATCGAGGGCGATTCTCTTGACCAGCAAGTCGTTGGCCGCAGCGATTTCCTGAGCCAGCACCAGGTCATAACGTGCTTGCGCCTCGCGGGTGTCGGTGATGGTGCTGGTGCCGACCTCGAAGTTGCGTTTGGCGGCGGCGAGTTGCTCGGCCACGGCGGTCTTCTGCGCGGCGACGAAGGCCACACCATCCTGCGCGGCGAGTACGTCGAAATAGGCCTGACTCACCCGCACGATCAGATCCTGTTCGGCGGTTTCCACCGCCGCCTGGCCGGCGACCAGCGTTTTCTGCCCCTGCTCATACGTCAGTTGGTTGGCCGGGCGATAAAGCGGCTGCGAGGCGCTGAGGCTGGCACTTTGCGAGCCGTAATTCGACGTGGGCACCGCAACGTTGGCATCAAGGTAGGTGCGCGATACACCCATCGCCAGACCCACCGACGGCAAGATGCCGGCACGGGACTGGGCGGCCCTGGCAACAGTCGCCTCGTACTGCAGTTTGGCGGACTGGTAAGTCGCGTCGTAGGCCCTCGCCGTCTCGTAAAGCTGAACCAGGCTCTGCGCCTGCGCCGGCATCATCGCCGTCAAGGCCAGACCCAATGCCACCGCGAGTCGGCGCAATCGGAGCGGGGAGGAGCGAAGATCAACTGCGTTCAAACGGTCGTACATGAGGGGTGTGTCCAGGTTTGTCGGTCCGGGTGGGATGGGTTGCCAGGTCGGCGATATCAGTATTGCGGGACGGCTGGGTCAACTTCCTCCGCCCAGGCGTGGATGCCGCCCGCAATATTGGCGACGCGGCTGAATCCCTGGTTCTGCAGGAATTGCGCCACCTGCATGCTACGCCCACCGTGGTGACACAAACAGGCGATCGGTGTGTCCGGATTGAGTTCGGACAGCCGGGGCGGCACGCTCGCCATCGACATGTTCAGCAGCGTGAAGCCGTCCGCTGGCTGAATGCTGGCGGTGCGCCATTCGGCGGGCTCGCGTACGTCGAGCACCACGGCCGGTCCGGCATCCTGGTGGCGGGCCAGCCAGCTGGACAATTCACGGGGGCGGATCTGGTCAATCATGATCGGGCTTGTCGCTGATAGCGGGTTTGACAGGGTTCAGAAACTGAAACGGGACGGCTCAGGGAAATTCTCCAGGCGCGGCGCGACCAGGTCCCAGGGCTGGATGGTGCGGTAGTCGGTATCGCCCACACGGGTCACGAACGTGGCGCGCATCATCGGTTCATCGCCGACCACGGCGCCGAGTCGGCCGCCGATCTTGAGGTGCTGGAGCAGTTGTTGTGGCACTTGCGTGGTGGAGCCGCTGAGCACGATCACGTCAAACGGTCCTTCGACCGGCACGGCTACCGCGCCATCCTGTTGCCGCACCTGGACATTGTGGATACCGGCGAGCTGCAGGTTGGCGTTGGCCAGCGCGACCAGTTCAGGGCGAATCTCGAGTGAAATCACGCGCTGGGCCCGGTGTGCCAGCAGGGCCGCCATATAACCAGATCCGGCCCCGATCTCCAGCACTTTTTCGTGTTTTTGCACGGCCAGGTCCTGCAACATGCGGGCTTCTACCCTGGGTGCAAGCATGCATTGGCCGCCGGGTAGTGGAATCTCCATGTCGGCAAAGGCCAGGGCCTTGTGCGGCTCAGGCACGAAATCCTCCCGCTTGACGACGGATAGCAGTTGCAGCACATGGGCGTCCAGCACGTCCCAGGGACGGATTTGCTGTTCGATCATGTTGAAGCGGGCTTGTTCGAAGTTCATGGCACTGTGCATGCGGGTATCTCGCAAAAGTCAGGTCGGGCTGTCGATTTTAGGGTCATGCGCGTCTGCTGCCTTGATCCCGAGCAAGCGCCGGGCCCATTGCGCCAGATCGTCCATATAACAGTAGGCCACGGGCACGACCACCAGCGTCAGCAGCGAGGAGGTGATCACACCGCCGATCACGGCCTGGCCCATGGGCGCACGCATCTCCGAGCCTTCGGTCAGCGCGAACGCCAGCGGCACCATGCCGAACACCATGGCCAGCGTGGTCATCAGGATGGGACGCAACCGCACCCGGGCCGCCATCAGCAGTGCCTCGTTGCGTGCCAGGCCGGGCACGGTGTTGCCGTCCGGCCCGACCGTGTCCTGCCGCGCGCGGATCGCGAAATCGACCAGCAAGATGGCGTTCTTGGTCACCAGGCCCATCAGCATGATCACGCCGATCACCGAGAACATGGACAAGGTGGAGCCGAACAGCATCAGCGCCAGCACGACACCGATCAGTGTCAGTGGCAAAGACGTCATCAGTGCCAGCGGCTGCACGAAGCTCTTGAACTGGCTGGCCAGGATCATGTAGATGAAGATGATGGCCATCACCAGCGCCGAGACGGCATAACCGAACGCCTCGGCCATATTCTTGGTCGAGCCGCCGAATCGGTAGCTGTAGCCCGGCGGCAGAGTGATGCCGTCCATCACCTGGCGGATGCCCTCGGAAACCTCTCCGGCAGAGCGGCCGAACACGTTGGCCGAGACACTGACTTCGCGCGTCAGGTCGCGCCGATTGATCTGGTTCGGGCTGGTTGTTTCGATGACCTGCGCGACCTGGTTCAGGCGTACGACGCGCATGCTCCCGTCGGGGTTGCTGCCCAGCGTAAACGGCAGCCGTTCCAGGTCCTGCGGCGCATTGCGTGAGTCGCGGTTCAGGCGGACATTGACATCGTAGGTCTGGTCGTCGCTGGCGCGCCAGTTGCCCACGGTCTGACCGGCGACCATGGTGCGCAGCGAAGCGCCGAGCTGGGTGATGCTCAGCCCCAGATCGGAGGAGACATCGCGGCGGATCTGAATGTCCAGCGTCGGCTTGTTGGGTTTTACGCTCGAATCCAGATCAACCAGGCCTGGTATGACGCGGATCTTGTCCAACGCCAGTACCGTGATGCGTTCGAGCTCGGCCTGGTCCGGTCCCTGGATCGAGAACCGCACCTGTTTTTCGCCACCCACCGAGTCGAGCAGGCCGACATGGGTCACGGTGATTCCCGCTACTTGCTTGAGCCGTTCGCGCAGCAGCTCCGACATCACGTCCACGCTCCGCTTGCGGTCCTTGCGATCGACCAGCCGGACATAGACCGAGGCGTAGATCTTGCCCTGGGCGTTGCCAGTGTTGATCGTCACCAGTGTGTACCGCACCTCGGGCAGCGAACGCACGATGGTTTCCACCTGACGTGCCTTGGCCTCGGTGACTTCGAGCGAGGATCCCACCGGCGTGTGGAAATCCAGCGTGGTTTCGGAAAAGTCGGACTTGGGCACGAACTCGGTACCGAGCATGGGCACCATCACCACACTGGACACGAAGATGGCCAGCGCTATCGCCAGTGTCGGCAGCCGGTGCGCCAGTGCCCAGCGCAGGATGGACTGGTAGGCCTCGATCAGCCTGTCGGTGCCGGTATCGAAGGCGCCGGTGACGCGGCCGATGGTCTTGTCGTACAGGCTGCGGGGCGCGTGGCGCTTGCCATGGGCCTCGATGGTGGGGTCATGCCAGATGGAGGACAACATCGGATCGAGCGTGAAGCTGACGAACATCGAGATCAGAATCGCGGCAACGATGGTCAGCCCGAATTCGTGGAAAAACTTGCCGATGATGCCGCCCATGAAGCCGATCGGCAGAAACACCGCGACGATGGACAAGGTGGTGGCCAGAACTGCAAGGCCTATTTCCTGCGTGCCGTCGAGTGCGGCGCGAAACGGGCTCTTGCCCAGTTGCACATGGCGCACGATGTTCTCTCGCACCACGATCGCGTCGTCGATCAGCAAGCCGACGCACAGGCTCAGCGCCATCAGCGTGATCATGTTGATGGTGAAGCCGAACATGTCCATGAAAAAGAAGGTGCCGATGATGGCGATCGGCAGCGTCAACCCGGTGATCACCGTCGAGCGCCACGAATTGAGAAACAGGAACACAATCAAAACGGTCAGGATCGCGCCCTCGATAAGCGTCTGGCGCACATTGGCCACCGACACCCGTATCTGGCGCGAGCCATCGAGGATGGGTTCGAGACGCAGGCCCGGTGGCAGTTGCTTTTGCACCTGGGCGAGCGCCGCATGCAGCCCGTCCACGACTGCGATCGTGTTCTCGTCCTGCGATTTCTGTACCGTCAGCAGCAGCGTGCGCTCGCCGTTGTACAACGCCAGACTGTCGACTTCCTGCGCGCCATCGACCACCTGGGCCAGTTGGTCCAGGCGTACCGGTGTGCCATTGCGTCGCGCTACGATGATCTTGCCGAAATCCTGCGGCCGTTCGATGCGCGCCTCGATCTGTACCACGCGTTCCTGCTCCTTCGAGCGGATCGCACCCACCGGCAGGTCCTGGTTTTCGCTGCGCACCGCGGCCACTACCTGGTCCGGCGTCAGGCCGTAAGACTCCAGCGCGCGCGGGTCCAGGAAAAGGTTGATCTCGCGCTTGGTGCCGCCCACCACCGAAACCGAGCCGACGCCGCGTACGTTCTCCAGCCGCTTCTTGAGCGTCTGTTCGGCCCAGTTTGTCAATTCGACCGGGCTCATCGGGCGGGTCGCCGCCGTGGTCTCGGTACTGGCCTGGGCGGGCAATACCGCGACCGACCAGACCGCACGCGCGGCCGGATCAAAACGAAGTACCCGCGGCTCCTTGACCTCGGTGCGCAGCAGCGGTTTGACAGCCGACACCTTTTCACGCACATCGTCAGCCGCTTTGCGACCGTCAATATGCAGGCCGAACTCAATGACCACCACCGACTGGCCTTCGTAACTGCGTGAGGTCAGCGCATTGATGCCGGCAATCGAATTGACACCTTCCTCGATCCGCTTGGTGACCTCGCTTTCAACGATTTCGGGCGCCGCGCCAGGGTACTCGGTGATGACCACCACCACCGGAAAGTCGATGTTCGGAAACTGGTCGATCTGCAGGCGCTGGTAGGAAAACAGGCCCAGCACCACCAGGGCCAGCATGACCATGGTGGCAAAAACCGGATTTTGCAGGCTGACGCGGGTGAACCACATGGGCAGGCGTCGGTTCGTTACAGCGGGTTGCCCGCGAGCTTGACCGCGGTACCTTCGCGCAAGCGACCCACCGAGCCCGCGATCACCAGTGTCTTGTCGGGCAGTCCATCGACAGCTACCATCCACTGGCCATCGACTTCACCTTGCTCGCCCAGGTCGATTGCCTGATGCACCACGCGGTTGTCCCGCACGATCTGCACATAGGGACGCGGTCGGTCATTGCGTACCGCGGAGACTGGCAACGACAGTCTGTTGCGGCTTCCCACCATCAGCTTGCCTTGCGCGAAAAGGCCCTGGCGCAGACCGGCGGTGGGTTCAAGTTCGAGGTAAGCCAGCACCGAGCGGCTGCCGGCGACCACGGTCGGGTTGATACGCACCACTTTCGCGCGCACCGGAGCACTGGCGCCTTCGATCTGCAGTTCGGCGATCTGGCCCAGTTGTATCAGTGTCGTATCGGCAGCGGCCAGGCTGGCTTCGAGTTCCAGCCGGCTGATATCGACCAGTTCCAGCACCCGGCCGTCAACGCCGATGCGTTCACCGTTTTGCGCCAGTCGCTGGGAGATTACGCCGCTGATGGGCGCTCGCAACACCGTGTCCTGCAGTTGTTTGGCGATGACATCCACGCCGGCCATGGCCGCAAGATGATTGGCCTGGGCACTGGCCAGATTGGAACGGGACGAATCCAGCGCCGATTTCGATATGAAGCCCTGTTCGACCAGCTTGCTGTTGTTGTCGTATGTGCGCTGGGCGATATCAATCTGGGCCTTCGCGGCCTGCGCCTGCTGCTGCGCCTGGCGCAGCCGCGCCTGGCTGTCGGTGGCGTCGACCCGTGCGACTACCTGGCCGGCCTTGACCAGATCACCTTCGCGCAGGCGCAGATCCTGCAGTTCACCGGCGACCCGGGCCTTGATGAATGCCGACTGGGTCGCCTTGATCGTGCCCGAGACCGGCAGCACCTGGGTCAGTGCCTGTGGTCGTACCTGGACCAGGTCGCTGGCCACCAGTTGCATCACCGGTTCGACGCGAGCGGCACTCTGGCTGGCTGCCTGCTGCGCGGCCTGGCGCTGCTTGACGAAACGCATGACGCCAAAGCCGAGTGCGCCAAGGACCAGCAGGACTACCAGCCATTTGAGAGTGCGTTTCATGGGGGTGTGGACATCGTGGCAGGGGTGGCTCGGCCGGCGCAAAAACCGTTGAGCAGGATGTCGACCTGCGCGTCCAGATAATCTGTTGGCACGAGCACGTTGTGCTGGGGCACACAGGCTCCAAACGAGTATTTTGCGATGATCAGATAAAGCATCGGCGCGATGACCGTGTGCACCGCGTACTGCAGGTCAAGCGGACGGAATTCGCCGCGTTCGACCCCGCGCTGCAGAATGCGCCGTATCAAGGCATTGCCCGGTTCGATCACTTCGCGTTGGTAGAACAACGCGAGTTCGGGGAAGTTGCTGGCCTCGCTGATCATCAGCTTGGAAATGCCCGAGGCCTTGGTGTCGCCGATCTGGGCCCACCATTCGCGCATCGCAAAACGCAGCATCTCGGCCGAGGTACCCGGGAACCCGTCCAGCACGATGCTCCACTGCGGGAAACGCACTGAGAGGTTTTCGCGCACCACCGCCTTGAACAGATCTTCCTTGCTGGCGAAATACAGGAACAAGGTTCCCTTTGATACGCCGGCGCGCCGCGCCACTTCTTCCACCCGGGTCGCCGCATAACCCTTTTCGACAAACAGATCGAGTGCGGCCGACAGCAGTTCACCCGGCCGCGCCTGTTTGCGACGGGAGGGTCGATGGGGTAAAGCGACTGGCAGGTCGGCGCTGGACTCGGGCACGTGCTGGATGTTAATGACTGGTTGGTTATTAATGTACCGCAAGCCTGGGGACTCGGCCTTTGCCAGCGCCCGATCGCGTGTCAGCGGATCAAAGTGCGCCCAGGCGTGTACTGCGCTCGGCGAAATAGAACCACTCGTTACCGGCCAGCGCCCCCGGGTTGGGGAACACGATGAAACCATCGCCCGGCGCCAGCACCGGCGTGCCGTCGTGGCGCATGCCGATCGTTTCGCCCTGCGTGAGCGGGTCGTAACTCGACCATTCCCGCGTAAATTGGTCGTCGCCATGGAGTTTGTCGATCACCTGGGTCAGGCGCAACATCTGTGGCCTGGCAATCGGGACCGGCGCGCTGGCGTCGATCAGTTGCAACTGGGCCAGGGTGTTGCGGATCGCGCGCCAGGCCACCTCGGGTGCGGCCGGGTCCTGATGCTGGCCACATTCGAGCGTGACACCGTACCCGCCCTGACTGCGCATGTATTCGGTGGTGCCCACGCCATAACGCGGATCGGTGCTGAGCAAGGACGCGCGGTCTGCCGTGGTGGTGCGCGCCATGCGGGTCTTGACGCCGTCGGCGTAGGTGTGCAGCCAGCCTTCGACGATACGCCTCGGACCCAGGCACCTGGCCAGCGCCTCTTCGCGCTCGGCTTGCGCAAACGGCTCCAGGTCGCCGGCGTTGTTCTGCGGGCCGAGCATCACGAAGGGCTCGCCAGTGCTGTGAAACGAATGCAGGTCGAGCAACACGTCATGCTGCGCCAGCAAAGGGCACAACACATTGGCGATGCGGTCTTCATAGTCCTTCGGCAACGCATTCGGATACAGATTGCGGTTGAGGTTGCGCTCTCCCATGCGCTGGCCGCGCTGGTAAGCAAGCGGGTTGGTGATGGGTACCAGCGTCAGGCTGCCGCGCTCGAGCACCAGAGAGCCGTCGTCGAGTTCCCTTGCAACCCGTTCGATGGCACGGCTGCCACAGGTCTCGTTGCCATGCACGGCGCCGGTGACGATGAGCGCCGGCCCGGGTTCCAGCGCACGAAAACTGTGAATGCGCAGGCTGCGCGTGTTGGTCACGGCGGGATCAGAGGAGTTCATGGCAATGATGGAACGGTGGATGTCTGGGTGGCAACAGGTCCGCGACGGGTCGGCGCCACTATAGCCGAGCAGCCTCTCCAGGCTCCGCGACAATGCCTCGCCATTGCGCCATGTTCGACTGCGTGGCAAACACCTTCTGAACGCGCCACCAGGCGTCTGCTGCCGTGAACCATGTCGTACTGACTGCCTTGTTGCCCGTAATGGGCATGATCGTGCTGGGACTGCTTGTGGGTCGCGCCCGCTGGCTCGGCCCTGACGTGGTGCGCCGGATGTCGTGGCTGGCGTTCATGTTTCTGACGCCGGTGCTGCTGTTTCGCTCCATGAGCCGCGTCCACGTGGAGCAACTCGACGCCACACCCGCGCTGGCCTATGCGCTGGGACTGGCCATCGTTTTTGCCGCGGTATTGCGACAGCAGGGCCCGACCCAGCGTGGCGCTGTGCTGGCGATGACGGCGACATACGGCAATACGGTCATGATCGGTATTCCCCTGGTTTCGCTGGCCTGGGGTGATGCGGGACTGGTCACCTTGTTCACACTGATTCCGATCAACTCGCTGATGCTGCTGACCACGGCGACCGTGGTGCTGGAGTTTGCCGTGGCGCGCGAACAGGCGGCCGCGACCCCGGAAGTTGCCGCGCGCTTGTGGCGTGTCGGCCTGCGTGCACTGGGCAAGGCCATCGTGCACCCTGTGCCGTTGCCGATCATTGCGGGTTTGTTGTTCGCGCAGACCGGTTGGGTCTTGCCGCCCTGGCTGGACCTGCCCATGCTCTGGCTGGGCAAGGCGTTTGGGCCGCTGGCGCTGTTTCTGGTGGGCGTGTCGCTGGTTTCGTCATCCGTTGGCCGCAATCTTCGCCCGGCCTTGATCCTGACGGCCGTGAAGAATCTGCTGGTGCCGATGCTGGTTGGCACGCTGGGCTGGGCCTTGGGTATCAGCGGCGTTGCTCTGGTCGTGTTGGTTGTCGCGGCTGCCTTGCCGGTGGGCGCCAACTCCTTTCTCGTCGCACAACGATACGGAGTGGCGCAGGACACGGTCACCGCCAGCGTGGGCGTGTCCACTGCCGTCTCGGCATTGTCGGTGTCACTGATATTGCTGTTGCTGGCCGGCGCTTGAGGCCACCGGCAGGGCCCTCGTGGTCCCTGCCCATCGTTCTCGGTTGATCACCCCGGGGCAGGGCTCAAGGCGCCAGCCGTTCGCGTATCCAGCCTTCGCCTGTATCCAGCGTGTAGCGCAACCGGTCATGCAGACGGCTCTTGCGACCCTGCCAGAACTGCCAGTTGTCGGGCTTGAGGCGGTATCCGCCCCAATGCGGCGGGCGGGGCGGCTGCAGCAGGAATTGCGCGCCATAACGCGCGGCGTTGGCCACCAGCACCGCGCGATTGGCGATCACCTGTGACTGTGGCGAAGCCCAGGCGCCAATGCGTGAATCCAGTGGTCGACTTTTGAAGTAGGCGTCGCTTTGTGCTGCATCAACCTTCTCGACGATGCCTTCGATGCACACCACGCGTTCGAGCTCGACCCAATGAAACTGCAGCGCCGCGTACGGATTGCCGGCCAGATCCCGCCCTTTGCGGCTGTCGTAGTTGGTGTACCAGACGATGCCCCGCGCATCAAAGCCCTTGATCAGCACGATGCGCGTGCTGGGCCGCAGTCGCTGGTCCACCGTGGCCAGCGTCATGGCATTGGGTTCGGGTACCTCGGAGGCGATGGCCTCATCGAGCCATTGGGCGAATTGCTTGAGCGGATCGGCCTGGGAGGCGTCCTCGCTCAATTCGGCCCGTTCGTAACTCTTGCGCAGATCGGAGATGTTCGTCATGGTGGCAGTATAGAAAACCGCAGGCTACGCCTGACCACGCGATACGCCACGCGCTCAGCGCGATGGTTCGCGCGCATGGCGCATCAGCCGGTGCAAGGCATGGTCGTGGATGCCGTGCTGCTGCAGGCAATGCAGGGTCTGGTTGGCGTAGTCCAGTGTGCTGCCATAACGGCCGTGCGAGCCGGCAAATATTTCGCGGTAATGCTGCGCAGTCAATTCCCCGGTGAAGTTCGGGCTCTTGCGTGACAGTGTGAAGCCCAGCGCCTGCACCGGGCCCTGATGGGTCTGGCAAGGCAACCACCGCGGGTCGTACACGCCGGTCACCATTTCACGGTCCCACAAGCGGTCCAGCACCGCCTCGCCATCACGTTGCGGCACGCGCAGAACCGCACCCTGGCAGCTGCCGCCGGGGAGCAATGCAAACACCAGACCGGGTTGTGCCGGCGTACCTCTGTTCACACGGCTCCACATCTTGAGTGCACGGTGCCAGCCGTGCACACGGGCCAGCCTTTGCTCTGCCGGGTCGAAGTCCGGGCGCCAGATCAGCGATGCGTAGGCAAATACCCATAAATCGGACTTGCCGCCCCATTGCGCCTTGGTCTGTGCCAGCATGGGCACAGGATCGCGCAGGGGTACGGGTCGTTCGACTGCCATAGCGTGTTGTGGATCGATGTTCACGCGCATGACTGTAGCGCGATGTGCAGGAATCGGTACGTCGCCGCGCTGGCGGGGCAGGCGTAATAGGCAGTATCTGCGTCATGGTCATGGAGATTTCGTAACCCGTCTGTAACCCGAGCATGGTTTGCCATGCGTGAAGCGGGTTAGGATGGCGGTTGTAACTAAGTTACAGGAAAATCATGAAAATATTGAAACTTCATTCCACGGTCGACGCCGTGACACAACGCATCCGTGCCCGCAGCGCGACCACACGCGCCGCCTACCTGCAGCGCCTCGACGAAACTGTCAACAGGCCGCCGGGCGCTGATCGCATGGGTTGTGCCAACGTGGCGCACGCGTTCGCCGCCATGCCCGACGGCGACAAGGACGCGGCCGCACCGCTGCATCGCGCCCGGATTCCGGTGGTCGCGCAGCGCGCGCCCAACATCGCCATCGTGACCGCCTACAACGACATGTTGTCGGCGCATGCACCGCTTCAGAGTTATCCCGACCTGATCAAGGTCGAGGCCAGGCGCTTGGGGGCCACCGCCCAGGTCGCAGGTGGTGTACCTGCGATGTGCGACGGTGTGACGCAAGGTACGCCGGGCATGGAACTGAGCCTGTATTCGCGCGATGTGATTGCCATGGCCACGGCGGTGTCCTTGTCGCACGACATGTTCGATGGCGCGTTGCTGCTGGGAGTGTGCGACAAGATCGTGCCGGGCCTGCTGATTGGCGCCTTGCACTTTGGTCACCTGCCCACCGTGTTCGTACCGGCCGGCCCGATGACCTCGGGCCTGTCGAACAGCGCCAAGAGCAAGGTGCGCGAGTTGGCGGCACAAGGGCTCGTGGGGCGTGCCGAACTGCTGCAAGCCGAATCGCAGGCCTACCACGGCCAGGGCACCTGCACCTTCTATGGAACGGCCAACAGCAACCAGATGCTGTTGGAGGCCATGGGGCTGCATGTTCCGGGCACGGCTTTCGTCAACCCCGGTGAGACGCTGCGCGAAGAACTGACGCTTGAGGCCGTGCGCACCTTGCTCGGTCACGGCACGCCGCTGGGCGATGCGGGCGCGGCACCGGCGACCGGTGCCTTGTGCACACCGATCGGCAAGCTGGTCGACGAACGCTGCATCGTCAACGCGATGGTGGCGCTGCTGGCCACCGGCGGTTCGACCAACCACCTGATCCACTGGGTGGCGGTGGCGCGCGCGGCCGGTATCGTGATCGACTGGGATGACTTCGCGGCCCTGTCCGAAGTGGTGCCGCTGCTGACGCGGGTCTATCCGAACGGCACTGCCGATGTCAATGCCTTCCAGGCGGCCGGCGGGCCGGGTTTCGTTATCCGTGAACTGCGTGATGCCGGCTTGATGCACGCCGATGTCGCCACGGTGCGGCCGGAGGGCCTGCAGGCCTTCACGTCGATTCCGCACGCAACTGAAGCCGGCCTGGGCTGGCACGATCCCGGCGCTTCGGGCGACGAGGCCGTGGTGCGGGGCGCCGCAGCCCCGTTCGGCCCGACCGGCGGCCTGAAGTTGCTGCAGGGCAACCTGGGTCGCAGCGTGATCAAGGTCTCGGCGGTGCCGGACGATCGCCATGTCATCGAAGCGCCGGCGCGGGTATTCGACTCGCAGGAAGGGCTGCACCAGGCCTTCGCTGCGGGTGAGCTCGACCGCGATGTGGTGTGTGTGGTGCGCTGGCAGGGCCCGCGCGCCAACGGCATGCCGGAGTTGCACAAGCTCACGCCTCCGTTGGCGGTGTTGCAGGGCAAGGGTTATCGCGTGGCGCTGGTTACAGACGGGCGCATGAGTGGCGCATCGGGCAAGGTGCCGGCAGCCATCCATGTGTCGCCCGAGGCGGCGGCTGGCGGCCCGCTGGCGCGTTTGCGCGACGGCGATCTGGTGCGCCTCGATGCCGATGCCGGCGCGTTGCTGGCACTGGTCGACAGCGCAGAATGGGAAACGCGCGAGGTCGCGCAAATGCCGTCGGCGCTGGTCGAAGGCAACGGTGTGGGCATGGGGCGCGATTTGTTCGCCGGCATGCGGCGCAATGTGACAACGGCGGAAGAAGGAGCATGTTCATGGTTGTAGGCCAAAAATTCAGCGCACTGCAAGTGATGCAGGACGCGCCCGTCATTCCAGTCATCGTGTTGAACGATGTCGCCCACGCGGTGCCGATGGCCCGTGCGCTGGTTGCCGGCGGTATCCGCATGCTGGAAGTGACGTTGCGAACCCCGCAGGCGCTGGCCTGCATGGAGGCGATTGCGCGTGACGTTCCCGAGGCCGTGCTGGGCGCGGGCACGGTGCGCAGCGCGGCCGATGCGCGCGCCGCTGCTGCCGCAGGCGCCCGTTTTGCGGTCAGCCCGGGTTACACGTCGGCCGTGGGGCAGGCTTGCCGCGACCTGGGTCTCTCGCTGCTGCCAGGTGTTGCCACCGGCAGCGAAATCATGATGTGCCAGGAAGATGGATTGACCGAGTTGAAGTTCTTCCCCGCCATGCAGGCCGGAGGCCCGGCCATGCTCAAGGCCTGGAGCGGGCCATTCACCGATATCCGGTTCTGCCCAACGGGCGGCGTGACCACTAACAATGCGGCCGAGTTGCTGGCCTTGCCCAACGTGGTCTGTGTGGGTGGTTCCTGGTTGGTGCCAGCCGACGCCATGGTGCAAGGCGACTGGGCACGGATCACGCAACTGGCGCGTGAGGCCGTGGCACTGCGACGCAGCGCGCGCTGAAACGCTGCGCCTGCATGTAGTCGTGTATCGCCTCGATGTTGACGAGCTGATTTTCGCCGCCCTCGCGCGCCGGGGTCAGGCAAAACAGCATGATCAGCGTCGGAGGGTCGGTGTGCAGCGACAGCTCGCCTGGCGAACGGTAGCCACGGTTGTCGAACGTGTCGGTGTCGGTGAAGTCGCGGATGTCCTCCAGCAATGTCTCCAGGGGCTGGAAGCGGCCGAGAGTTATTGCCGCAAACTGGGCGCCGGTGTGCGCGAAATCGTGCGGGTCAGATCCCGCGCCAGCAGCAATTTCCGATGGTTGCCGCGGCTGCTGGAGCAGTTCGGGCGCAGGCACCCGGGTGTCGACATCGAACTGGTTCCGCATTTGAGTGGTCCGCCATTGCCGGCGCTGCTTGACGGGCGTGTCGACGTCGATATCGTGGCCGGCAAGGTGGCGCGCGCCAACTACGGTGTCAGTGTGCTCAGCCGCTGGGCCGTCGGCGCCTCGATTGAATATCCGGACCTGAAGCTGCTGCGCATCACCCGCAACGGTCTGTCCCTGCGTTGGTATGCCGCGCTGCGCAAGTCGTATCCGAAGTCAGGTGTTGCGCGGGAACTGGTGGCGGCACTGGGTCGCGCGATGGGGGCGGCCGGTGCGCGCTGAACCGGATCGCAGTGGCGTCAAGCCCGAGGCCGGTGTATCGCGGGCTTCGCCGACCTTGCAAAAGCCGGCCGTCGCGCACGGGTGTCAGATACGGTTTTCCTCGACCGCATGGCAGGCGATACGCACGCCGGCAATTTTCTGCATCTTCGGGCGCTCGTCATGGCAGCGGGCATTGGCGTGCGGGCAGCGCGGGTGAAAGGCGCAGCCGGTTGGCGGGCTCAGCGGATTGGGCACCTCGCCCTGCACCGGCGTGCGGGCGCGGCCGGTGTCGTGCATCTTGGGAATCGCATCGAGCAGCATCCGGGTATAGGGATGACGTGGGTTGGCAAACAGTTCCTGTTTGTCGGCCAGTTCGACCAACCGGCCCAGGTACATCACGCCGACCTGGTCGCTGACGTGGCGCACCACCGCCAGGTTGTGCGAGATGAACAGGTAGGTCAGGCCTAGCCGACGCTGCAGCTCCTTCATGATGTTGAGTACCTGCGCCTGCACGCTGACGTCGAGCGCGGATGTCGGTTCGTCGCAGACCAGGAACTCGGGCTGCGTGGCGAGCGCCCGCGCAATCGAGATGCGCTGGCGCTGCCCGCCGGAGAACTGGTGCGGGTACTTGATGCGATCCTGCGCTGACAGGCCAACCGATTCGAGCAACTCCTCGACCCGTGTGCGCAAGGTCGCCTTGTCGGTGATGAGTCCGTGTTCGGTGAGGGGTTCGCCGATGATGTCCTCGACCACCCAGCGTGGATTCAGGCTGGCATAAGGGTCCTGGAAGATCATCTGGATGCGCCGGCGCAACTGCAGTCCGGCGGCGCTCTGGTAGGTCGCATGCGCGTCTGCACCGTCGAACCGGAAGCTGCCCCGGGTTGGCTCGTACAGCCCTACCAACAACCGCGCCACCGTGCTCTTGCCGCAGCCCGATTCGCCGACCAGTGCCAGCGTCTTGCCTTTTTCGATCTCGAAACTGACGCCATCGACCGCATGCAGCAGCAGCCGCGGCGTGCGCTCTATGACCCGGTTCAGCCAGGGGGCCGACACGTCGAAACTCATTGCCAGATCGTCGGCTTGGACCAATGCCATTGGGGTCTTCCGTTTCAGTTTGCCGCGTCGGCAGCGTGCAGCCAGCAGGCGGCCCGCGTGGGGCCGGCGGCCATCAGTTCGGGGCGCTCGCGGCCGCAGCGATCCATCGAGCGTTCGCAGCGGGGGTTGAACGCGCATCCGGGCGGAATCGCATTGAGTCGCGGCATCGCGCCATCGATCTGGTGCAGGTTCTCGCGGTCGATCGTGATGTCGGGAATCGCTGCCATCAGGCCCGCGCTATAAGGATGGGCCGGGTGGTTGATGACCTCGTGCACCGGCCCGATCTCGGCAATACGTCCTGCGTACATCACGGCGACCCGGTCGCAGGTCTCGGCAATCACGCCCATGTCGTGCGTGATCAGCATCACCGCTGCGCCCCGGTCCTTGCACACCTGCTTGAGCAGCGCAATGATCTGCGCCTGGATCGACACGTCCAAGGCGGTGGTCGGCTCGTCGGCCACGATCAGTTTGGGCTCGGCGGCCAGTGCCAGGGCGATCACTACGCGCTGGCGCATGCCGCCGGAGAACTGGTGCGGATAGTGGTCGATACGTTGCTCGGCGGCGGGAATGCCGGTGTCCTGCAGCAACTCGATGGCGCGTTGGCGCGCAGCTTTCTCGTTCATCGGCAGGTGGGTACGGATGGTCTCGATCAGCTGGCGCCCGATGGAATACAAGGGGTTGAGCGAGGTCAGCGGATCCTGGAAAATGGCGCCGATGCGCCGGCCGCGGATATGGCGCATGGCCTCGTGGTCGAGGTTGTCGATGCGCTGGCCCTCTAACACGATCTCGCCACCGGCAATGCGCCCCGGCGGCTCGAGCAGGCCGATGATGGCCGCGCCGGTCAGCGACTTGCCGGCGCCCGATTCGCCGACGACACCGAGCACCTCGCCGGGCGCGATGTCGAACGAAATCTTGTCCAGTGCGCGCAAGGTGCCGGCGCGGGTGGGGAACTCTACCACCAGATCCTTGACGCGCAATAGTGGTTCGCCGGTCTGTTGTTGGGTGGCTTGCGCGCCAGCGGCTGGCGCTGCAGGAGCGTCTGCACGGGCTGGATGTTGCTGTGTATTCATGGATGTCTAGCGCAGGCGCGGATTGAGTGCGTCGCGCAGCCAGTCACCCAGCAGGTTGACCGACAGCGCGATGATGATCAGCATCAGGCCCGGAAAGATCGTGATCCACCATTCGCCCGAGAACAGGTAGTCGTTGCCAATGCGGATCAAGGTGCCCAGTGACGGCGAGGTCGGGGGCGCGCCCACACCCAGGAAGGACAGCGTCGCCTCGGTGATGATGGCAGTGGCGACCTGGATAGTGGCGAGCACCAGTACCGGCCCCATCACATTGGGCAGTACATGGCGGCGCATGATGCGCAGTGAGGTCACGCCGGTGACGCGCGCCGCCTGCACATATTCCTTGTTGCGTTCGACCATGGTCGAGCCGCGCACGGTGCGCGCATATTGCACCCAACCGGTCAAGGTTATTGCGACGATCAGCACACCCAGTGCCAGGTTATCGGGCGCATTCGGAAACACCGCGCGGCCGACGCCGGCAATCAGCAGGGCCACCAGGATGGCCGGGAACGACAGCATCACATCACACAGGCGCATCAGAGCGGCGTCGACCCATCCCCCCAGAAAGCCGGCCAGCAGGCCGAACGCCACACCGATGATCACCGACAGGGCCACTGAGGCAAAACCTACCGCCAGCGAGATGCGTGCGCCATACATCAGCGCCGACAGGATGTCGCGCCCCTGGTCATCGGTGCCGAGCACGAACTTGGCGCTGCCCTCCTCAGTCCAGGCCGGTGGCAACCGCGCATCGGCCAGGTTGAGAGTGGCCAGATCGAACGGATTGTGAGGTGCGACCCAGCCGGCAAAAACCGCGCAGAAGACACACAGCAGCGCCACCAGTGCGGCGCCCATCGCAACCGGCGAGGTGCGAAAGCTGTGACCGACGTCACTGTTCCAGATGCGCTGCAAACGTCTCATGAAATCCTCTTTGCGCTAAACGTTTTTCCGCGCAATGTGGCGCGCACACGGGTTGGCAGGCTTGACATGGCGTTCAATGTCCCTTGCCGCTGACGCGCAGGCGCGGATCGACCGCGAAATACAACAGATCGACCGCCAGGTTGATCACCACAAATATCAGTGAGATCAGGCACAGGTAGGCGGCCATGACCGGGATGTCCGCGAAGTTCACCGCCTGGATGAACAGCAAGCCCATGCCGGGCCACTGGAACACCGTCTCGGTGATGATGGCGAATGCGATTAGGCCGCCGAGTTGCAGGCCGGTAATGGTCATTACCGGTACCAGCGTGTTCTTGAGGGCGTGACCGAAGTGGATGGCGCGATCGCTCAGGCCACGTGCACGGGCGAACTTGATGTAGTCGGTGCGCAGTACCTCGAGCATCTCGGCGCGCACCAGGCGCATGATCAGTGTGAGCTGGAAAATCGCCAGCGTGATTGCTGGCAACACGACATGGTGCCAACCGTCGAGCGTCAGCAACCCGCTATTCCAGCCGCCGACCGAAATCGTGTCGCCGCGGCCGAAACTGGGGAACCAGCCCAGCCAGACCGAAAACACCAGGATCAGCAGTATGCCGATCAGAAAGGTCGGAAGCGACACGCCGAGCAGCGAAAACATCATGAAGCTCTGGCTCAGGAAATTGCCCCGGCGCAGTGCGGCGTACACGCCCATCGGCACACCGATGACCAGGGCCAGCAGCGCCGCGACGAGCGCGAGTTCCAGCGTTGCCGGAAAACGTTCGGCGATCAGCGACGAGACCTTGCCACCCTGGCGCAGGCTGATGCCGAAATCGCCTTGTGCGGAATTGAGCAGGAAGTGCCAGAACTGCACCACAAAGGAACGGTCGAGTCCCAGCAGTTCACGCAACTCACGGACCTGCTCGGCCGTCGCGTCCTGGCCCAGCATGAACAACACCGGATCCCCCACGAACTGGAACAGCATGAAGGCGATGAACGCGACCGTGGCCATTACGAACACGGCTTGCAGCAGGCGACGCAGGATGAAGGCGAACATGGAGGAGCAGGGCCGAACGGCCACAGTGCGAAAGCGGCGAATGTAGCACGCGAAATGGCCCAGCTACAGAGGGGTTTTCATCCGTGCGGGTTTGTCCTGTATCGCATCGCGGCGCATGCCGTTACATTGGCGCACTTCACCATATTGGGGATTCAACATGTTATTCAATCGAGTTCTGGCCGTGGCGGCATTGGCCGGCTGCCTGGCCATGCCGGCCGTACAGGCGACGACGCTCAAGTGGGGCGCACAAAACGACATCCTGACGCTGGACCCGCATTCGCAGAACCATGCGACGACCAATGCGATCCTGATGCACTCCTACGAGGGACTGACCCGTTACGGCCCTAAGTTCGACGTTGAGCCGGCGCTGGCCACCAAGTGGACGTTCATCAGCCCGACGCAGGTGCGCTTCGAATTGCGCAAGGGCGTCAAGTTCCATGATGGCTCGAACTTCAATGCCGACGATGTGGTGTTCAACTTCGGCCGCATCAAGCAGCCGCAAGGCACGATGTCGATCTACGTGACCGGCATCAACGAGATCAAGAAGGTCGACGATTACACGGTCGACGTGATCATGGCGGCACCGAATCCGATGTTGCTGCGCAACCTCATCGACTTCCGCATGATGAGCAAGGACTGGTCCGAAAAGAACAAGACGCTGAACGTCCAGGACTACAAGGCCAAGGAAGAAAACTTCGCCTCGCGCAACGTGAACGGCACGGGTGCCTACCATATCACTGGCTGGCAACCCGACCAGAAGATCACGATGACGATCAACAAAGGCTGGTGGGACAAACACAGCGGCAACGTGACCGAGGTGATCTACACCCCGATCAAGTCCGACCCCACCCGGGTTGCGGCGCTGCTGTCGGGTGAACTCGACATGCTGACCGACCTGCCGACGCAGGACGTGGCGCGGATCCGTGGCGACTCCAAGCTCAAGGTGCTGGACGGCAATGAGGTGCGCACGATTTTCCTGGCGCTGGACATGTTCAGCCCGGAGCTCAAGTACTCTGACGTCAAGGGCAAGAATCCGTTCAAGGACAAACGGGTACGCGAGGCGCTGAGCATCGCGATCGACCGTGAGCTGATCAAGCGCAATACCATGCGCGGCCTGTCGCTGCCCGCCAGCATCATGGTGGCGCCAGGCGTCAACGGCCATACACCAGAGCTGGATGTAGCCATCAAGGCCGATCCGGAAAGGGCCAAGAAGCTGCTGGCAGACGCCGGTTATCCGAATGGCTTCGAGGTCCAGCTCAACTGCCCGAACAACCGTTATGTCAACGACGAGGAGATCTGCCAGAACATCACGGTGATGTGGGCCCGTATCGGTGTCAAGACCAAACTGGCAGCCGAATCGATGGCCACCTTCATCCAGAAGGTGCAGAACTTCGATACGTCGGCTTACTTGCTGGGCTGGGGTGTGGCCACGCTCGATGCGCAGTACACCTTGCAGTCGCTGGTGCGCACCAAGACCACCGGCGCCGACGGCAACTTCAACTTTGGCCGCGTCAGCGATCCGGAAGTCGACCGCCTGGTCGACGCAATGAAATCAGAAGTGGACCAGACCAAGCGCAACGCGATGATCCGCGAAGCCCTGATTCGTACGCGTGACGAAGTGCTGCTGATTCCTCTGCACCACCAGCTGCGTCCTTGGGCCATGAAGAAGGGTGTCGATACGGTTTACCGTAACGATGACCGGCCGGAAGCACGCTTTACCAGCGTGAAGTAATCGGGTCTGTGACCTGAACAAATGAAAGGCCCGCGATGCGGGCCTTTCTTCATGGCGGTCGACGGCAACACCTGGAGTACCCGTCGGCTGGCTCAGCGCTCTAATGCGGCCTTGCCTGCCGCCAGCAGCACCGGATCCCAGACCGGCGAAAACGGCGGTGCGTACGACAAGTCCATCCCGCCCAGTTCCAGCACGGTCATGCCATTCCACAGTGCCGTGGCCAGCACATCGATGCGTTTGCCGGCATCCTCGCCGCCGACGATCTGTGCGCCAAGCAGTCGACCTGTCGGGCGATCCGCCACGATCTTGATGCACATCGATTGCGCTCCCGGATAGTACCCAGCCCGACTTGACGCTTCGGTGGTAACGGCGAAAGCATCAAACCCGGCTTTTCCGGCCGCGCGTTCGGTCAGCCCGGTGCAAGCGATCTCCAGCTGCTGAAATTTGGTGATTGCCGTGCCCAGCACGCCACCAAAGCTCGCATCACCGCCCGCGATGTTGGTGCCGGCCGCGCGGCCCTGTTTATTGGCGTGTGTGCCCAGGGCCACCACGACACCACGCCCGGTGACTCGGTGGCGGGACTCCACGCAGTCGCCAGCGGCCCAGACATGCGGCGTGCCTGTGCGCAGATGGTCGTCGACGATGATGCCGCCAGTCTCTCCCACTTTGATACCTGCAGCTTGCGCCAGGTCTGTATTGGCGCGCACGCCCAGTCCGATGACCACCAAGTCGGCCTCGAAAGTTCCTTCCTCGGTCTCGACGGCAGTGACGCGCCCGTCGCTCACTTTGAAGCCGGTGACGGAGGTGCCCAGTCGCAGTTCGATACCGGCGCTACGCATCGCGTCTGCCACAGCCGCGGCCATGTCGGCGTCAAGTACGGTGCCCATGGGTGCGTCGAGCTTCTCGATCACCGTGACGGAAAGGCCCCGTGCCAGCAGGCCCTCTGCGACTTCCAATCCGATGTAACCGGCGCCGACCACCACGGCGCGCCGGGCCCCAGCGTCAAGCATCTGCTCCACTTTGGCCGCGTCGTCAAGCGTGCGCAGTTGCAGGACTCCTTCGGCGTCTATGCCAGGCCATTTCGGCGTGACGCCCGATGCGCCGGTGGCGATCAGGAGCTCGTCGTAATGTGTGCTTGATTCGCGACCCGTGTCGAGGTCGTGTACCCTCACCGTGTTTGCCTTGGTGTCGATCGCCGTGACCTCGTGCCGAATTCGAACGTCGATTCCTTTGGCCCGGTGCTGCTGCGGGGTTCGGGCGACCAGTTCGTCCGGTGCCTGCACCAGCCCGCCTATCAGATAAGGAAGGCCGCAGGCGGCGTAGGAGGTGTGAGACCCGCGCTCGAAGGCCACAATCTCGAGCGCGTCGGCAGCTACCATCCGTCGCGCTTGCGCAGCTGCGGACATGCCTGCAGCATCACCCCCAATGATTACCAGTCGTCGTGTCATCTCCATTCCTCCATTTGTTGTTGATGGGTTGTCGCGCAGTCAGAAATTTGCGATGGGTCGTGTGGTCGCACAGATCAACTGATTCGCTGCTCGCCTGATTCAGGGTGACGCTTTCATTCTGCAGATCCGTCATGCGAAGCCTGGACGCGGCAGCGCAAGGAAGAAGCGCACCATCTCGGCTGATGCGTCCGGACCATTGCCATCGGTATAGGTGCCACTCGCGCAGCCGCCGGACCAGGCATGGCCGGCTCCATGCACCGTCCAGGCCTCGATCTGGGTGTGTCCATGGGTATCGACATGTTTTGCCCGGCTGTAGCGCCTTCCGCCCGTAGACGTGCCACTCTCGTTATGGATGCACAAAGCTGATTTGCCAACCTCCATTGCATGGGCACTCGCGGCCTGCTGGACGATCTGTGCACCGTTGCCGTGTTGCACGGTGTGATCCCGGTCGCCGTGAAAGACGATGGTTGGCACGGCCTGTGTAGCCTTGGCACGGGGCACTGACGCAGCCGCAACCGGATTTCTGATGCCGGCAAGCCCGCTGCGTCCGCCTTTCATGGCGGCCATTGCCGAGGGAATGTCATGTGCACAGCCAAAAGCTAATCCCGAGTGTGCGCCAACACCTGCAAACAGCTCCGGATAAGTCTCCCCGAGAATCACCGCCATGGCGGCGCCGGCCGATAACCCCGCGACAAAAATTCGGGCGGGATCGGTGCCATGACGTTCGCCCACCGCGCGCGCGATCCCGGCGATCAGGGACGGTTCTCCAGAGTCGCGCGCCTGGTCCGGCGCATTGAACCAGCTCCAGCATTTGGAGGGGTTCGCGCTGGCGACCTGTTCCGGGTAGGCGACGAGAAATCCCTGTTCCTCTGCCAGCTGGTTCATCCGTGTGCCCGCTGCGAAGTCATCTGCGGATTGGGTGCAGCCATGCAGCATCAGCACCAGCGGGGGCGCGTCACCCAGTCGGGCCGGCACGTACAACTTGTACGCCCGTGTTCCGGCACGGTTGCTGAAAGTGTGGGTGTCGAAGGAGCCGCTCGCATGCGGCCGGCCCATCGGTGGCCGGCTCGCTGGCTCACTTTCCCGGAGGTTCGTATCGTCCACAACGCGCGCAGCCACATCGATCGTGTCATCGCTGTTGACCGTGGTGCGCCCGGTGGAGACGTTGCCCTGCGAATTGAGTGCGCGTCGGATGGTTTCGGTCACTTCCCGCATCGGGCCTGACTGCGTGTCCAGGCCTGCAGATAGCAGCGCACGCTGGATGGTTTCGTTGATGGTGTTGGCGTCGAAGGACGATGTTCGAATATTAAAAGGGGGTTTCATGCGGGGACCTTTTGTGGTGAGGAGTGCGTCAAAGGATGCGATCGGACAAAGCCCGTCGCACAGCGGAGCTGGCCTGGAAGGCGCCAAGAACGGTCACCGATTCGATTGCCGCGAGCGCCAGCTCGGGCGTCACATCGTCGGCGATGCGTGCGAGTCCGACGACCTGCACCTTGAGTCGCTGGCCCGCCGCCACCGCGTTTTCGAGGTCGGCGCGGCTGAAGTGCTGCAGACCCACGGTCAGCGTGCGACGCGATACGGTCTGTTTCACGGTGTCGGCATGCAGCGCGAGTTGGTTGCGCAGCGCAGTCCGGACAAGGTCAGAACGGTTCGAATAAAAGCCTTCCTGCACGAGCAGGTCCACGTGGCCCAAATCGACCACGCCGACATTGACCGTCATCTTCTCCGTCTCGCCCGCGCGCTGCCTCGGCTCCAACACATTGCTTTTTGCCATTTCATGCTCCTGGAATCCAATTGGAATCTATTTAGATTCCGATTAGAGCATATTTGGAGCTTTAGCGCAGTAAAAGGTGCGATAGATCCATCAAGCAAGGTCAACTGTGTGTGTGGATGGCCGAGACGTTTTCCAATGTGACGCGCATGTCCGATGCGGGCAGCCTGTGGCGTTTAGCCTGAGAGACTGTCCCGGGCTGATTTCAGGCAGCGAATCTTGTCAGGCGTTGACACCCGCGGCGAGCCGATCCAACACCACGCGGCCCGCCTGCATGATCAGGCGCAGGCCCTGATCCGGCTTCGTCAACATCGAGAGATCCTGGGTCGGGTCACCATCGACCACCAGCAGGTCGGCCCAGGCGCCGGCAACCAGTTCGCCGATCTGCCCCTCCTGGCGCATCATCCGGGCCGCCACGATGGTCGCGCTTTGCAAGGCCTCGACGGGCGACATGGCCTGGGTGCGCAGGTCGAACTCGCCCGACTGCTGATCGTGCATGTGGCCCAGCAGATCGGTACCAAACACGATCGGCACACCTTCTGCGCGGGCGATCTTGATCGACTCGATGCCACGCTTTCGCACCATGGCCAGTTTCTCCAGCATCTCGCCCGACCATCCCAGGCGCTCGCCTTCGAATGCCAGCGCCTGGTAAGTAGACAGGGTCGGTACCAGGTAGGCGCCGTGTTCTTTCATGATGCGCGCCGTTGCGGCGTCGATCAGGTTGCCATGCTCGATTGAGCGCACGCCCGCCTGCACCGCGCGGGTCACGGCGCGTGGCGAATAGGCGTGGGCCATGGTGTACAGATTGGCGGCTTCGGCTTCCTCGCACGCGGCGCGCAATTCATCGAGCGAAAACTGCGTGCCTTCGAGCGGATCGGTCGGGCTGGACACGCCGCCGCCGGCCATGATCTTGATCTGGTTGGCGCCATTGCGCACCTGTTCGCGCACGGCCCGGCGCACCTCGCCCACGCCGTCGGCGATGGCACCGATCAGGCCCAGGCCGGCGCAGCTGCAGAACATCTCGCGCAGCCGTACACCCTTGGGACGCATGTCCGCATGGCCGCCGGTCTGGGATACCGGGAAGCCGGCGATGTACAGGCGCGGGCCTTCGAACAGACCGCGGGCCACCGCCTCCTGCAGGCCGTAGTCGGCTCCGGCCGCGTCGCGCACCGTCGTGAAACCGCGCATCAGCATGCCGCGCAGGATCTGGCTGCTTTGCGCCACCACCAGCGAGGGCGGCTGTTGCGCCAGGCCGATCAGGTCGTGTGATGCTGCCACCACATGCACGTGGGCATCGATCAGGCCGGGCAAAACGACGCGGTTGCCCGCGTCGATGGTCTTCGCGCCGTCCACCGCCGCCGCGGCGTCGACAACCGCTTCGATGCGTGCGTCGTGGATGATGATCTGGCGCCCGGCGTCAATCGTGCCGCTGACACTGTTGAAAATACGGGCATTGCGAATTACCTGCCGGTTAGCCATGGCCATGTCTCCTGATTGGGTTGGATAGCACGCGCAGACCTGCTCCAGCTTGCGCGTTTGCCAGCAGCGATGGCGCGCCGGCGTTTGTTCATGATAGCGAGCGCCACCGAGGATTCAGCCCGCGCGGGGACGGATCAACGGCAAAAACCATATCAACCGTATTTCCAGAACATCACCGCTGTGAGCACGATGGCCCAGCTCAGCACGGCCAGGCGCAAGACATGTTGCGGCACCCGGCGTACCAGGAAGACAGCGCCGTATCCGCCAATACCCGAGGCCACCAGAATCGGCACCGCATAGGCCCAGACCACCACGCCCGAAGGCAGGAACACGATCAGGCCGGCGATGCTCAGAGCGACGACCATCAGGTTCTTCTTGGCGTTGGCCTTGTGGATCGATTCCTCGCCCGCCATGGCAAGGGCCGCCAGCAACACGATGCCCAGGCCGGCGCCGAAGTAGCCGCCATAGATCATCAACACGAATTCGAACACCAGAATGGCACGCTGCGAAACCGGCTTGCCCGGTTTGCGCCAGGCGTGCAAGCGCTTCTTGACCCACTCTCCGAAGGCGAAGAACAAGGTGGCGGTGAGCATCAGCCAGGGTACGGCTTTCTCGAATCGCACTTCCCCGGTCCAAAGCAGCAGCAAGCCACCGGTCAGGCCACCGAAAAACGCCACCAGCAGATGCGGGCGCACGTTATGGCGCATCTCGGCCAGTTCGTGGCGGTAGGCCGCCAGGGCCATGAAGTTGCCCGGCATCAGCGCAACCCAGTTCGTGATGTTCGCGGCCATCGGCGGCAGACCGGCGGCCAGCAGCATGGGGAAGGTCAGGAAACTGCCGCCACCGGCGATCGCCGTGATCGCACCCGACAACAGGCCGCCAGCGAACAGCAGTATGAGGGTGGCGACCTCCATGAGGCTCGGTTCAGATGGGGGCGGGCATGTGCATGCGGCTATCGTATGCGAACTGATCGCCTGTCCATGCTGGCGCCCACGGACTGCGAGCTTCTGCGCAGCACAGATTCTCGGGCTGCAAGGTGGACCTGCACATCGTGGCGGCGTGCGAGACAGCCGTTGTCACTTCGCGTGTTGGCCGCGTCGGTCTTCGAAAGTGCCGTCCCAGCTCTCGCCAGGTGGCTTGGCGCGGTAATTGCGGCAACGCAATTGCATCAGCTGTGACGGCCGGTCGTCGGGGCGCAGCAACAGGCATTGCCTGAAATCTTCGAGGGCATCGTCCCAGCGGCGCTCGCGATACGCCGCAAGGCCAATGGCGTACAGACTCAACAGATGCAGGTGTTCGTCGGTCAGCGGCATCTCGGCGGTGCCGATGAGCTCGTAGATGCGCAGTGCCTGCCCGCGTCCCTTGACCCGAACCATGTCGAGTTCGCGCAGCCGGAAGGCGTCGGCGACGAGTTCTGCCGTGTTTTCGCTGATGATGATCTGCGTGCCGTAAATCTTGTTCAAGCCCTCGAGTCGGGATGCCAGATTGACCGCGTCGCCCATGGCGCCATAGTGGAAGCGGTACTTGGAGCCGATGTTGCCCACCAGCATGTTGCCGCTGTTGATTCCGGTCCTGGCCTTGATGCGGGGGCGCCCGACCTTCTCCCATTCATCACTGAGTGCTTCGCGCGCTGCCCGCATCGCCAATGCGCTCGTGCAAGCCCGCGTCGCGTGGTCCGCCTGCGTCACGGGAGCCCCATACAGTGCGAACATCTCGTCGCCCACATACTCGACAAGCGTGCCGTGGACGGCAAACACCTCGTCGGTCATCTGGGCGTAGTATTCGCTGAGCACCGCGATCACCTCATTGGGGGAGTGGCGCTCGGAAAAGTTCGTGAACCCCTCCATGTCGCTGAGCAGCGCCGTCAGGACCTTTTCCTCGCCGCCGAGACGCAGACCTGCCGGGTCCTTGAGCATGATATCGACCACGTCGGGTGCCACATAGTGCTGGAAGGCGCCCCGTATGCGCCTGCGCTCACTCTCCTCAACCAGGAAGCGGTAAAGCGTCAGCAGGGTGTAGGTCGAGCCCAGCGCGAATACCGGATAGACCAGGTTAATGCCGATCTGCAAATCGACAAACAGCGAGTGGGCCGCGAGCACATACAGGACAAACAATGCGGCTGTGAACATCAACCCGTACAACGCGCGCGTGCGCGAAAGTACCAGCCAGACTAGAAGGCCCATCGCCACGATTGCCATCAGGTCGAACACCTTGGACCAGCGTGGCCGCACAATGAAGTCACCAGCCAGCAGGTTGTCGATCGCATTGGCATGGATCTCGGGGCCGGGGAATACGGGCCCGAACGGCGTCGTGCGGACATCGCCGATTCCGATTGCCGTTGCGCCCACCACCACGATCTTGTCCTTGAAGGTTCCAGCCGGGAGCGTGCCGGCCAGGATGTCGCTGATCGAATAGGTCGGGAACGTCCGCGCGCGGCCGCGATAGTTGATGAAAAGCCGGCCGGCCTCGTCAGTGGGTATGAACTGCTCGCCCATCTGCACACCGTCGATGCCGAATGGCCCCGAGCGCACGGCAAGTTGTGGTTTGCCAAGGTAGTGCCAGACGCTCAGCAGTGCCAGTGGGGGAAAGAAATCTTCACCCCCCTGGATGACGAGCGGCATCCAGCGCACCACGCCATCAGCGTCGCTTGTCACACTGAAGTAGCCCGATGACGCGGCCTTGGCTGTGAAGATCGGCAGGTTGGCCTGTGGCGCATAGGCCTTGATGAACGGGGCCGATTTTGCATTCGGATCCAGATATACAAGCGGGTACTTGGAGTCACCGATCGCCTCGAACCGGCGTTCGATCTGGGGCGAATCGATCCGAAAACCGACGTCCTGCTCGCTCATGTGAAAGAAGTACCCCAGCACCACTGCGGCCTTCGAGTGCTCCAGTGCGCTGGCCAGCAGCTGGTCCTGGTCGGCAGTGGTGCGGCTTTCGCGAAGGATGGCTTTGAGCCTCGGGTTGTCGACCTTCTGCGCGTCGACGGCGCGCTCAAGTTCGCCGATCAACGCCAGCCGGGGATCGTCCTCGCTCTCCGAGAACAACACGTCGAACCCGATCACCTTGGCGCCGTCGCGCGACAACGCGTCCACCAGCGCGGCGATTCTGGAGCGCGGCCAGGGCCAACGACCCTCCGCGGCCAGGCTTTTCTCATCGATGGACGCCAGTACCACGGCCGGCTGCGGCGCGAGCGCTCCGCGGGCCCGAAAACGCAGATCGATCCAGTTCAGTTCGATTTCTTCCAGCGGTTGGGGCGCCAGCGCAAACAGCGCCACCGTCACGCCGATGGTCACCGCGGTCAGGGTCGCAGTGTTGATGAAATAGGACTTGATCGCGGCAAGCCCGGGGACAAGGCGCATGGCCGGGAAATTCATGTCGCGCCGCTATTTGCTCCGGCCAGCCTCCACGAAATGTGCGTTATCGCTCAATTACCGCTCGCGTTTCCCTCAGAACGGTACCTCACTACACTCATACGCCGCTTTAGCCTTCGCCCACCCCTCGACCGGTGGGTAATCGAGGCTGTATCGCTGATCGGGATACGCAGGGTTGTAGGCAAACTGACATGTCCCGGTAATCCCGCCGGTTGGGACCCCGCCGACAGTCACGGTTGACGTATAGGAAAATTCAGTCGGCAAATATACGAATGTCCACTGGGTGTTGTCGCCGACTTGCAAGCCTTTCGATGGTCCCGTGACGTAATAGAGGTTGCCGTCGGAAATGTTCTTGTAGGCGAGCAGCGAGTAGCACATCACCCCGTACGCGGTCTCGTCCCCTCTGTCGCAACCGCTTTTCTGCCAATAAAGCGCTTTCCAATCACCGTTCGGGCTGTTCGCTGGGCCATCGCAGGCACCATCCACGGGGTCTACGGGAAGTGGGAGCTGGACGGTTTTCTTGAAGGTGCTTTTGGACCTGTCCGACTTGTCCAGGTCTTCTAAACTAAATGGGTCTGAGGTCCCGGAGGTAGACAACTGAGGTCCTTCCCCCGGGTTCAGGATGTACCCCTGCGGATTGCCGCATTGAATCTGCGACCGGGTGATTGTCACGTCGCCCTTGACTTGGGTTACAAGTTTCAGATCTTTCCCGGTTACCTTTTTCAACACCGCGTCATAGTCCAGCGAGAAGTAGTACCACTTGCCGCCGATCAAATACGCTGCTGCGTTCGCTGGCGCCGACACCATCAGCAGTGCACTGGCAAAACACGCCCCGATTGCAATTTTCTTGATCATCTTGCTCACCTCCGTTAGTTGAGTTTCCATGCCCTTGATTGCCGAAAAAATTGGGCTGCCCCTCGTCATGGAAGAACGAAGGTCACCTTGGCAAAAACCATGCGCCGCGGCTGGACCGTCGGGCTCGCAATATCCGTGTCCAGATACCGGAATTGCTTATTGAAAAGGTTGGAGACGCCGATCGATACGAAACCCATGCGATTGGGCAATCGGTACGACACCGATGCGTCGGCGGTCCAGAAGTTTTCACTGCCGGACTGGAACATGTTGTTGTCGCCGAATTCGCCTTTCTGCCTCCAGTAGGTCGCGGTCAGCGCGGCGCTGACCCCGGAGGGCTGGAAATACCGGACGCCGAACTGCAGCCGTTGCGAGTCGAGGTCGCGTGCCGTGCCGCCAGTAAATTGCGGGTCGCGATCGAAGCGTTCGAACAGGTAATCCGCCCGCAGCGCCCATTGGGGATGCGGCGACCAGGCTGCGTAGGCGCGGTACACATGTTCGTCCCAGTCGGCCTTGCGATCGCCCAGCGCGCCGCACACCGGATTCACGCAGGTCCACGGCACCACCGTGGCCCGCTTGGAGGCCTCGAGGCCTCCATACAAGGTGGTGGAAAACTTGTGATCGACCGCCAAGCCGTAGCGTTTGGACTCGGTGAAATTGGCGTCGTCGTAGAACTGGTTGAATCCTGCGACCTCGGTTGGCTCGAGCGTCTGGTTGGTGATCAGCGTGCGCTTCAATACCCGGAACGCCGCCGCGCGCACGGTCGTGGCCGGCGTCACGTTCCATGTCATGCCAAGCTTCGGATTGAACTGGTGCCGGGAACCGCTGGCCTGGCTGCCGTTGATCGAGTCGTAACTCATACCCACCACAAGGTGGGCATTCTCTACCAGCGCCAGGGTCCCGTAGGAGTAGACATTCACATGCCGGGTACTGGCATTGCTGACTGCGGTCGGCTGCGGCAACGGCATGATGGTGTCGGGTGGAAATGGCGGCGAGGGCAGCGGAATCAGCAGCGTCTGGTCAACGATCTCGGTCCGATCGACCTCGAAATATCCAAATCCCGTGCGCAGGTTGAATCGGTCCGAACGGTACAGATGCTGCAGTTCTGCGCCCTTGGCCGTCTCCGGCTGACCGACCGTCACGTCCACACCCGGAATCGCGCCGATGGGGGGGGGCAGTATGACCGGGGCCTGCGACAACCGTGCGCCGGTGTCGCGGGTCTGGCGTATGAACGACCCAATCAGCGTCGATGCCGGTGACAAGTTATGGCGCAGTCCCAGCCGGTAGGTGTCGCTGTCGAGGGTATTGCGCAGGGTGGTGGAGAAGTTGTCGGTGAAAAACTTCTGCTGCAAATCACCCCATTCGGTCTTGCGATTGCGATACTCGGCCTGCACGCTGGTCTGGGGTGTCAGATCGAACTGCACGAAGGCATTGCCGATTTCGTCGTTTTGATCGGCGTTGACGCGAAAACCGTCGGTCTTGAACTTGCTGTAGCCCAGGCTGTACGAAGCCCGCCCCGAAATACCGGACACCACGATATCGCCGGCCGACGTGCCCTGCTGTCCGGCCATGCCGCTGGCCAGAAGCGATATCCCGTCGCGGTTGAACAGCGGATTGAACTCGTTGAACGAAGCTGTGCCCGGCCCACCCGAGCTGATCAGCATCAGGTTGCTCTCCGCCAGGCGCGGTTGCAGCGGTGTGTTGGTCACGGGTGCCAGCAACTGGGACTGCAGCAGCTCGCTGACACGGGCGATTTCGTGCCGGGGCAGCACTCCATAGGAGTCGGCAAGGAAACGGTGCGCCGAGAAGTTGCTGGGGTCGCGGCTGACCGCCTGCCAGCCTTCGACCAGCGCGCGCTGCTGGAAGCCCAATTCACTGTAAATCCGCGCCTGGCCGGCGGCACGCGCCGCGGCATCCGAGTCGAGCAGCAACTGCGAGCGATAGATCGCACGGCCGTCGTTGAGTTCGCGCGCCTTCTCCAGGTCCTGCAATGCCTCGACGGGCCGGTTGGTGGTCTGCTTGGCAATCGCGTCATAGAACCAGGGCGTGGGGTCGTTGGGATCGAGTAGCTTGGCGACTCCGAGCTCGCGTTCGTCGCGTGGGGACCGCTTTTCCTCGTAGTAGGCCTTGCCGAGATAGCTGCGTACGAGGGCGCTGCCCGGATCCAGGCTCGCTGCCACTTCGATCTGGCGGCTGCCCGCATCGAGGTTGCCGTCGCGGATCATGGCCAGACCGAGGCCAAGCCGGGGCAGGGGGTCGGCCTGGTCCAGGGTGATGGCCTTTTCAAAACTTTCGCGTGCCTGCTGGGTCCGGATCGACAGAAGATGGGCGAAGCCGAGCACCGTCTGGGTGCGCGAGAGTTCAGGCTGGAGTGCGACCGCACGTTCGGCTGCGGCAGCAGACTTGTCCAGTTCGCCGAATGAAGAATGCAATTCGGCGAGTCGTGCCCAGGCCAGTGCGTTGGCGGGCTCGACATCGATGGCGCGCAACACGCTGGCCCTGGCGGTCTGCAGGTCGAAGCCGGCCTGCTCGGCATAGGAACGTGCGATCAATGCACTGGCAGAGTTCGGCTGGGCTGCCACTGCGCCTTGCGCCAGCTGCAGCGCCTGGGCCTTGTCGCCCTGCACCAGCATCATGATCGACTGCAGGCTCATTGCGTCGGCGTTGCCGGGGGATGCTTGCAGCACACGCTGGAGTTCACTGCGCGCCTCGTCGACCGCGCCGACGGCAAGCAGCGATTGGGCCTGGTAGGTCGGAGCCTGCCGATCCTGGATGACCGGTGGGTAATACAAGGTCCAATGCACTGCGTCGCGCGGGCGCACGACGGTGCGCAAAACCGGCGCCTTGCCTGCTTCGGCAATGGCCGACTGGCCGTCGCCCAATGACAGCGTGCCGGCCGCGTTCTGGGCCACGACCGTGCCTTCGAATACCGTGAGCAAGGCCGCCTGGGGTTCGAGCTGGATAAAGAACTCGGTCCCCCGGACGCCGGCGACGGTGAACGGTGTCGCGACCTCCAGGCTGTTGGGGCCCCGCGCGAAGAAGTGCGCCGCGCCGCGAATCATGTCGATCAGGCCGGTGTTGCCTTCCTTGGGCGCTTCCACCTTGATCGTGGTGTTGGCATTGAGGCGCAGCATCGACTGGTCGAGCAGCGCGATGTCGGCCCGGCTACGCGCCTGGACCCGGATCGTGTCGCCCGGTTTGAAGGTGTCGTTCAGCTTGACGGGCTGCCAGGCCGGCTGGCCCACGCGCTGGGTTTCAACGGTTCCCTGCACCGATACCGCCTTGGCCACGGGTGGGGCTGGGGACTGCGCGAACGCCGATCCGGTAGTCAGGTATGCGGCCACCAGGCAGCAGGCGATGCCGAAGCGTCGGAAAAGCCAAGAATTCGAAGCTATCTTCACTGGGACCCCCAATTGCTCAGCAACCCATTCAAGCCATCGACAAGATGGCGCACTAGGGAACTGATGTAAATTTATCAGTCGCCTTTGTTTCAAGACGTGTCTAACACCGTACGCCATAGAAATGCTGCTGTCAATGCCCTCAAAAAACAGTCTTTGGTTGCACCGTTTTGGGCGCTTTGGTTGCACCGTTTTGGGCGCTGACTGCCCCTTACCCAACCGGGTATTATTGCGTCGTGAATACGGCCCAGCAATAAGACGAACGTACTAGGGACTCTGTTTTCATTCGAAAATCACTGCTTGCGCAATCCTACCGTTGCGCGACGCCGAAGTCCTTAAAAAACACTGAAACATGTCGACGCTCGAACCTTGGCGCCCGGTGCCCCAGCCGCCGCATGGCACCGCGGAGGTCCGGACTTGAGCGGCGTCTACGCCATCGGCCCATTCCGGCTCCATGCGCAGGCCGGCGTGCTTGCCTATGGCGACGCACCGGCGCCGCTGGGCCGGCGCGGCGTGGCCGTGTTGGCGGTGCTGGTCGAGCGCGCACCCGAGTTCGTCGCCAAGGAGCAGATCCTCGACCTCGCCTGGCCCGGCGTGATCGTCGAGGAAAGCAACCTTGCCACGCAGATCTCGGCGATCCGCCGTACGCTGGCCCAGGCGCCGGACGGCGATCGCTGGATCGAGACGCTGGCGCGCCGCGGTTACCGCTTCGTCGGCCCTGTCACACCGGTCACGCCGTTGGCCCCCGGCACGTCGGCGCCGGGCCTCGCCGCGCGGACAGCGTCCCCCGGCGCTCAGGAGTGGGAACGCCGCCACCTGGCGTTGCTGCATGTGCGGTTGCACACCGCGCCGGGCCTCGACGTGTCGCGCACGCTGGCCGAGATCGCGCAGCTGCTGCGCCGCTTCGGCGGGCAGGTGGAAGAAGCGCGCGCTGCCGGGTTGCTGGCGGTGTTCGGGCTGGCGCCCATCGACAACACGCCGGAACCGGGCGCGCAGGCCGCGCTGCAGATTCAGCGCGTCTGCACCGCGGCCGGCGTCGACGCCGTGGTCGCGCTCGACGCCGACCATCTGCTGGTGCGGCCGCAGCGCGGCGGCTTCGAGATCGCCGAACCGGGCCGCGCCGCGCTGCGCGGCCGCGTCGATGCGCTGGCGGCGCCGGCGCGCGCGGGGACGACGCGGCTCGGCCCGGCGGTGCTGCCTTTCTTGCGGCGCCGTTTCGCTTTCGAGCCCGGAGATGGTGACCACTGGCTGCTGCTGGCGCGTGAGCTGGCGGCGGCCGGGTCCACGCCCTTCGTCGGCCGCGATGTCGAATTGGCCCGGCTCGCCGAGGCCAGCGCGCTGGCCGCGCAGGGTCAGGCGCAGGTGGTCGGCGTCGTCGGCGATGCCGGCGTCGGCAAGTCGCGGCTGGCCCGCGAGTGCGTCGCTCGACTGCCCGGCTGGCTGGTGCTGGAAGGCGCCTGCGCGCCCTATGCGGCCGGCACGCCGTATTTCGCGCTGGCGCAGGCGCTGAAGAGCCACTGCGGCGTGCAGGACACCGACGGTGCCGAGGACATCCGCGCCAAGCTGGCCCGTGCCGTGCCGGCCGCGGCCGGCGACCCGGCGTGGCTGCTGCCGGCGCTGTTTGACGTGCTGGGCGTGCTGGGCGCCGCCGACGCTTCGCGCGCCGTGGACCCGGCGCTGCGCCGCCGGCGCACGCACGATGCGCTGCACCAGCTCCTGTTGGCGTCGAGCGTCGACAAGCCGCTGTGCCTGATCGTCCACGACCTGCAGTGGGTCGACGTCGAGACGCGCGAGGTACTAGACGGGCTGGTCAACGGCATGCCGCGCTCGCGTCTGCTGCTGCTGGCGGTCTATCGCCCCGAGTTCCAGCACGGCTGGGGCAGCCGCGCCTCGTATCGGCAGATCCACCTGGATGCGCTGAACGCGCCGCACACTGCCGCGCTGCTGGACGCGCTGTGGGGCACGGACCCCGGGCTGGCGCCGGTGAAGCGCAGCCTGACCGGCCAGGGCAACCCGTTCTACCTGGAGGAGATCTCCCGCTCGCTGGTAGAGACCGGGACGCTGCAAGGCAAGCCCGGCGAATACCAGCTGCGGCGACCCTTCGAGGCGCCGCAGGTACCGCCGACCGTGCAGGCGATCCTGGCGGCGCGCCTCGACCGGCTGGCGCCCGAGGACCGGCGGCTGCTGCAGATCGCCTCGACCATCGACAAGGACGTGCCATTGGCGCTGCTGCAAGCGATCGCCGACCGGCCCGAGGAGCCGTTGCGGCGCGGGCTCGAAGCGCTGCAGGCGACGGACTTCCTGCAGCAGACCGGCCTGCACCCGAACCTGAGCTTCAGCTTCCGCCATGCGCTGACCCACGAGGTCACCTACGGCAGCCTGCCGGCCGGCCGGCGCCGTGCGCTGCATGCGCGGATCGTCGGCGCGATCGAGCTGGCTTACCCGGACCGGTTGGCCGGGCAGGCGGATGCACTGGCGCATCACGCGGTGCAGGGCGAGCTGTTTGACAAGGCGCTGCTCTACCTGCGGCAGGCGGGGCAGCAGGCCCTGGCGCGCGCCGGCAACCGCGAAGCCGCGGCCTGCTTCGACGGGGCACTGGCGGCGCTGGAGAAGCTGCCGCCGACGCCCGTCACGCGCGAGCAGGCGATCGATCTGCGCTTCGATCTGCGCACGGCGCTGGTGCCGCTGGGTCGGTTCGAGCGCATCTTCGCTGTGCTGCGCGAGGCCGAGTCACTGGCCGACGCGCTGGGCGACCGGCGCCGGCTGGGCGAGGCTTGCGGCTACCTGTGCCACGTGCTGTGGATGAGCGGGCGAGTGAACGAGGGGCTGCCCTACGGCGAGCGGGCCCAGGCCCTGGCCGAGTCGCTGGGCGACCTGCCGCTGCAGGTGATGGGCAACTTGCAGCTGGGCGCCTCGCTGGCCTGGATGGGCGACTGCGCGCGCGCCGAGGCCTGCCTGATGCGCGCGCTGCAGTTGCTGGACAGCAGCGCCGGTGCGCGGCGCTTCCGCCTGGCCGACGCGTCTGCGGTGGCGGTCCGCGCGTACCTGGGCCAGGTGTTCGCGGCGCAGGGCCGCTTCGACGAAGGCAAGGCGCGCGCCGAGGAAGCCATTCGCCTGGCGACGAAGTTGGAGCGCAGCGTCGACGTGACCAACTCGCGGCTGTACCTGGTTGCGGTGCTGCTGGGCCAAGGCGATTTCGGCCGGGTGATCGAGCAGCTCGAGCCGCAGCAGGCGGCGCTCGGTGTCGCGCCGCCGACGATGTTTTCGGCGCGTGCCGCCGGCAGCCTGGGATTCGCCTACGCACACGCGGGCCGTCTGGCCGAAGGGCTGGCGCTGCTGGAGCTGGCGTTGCGCGACTGCGAGTCGATGCGCTACGGCGACTTTCAGCTGCCCGTGCTGCTGGACCTGGGCAAGGCCTACGTGCTCGGCGGGCGCCACGAGGACGCGCTCGACTGCGCGCAGCGCGCGCTCGCGATGTCGTCGCAAAGCGGGCGGCGCGCCCTGGAGGCGGCAAGCCTGCACCTGCGCGGCCGCGCTCTGCTGGGCCAAAGCCGCGTGCAGCCCGCGGCACGCGACTTGGCCCGCGCGCTGGAGCTGGCCGGCGAGCTCGGACTGCGCCCGCTGGTGGCCCACTGCCACGCCGAGCTCGGCAGGATTCACCGCCGCGCAGGCCGCACTGCCGCGGCCAACGCGCAACTCGCCACGGCCCAAGCGCTGTACGCGCAGATGGGCATGCGCGCGTGGGCGCAGCGGGCTGCATCAGAGGCGGCTGAGACCGATTCGCCGTCCAGCACCGGGGAAAGCAATTGCAGGTGAAGGTACCTAGCAGCCGCAGGCAGGATGCGGTGCGCAGGGCCGAAAGGCCGGGTCGGTCCTCAGCGACTACAGGCTGCCTGGGAAAATGAATGGCATCGAATTCCTGGATCTGGTCAAGGCCCGCGAAAGCAGGCACATCCGAGGCATTGTGCTGACGGGCGACACCTCACCACACTTCATCGACATGGCCTGCCGAAGCGGATGGCCCGTTCTGTTCAAGCCCATCGACACCAACAGCTTGCGACTGAGTATCGAATCTGTGTTGACTGAGCATGGCGCTGAAGTCGCCAGCATCACAGTCGCTGACCCTGAGCCCAATCTGCGCCATCAGCCCGCACATTGATGTGCGATGTACCGGGCCGTCATCAAGTCCAGGTGTGCACCGCCGGCGGACGTGAAGTGTGGGATCTGCTGCTTATGACCTTGATCCGGAAATCCTGACCACGCAGAAATGGAAATCCCGGCATGATTTTCATCCTGCGGGATAAGGGTCATGTCCACTCAGGTCGCGCCGAGCATGCGCATGCGACTGTCGTATTCGACCCGATCCACATAGCAGCCGTGCAGATGCCGGTTGCCCGTGGCCGGGTTGAAAGCCTCGCGTCCGTGCAGGATGCGCCGGTTGTCGAATGCCGTCATCTCTCCGCCGACCATTCGAAAGCTGAGCCGGAATGCCGGATCGCGTGTCAGGCGCATGAAGGCGCGGTAGGCACGGTACCAGGCATCGACGCTCTCCAGCGGCAGGTCGATCAGGTCGACCAGGTGTGCGTTGAAGCGGATTTCCTGGATTGCGCCAGTGTGATCCAGCGTGATGACCGGTTTGTGCGTGCGGATGTCGCATTCGCGGTCAAAGAAGCGACACGGGATCAAGGTGGTGGCCAGCATATCGAAGGCGGCCGGGTCGCTGTCGCGCAGCACCTGTGCCATCGCGAAGCCATCGGCAAATATGGAGCCACCACCTTCTGCGTCGTTGGTGATGCAGTGCAGGAACTGGTAACCCGGAGGCGTTTCCTGATTGGTCAGGTCGGTGTGCAGCGCCAGGGCCAGTGAGGTGTAGGCCAGGTTGTTCGGGTCGGCCTTGTTGATGACCTCGAAGGTCTGGCCAAAATTGGTCTCGCGCAAAAAGCCGATACGCTTGGCGATCGCCATGCTGGCCTCGCCCTTGCCGTCAATGCCCTGGACGATGGTCAGACCGTACTTCTTGGTGTCAACCAGCCATGCCATCAGCGCCGCATCGTCGCTCAAGATGTCTGCGGCGTCGTGACGCGCAGCGCCACCCGGCAGGTCGGCCGCGCGCCAATAGCTGCGTTCCACCACTGCCGCGTCGTGCAGTGGCACACCGGGTCGGCGCGCCGACAGCCAATCGGCCGAGAAATGGCTGTCCGGGCCCTCGTGTTCCCATGTCAGTTCCAGTTGACCGTCGGTCAGGATGTTTGCCGAGCGCAGCAGCGGGGCATCGGGAACCGACAACAGGTCAAACTGCCGCTCGCCGGTTTGCGGGTGAAAACCCTCGGGGCAACTGTCGAGCAGCCACATCAGGCTGTAGACAGACTCGCTGCCGTCGGAAAAACCTACCGCCAGTGATTGGGTGCCGATGGCTTGCGCGGCAGAGAAACTGACAGTTGCCATGAACGCGGGCTCCTTGAGGGTGAAAGGCAAACAGGACGGGCCATCCCGCAGGCGCCGTGCTGTTCAAAGGACATGGCAGGCGCGATACGGATTGTCGCGATGCAATGTAGCCTTGCCTTCTATCGGACCCGGTTCTGGCGTCGACTCGTGTTGTACACGCCGCGACATGGCGGACGGCCACCGGTGCCGCCAAACCAGCGTTGAAGCGCCGTCAGTCGACCTTGGCGCCGGCGGCCTTGATGATGGCGGGCCATTTGGCCAGGTCGTCCTGGATCAGTTTGGTGAAACTCGCCGGTGGCTGGACCGGTGCCAGTTCGAAACCTTGCGAACCCAGCTTCTCGCGCATGGCGGGCTGCGAAATGATCTTGCCGATCTCGTCATGCAGCCGTGCAATCACGTCAGCAGGGGTTCCCGCCGGTGCGACAAATCCGAACCAGGTATTGACTTCGTAGGCCTTGACGCCGGCAGTATCCATCGTCGGCAATTGCGGCATCAGCGGTGAACGCGTGGTGCTGGTCACGGCCAGGCCCTTGAGTTTGCCCTCCTTGATCTGGTTGATGACGGTGGGGGTATTGAAAAAACCCATGTCGACCTCGCCGCTCATGACGGCCAGGATGCCTTGGGGCGCACCCTTGTAAGGGACATGCGTCAACTCGGTTCCACTGAGCTGGCCGAACAACACGCCGGACAGATGGTGGCTGGTGCCGCTGCCGCCGGATGAGAACGTCATGCCGGGTTTGGCCTTGGCCGCGGTGATCACGTCCATGACGGTCTTGGAGTTGCTGTTGGGTGGCACGATCATCACGTTGGACACACCGCCGACCAGAATGATGGGGGCAAAGTCCTTCAGCGAGTCATAACCCGGCTTGGAGTACAGCGCCTGGTTGAACACCAGCGTGCCCTGCGAGGCAAATTCGATGGTGTAGCCGTCGGCCGGTGAACGCGCCAGTTCGGCCATGGCGATGGTGCCGCCGGCGCCGGGCTTGTTATCGACGATTACCGTCTGCCCGAGCGCCTTGGCCAGTTCGGCGCCGACGGTACGGGACAGGATGTCGGCCGTGCTGCCTGCGGCAAGCGGAACAATCAGTCGGATGTTCTTGTTGGGATAGGCCTGGGCCATGGCAGCGCCAAACGGAGCTGCCGCGAGCAGCAGCGCCAATGTGCCAAGAAGCCGCGAACGGATGGATTTCATGGTGGTCCTTTGCGAGGTGGAGGTGAACAGGAAGGAAAGCGGATCGGAAAAGGGAATGTGGGGTCTCGGTCAGCGCATCAGGTAGGTCGGGCTGGACCAGATGCGGTGGCCATCGGTCAGCGTGATACACACATACAAGGCATCTTCGGCCACCAGACTGCGGCGGATGCGCCGCTCAAGATGCGTGCTGTTCGGTGGATCGTTGTCGGGCAGGCGGAACACCCGCATCTGGCGCCCAATGCCGCCGTCGGTGGTCAGTACCCGGTCCTGCAGGCCGATTTCGGCAATCGGGATGTCGGCTTTCACCAGTGCGGTGTCGATGCGCAGGTGACCGGCCTGGGCATCGGCCAGCAAAATGTCCGCGCCGCCGAAGCCGCCGGTCGTGAGGGCGGACCAGGATAGCTTCTGTGCGCTCTCCTGGCGCAGCGGCTTGTCGATGTTCCACAGGTTGATAGGCGTGACACCCTCGAAGCTGTTACCCGTCAACGTGGCGCTGCCATCCCAGACGCTCTGGCGGCCACGGCCGCGGTATTCCGAACCTTCCCAGATGATGCGCACGCGCCGTCCCAGTTGGGCTTGCTGGTAAGGACGCCAGGTCTCAATCACCTGCATGCGGTTGCGGATCTCGATGCGTTCGATTGAAGCCCCGGCGGACACGTCGATGCGCAGCGTGACTTCGTCATCCGACGTTTGCAGGATGTCGCCCATGCGCGCTTCGTCGACCGGCCCGATCACGGTGCCACCCATGTTCGGGTCATCGCTATAGAGCTTCGCAGCTGTGTCAAAACTCACCCGCGTGTCCAGGAAGACCCGGCAACCCGTGGTGGCGTAGTGGTGGCGCCGGCGCAAGGCCTCGAACAAGGCGTCGCGCGTGAGTTCAGTCGCCAGCAGGCAGGACAGGCCGCCATAGGCGCCAAACAGCGAGGCACCCGGATGGCTTGCGCCATGACGGCCCTTGTGCCCGTCCGAGTTGGCCAGCACGCCGACGCGGTAACCCTGGTCGAATGCGTCTTCCAGCAGCCATTCGAACGTGCCCCAATCCGAATGCAGCTCCACCGCGCGCTCGATGCGGCCGTCATGGGCCACCTTGATGTCGGCATATCGACCGCCGATATGCGCGAAAACCACGCAGTTCTCGTCGGCCAGCGCCTTGAACAGGTCACCGGCGCTGTTCGCGTCGGTGGCTACATCGCTGAGGTCTTCGACCAGCGCATGGTGGGAGCGATGGATTTGCCGGCCCTCGTCGCGGAACATCACGTTGCGGTCGCCGCCCAGGCCGGTATTGCCCGACCACTCATAACCCGGAAAAACAATGAACGCGCCATCTCGGTTGAACTCGGCACTGAGCCGGTTGAGTTCCTCCCAGAACGGCGTGGTGATCTGGAAGTCGTTGCCCTGGTGGCTCATCGCATCGAGAAACGCATGGTCGCGTGCGAATTCCATGAGTTCGCGGGCCGAGTTGGTCCCGATGGTTTCCTCCGACTGGCCGTGCAGGTCGGCCCAAAAAGGCAGCAGTTCGACCTTGGCTACGATGCGCAGCGGATTGCTGCGGCATACGACCGCACCGCTGGCATCGCGCACCGTGATGCGCAGCTCGCCAGGTGTGGCCACCTGCAGATCGTTCATGGTCACCGACAGCTGGCCCTGTGCCAGGTCGACATGGCCAGGCAGTCCTTGCACCGGCATGGACGCTTCAAGCGTGAAGCGAGCGCTGACCTGGTGACTGGGGTTGCCCCATTTGTCTTCGCCCTTGAAGCCCAGCAGGAATGGCTGGTCGACGAGGCGTTCGGTTGGCAATACCGCCTTGAAAAGCACCGCCGGCCCGGCGACCACCGGTACAAAGGGTTGCTGCGGCAATTCGACGAAGTTGTAGGTGGCAAACGCGTCGACCAGCACCTTGAACTCGAAGGTCGGCTCGGTGAAGGTCTGCATGCGGATGCCGGGTGATCCCTGGCGCGTGTCGCCAATGCGCACGACGATCTGATCGCCTTCGCGCAGAAAGCCGCGCTGCACCCGAATCGACAAGGTCTTGTCCCAGGGGCGGACGTTGCCTTTCTGGTCGTAACGCAGCTCCAGCACCGCGCCGTTGCTGGCCTCGGCTGTCACGTAGTTCCAGCCCTTGGGATCGGCGAACTGCATCTTGCCCATGTCGCTGGCAAAGCGGTGCACGATCTTCAGGCTGCCGGTGTCGTCGATGCCGAAGTAGCCGGCGGTATAGGTCAAAGTCAGTGCGGCAAAGGCGCCGGCTTCGACGGCCGTGGTGGGGGTGATCGTCGCGTGCCCGACGCGATCGTGCAGGTAGGTGGAATGAAAGGCGTTATTGCGCATGGGGTTGAAGTCAGTAGGGGCGAGGAGGGGAAGTCAGATGGCCGCGGTGTCAGGGCTGGGCGGATTGAAGTCCAATTTCAGCGCGTAAGGCGTTGGCGGAATGTGCATCTGCTGGAACGTGATGGCCTGTCGGCCGAAGCTGCGACCGGTGATGTTGACCTGCAGGCCAATGGTGCCCGGCGCAAGGCCCATGAGCTGGGCATCAGCCGCGTCCAGCGGCGCCATGCGGGCCAGACCATCGGACTGCAACGTGGGGGCTGCGAACTCGTTGGCCAGCACGGCCTTGAGGTTGGTATCGGTCAATCGTTTGGCCGCCATGCGCAGCAGGCGCGCGAAGCGGGTCGCCGGAAGGTAGATCTGGCTGGTGCAAATGAACTTGCCGCCGATGTCCAGGCTGCGACGCAGCATCACATAACCCTTTTTGTCCGGCCCCAGCGCAGCTTGCCAGGGGCCGTCGCCGGTTTCCAGCCTGCGCTCGAGCACGGTGGCGAACACCGGCAGTTCACGCCGGCCGTCTAGCGGGTAGAAGCGGAAATGCCACGAGCCGGCGATAGGCTGACCGCTGCTGCCGACGAAGGTACCGTGGCCCTGGCGGCGTTCGAGAAAACCTTCGTCCATCAGGCGGCCCAGCGCCTTTTGGGTGGTGCCCAGGCTCAGGCCAAGCGATTCGCTCAGCTCGCGTTCGCCGGCAAGTTTGATACCTACCGGCAGTTCGCCGGCCTCGACCGCATCGATGATGGCCTGGCGCAGTCGCGCGTGTTTGGGTTGCGACCCGGCACCCGACTGGAAACGTACGACGATGGGGCTGGGAAGTGACGACATCGGGGCATTCTGGTGGGGCCGGTGTGATTCGTCAATGGCATTGAAGCTCTATAGCTTTGGATGCACCCGGATTTGCCTGGATGCGCCGGATTCGGTGCATGCCCCGTGCGCTTTCGGTGCGATGGTGCCCGGCGTGTCCCAACCCTGTGCGTGGCGAGCCTTGGGCAGGCGTCGCGAAAGCAGCCCGTCGCTACGGGTGTTTCCAGGCACCTGGCTAACTCATGTTGTTGCCGCCTGGGCGCCGTCTTGCTCGGCCGCAATGATCCGCGTAATGATCCTGCGCGATTTCACGCCGCCGGCGTCGATGTTCAGGCTCAGCAACTTGCGTTCGGCGTGGGCGCTGTGGTTGATCTGCTGGCGTTCCAGCATTTCCAGGTCTTCGCTGAAAATCCTGCCCTGGCCCTCGCGGATCTGTGCGGTCAATGCTTTGTCGAGCGGATTGAACTTGCGTGCCATGCCCCAGTAGTACCACATGCTGGTATCGGTCTCGGGTGTGATGAAGTCGACGACGACCCCATAGACTTTGTGTTCGTTGGGCGCATTCACGCCGCCGTGTCCGGCGTGGGCCACGCCGACCTCGATCATGATGTGGCTCGGAGGCGTGAAGCGGCAGATCTGCCAGCGGTCCACCGGCACATCGTCGGCCATATGGTTGCCGCGCAGAGCCGCTTTCCAGAACGGTGGCGCCTGGATGTTCTCCATGAAGCGGCTGGTCACCACCGTGTCGCCGTCGGTCGTGGTCTTGCAGGGTGTCTCGTCGATCTCCTGCTGGCCGATGCTGCTGCCATGCACATAGGTTTCGTGCGTCAGGTCCATCAGGTTGTCGACCATCAGCCGGTAGTCGGCCTTGACATGGTACAAGCCACCGCCGTAAGCCCAGTCGGGGTTGTCATACCACTGCATATGCGGAATTTGCGCGGGGTCGGCCTTGTCGGCGTCGCCTGGCCAGATCCAGACAAAGCCGTAGCGCTCTTCGACCGGGAAACTGCGAATGGCCGGGAAGGCGCTCACGCGCTGGCCCGGCATGGACACGGTCTTGCCATCACATCCCATCGTCAAGCCGTGGTAGCCGCAGACCAGGTTGCCGTCGCACACCTTGCCCAGCGACAGCGGCGCGCCGCGATGCGGGCAGAAGTCTTCCAGCGCGGACACCTTGCCGTGTTGTCCGCGGTAGAACACGACGCGCTCGTTGCAGATCGTGCGGCCCAGCGGTTTGACATCGATTTCGTCGGCCGAACAGGCGACATACCAGGTGTTTTTGGGGAACATCGGAACACTCCTTGGGTTGGAATGGGCGTGGTGAGCAGGTCCGGCAAGGCGCAGGCCGGCCGCGTCGGAATGGAATCTACAGCGCCTTCATTCAGTATGCTGAATCAGAATTATTGTACGGATCGTGGACAAGGCATTCAAGCGCCAATTCCTGGGGTTAACCCTTGTTTCGCCAGGGCGCAGTGCTGCGCCGGTGCTTATTCGAGCCGCACCAGCTTGTTCAACAGGCGCAGCAGTTCTTTCTGCTCGGACGGCTTCAGTGGCTCCAGCAGCTTGTGGTACATCGGCGCCACGCGCGGGCGCATGGTCGCGAGCACTGCTTCGCCGTCGGCTGTCAGGCGCAGACTGCGTTGACGCCGGGGCAGCAGTTCGCGCGCGATCCAGCCCTTGGCATCCAGCCGGGTCGCAATGTCGGCGGTGGTGGAGGTGTCGAGTGCCACCTTGTCGGCCAGCGTGACCTGGTCTATGCCGGGCGTGTCGTGCAGTGCACACAGCACAGCGTATTGCACCGGCGTGACCCGGCTGCCGTGTGTTTCACGAAAAATCGACACCGCCAGTTGATGCGCCCGGCGGATCAGATGACCGGGCTCGGATTGCATCGGTATAGGCTGCTCTACCGCCGATGGCTGCGCATGAGACGGGGCCGGTGGCGGTGTGCACGGAGTTCGGGGTCGGGGCATCGGATAGCGGGCGGGGACACTGGGCGGGACTGGCGGGACTATAAGCCAGACCTGCCAGCGGCACCGACTGGCCTTAACGGGTGCTGGCGTTTGCTGACGCCGATTCGCGGTGTCAATCGGCGCTTTGACGCGCGATGTACTGCGCTGTCATCAAATCCAGGTGGGCGCCGCCACCGGACTTGAACAGGGTGATCTGCTGGGGGTCGGTACGCCCCAACACCTGGCCGCCGCACAGGTCAAACAAGTCGCCCAGCACGTCGGCGCGTGTGATCGACCCGTTGGCGATGGGCTGGGTCAGGTCACCGACATGTTCCACCGTGAACCAGCGGCTGTCGACAAACACCCGCGCACGGCGCATGGCGTCGTCGTCGGTCTCGCGCATTTCGGGTGTGAAGCCGCCGATCAGATCGAGATGGCTACCGGGGCGAAGCCATTCGCCCAACACCAAGGGTGCGCTGCTGCTGGTGGCGCAGCACACGATGTCGGCCGCGCGCACAGCGGCTTGCAGATCGCCTGCCACCGACACCGACGTGCCGCGCACGGCGTTCGCAACCACGTGTGCCTTGTCTGCCGTGCGGTTCCACACCGTCACCTGCTGCAGTCCCGGCCGAATCGCCTGGTAGGCGCGTATCAGGTAGGGTGCCAGCGCACCGGCGCCTACCATCAGCAGGCTGCGGGCATCAGCGCGTGCCAGCATGTCGGCGCCCAGGGCGGAGTCTGCGGCCGTTTTCCAGCAAGTCAGTTCGGTACCGTCGATCACGGCCTGCGGCGCGCCGTTGCTTGCGTCGAATAGCAGGTAGATGCCCTGCACGGCCGGCACAGTCCGGTTGCCCGGGAACATGGTGACCACCTTCACGCCCAGATGCTGGCCCGGTTGCCATGCGGGCCAGACCAGCATGGCGTTGTCCGTGCCGGTGGCGCCGGGTTGCCGCATCAGCACGCGCTCTACCTCCGGTGGCGGCGCGCGATGGGCTGCGCGCAGATGAGCGACCAGGCCGGGAAAGTCGCTGCCTTGGGCGACTTGCGCCGCGTCGATGAAACGCAGGGTCATCGTGGTTTCTCCAGTGGCGTTATACGGCGGCTACAGCTTGCGCGCCAACGCGCGCGCCTCGTAGATCGCATGCACTGCGAGTCGGGCGGCACTCGCATCGCCCACCACATGCAGTTCGTCCACCGTGCCTCGCAAGGCTTCAAACAGCTCGGTCTGCGCGGCGTTGGTGGTGGCCAGCACCAGCGCGTCTGCATCGACGCGGCTCTCGCTTCCATCGAGCAGCGAACGCACGCTGGCGCCATCACCCAACCATTGCGTGACAACCGACTCTGCGATCCAGTTGGCGCCCAGTTGCGACAGCCGCGCGCGCAATTGTCCGTCGCCGGCGGTGCGCTGGATCCAGTAGCCGACCATCGGCCAGCCGCTGACGATGGTGACTATGTGGCCCTGTTCTGCCAGATGCCAAGCGGTGCCGCCACCGCGCCAGTCGCCGGTGTCGTCGACGAGCACGATCCGTTTGCCGGGCTTGGCCAATTTACCCATCACATCTTCGATTGACCAGACATTGGATTTGTCGACGCCGGGCAGCACGGCCTGCTGCGGCAATTGGCGTTGGAAACCGGTGGCTGTGGGCAAGGATCCGGTGGCAACGACGACCGCGTCGGCCGCAAAGGCCGGCACGTCGTGCGCATCGATTGGCGTATGCAGTCGCAATTCGACCCCCAGCCGAGCCAGTTCGCGTTCGTACCAGGCCAGCAGTTCCAGTATCTGCGTGCGCCTTGGTTGCAGGCCGGCCAGGCGAAAAGCACCACCAAGCAAGGGGCTGGCCTCGGCCAGCGTCACGCGGTGGCCGCGTTCGGCCGCCACCCGTGCAGCCTCCAACCCGGCCGGGCCGCCGCCGACGACGAGGATGTGGCGCGTTTTGGCGGCCGCCGTGAACCGGTCGCCGCCCCATTCGAATTCGCGCCCGGCCGAGGGGTTGACCAGGCAGGAGATCCACAGATCGCGTGAGCGCCGGCCCCAGCACATCTGATTGCACGAAATGCAGCCACGGACCTGTTCGGCCTGGCCGGCCCTTGCCTTGTTCGCCAGGTGCGGATCGGCGATCTGGCCGCGCACGATGCTGACCATGTCGGCCTGGCCGGATGCGACGACATAGTCGGCGTTCTCCGGCGTACGGATATGGCTCTCGGCCTGTACCTTGGCGTGTACGACGACCTTCTTCAAGGCTTCTGCCAGCGGCGCGCCGAGCTTGTCGGCGAACTGGAAGGTGGGCATCAGTTCGGCGAAGTTGAAATAACCGCCGGTGCCGCAGCTGATGTAGTCGATCAGCCGGCGTTGATCCAGCCACTGAACCACTTCACACAGGGCGTCGATTTTCAGGGAGATCTCTACGCCGGTGTCGACGCTGGCGTTCAAACCGATGATGAAGTCCTCGCCAAGCTTGTGGCGCGTGCGGGTGATGATCTCCGCGGTGAAGCGCATGCGGTTGTCGAGCGATCCGCCCCACTGGTCTTCGCGCCGGTTGGACCATGGCAGCCAGAACTGTTCGATCAGGCCGTTGTAGGCGCCGAACAGTTCGACGCCATCGAAGCCTGCCTTCTGCGCGCGTACAGCGGCGGCGACAAAACCCTCGATGATCTCCTCGATCTCCGACTCGGTCATCTGGTGGCTGCCATCGGCGTCGTGGTACGAGGGCAGGCCGCTGGGTGACCAGTGCGCTGAATAGGAGTTGTCGAAGTCGCCGTGTTGCCCTACGTGATAGAGCTGCTGCAGCATCACCGCGCCCTCAAGGTGGCAGGCATCAGTGATGCGCTTCAATGGTTCGATGATCTCGTCGCTGCAATGGCGCATGTTGCCGCGTGTCAGTACCGCGGTGGCATGCACCGGCACCGGCTCGACGACGATCATGGCAGCGCCGCCCTTGGCCCGCTCAAGGTAATACCCCAGATGCCGCGCACCGGGGATGCCTTGTTCGGCCATGTTGGCGGTGTGCGCGCCGAACACGATGCGGTTGCGCAGCGTCTTGTGGCGCAGCTTGAGCGGGCTGAACAGGTGCGCAAAGGCTTGGGTCGCCAATTACAGATCCTTCACCAGGCGCAGCGCGTCGTAGATGGCGGCATGGGTATTGCGCGCCGACACCGCATCGCCGATGCGGAACAGCTGAAATTCGCCGGATCCTGCGGTGGGTGCAAGTTGAGGCTGCCCATCAATCAGCGCCGCATAGTCGAGTGCACCTTGATTGCTCGATTGCGGCTTGAGTTCGAAATACAGATCATCCAGCGGTCGCGTGCCGTGGTTGACGACGACCTGGTCGACGCGGCGCTCCTTGCGCACACCGCCGTAGTCGCTGCCCACAATCGCCAGCAGGGCGTCGCCATCGCGTTGCACCGATTCGAGCCGGAACGTCACGGTGAAGGTCACATCGTGTTTCTGCAGGCTGCGCATATAGGGCACCAGATTCATCGCCATGACCTCGGGCGAGAAGCTGCGGTCGGGTGTCATGACCTCGACCTTGGCGCCGGTCAACGCGATCACCTCGGCCGCCTGCAGTGCCGGGTGATCACCAGCGTCGTCGAAGATCAGCACGTTGCGGCCCGGTTTGACGTCGCCGCTGAGGATGTCCCAACTCGACACCACCAGTTCATTGCCCGCGCTCAGAACCTCGGTGTGCGGCAGGCCGCCGGTGGCGATGATGACCACGTCGGGCTTCTCGGCCAGCACGGTGTCGGCATCGGCCAAGGTGTTGAAACGCATCACCACGCCGCGATCCTCACAACGCGCGAGTCGCCAGTCGATGATGCTGATCATCTCGCGTCGGCGCGGACTCTGGCTGGTTAACCGGATCTGGCCGCCGGCCTTGGGCGCGGCCTCCAGCACGACGACCGTGTGGCCACGCTCGGCGGCGACACGGGCTGCCTCCAACCCGGCCGGGCCGGCGCCGACCACGACCACTTTGCGTTTGACCTTGGCGGGCGCAATCTCGTGCGGCATCGTCAGCTCGCGGCCGGTCGCCGGGTTGTGGATGCAGTAGGCCTCGCCGCCGGCGTAGATGCGGTCGAGACAGAAATTGGCGCCAACGCAGGGGCGAATGGTGTCCTCTTTGCCCGCCAGAATCTTTCGTACGATATGCGGGTCGGTCAGGTGGGCACGTGTCATGCCGACCATGTCGAGCTTGCCCGACGCGATGGCATGGCGCGCGGTGGTCACGTCCTGGATCTTGGCCGCGTGGAAGGTCGGGAAACCGGTGGCGGCGCGGATCTCCCCGGCAAAGTCCAGGTGCGGGTTGCTGCGCATGCCTTGCACCGGGATCAGGTCGGTCAATCCGGCGTCGGTGTCGATATGGCCACGCACGATGTTCAGGTAATCGACCAGGCCACTGTCTCTGAGCATCTTCGAGATCGTGATGCCGTCCTGCGCCGAGAAACTGTTCGCCAGCGTGTCATCGGCGGAGTAGCGCAGGCCCAGGATAGGCTTGTCGCCGATGCGTTTGCGCACCGCCCGCAGTACGTCGAACGCGAAACGCGAGCGGTTCTCCAGGCTGCCGCCGTAGGGCGCATCGAGTGTGTTGGTCAGCGGCGACCAGAACTGCTCGATCAGGTGACCATAAGCTTCGAATTCGACGCCATCGACTCCGGCGGCCACCATGCGGTCCGCGGCAGCAACATAGTCCTGGATGATGCGGCTGATGTCCCAGTCTTCCATCTTTTTCGGGAAGGCCCGGTGCGCCGCCTCGCGTTCATGCGAAGGCGCGACCACCGGCAACCAGTCAGCCTTGGACCAGGTAGTGCGCCGGCCCAGGTGCGTGAGCTGGATCATCACCGCGCAGTCGTGTTCGTGGATGGCGTCGGTCATGTCGCGCATCCAGGGCACGACCTCGTCCTTGTAGGCCAGGATGTTGTTGAACACTGGCGGGCTGTCGCGTGACACCGCAGCCGAGCCGGCCGTCATGGTCATCGCCACGCCACCCTTGGCTCGCTCGACCTGGTAGGCACGGTAACGCGCCTTGGGCATGCCGTCCTCCGGATAGGCCGGTTCGTGCGCGGTGACGATGATGCGGTTCTTCAGTCGCAGGTGGCGCAGCTGGAACGGTTGGAGTAGGGGATCGTTACTGGGAGACATGGATGGATTCCTCAATACCACTGGTCCGTCATCGACGCCTTCTTGCGCGCGACATAGTCGCGTATGGACTCGTCTACGGCTTCGTCAATCGGTGGCGCCTGGTATTCGGCCAGCGAGGCTTTCCAGCGGGCATTGGCGCGGGTGGCACTGTCGCGTGAGCCGTCTTCGCTCCAGGTCTCGAACGGCCGGTCGTCGGAGATGGTGGAGTCAAAAAATGCGGTGGTGTAGTTCGCCATGGTGTGGGCACAACCGAGAAAGTGGCTGCCAGGGCCGACCTCCTTGAACGCGTCGATCGCCAACGTGTTGTCATCCACCGTAACACCGGCCATGTAACTGTGCAACGCGCCGCAGAAGTCGGCGTCCATCATGAATTTTTCATAACTCATGGCAAGCAGGCCGTCCAGGAATCCGGCCGAATGCAGAATGAAGTTGGCGCCGCAATGAACCGCTGAGAGCATCGACATCACCGATTCCTGCATCGCCTGGCCGTCGGGCAACTTGGAGGTGGTGAACGAGCCGGCGCAGCGCAAGGGCAGACCGAGCCGGCGCGCGAGTTGCCCGATCACCATGGATCCGATAGCAGGCTCGGGTGTGCCGAAAGTCGGCGAACCCGAGCGCAGCGACATGCTGGACAGGAAGTTACCGAAAATCACCGGGGCACCCGGGCGCTCCAACTGCGTGATCGCACAACCGACCATGGTCTCGGCCAGCGATTGCGCAATGGCGCCGGCGTTGGTCACCGGGCCCATGGCGCCGCCGAGGATGAAGGGTACGATCACGGCCGCCTGGTTGGCGCGGGCATAGGCGCGTGCAGCTGTCGTCATCGTGCCGTCCCACAGCAGTGGCGAATTGACATTGACGTTGCCCATCAAGACGCAGTTCTTGTCGACGAAATCGGAGCCGAACAGCAGCCGACTCATCTCGACCGAATCCTCGGCGCGCTCCTGCGACGTGATCGAGCCCATGTAGGCCTTGTCGGAGTAACGCATGTGGGCATAGACCATGTCCAGGTGTCGTTTGTTGACCGGCACGTCGGTCGGCTCGCAGACGGTGCCGCCTGAATGGTGCAACCACGGGCAGTTGTAGGCCAGCTTGATGAAGTTCTGGAAGTCTTCGAGCGTTCCGTAACGTCGGCCCTTGTCCAGATCCATCACGAACGGCGAGCCGTAGGCTGGTGCGAACACCACGTTGTTGCCGCCGATCTGCACCGATCGCGCCGGGTTGCGCGCATGTTGCGTAAATTCCCTGGGCGCGGTCTTGAGGATCTCGCGCAGATGGCCGGGCTCGAAAGTGACCCGCATGCCATCGACCTTGGCGCCCGATTTGCGGAACTGCGCCAGGCATTCATCGTCGTCGCGAATGTCCAGCCCGACCTCGGCCAGGATGCGGTCGGCTGCGGCCTCGATCTTGAGCAGGTTTTCTTCGCCCATGATGTCGTAGGTCGGGATTTTGCGCCGGATGTAGGCAGGTGCGGCTGGCTTGGCGTTAGGATCGCGCCGCTCGCGGCCGCCACGGCGATGCCGTTTGGTATCAGTGTCACTCATATCGTTTCACCCGGTTTACGGCAGGCTATCTGCCGAATTCCATAGATGGTAGGTAACTCAGATGCTTTTGTGACCGGCATATGTTTTCATCTTTGCCATAAGATTGGCTCATGGCAAGACGATTTCAGCAACCGGCGATGGCGAACCTGATCACGTTCGAGGCAGCGGCCCGTACCGGCAGTTTCACGCGCGCCGCCGAGGAGTTGTCGATCAGCCAGCCGGCGATCAGCCACGCGATGCGCGAACTGGAGGGCGAACTCGGCGTGGCATTGTTTGTGCGGCGTCACAAAGGCGTCGAGACCACCGACGCCGGTCGTCATCTTCTCGAACAGGTGAGCCTGGGTCTGACGCTCATCGACCAGGCACTAGGCGAGGTTCGCGCCATGACGCCCGGCCCGCAGGTGACGCTGGCTGTGTCCACCGCCACCGCCACCTGGTGGTTGCTTCCACGCATCGCCCGCTTCAAGAAGCAGCATCCGGACATCGAATTGCGCTGCATCACCACCGACACCGACCTGGACCTGGGCCGCGAACGCATCGACCTGGCCATCACGCTGGGCACAGGCGAGTTCCCGCAGCACCAGCGCTGGCACTTTGTCGACGAAGAGATTTTTCCGGTCTGCAGCCCGGGTTATCTGCAAGAGCACGGTGCCATGGTCGACGTGCAGGCGTTGAACCGCGCCAGCCTGCTGCACCTGGAGGAGCGCTACCGCCCGCGCCTGGGTTGGTCGGGCTGGCTGGCGCGTTTCGGTGTGTCCCTGGGCCGCAACACCAAGCTTTTCCGCTTCAACGACTATTCGGTTGTGCTGCAGGCTGCGATCGAAGGGCAGGGCGTGGCATTGGGTTGGCGCCATCTGGTCGATCCGCTGATCACGCAAGGCCTGCTGGTGCGCCCGGTGCCGCAAGGCGTGACGACCGATCAGCCGATTTATATCGTGGCGTCACGGCGCGGGAAGTTGCGGGCTGAGGCGGTATATCTGCGGGACTGGTTGGTGGGGGAGGCGGGGATGCAGAAAACTGCGTAGCAATTGACGCAAGCTGCATGTGGAGCCCGCGCACGGAACTGAGTTTTTGGCTGAACCTGATGCACAATGATGACGAAAATGATGCAAGGAGGCGATGATGCGAACGACAATCACGATTGACGATGAGTTGTATGACAAGGCGATTGCCTTGGCTGATCCGGGCGTCGAGAAGTCAGAACTGATCCGCGACTGCGTGCGTGCCTACATTCAACTCCAGACTGGCCGTCGACTGGCTGCGCTGGGTGGAACCGTCCCAGACATGGAACTGCCGCCACGCAGACGTGAAGATCTCTTGCCGTCATGAGGGTGCTGGTTGACACGTCCGTGTGGGTGGCGCATTTCAAACGGCGTGACGAGCACCTGGCCAAGCTGCTCGAAAGTGGCCTGGTGTTGTGCCACCCTTATGTGGTTGTCGAAGTGGCGTGCGGTACACCACCCGCACGCAATGCCATCGTGACAATGATGGCGGCGCTCGATAGCGTCCCGGTGGCGAATCAAGTGGAATTACTGGGGCTGGTTGAGCGCCAGCGCCTGTTTGGGCGCGGCTGCGGCTTTGTGGATGTGAGTCTTCTAGCCGCAGCGCTCTTGTCAAGTCAAGCGCACATTTGGACGCTTGACCGACGTCTTGCAGCATTGGCAGATGCAATGGGCCGGCGATATTTCCCGCCCATGGGCGCCGCGTCGGTATAACGACGGGGTGAACCATTCTTGGATAAAGTTTGGATTGATCAAGAGAAGTTCGTGAATTCTGATTCGACCATTCAGATCACCTTCACTTTCGCACGGGGTCAGTTTCGCAGTTTCGCACGGGGTCAGATCTATACCTTGTAGTTTTTAGCGGGCCCTCGCTGGAAGGGGCCCTCGGTCACATTGCGCGAACTGCCCAAGATAACGGCCCCGGCTCAATCGCGGTGACGCTTAGGATCAATCCGTCAGGATGAAGGTCACCTTCAGAATCACCTTGTATCCGGTGACCTTGCCGTTGTCGACGGTGACTTCCTGGTCCTTCACCCAGGCGCCCTTGACATTCTTCAGCGTCTTGTTGGCGCGTGCAACGCCCTG
>JBBQJP010000008.1:0-111736 GCA_038326025.1 Burkholderiales bacterium
CTGAAATTTCGACGTTGAACGGCGACGGCGGTGCCTGGAACGGCATGGCGCCTTTGGCATCCGATACACCCGCCCCGACGCGCAACATGTCCATCAGGCCGGCGCCGACACCGGGCAGGATGTCGCGCCCGGCCCGGGCAACGTCTCCGATTTGCTGCAACAGGCCGGGTGATCGTTTGGCAACGCGCCGACTGGTCGGATGTGCGTCAAAGGTCTGCGCCCACAACGGTGGCTTCTGGCCACGGGCCGTGGGCGACAAGGCGCTGGCCATCATGCGTGCGCCGGTGACACCGTCCACCAGTGCATGGTGGATCTTGATATAGGTGGCGAAGCGTCCGTCGGGCAGGCCTTCGATGACATAGGCCTCCCAGAGTGGCCGGTTGCGGTCCATCAGGTTGCCATGCAGACGCGACACCATCACCAGCAGTTCGCGGATGCGGCCCGGATGGGGCAGCGCCAGGTGGCGCAGGTGGTAGTCGAGTTCGAACTCCTTGTCCTCTTCCCAGTGCCACAGGCCCAGATGAAGAACCGGGCGAAGATTGAACGGAGCCTGCGCTTGCAACTGCTGGCCCCAACGCGCCAGCAATTTGGACACGAAGTCGGCGCTGGCGCCTTTGGGTGGCGTGTACAGGTTCAGTCCGGCCACATGCATGGGCTGGTTGCGTGTTTCCATCCAGAGGAAGGCGGAATCCGTGGGGCTGAGTGCGTGCATGAATCAAGGTCTCCGCTATGGGCGTGTGCCAATGTGACTGCGAGCAGTCTACGCGTCGCACCGACTCAGGGGCCGGGCCCCGCGCGGATCGTGCGAAAACCCAAATGGCTGGCGCCCAGATCTTCATCCTGAGGCTGGCGCGCGCCGGCCCGGTAGCGCATGCAGTAGTTGGGCGCACACAGGAAGGATCCGCCCTTGATGACGCGTTGTTCGCTGGCGCCTTCGCGTTTCGGCATACGCGACGCATCGAAGCCGTCGGACGCGAGTTCGCGGTGATCGGGTGTCCAGCGGTCGGCGGTGATCTCCCAGACGTTGCCGATCATGTCGAACAGGCCATAGACGTTGGCTGGATAACAACCCGAGGGTGCGACGCCGATGAAACCGTCCTCGGCCGAATTGGCCACCGGGAACAGGCCTTGCCAGGTGTTGGCTGCTGTGGGTTGCGCATGTGCTGGCGCCACTGGCTGGCCGGCGCGGGCCGCCCACTCCCATTGGGCCTCGGTCGGCAGCACGTGCCCGCGCCAGCGTGCATACGCCTGCGCATCTTCGTACGTCACCGCCACCACCGGGAATGCACCGCGACCCTCGATGTGGGTACCCGGTCCGCCGGGATGGCGCCAGTTTGCGCCGGGTATGTAGCGCCACCATGAGGTCAGTTGGCCGGATCCGTCGGCGGAGTTGGGCATGGTGAACACGACGGCGCCGGGCAGGCGCATCTCGGGGGGCAGGTCAGGATGCCGTGCGGGGTCGACCGGGCGTTCGGCCACGGTGACATAAGCTGTGGCTGCAACGAAAGCCGCGAACGCGTCGTTGCGCACCTCGGTGCGGTCCATCCAGAATCCGGCAACCGGCAGTGTGCGTTGCGGTTGCTCTTCCGGGTACACGGTGTCGCCGAAAGCCAGTGTGCCGCCGGGCACCCAGACCATGCCGGGATGCGGGCTGTCGGCAGGTTCCGCGACCGTCGGACAGGTCAGCGTTCGAGCGCTGTGGTTGCCGACCGCTTTTGCGGTGCTGCGTGCCCAGCCCCACCCGGCAGCTACGCCAATGGTGATCAGCAAAAGCAGCCATGCAAGCAGGCTTGGGGGCGAGAGCGATAGACGGGACGTCACGGAATCAGTTGTACCAATAGGTGTATTCGTCGTCTGCACTTTCCTTCTGGTCCAGCGTCTTGTCGATGCTCACCGGCAACTTCAGGAACGATGGCCACAAGGGTTCGGGCATCTGTGCGTGATGCGCCTGCAGCAGGGCCTTGAGCTGAGCGACCTTTTGCGGTTGCTGCGTCGCCAGGTTCTGCTTCTCGGTCGGGTCGACCGCGAGATGGAACAACCAGTCCTTGCGGGGTTTCCCGGACACGATCAGTTTCCAGTCCTGGTACTGCACTGCGCGGTACGGGCCATCGCGCCAAAACAGTGGCCGGTCGGGTGGGCGCGCGCCGCCCGCCTTGAGGTAGGGCAGCAGGTTGACGCCGTCGATGACACGGTCGGCAGGCAGCTTGGCGCCGGCCGCCGCGACCAGCGTGGGCAGGATGTCGATGTTGGACATCGGCGCCGGATGGCGGCTGCCGGGGGCAATGTGGCCCGGCCATTTGGCCATGTAGGGCACGCGCAGGCCGCCCTCGAACTGGGTCAGCTTCCAGCCGCGAAACGGCTGGTTGACCTCGGGCAGCCCGATATAACCCGGCGCGCCGTTGTCGCTGGTAAAGACCACGATGGTGTTGTCGTCCAGGCCCTCTTCGCGCAGCGTCTGCAGGATGCGACCCACGCTGCGGTCGACCGAACGCACCATCGCGGCATAGACACGGCGCCGGTAGTCGGGTATGGCGGACAACGCGTCGTAATCGGCCTTGCTCGCCTGCAGCGGCGTGTGAACCCCCCAATGCGCCAGGTAGAGAAAGAAAGGTCGATTGCGGTTGTTGCGGATCGTGGTGATGGCTTCGTCAGTGAAATAGTCGGTCAGGTATTTGGCGGGCTCGAACCATTTGCCGTTGTTGTAACTGACGCCAAATCGCATGTTGGGCCAGAAGAAGGTATCGAGCGGGTCGAATTGCTGTTTGGAGTTGACGACATCGGGCGAATCCTGCGGCAGGTACAAGCCGCTTTCCATGTACAGGCTCTCGGTGAAGCCCTGGGCGTTAGGACGCATCTCGGGCAACTCCGGCGTGCCGCCCAGATGCCATTTGCCGATATGCACGGTGTGGTAACCCCGCGCCTGCAGCAGTTCGGCGACGGTGATCTCGGAGCCGGGCATGCCAAGTTCGTTGAATGACTTCGATTGCGCGGCCTTGTTGGCGTCGACCTCGATCTGGCGCAGCCGGTTGGGGTCGGAAAACAGCTGCTTGGCGATGCGCGACATGGCGCCGGGCGTGGGCGTGTATTCGAGACCGAAACGCCAGGGATAACGGCCACTCATCAAGGCCGCACGCGACACGGTGCAGATCGCGGCGCCGGCGTAACCGCGCTCGAAGACGACACCGTCACGGGCGATGGAGTCGATATGGGGCGTACCCGCGCCGAATGCGGTGTAGCCGCCGCCATGGGTGCTGACATCGTTGTAGCCCAGATCGTCGGCCAGGATGACAATGATGTTGGGCGGGCGCTGCGCCGGCGACTGCTCGGCCGTGGCCGGCCCGGACATCCATGGCACCGGATGGTTGGCGTCACGCGGGTGCCGGATGTCGGTGAGCCAACCCAGCGAATACTGCAGCACCCACAAGCGATTGGCATAGACCAGCGCGGCCAGCATGAGCAGCACCAGGACAACAAGGCTCAGTTTTCTGCGCATCTTCATGAAGTCGTCCTTGGCGGGTCGGCTTGGCCGTTTTGCCTGCCTGCTGTACGCAAGGCCTGCGTCGGAAGGGTGGGTGGGGTGCCCGGACCTGGCCGGCACGGGTCGGCTACGTTGGCGGTTCGTTCACCTGCTCAGCGACTGTGACCGAGTTCGACGAACTGGTCGGAATTCTCGCGCAGCCAGCGCTCGGACAAAGTTGCCGGCTGTTGGCTCGGATGAAAGTCCGGCGCGAAATAGTCCTTCCACAGACGGTAGTTGCCCCTGATCAGACCGTCGGTGCCGAACAACATGTGCGCGGCGCTGCGCCAGGTGCGCCAATGGAACAGGCTGCCGTCGTGCCATAGATTGCGCACTGTTTGTCGCGATATGTCGACCAGAAAGGTCGTGGTGATGTATTTGAAGACCCGGATACGCCAATTGTGGCTGCCACCCAGTGCCTGGTACATGTCAAATGCGGTGTTGCGGTGCTCCGACTCTTCGGCGCTATGCCATAACCACAAGGTGCGCAGGCGTGGTTCGGCGCCCTCAAGTGCTTCCGGATGGCGCATCATCCAGTCGGCCAGCATGGCGGTGAAATGTTCGGTGGCCGCCGTGGCCGCGACCTTGTTGCGCAGGTCATCACCTTCGTGCGCGAGCCGCCGCGCGTTGGCCCGCCGCTCGATCTCGTTGTCATAGCCGAGCCGCTCCAGATTGCCATTGAATAACGCGTGAATACGCCGGTGGGTAGCTTCCTGGCCGATAAAACCCTGAACCTCGACTGCCAAGGACGCGCGCTTTTGCTCGGGCAAGGCCTTCAGTCCGTCGCGTACCGCGTCGATGAAGAACTGTTCACCAGCCGGAAAACTCAGCGACAAGGCATTGAAAAAGGCAGACCGGAACGCATCGCCGCCGTTCCAGCGGGCAGGAAAGGGCGTTTGCAGGTCGATCAGCAGGCGTCGCACCACCAAGTCGGTCATCGTTGTTTCCAGTTTTCAATACACCAGTGTATGGACTGGCGGAGCAGGCGTCAAACCGGTATGGTGCCGGTCGTCCGGCCGCGTTGATCAGTTACCCGGTCCGTGTCGGCACAATTTCACGAAAAATTTGCTCAATCCTCGGAAATAGGCCTAAATTCCGGTTCAGTTCTGCCGTTAAGAAGTCAACGAGCCGCAAAAAATCCACCGCGCTAACCAAAACACAGCCCCATCATGCAACTCCCATCCGTCGATCGACAACCAGGTTTGCGCCCCGCGGGCGTCGACCTGACGTCGTCGAATGGGCAGAAGGTGATTCCGGTAGCGCCTGTCAATCCACCGGTGACGGTCAATTCACCCGATACCCCCAACCCGCCGGGCGTTGTCAACAAGATCGGCGAGGGCGCGTCTCTGAGCTCGAGCCAGGGTACGGTATACCAAAGTGTTCCCGATCCGATTCGCAGGGGAATCGAACCGGCGGCCGATGCGCGAGACTGGACGATTCAGCGTCCCGAGCCGGAGAAGGTCGAGGACCCGCCGCCGATACCGATGCACCAGCTGTTGCTCGATTTCATCAAGTCGATGTGGCAGGCCAGCGCGATGGCGGTCGAGGTGTCGCAGGTGCAAAAGCACAACATATTGACCAATCCGACCAATCCGAATGCGGCGGCTGGCGAAATCGCCAAGGAAAACCTCACCTACACGGCGAGCAAGATCAAGAAGGCCGAGAACATCTGACGGTTTGCCTGCCGGCGGGACCGGCTCGACCGGTGCAGGCAACTGCATTGGGTGGCCAGCGACTCCCAGGCCCGATAGTCTCCTAACATCGGGTGATGCAGCAAAACGCTCTGGTTCTTTTCTCCGGCGGTCAGGATTCCACCACCTGTCTGGCGCTGGCACTTGATCAATACGAACGGGTCGAAACAGTCGGTTTCGACTATGGCCAGCGCCACCGGGTCGAACTCGATGCACGACAGCATGTGCTGACTGCGTTGCGCGAACGTTTCCCGAATTGGGCCAAGCGCCTGGGCCAGGACCACATGCTGGATCTGGCGGTTCTGGGACAGGTAAGTAAGTCGGCACTTACCGAAGACACCGCTATTCAAATGGAATCCAGCGGATTGCCGAACACTTTTGTGCCGGGCCGCAACCTGATGTTCCTGACCCTGGCGGCGGCGCTGGCCTACCGGCGCGACCTGAAAGTGCTGGTCACCGGGGTCTGCGAGACCGACTATTCCGGCTATCCGGATTGCCGTGACGACACCATGAAAGCGATGCAATTGGCGCTCAACCTGGGCATGGAGCGGCGTTTTCGCATCGAGACGCCGCTGATGTGGATCGACAAGGCGGCAACCTGGAAGCTGGCACACGATCTGGGAGGTATGGCGTTGCTCGAACTGGTGCGCGAACACACCCATACCTGTTATCTCGGCGATCGCAGCCAACGCCACGACTGGGGCTACGGGTGCGCCAAATGCCCTGCGTGCGAGTTACGCGCACGGGGCCACGCCGCCTACATGGCCGCTCAGCCGCCAGTGTCGGCCGCCGGCGCCATCACCCCGGCTTCCAGCGTGTAACGCGCAGCAGCGCCGGCTGGCGTGGCCTGCAGCGTCCAGCGCCGGTTGTGAAAGGCGGCCACCGAGGCGCGGTGCGCGATCGACACAATGCCGCCACCGGTTTTCTCGACCATGGCCAGCAGTTTTCGGTAGACCGTCTCTTCTGCTTGGGCGTCCAGCGCACTGGTGGCTTCGTCGGCAAACACCCAGCGGGGTTGCTTGAGCAGGACCCGGGCGATCGCCAGTCGCTGCTGCTCGCCACCCGACAGCTTCTGGCTCCAGGCGTCGACCCGGTCGAGTTCGTCGATCAGGTCCGGCAACAAGGCTTCGGCCAGCACGCGCCCCATGTCTTCGGTGGAATACCGGGTCGCGCTTTCCGGATAAGCGAGCGCTTCGCGTAGGGTGCCGTTGGGGAAGTAGGGGTGCTGCGGAATGAACATGGTGTCGGCGTCGCGTATCACCTGCCCGTCGGCGAACGGCCAGATGCCGGCCAGCGTGCGGAACAAGGTGGATTTGCCACTGCCGGACGGGCCTTGCAGCAGGATATGGTCGCCTTCCTTGACGTTCAGCTGGGTCGATGCCAGCAGAACCGCGCCGGTCGGCAGCGCCACATTCAGGTCGCGGGTATCGAGTCCGCTGCCATCGGCCTGCCGCAGGCGCGGATTGCCGACTTCCGCCATGGAGATGGCATCGTCAAAACTGGTCAATCGGTCGGTGGTGGCGCGCCATGCTGCCAAACCGCTGTAATTGTCGACAAACCAGCTCAGCGAATCCTGTACGCGGCCAAACGCCGAATTGATCTTCATCAGGTCGCCAAGCTGGATCGCTCCGCTGAAATACCGTGGCGCTGCGATGATCATCGGAAAAATCACGGCGGCCTGACCGAAAAATGTGGTGAACCAGATCAGGCTCTTCTGCGCCTTGATCAGCGCCAGGTAGTTTTCGAGCACCGAAGCGAAGCGGGTGCCCAGATGCTGCTTTTCAACGGTCTGGCCACGGTCCAGCGCAATCGCCTCGCTGTATTCGCGCACCCGCACCATGTGGTGGCGAAAGTCCGCCTCGCGTCGCTGCTGCTCGAAATTGAGCCGGATCTGTCGGCGTCCGATGTAGTGCGTCAGCACGCTGCCGACCAGACAGTACAGGATCGCCATCCACACCATGAAGCCGGGAATGTTGAAGGTGCGCCCGCCCAGCGTGATGTCGAACGCCCCTGACAGCGTCCACAGGATGCCGACAAAACTGACCAGGGTCACGGTGGCATTGAGCACGCCCATGGTCAGGCCCAGGGTCTGGCTGGTGAACTGGTTGACGTCTTCAGAGATACGCTGGTCGGGGTTGTCCGGCGGTGCGCCCGCCTGCTTGGCGAACCGCGCAAGCTCCATCTGGTAGAACGCGTTGCCGCCGAGCCACCGGCGCAGGTAGTAGCCGGTCATCCACTGGCGCCAGTTCATCTCCAGCAACTGGGTCAGGTAAAACCGGTAGACTGCAATGATGATGGCGAAGAAGGCGAGGTAGCCAAATCGGCCGATCTGTGTCCAGAACACCGCTTGGTCCTTGTTCTGCAAGGCGTCATAGAACAGGCCGTACCAGTCGTTGAAAAGTACCGCCATATAGACCGAGCCCAGGTTCAGCGCCACGATGGCGAGAAACATGCCGCGTGCCTGCCATTTCTTTTCGGACTTGAAGTAGGGCGCGGACAGGCGCACCACACGTGCAACGAAGGCCCGGAAACTGGCGATCTTGTCGGAAAAACCCATGGTGAAACTCGGTAGGTGAACCGCACGCCGGCAAGGCGCCGCAAAGGTTCAGGTGGGAGGGTTGGAAATGCCGCTGGCCACGTGGCCCGACGGCACATGGCGCGCCGCCGATTCGATGTGGCCGGTCTGGTCATCGAAAAAGAAATCGGGCTCGAATTCGCGCAGGAACTCGCCCTTGGCCAGACCGCCGAGGAACATGGCCTCGTCGATCTCGATGTTCCAGTTCATCAGCGTACGGATGGCCCGCTCATGGGCCGGTGCGCTGCGCGCCGTGACCAGTGCGGTGCGGATGCGCATGGTCGGTGTGCCGGCCTGCTGCAGGCGGTGCAAGGCGGCGAGCAGGGGCTTGAACGGTCCGGCAAGCAGGGGCTGGGTCTTGCGCTCGGTTTCATGCTGCTGGAAGGCCTGCAGGCCCTGGGCCTGGTAGACCCGCTCGGCTTCGTCGCTGAACAGCACCGCATCGCCGTCGAAAGCGATACGCACTTCGGTCGGATGGGCTTCGCTGGCGTGCGCCGACTGCGGGTAGACCTGCGCCGCCGGTACGCCGGCCTCCAGCGCGGCGCGCACGTCGCTCAGATGGGCCGACAGGAACAGGTTTGCATGCAACGGTTTGAGATAACGCCAGGGCGGCTCGCCGCGCGTGAAACTGCCGCGCTGGATCGACAGCCCGTAGTGCTGGGCCGAGCGAAATACCCGCATGCCGGACACCGGGTCGTTGCGCGACAGGATCACCACTTCCACCGGCTGCGAAGCCGCGCCCGCCCCTGGATCGGGTGTTTGATTGAAGGCCAGCAACTTGCGCACGAGTGAGAACGCGACGCCGGGTTTGGCGGGTTCTTCGAGACGCTGCAATTGAAGCTGCATGTAGGCGCGGTCGCGGTGCTGGCCGCTGCCCTGCTCGAACACCTGGTTTTCTTCCTCAAAATCGAACAGGGCCCGCGAGGAAATCGCGACGACCAGCTTGCCTTCGAGGGATGCGGCCATGGCTTATTTTTGTTGCAGAAACATCCGGTACGCGGGGTTCAGCGTTTCCTCGACGTAGGGATAACCCAGTGCGGCAAGGAATTCGCTGAAGACTTTCTCATCGGCCTGCGGAACCTGCAGTCCGACCAGGATCTTTCCGTAGTCGGCGCCCTGGTTTCGGTAGTGGAACAGGCTGATATTCCAGCCCGGTCGCATCATGCTCAGGAACTTGAGCAGCGCGCCCGGACGCTCTGGAAAGATGAAACGCAACAAGCGCTCATCACGGGCCAGCGTCGAATGCCCGCCCACCATGTGGCGGATATGTTCCTGCGCCAGGTCGTCGTGGGTCAGGTCCAGCGCCTCGAATCCGTGCTTGATGAAGTTGGCGGCGATGCGGGCGCTCTCGCCCTTGCCGTGGGTCGTCACGCCGACGAATACATGGGCCTTGTCGGCATCGCTGATGCGATAGCTGAATTCGGTCACGTTGCGCGGGCCGCCCGGCAGGTCGCCGATCAGTTCGCAAAAGCGCTTGAAGCTGCCGCGCTCCTCGGGGATCGTCACGGCGAACAGCGCTTCGCGTTCCTCGCCGACTTCGGCGCGTTCGGCGACAAAGCGCAGGCGGTCGAAATTCATGTTGGCGCCACACAGGATTGCGGCGTAGGTCTCGCCGCGGGTCTTGTGTTCGGCCACATATTGCTTGATCGCGGCCACGGCCAGCGCGCCCGCAGGCTCGACGATGCTGCGCGTGTCGACAAACACATCCTTGATCGCGGCGCAGACGGCGTCGGTGTCGACGGTCATGAATTCATCGACCAGTTCGCTGGCGATGCGGAAGGTCTCTTCGCCCACCAGTTTGACGGCGGTGCCGTCCGAGAACAGTCCCACGTCGGGCAGGGCTTGGCGTTGCTTGGCCGCGACCGACTGCATCATTGCGTTCGAGTCGTTCATCTGCACGCCAATGACCTTGATCTCGGGGCGCACCGCCTTGATGTAGTTGGCCACGCCGGAGATCAGTCCGCCCCCGCCAATGGCCACGAACACCGCATGCAGTTCACCCTGGTGCTGGCGCAGGATCTCCATGGCTACCGTGCCCTGGCCGGCGATCACGTCCGGGTCATCGAACGGATGCACGAAGGTCAGGCCTTGTTCCTGCTGCAACTTGACCGCATGGTCGTAGGCGTCGGAATAACTCTCGCCGACCAGCACGGTTTCGCCGCCCAACGTGCGCACCGCGTCTACCTTGACCTGGGGTGTGGTCGTGGGCATTACGATCACGGCGCGGGAGCCCAGTTTGTGTGCGCTGAGCGCAACACCTTGCGCGTGGTTGCCGGCCGACGCGCAGATCACACCCTTGGCCAACTGTTCGGGCGTGAGCTGGGCCATCTTGTTGTACGCGCCGCGCAATTTGAAGCTGCGCACCGGCTGCTGGTCCTCGCGCTTGAGCAGGATCTTGTTGTGCAGGCGTTGGCTCAGGTTGCGCGCCGGCTCGAGCGCAGTTTCCTTCGCCACATCGTAGACACGGGCGGTCAGGATCTTCTTCAGGTAGTCGGATGGGGTCAGGTGTGGGGAAGTCATGGGGTACGTGCAACGGGCCGTCGATGATAAGCGGGCCGACCTTAAGCGGGTGTGAAGCGTCGCCGACAAGGGGCGGGCGCGCCGCTGGCGGCGCTGGCAGAATCGGGGGCATTCGGACAAATTGGAGATCGTCACACCATGGAATGCACCGTCAGTTGGACCGGGAACACCGGCACGCGCTCGGGAATGGGTTTTCTGGCCGAAACCGGCAGCGGACATACGCTGGTGATGGATGGCGCGCCTGACGCCGCCAAACCGGAAAACGGAGGGCAGAACCTGGCGCCGCGTCCGATGGAGACATTCCTGGCCGGCGCCGGCGGGTGTACCGCTTACGACGTGGTGCTGATCCTCAAGCGAGGTCGCCACGATGTGCACCGTTGCTCCTGCAAGCTGACGGCCGATCGTGCCGAAACCGACCCCAAGGTGTTCACGGCCATCCACATGCACTTCGATGTGTGTGGCAAGGGCATCCCGCCGACAGCCGTCGAACGTGCTATTGCCATGAGCCACGACAAGTACTGTTCCGCCAGCATCATGCTGGGCAAGACGGCCGCCATCACGACCAGTTTCGACCTGACGGAGGCCTGAACGGCCGTTGGCGGTAGCTGGCGATGGCCCGTCAGGCCGCCGAATCCGGCAATATCCGCGTGTCAGATCCGGTGTGCCACCGTTGTCATCACCTTGGCAGCGCCGCGCATCAAGGCTCGCACCGGCGCCGGCATCGGCGCTGCGCCGGCGGCCTGCGCGTCGCGGGCATGGCGCGCCTCATCGTCTTTCATCTGCGCCACGATTGCCCGTGACGCATGATCCGCAGCCGGCAGGCGCTGCATATGGCTTTGCAGGTGCGCCTCGACCTGTTTTTCAGTCTCGACCACAAACCCCAGACTGACCTTGTCGCCCAGCCGGCCAGCCAGCAGTCCAAGTCCGAAGGCACCGGCGTACCACAGCGGGTTGAGCAGCGAAGGCCGGCTACCGAGTTCATCCAGGCGTTGACGCGTCCAGGCCAGATGGTCGGTTTCCTCGTCGCTGGCGTGGCGGAAATGGGCGCGCAGCGCGTCATTGCGGCTGGCCAGCGCCTGCGCCGTGTACAGGGCCTGCGCGCACACCTCGCCGACGTGGTTGACGCGCATCAGCGCACCTGCCTGGTTCTTTTCGTCATTGTTCAGTTCCGTGGGGTCGTTGGCCAGCGTCGGACAGGCGCGGGAAGCGCGTGGGGTCGCGAAAAGTGTCCGCAGCGCACTGTCGGCGGCGGAAAGCAACTGGTCAACCGGAGAGGCGGTGCGGGAAATCATGGCAGTTTCATCCAGAAATTGGGGGCGGGTGGTCACGCGTGGCCTGTGCCAGCGCCAGGAGGTGTCGGGCACCATGCGCTTGCGCAATGAATGGGGCATTTTGCGCTCTACCGGGCTCCGGTCCCTTTTTTGCTATGCCTTGCAGCGCCAAATGGGTCGCTTATGGGGCAGCTCCGGGGGCGTCCCGCACGATCCGAACCCGAATTTCCCGGCCCGATTGCCCGGTCAATTTGACCCGGAACAGACCGAATGCTGGCGCGTCCGGTTGACTGTTGTTCGTCTGCAACGAAAACACGGGAATAGAGGGTCTTTCGCGTCAAAACTTTTGCCAAACCGGCGGTCGTCTGGTGCAATACGTACAACTTCCTTGAATAGGAGGTTGGCCCGGGGTTCCGAGTACCTCTGAACCGGAGCCCTATGTTTAACCTTGGAGAAATTTGAAATGAAAAAGACCCTCGTAGCGATTGCCGCTCTGACCCTGGTTGGTGCTGCTGCTGCTCAATCGTCGGTGACCCTGTACGGTCGTATCGACGCAGCCATTGGCTCCCAGAAAACCGAAGTCGGCGGCGCTACCACCGCTGATGTCGGCGCTCAAATTCTGGCTGGTTCGCACACCGGTAACCGTTGGGGCATGAAAGGTTCTGAAGACCTCGGCGGCGGCCTGAAAGCTATTTTCCAACTGGAAAGCGGCTTCAGCGTTGACACCGGCGCTTCCGGTCAAGGCGGCCTGTTGTTCGGTCGTCAGGCATATGTTGGTCTGGCTGGTGGCTTCGGCTCCCTGACCGTTGGCCGTCAGTATGACCTGCTCGACGTTGCTTACGGCAACTACGACGCGTTTGGTTACTCCGGTTATGGCGCCATGAACTACGTGTTCAACAAAGGCGCCGGCGGTGACATCATCGGTCGTCAGAACAACTCCGTGATCTACACCAGCCCTAACCTGGGTGGCTTCTCCGTCAGCGGCATGTGGGCTCCTGGTGAGAACAAGACCACCACCACCAGCGCTGGTAACAACTACGGCCTGATGGCAGCCTACGCTAACGGCCCAGTCGGCGTCGGCGCAGTCTGGCAGTCGAACAAGGCTACCGGTGGTATCAGTGCTACCACGAACGGCCTGATTGGTGCCTCTTACGACCTCGGCGCTGCCAAGTTGTACGCGCAGTATCAGGAAACGAACAACAAGCCTGCAAACAGCAAAGACGACGGCTTCCAGCTCGGTGCTGTGATTCCATTGGGCGCTCCGTCCCTGATGGTTTCCTACGCATCTGAAGACACCAAGGTGAATGGCGCCAAGACCCAGGAAACCACGGGTCTGAGCCTGATGGTTCAGTACCCACTGAGCAAGCGCACCTATGTGTACGCTGCTTACCTGAACGGTGAAATCGATCCAGTTGTTGGTGGTACCACCAAGCAGCGTAACTTCGGCCTGGGCCTGGTTCACAACTTCTGATCTCGCGCTGGCGTAAGCCAGTAAGAGTCTGAAGCTCAAAACCCGCTGTGCAAACAGCGGGTTTTTTTCGTCTGTCCGCTTTGCTTTTAAGGTTGGGGGCGTCAATTCAGCGACCTTGAATCAACTAGGGTTAACCCGGGCGTTGGTAGAATTTTTGGTCTCATGCGCACTCGCTTACATGCGCGTCGTGTCGCGGCACACATTCAATCAACTTTGAGAAACTGGAAATGAAGAAAACACTCGTTGCAATTGCGGCCCTGGCCACGTTCGGCACCACATTTGCGCAATCCTCCGTGACGCTTTATGGGCGTATCGATGCTGCCATTGGCAGCCAGAAGACCACCGTCGGTGGCGCCACCACCGTGGACGCCGGCGCGCAAGTCCTGGCCGGTTCGCATACCGGCAACCGCTGGGGCATGAAGGGTTCGGAAGACCTCGGCGGTGGCCTGAAAGCCAACTTCGTGTTGGAAAGTGGTTTCAGCGTCGACACTGGCAGTTCAGCCCAAGGCGGCTCGTTGTTCGGTCGCCAGGCCTGGGTTGGTCTTTCGGGTGGATTCGGTGCCTTGCAAGTGGGTCGTCAGTACACGGTGATCGACAACATGTGGACTGCCCACGATGCATTTGCATTGTCAAGCTACAGTGCTGCCAACTACGCGTTCAACAAGGGCGGATATGCTGATAGCAGCCGCCAGAACAATTCCGTCTACTACACCACGCCGTCGTATGGTGGCTTCAAGGCCGGTGCACTGTGGGCGCCAGGCGAAAACAAGGCGGCGGGCGTGAGCGCCGGCCGCATGCTTGGCCTGGAAGCCTCATATGCCAACGGCCCTGTCAGCGTTGGTGGCGCATATGAGTCGATCAAGGTCACGGGTGCTACACCGGCGACCACAGCCTGGGAACTGGGTGCCACTTACAACCTCGGCGTTGCCAAGTTGTTCGGCCAGATCGAAGGATCCAATACCAAGTCGACCAACTCCAAGGACGATGGCTACCAGATCGGCGCGCAGATTCCGCTGGGCGCACCGTCGCTGTGGGTATCGTACGCACGCGAGAACAACAAGCTCGCCGGGACCAAGGTATCGACCGCCAGCGCCTACGCGCTGATGGCCCAATACCCCCTGAGCAAGCAGACATATGTCTATGCGGCTTACCTGAACGGCGAAATTGATCCGGTTGGCGCAGCTGCAGCCACCAAGAACCGCAATTTTGGCCTGGGACTCGTGCATAATTTCTGATCAGCCGCCGGCCATGTGCCGGTTGACTTGAATTAGTAGAAGAACCCGCCGTGGCGACATGGCGGGTTTTTTTCGATCCTATTTGTGGTGACTGTTCGACGGGAAACATGCGATGCGTGAATGCGATGCAGGACGCTGGCGGTGGTGGGCGACGGCGGGGAGCTGTAGTCTGGCGCTTTCGCTCACGGGTTGCGCCATATCCGGTATCGAACCCGCCGAATCCGAGCTTTCACATACCGACTGGGCGACCACGGCGGTACCGGCCGATAGTCGTGTCATGTGGGTCCACCAGACGTATCCCGGCAAACGTGCCAGTCGCTACAAATACGAGCGCAGGGATGGGCGGCACACCTTGCAGGTGCAAGCGGCTTCGTCCGCCAGCATGTTGCGTCAGACGGTGCGCGTGGAGCCGCACCAGCTGGGGCAGCTGCGGTTTTCCTGGATGGTGCCGGCGCTGATTGATGCAGCCGATCTGTCCCAGCGCGATGGCGATGATTCCCCGGTGCGCGTGGTGCTGGCCTTCGACGGCGACCGTGCAGGCTTCTCGGCCAAGGACAGCGCGTTGTCGGAGTTATCGGAATTGCTGACTGGGGAGCCCTTGCCGTTTGCGACGCTGATGTATGTGTGGAGCAATCACAAGGCGGCCGGTACGGTGGTAGTCAACCCCCGCACCAGCCGTGTCCGCAAACTGGTGATGGAGTCGGGGCCGGGCCGCTTGCGCCAGTGGCTAGACTATGAGCGTGATGTGCGTGCAGATTTCGTCAAGGCATTTGGCGAGGCGCCGGGCGCCTTGTTGGCGATCGGCATCATGACCGATACCGACAACACCCAGTCGCAGGCCCAGGCGTGGTACGGACCGGTGCGCCATGTGCTGATGACCCAAGGCAAGCGCTTGAGCGCACAGACGGATTGACGACCGCCGGGCACCATCGCATGCTGCGGTGGCCCGCGCGGCATCGCGCGGTGGTGCAATGCCGTTGTTGTTTTAGGCTGTGGGATGGGTCTGTGCCCGGCCCATCCAAGGAGATTCCACGATGACCATGATCATGACACCGGAGCCGCGCTTGCGGGCAAGTGGGCGCGCCTTCGCCCACATCACCCAGTTCCACCCCGAACTCACCGCTTTGCGGCGCGACCTGCACGCCCATCCGGAACTGGGTTTCGAGGAACGCTACACCGCAGCGCGGGTGGCGGAGTCGCTCAAGCTGTGTGGTGTAGACGAGATCCATACCGCTATCGGCAGGACCGGCGTGGTCGGCGTGGTGCGCGGTCGCAACACCGGAAGCGCCCGGATGATCGGTTTGCGCGCCGACATGGATGCCTTGCCGATCACCGAGCACAACGACTTTGCATGGAAATCCGCAACAAACGGCTTGATGCATGGCTGCGGCCATGATGGTCACACCGCCATGCTGATCGGTGCGGCGCGCTACCTGGCCGAGACCCGCCAATTTGACGGCACGGCCGTTCTGATCTTCCAGCCCGGCGAGGAAGGTTATGCCGGTGCACGCGTCATGATCGAGGATGGTCTGTTCGCGCGTTTCCCGGTCGATGCGGTGTATGCGATGCACAACGCGCCGTTGATGCGTCCTGGCACGATCGGTGTCAACGCCGGCCCGGTGATGGCGGCGGCTGACAGGATCCGGATCGAGATCACCGGCCGCGGCGGCCATGGCGCCCATGCGTATGCCGCAGTGGACCCGGTGCTGGTGGCGGCTCACATCATCACGGCGGTACAAAGCATCGTCACGCGCAATGTGCGCGCTATCGACAGCGCGGTGATCAGCCTTTGCGCCATGCATGCCGGCGACCTGGGCGGTTTCAGCGTGATTCCCGACAGTGCAACACTGGTGGGCACGGTGCGGACCTTCACCCCTGCGGCGCAAGACCTGGTCGAGCGGCGCTTGACCGAACTGTGCAGCGCCGTAGCCATGGGTTTTGGCGCCACGGCTGTCGTGCACTACGAACGCCTATATCCGGCGACCGTCAACACGGCGCCGGAGGCGGAGTTTGCCGGCCAGGTCGCCGCGTCTCTGGTGGGCCAGGAGCATGTATTGCGCGACGTCGAACCCAGCATGGGCGCCGAGGATTTTTCGTTCATGCTGCAGGTGCGCCCCGGCGCTTACCTGCGCGTCGGCCAGGGGGCCGAGAACGGCATGGGCAGCTGCTCACTGCACAACAGCCGCTACGACTTCAATGACGACATCCTGCCGCTCGGCGCCGCCTTGCATGCCAGCCTGGCCGAGCAGGCCATGCCGCTGACGGTCGACGCCTGACAGCGGCGCTACTGTCGCGCTGACTGCGCATCGGAACACCTTTGCTCTTTGGGCTGCGCTGCGAGCGTGCTTGGGAACGGCCCGGTGCAGGACTCAGGTGTAGCGTTTGCTGCGTAGATTGTTTTTCATCTCGCGCAGGCGCGGCTGCACCGTTTCGCCGCCAATTCCCAGTGCCACGCAGGTGGCCAGGATGTCGATGATCAGCAGGTGAAGCAGACGCGAGACCATCGGGCTGTAATTGTCGAAACCTTCCGGATGGTCGGCTGAAAGGTGGATATGGCCGGCGCCCGCCAGTGGTGAACCGGTTGCTGTAATGACGATGGTGGTGGCGCCACTGCGCCGCGCGATGTCGCAGGCATCCATCAGGTCGCGGGTGCGCCCCGAATTCGAAATCACCACGACGCAGTCTCCGGGTTTGAGCATGGAGGCGCTCATGACCTGCATATGCCCATCGCTGTAAGCGATGGTGTGCACACCCAGCCGGAAGAACTTGTGCTGCGCGTCCTGTGCCACCACGCCGGAGTTGCCCACACCATAGAACTCGATCCGATGACCGCCGCGATAGGCCTGTACCAACGCCAGTGCTGCCTTTTCCACCGCGTTCGTGCTGGCGTCATTGCGGTACTTGAGGAATGCCGCGACCGTGTTGTCGATCACCTTGACCATGATGTCGCCGGTCTTGTCATCGACGTCGACGCTGCGGTGGATGAACGGCACCCCTTCGCTGACGCTGCCCACCAGCTTGCGCTTGAAATCGGTGAGGCCGTCGTAACCCACGCTGCGGCAGAACCGCACCACGGTGGGTTTGCTGACGTGGGCGCGATCGGCCAGTTCGGATACCGGCAAAGAGGCGAATGCACGCGGATTGGCCAGTACCAGTCGGGCTACGCGCTGCTCGGCTGGCGCCAGCGACGGCAGGGAGGCGGTGATGCGTTCAAGCATGGGGGGTTCCTTTTGGGGTCAGGACATCCGACAAAATGTTGGTGCCAGAGCTCGCGCACTTCGTGTCGCTCGGTCTGGCACACAAGGTCTCAGGATTCCTCACTCCAGCAAAACCCGTCACGGGCAATCATGGCGCTGGAGGCGCTGGGTCCCCAGGTGCCGCTGGCGTACAGGCGCGGGCCCTGGCTGTCGGCGTTCCAGGCGTCCATGATGGGTTCGACCCAGCGCCAGGCTTCTTCCTGCTCGTCGCTGCGTACAAACAGGTTGAGCCGACCGTCGATCACGTCGAGCAGCAGCCGTTCGTAGGCGCCGACCCGTTGGGCGCCGAAGCGGGTGTCGAAATCCAGGTCGAGTTGCACCGGTGCCAGCGTCTGCGCCTTGCCGCGGTTGGCGCGACCCTGGGCCAGCAGGTGCAGTTCCAGTCCGTCGCGTGGTTGCAGGTTGATCACCAGGCGGTTGGCCATGCCGATATGCGAGTCGAAGATCGCGTGCGGCGTGGGGCGGAAGTTGACGACGATGTGCGCGTCGCGACCACCCAGGCGCTTGCCGGTACGGATGTAGAACGGCACGCCGGCCCAGCGCCAGTTGGAGATTTCGGTGCGCAGCGCGACAAAGGTCTCGGTATTGCTGTGCGGGTCGACGCCTTCCTCGCTGCGATATCCCGGCAAGGAATTGCCAGCGATCTTGCCCGGACCATATTGACCGCGTATCGCATCGCTGGCCAGGCTGGCGGGTGTCCATGGCTTGAGCGAACGCAACACCTTGAGTTTCTCGTCCCGGATCGCATCGGCATGCGAGTTGATCGGTGGCTCCATGCCGATCGCGCATAGCAGTTGCAAGGCATGGTTCTGCACCATGTCGCGCAAGGCGCCCGTCGTGTCGTAGAACGCGCCGCGCTTTTCCACGCCCAGTTCTTCGGCAATCGTGATCTGGATATTGGCGATGTGTTCGCGACGCCACAGCGGTTCGAACAAGGCATTGCCAAAGCGCAGCGCGAACAGGTTCTGCACCGCGGGTTTGCCCAGGTAGTGATCGATGCGGAACACCTGCCGTTCATGGAAGATGCCGCACACCGTCTCGTTGATCTTGCGGTTCGAGGCCAGGTCGTGGCCAAGCGGTTTCTCCAGCACCACGCGGGTATTGGGCGTGTTCAGGCCGACCGCCGCGATTTGTTCGCAAACCGTGGTGAACAGCGACGGAGCCGTGGCGACATACATCACGACGGTATCGGCCTCGCGTTCTCGCAGTACCTGAGCCAGTCGCGGGTAGTCCTGCGGGCCGGACAAGTCCATGCGCACGAAAAACAGCAATGCGGCGAATCGGCTGAATTCGTCCTCGGTGGGGCGTTTGTCGAGTTCGACCTTTTCGAACCGGGCGTGGATCAGATCCCGGTATTGCTGGTCACTGAGATCATCGCGCCCGATGCCGATGATGCGGCCGTTCTCGGGCAAGCTACCATGGCGAAAGGCCTGAAACAGTGCGGGCATCAATTTGCGCCAGGCCAGATCGCCGGTGCCACCAAACAAGACTAAGTCAAAGGACATGTTCTAAAGTTACATGAAAAGGAATGGTGGTAATGTAACTTTGTTTCATTGATAATTCAAATCCTCATTTGCATCCGGCCTGATTTCAGCGCCGTCTTAGGAGACTTCATGCACCAGCTCGACGCCCTCAAGCAATTCACCACGGTGGTGGCGGACACCGGCGATTTCAAACAATTGGCCCAGTTCAAACCGCAGGACGCGACCACCAATCCTTCGTTGATCCTCAAGGCGGTCGGCAAGGCCGACTACCAGGAACTGCTGCAGGCAACCGTCGCACAACACCGTGGCAGCCCGATCGACGAGATCATGGACCACCTGCTGGTGCGATTCGGCTGCGAGATCCTGTCGCTGATTCCAGGTCGTGTATCCACCGAAGTCGATGCGCGTCTGAGTTTTGATGGACTTGCCACGGTGGCCCGGGCCGAACGCATCATCGCCATGTACAAGGCCCAGGGCATCAGCTCGGACCGGGTGCTGATCAAGATCGCATCCACCTGGGAGGGCATTCAGGCGGCCGCCGCGCTCGAGCAGCAGGGTATCCACACCAATCTGACGCTGCTGTTCTCGTTCTCCCAGGCTGTCGCCTGCGGCCAGGCCAAGGTGCAGCTGATTTCACCATTTGTGGGTCGAATCTACGACTGGTACAAGAAGTCGGCCGGTGCTGCCTGGGATGAGGCCGCGAAGGCCGGCGTCAACGACCCGGGGGTGCAGTCGGTGCGCAACATCTACAACCACTACAAGAAGTTCGGCATCAAGACCGAGATCATGGGCGCGAGTTTTCGCAACCTGGGTCAGATCCAGGCCCTGGCCGGCTGTGACCTGCTGACGATCAGCCCGGACCTGCTGGCGGAGTTGGCGGGCACCACGGCGGCATTGACGCGCCAGCTCGATCCCGCGGCCGCGCAGGCGCTCGACCTGCCGGCTACGCAGTTTGACGAAGCCGGCTTTCGCCTGGCGCTCAATGATGATGCGATGGCAACCGAAAAGCTGGCCGAAGGTATACGGGCGTTTTGCGGCGATGCCGTCAAACTTGAAAAACTGATGCAGGCGGCCTGAGCCCCATCACAAGGAGAGAACGGAGATGGCTCAAAAACGTTGTGACCGGACAACCGCCTGGCGCGCCCTGCATAACCTGTATGACGGTGCAGGATCGGCGTTTGATCTGCGCGCGGCATTTGCTGTCGATCCGGGCCGTTTCGAGGCCTTCAGCCAGCAGGCCCCCCATGTGTTTGCCGATCTGTCGAAGAATCTGATCGACACGGCCGTCGAAAAACAGTTGGTGGCGCTGGCGCGCCAATGTGGCTTGGAGCAGCACCGCGACGCCATGTTCAGTGGCGAAGCCATCAACAACACCGAGCAGAGGGCGGTCAAGCATTTCCTGTTGCGCGCGCCGGCGGGTGACGGCGCGGCGATGGAGGATCCGGATCTGCAGGAGGTGTTGGCCACGCGCGATGCCATGCTGGCCTATGCCGAGGCCATACGCGCCGATGTCGGAATTACCGATATCGTCAACATCGGCATCGGCGGCTCCGATCTGGGGCCGCAGATGGCAGTGCTGGCACTGGACAGCTACAAGGCGGCAGACAAGCGCCTGCATTTCGTCTCCAATATCGACGGCCATGAACTGGCCGCGACCTTGCGTGGGCTGGATCCGGCGCGTACGCTGTTCCTGATTGCCTCCAAGACTTTCACGACGATCGAGACCATGACCAACGCGGCCTCGGCGCGGCGCTGGTTCGAGGCTGCAGGCGGCACCGACATCGCGCGGCACTTCTGCGCCTTGACCAGCAACGTGGCGGCCGCCAAAACCTTCGGCATCACCACGACGTTCGGATTCCGTGACTGGGTGGGTGGCCGGTACTCGCTGTGGTCGGCCATCGGCCTGCCGATCGCGATTGCCATCGGCGCGGACGGGTTTCGCGCCTTTCTGGACGGTGCCCACGCCATGGATCAACATTTCCGCGAGGCGCCACTCGAGCGCAACCTGCCGGTACGGTTGGCGTTGCTGGACCTGTGGTACCGCAATTTCCATGGTTTCAGCAGTCGCAGCATTGCGCCGTACCACAGCGCACTCAAGCGCTGGCCGGCATATCTGCAGCAACTGGAGATGGAAAGCAATGGCAAGCGGGTCGATGCGCAAGGCGAAAACCTGCCATTCGCGACGTCGCCGGTGTTGTGGGGCGAACCCGGCACTAACGGCCAGCACGCCTATTTCCAGATGCTGCACCAGGGCAGCGATGTGGTGCCGGTGGAGTTTGTCGCGGTGCGCAAGCCGCGCCATGACCTGCCGGGCCACCATCCGATGTTGCTGGCCAATGTGCTTGCGCAGGCACAGGCGCTGATGGTCGGAAAGTCAGTCGGTGACGGGCATCATGATTTTCCGGGCAACCGACCGAGCAGCTTTCTGCTGCTGGACGAACTCAGCCCGGCCAGCCTGGGTGCCTTGATCGCGCTGCAGGAGCAACGCGTGTTCGTCAGCGGCGCCTTGTGGGGTATCAACAGCTTTGACCAGTGGGGCGTGGAACTGGGCAAGGTGCTGGCCAAGGACATTGCCGGCAGGTTGGATAGCGGGGATCTGTCCGGTTTGGACGGGTCGACCTCCGGGCTGCTGCGACGACTTTCGCCACAGACCTGAATGCCGGTGCTTGCGCCGATGCCGGAGCTGAGCTTGGCGCAGGCCAGGACCTTGCAATTGGCGGCCCAAGGTCTGCTGGCACCTGCTCCGAAGGCGGCGACCCGGCTGGCGCTGCGCCGCTGCATAACGGACATGCAGTTGCTGCAGATCGACACCATCCACGTGGTGGCGCGCAGTCCTTACCTGGTGTTGTTCTCGCGTCTCGGGGCGTACCCAACCCAATGGCTGGATGAGGCGCTGGCCAGCGGTCAGCTGTTCGAAGCATGGGCGCATGAGGCCTGTTTCGTGCCGCATGAACAACTGGCGCTTCACCGTAGCCACAACCGCACCACGCGACGCCATTGGGGCCTGGAAATGGGGCGTGATCTCGACCCGCAACAGCAACTCCATGTGGCGCGCCTGCTGGAGCATGTGCGAGAGAAAGGCCCGGTGCGCTCGTCCGACTTCGAGCGTACTGACGGGCGCAGCGCAGGCTGGTGGGGCTGGAAGGACGAAAAACGCTGGCTCGAGGCCTTGTTCGCACGTGGCGATCTGATGGTCGCGCGGCGCGACCGGTTTCAAAGGGTCTACGATCTGGCAGAACGGGTGTGTCCGCAAGTGCTGGACATGCAGCTGCCGGATGCGGCCGAGGTGCAAGCCGACTTTGTGGCGCGGTCCGTGTTGGCGCTGGGTATCACGCAGGCGCGCTGGATTCACGACTACTTTCGCACCAAACCGCGCCTTCGCGATGCCGATCTCGACGATTTTGTCGCGCAGAAAGTGCTGGTCCGCGTCAGGGTCCAGGGATGGGATGCGCCGGCTTATGTGCATTCGACCAACCGTACCCTGTTGCAGCGTGCGCTGCGTGGTGCGCTGCAACCAACACATACGACGCTGCTGTCTCCGTTCGACCCCCTGGTGTGGGACCGCGAGCGCGTCGCGGTGATGTTCGGATTCGACTACCGCATCGAGTGTTACACGCCGGAGCCCAAACGCCAGTATGGCTACTTCGTGCTGCCCTTGCTGCATGAGGGCGCCCTGGTCGGGCGGGTGGATGCCAAGGCCCATCGCACGGACCAGGTGTTCGAGGTCAAGGCCATGTTTCTGGAGCCGGGTTTCGCGCCCGACGCGCACTTTGCGCAGTGTCTGGCGCAGGCACTGACCCGGTGCGCCCACTGGCATGACACGCCGCGCGTCACCGTGACACGTTGCGCTCCGGCGTCGTTTGCGTCGGTCCTGCGGCGTGCCTTGCGCGCCTGGCAGAACACCGCGTCATGACGCGGCGCGCAAGCGCGTTTTGCTCCGACTGTCGACCATTGCCTGAGATGGTTTTTGCAGGCGTGTGACAACAAATTGCGGCATTCAACGCATTTTCTTGATCGAACTCTTCTGGCGGTGCTAGTGTGTATTCCATTGCCGCCACGGCAGGTCATCACCTGCTCAATGGTGTGGTGGCATTGCGCGAGGAGCCCGCACCGATGTTTGCCAATGACTCCCCCCTTGACGTCCACTGGGCCGCTACACAGCAGGACTTGAGCGATGCCTGTGCCGTTCGTGCCCAGGCCTACGGCCACCACGACCCGACGATGGCAAGCCGGTTTGGCGCGGCCGAGCCGCTGGACCTGGCCGAAGGCACCGCCGTGTTGTTGTGTCGGGACCGAAGCGACGGATCCTGCATCGGTACCGCGCGCATACAGGTCAGTGGTTCAGGATCATTGGCACTGGAATCGGGCATGCGCCTGCCCGACTGGCTGGCCAGTCGACAGCGCGCCCAGATCTCGCGACTGGCGGTGGTGCAGGGCGCCGCGTCAATGGTCAAGCTGATGTTGATGAAGGCCAGCTACCAATACTGTCTGGCGACCCAGGTTCGCTGGATGGTGATCGGTGCGCGCTCGCAAGCACTGATCCGCAACTACCGCATGCTCGGTTTCCGGGATGTTTTCGAACCGGGTGCGTGGCTGCCGTTGGGTAGCGGCGGCGGCTTGCCGCACCAGATCCTGGCGTTTGACGTCGACGGTGCCCGCGAGGCCTGGCAGGCGACACGGCACCGGCTGTATGACTTCATGACCGCCCCTGGTGGGTCGGATGGATTGCCGGTGGCGGCGAACGATGGCTGGGCCCGGTCACAGCCCATGGATTTGATGGCTTGAAAATGGTTTTGCTGCGCTGTTGGCCCAAGCTTTGTTACACCAGGCTTTGACATCCCTCAGCGAGTGGCGTCAGCAGTTCGCGAGCGGTTTAGTCCCCAGGCTGGTAGCTGGCGTTGACGTCCGTCAGCTTTAGGATGACTCAGTTCAACTCAGTTCAGGTGTCGTTCCTCGTATCCGGTAACGTGCTCCAACCGGTAATTCAAGAGGATTAGGCGAGTTCAGAGATCGCAATCAAATCCAGATCCGGGTCTCGCCATTTTTAAGCGTTTTCAGAACGTCGCCAACACAGTCCAACGGTGTTTAAACAACGCTGGAACGCGGCCCGGCAGCGGGTCGGGAAAACCGCATAATCGGGCGGCTAAGGAGTCCGAAAAACAGGGCCAACCTCATGAAAAAAACCGGTCTCGATGCAATCGATATTCGAATCCTCAGCGCGGTTCAAAATCACGGCCGTCTGAGTAAAACCCGGTTGGCAGAGATCGTCAATCTGTCGCCGACCCCGTGTTGGGCACGATTTAACAGGCTGAAGACAGCCGGTTTAATACGCGGTTATCACGCCGACATCGCGCTCGGATCCATCGCTGGACTGACCCAGGTCGTTGTGACAGTCTCACTGACGCATCACCGCAAATCCGATTTCGACCGATTCGAGGCCCATATCCGTAAGCTCGACGAGGTCACCGAATGTATCGCTACGGGTGGCGGTACGGACTACGTCCTGAAAATCCTCAGCCCTAGTCTGGCAGATTTTCAGTGCCTGATGGAATCGTTGCTTGCGGCTGAACTGGAGATCGATCGGTACATGACCTACATCGTGACCCGCGAGATCAAATCCGGGCCGCCCAATCTTGCGCGGCTGATTGCCAGACCCGACAAATAGTACAGCCAGCCTGAACAGGCTGCCGGGCTGATGACAATAGTCTGATCAGCCTTTCACTCCTGCATTTTTGGTCCGTATTCGGAGTAAACCGAACGCTAGACTTTGCACAATTGAAAGGCTCCCCCACTGGTCGGGCTGCTGGTTCAAACAGGGTAAATCGCATGAACCAATCAGACAATTTCGGATCCGCCAAACAGTTCCACAAATCTCCTATTTCGACGCGCCGGTCCGCTGGAGTGCCAGGGCGTTTCCAGCCGGCTGGTGCGAAGCGCCCACGTAACGCAATGATTTTTCCGGGCTTCAAAGGTGGGCGAAAAATTCGAATTGGAACAACAACTTGTGGGAATTTTTGAGGTATCTATGACGTCCGATCATTCAGCCATCGACACTTCGATTCCTAGCGAGAGCCCACTCTATTTTGACGTCGAGAACGGTATCGTTCGCGTGGTGCTTGACCGTCCAAAATCCATCAATGCATTGTCCGAGGAAATGCTTTCGGCGCTGCAATCTTGTCTCGATGACATCGCCGCGGACCGGTCGATTAAGGTGGTCATCCTGCGAAGTTCGGGCAATCACTTCTGTGCCGGGCACAACCTCAAGGAGATGACCGCTCGGCGCACGGATGCCGATGGCGGCAAGGCCTACTTCGTCGAGTTGTTCGAAACATGCTCGAAGTTGATGAAAACGATCGTGCGATTGCCGCAACCCGTAATTGCCGAGGTTCGGGGCATTGCGACAGCAGCCGGGTGTCAATTGGTGGCAGCCTGCGATCTTGCGGTGGCCACCGATACGGCGAAATTCGCGACCTCCGGGGTGAACATCGGCCTGTGCTGCTCGACGCCGATGGTCGCACTATCGCGAAACGTCGCCCGCAAGCACGCCATGGAGATGCTATTGCTGGGAGAGTTCCTGCCAGCAAAGCGCGTGGCCGAAATGGGCCTGGTCAATTCCGTCGTGCCCGAGGATCAGGTCGCCAATGAAGCCATGCGTATGGCCCGCATCATTGCTGACAAATCGTCTGCGGCCGTCAAGATCGGCAAGGAGGCGTTTTATCGTCAGGCCGGAATGACTCTGGATGACGCCTACCAATATGCCGGCCGGGTAATGGCCGAAAACATGATGGCCCGTGATGCCGAGGCCGGAATCGGCGCCTTTGTCAGCAAGCAACCCATGCCGAACTGGACCGGTGAGTAGACTCGAAATGAACACTATCTACAAGGCACCTGAACTCGACAAGACGCCCGCGAACTTTGTTCCGCTGTCGCCCATTTCGATGTTGAAGCGCACGGCGCTGGTACACCCCGACCAGATTGCGACGATTCATGGCGCTTCGAGCCGGACCTGGGCGGAAGTCGAACAGCGTTGCCGCCAGCTGGCGTCGGCGTTGCAGCGACGAGGCGTCTGCAAGGGCGATACGGTTGCGGTACTTGCGCCGAACATCCCCGAGCTGCTGGAATGCCACTTCGCGATTCCGATGGCCGGGGCGGTTCTGAACGCCAATAACACCCGTCTCGAAGCCAAAACGATCGCCTATATTCTCGACCATTCGCAAGCATCCGTATTCCTGGTCGATACGGAGTACGCCGGGCTCGCCGCCGCTGCGCTCGAGCTTACCGAATCGTCTCCGTGGGTTGTCGACATCGTCGACTCCGAGGGGCCCGGCGGAAGGCGTATCGGCGAACTGACCTACGAGGAACTGCTGGCGGAAGGCGATGCGGCATATGCATACGTCCTGCCCGACGATGAATGGGATGCGATCACGGTCGGTTATACGTCGGGAACGACCGGCGAACCGAAGGGCGTCGTCTACAGCCATCGCGGCGCGTATCTGAACGCTGTGAACAACACGGTTTGCTGGGCAATGCCGCATTTCCCGGTCTATCTGTGGACATTGCCGATGTTTCACTGCAACGGATGGTGTTTTCCGTGGTCCGTTACGCTGCTCGCCGGTACGCATGTCTTTCTGCGCAAAGTCGAAGCGCGTGTGATGTTCGACGCCATCGCCGACCATGGCGTGACACACTTGTGTGGCGCGCCGATCATCATGAGCATGCTCTCGGCGGCGCGTGACGAAGACAGGCGTCGTTTTTCGCACAAGGTCGCCATGATGACCGCTGCCGCGCCGCCGCCGGCGTCCGTGATCGCGGCGATCGAGGAACTGGGTATTTCGATTACGCATGTCTACGGACTGACCGAGGTCTACGGCCCTGCCGTCGTCTGTGCATGGAAACCGAAATGGCAGGACCTGCCGCTCGCCGAACGAGCGCGTCTCAAGGCGCGTCAGGGCGTTGCCTACGAATTGCAGGAGGACTGCGTCGTGCTCGACCCGTCGACCTGTCGACCGGTTCCCGCCGATGGCGCGACGATGGGCGAAATCGTGATGCGCGGCAATATCGTCATGAAGGGCTACCTGAAATCGCCCGAAGCGACGGCGAAGGCCTTCGCGGGTGGGTGGTTCTGGACGGGCGACCTCGCGGTGATGCACCCGGACGGCTACATGGAAATTCGAGACCGATCCAAGGACATCATCATTTCCGGCGGTGAGAACATCTCGTCGATCGAGATCGAGAAAGTTTTTTACGAACACCCCTCGGTATCCTTGGTGGCGGCAGTGGCCGCGCCTGATGAAAAATGGGGTGAGATCCCCTGCGTGTTCGTCGAACTCGCGCCCGGCGCCAAGGTGACGGAAAACGAGTTGCTCGAGCATTGCCGCGAGCGCCTCGCCGGGTTCAAACGCCCGAAACGACTGGTCATCGGTGAACTGCCGAAGACGTCCACCGGGAAAATTCGCAAGAACGAGTTGCGCGATCAGGCGCGCTTGCTGACCTAAATAGCGGCCTGTCAGGCCGGCCAGCTTCATTTGTAAAAAGGAAAAGTAGATGATGTCATCCGACAAGAACATATTGACCAACAGACTCAGTTTTGGCACGCAAATCAGGAAGTCTCCCTATACGGATGTAGCGATGCGCTGGGGGGTCGTCGAGTTCTCGGTATACAACCACATGTATATTGCGCGTGACTTTGGCGATCGCGTGCAAAACTTCTGGAACCTGGTGAACGAGGCCATCCTGTGCGATGTCGCCGTCGAGCGCCAGGTCGAGATCACCGGTCCGGACGCTGCGAAATTTACCCAGTATCTCAATTGCAGAGATCTGTCGAAATGCGAAGTCGGACAATGCAAGTACGTGCTGCTCACCGACCAGGATGGCGGGATCATCAATGACCCCATTCTGCTAAAGCTGGGAGAAAACCACTTCTGGCTATCGATCGCAGACAGCGACGTCCTGCTATGGGCGAAGGGGCTGGCGGCGAATTCCGGCATGGATGTAAAAATCGACGAGCCCGATGTTTCCCCGCTGCAGCTGCAGGGCCCGAAGTCGCGTGACATCCTGCGTGCGGCTTTCGGCGACGCTCCCGCAGAGCTGAAATACTATCGATTCATGGAGCATGATTGGAATGGCGTGCCGCTGATCATTTCCCGCACCGGTTGGTCGAGCGAACTGGGCTATGAAATTTTCCTGCGTGACGGGTCCCGGGGCGCTGATCTTTGGGAGCATCTCATGAAAGTCGGCCAGCCCCTGGGACTGCATCCGGGTCACACCTCTGCCATCCGCAGGATCGAAGGCGCCATGCTGTCGTATCAAGCGGACATGAATTTGAAGAACAATCCATTCGAGCTCGGGCTGGGCCGTCTGGTCAATCTGGAAATGGAAGCAGATTTCATCGGCAAAGCGGCGCTCACGCGAATCAGGAAAGAGGGTGTCTCGCAGCTCTTCGTCGGTCTCGAAATCGAAGGCAAGCCGTTTGTCGGCGCGAATGAGGAATATTGGCCGCTCACCCGGGATGGTCGGAGAATCGGCACGGTGACCTCCGCGATCCATTCGCCGCGCCTCGGAAAAAACATCGGCCTGGCGATGGTGGCGCGTGAGCATGCGGACATCGGCACGCGCCTGGTCGTCAATATGGTGGGCGAGTCGCGTAACTGCGAAGTGGTTCCAAAACCGTTCTACGATCCCAACAAATCGACTGCATCCAGTAACTAGACCCTATGTCCCACGGCTATCGGTTACCAGGGCGCCGCAATGATGACGTGGCACGCTGACAGCTCGATATTTTCGCGGGGTGACACCGATGCATCGCAGTACCGACGACCGTGATGTTCATTGACGAGTTAAACGAGCAAAGACGAGGTTCAAAGTAATGTCAGAGTACGTAGCACAACTGAGCTGGTCACTCGGCGAGGGCGAATTGGAGTATGGAAAGTACAGCACTAACCATCGGATGACCTTCGCTGGCGGGTTGTCGGCCACCATGACTTCGGCGCCCGATTACGGCGGCGATGCGCGTTATGTGAATCCTGAAGAAGCCCTGGCTGCCGCGCTCAGTTCCTGTCACATGATGACGTTTCTCGCGCTGGCAGCCAAGGCCAGGTGGAAGGTCAAGAGATACCGCGATCGAGCAGTTGCCGCACTGGGCAAAACCGAGGATGGTCGTATCAGGGTCAGCGAGATTGTTCTACATCCAGTGACCGAGTTCGAACCGGGACATGAAATCGCGCCTGACAATATAAGCGAAATGCACGAACGAGCCCATCGCTATTGTTTCGTCGCCAATGCGATCAGTTGCGAAATGCGTGTTGAGTTGTGAGTGACCCAGTTAATTATTCAGCCTGAGGATAGGATGCCCAAGACTTAACTCTCGCCCCGTTTAAACAAAATTCGGGATACCGTCGGAAAGTCAGCCGGGTGGTATTCCGGGCGACCAGTGCTCGCTGGATCCGCGCCCGCAAACCCAAGAGCCACAAGGTCCAAATTGTCCACAAACACATTGACCACGCGCACCGGATTGTCTTCGGCTACAAAATCATCCAGGCACTCGGGCAACAAGGTGACCTGACTTCGATCCGGCCCTTCTATGAATCGCTTCATCTGCTCGCCCTCCTCGAATACCGCCGCACGTCACGACAGCGACGATAAGCAATGCGCGCTAAATATTCAAGCTGTTTTCACACAGGCTCAGTCTTTTGGAGCCGGTCAACTTTCTCGGAAGCCGCCGTCAAGACTGAAAGTCAGGTCTGCCTGTTGTTGAAGGGCCTGGACGGGTTCATCGCCCAAAACGAGGTGGCTCGCGTGGCCGATGGGCTCATCGGTGCTATTGAAGAGCCATCTTTCCAGCTGACGCAATCGTTTCCGGTCCAGTCACCCATCACGAATGGCGTTGGGGCGAATAAAAGACTTGGTGCGATGGGTCAAAACCTCTGGTAGCCAGCATCGCCATTGGGTTTCCAGCCTTTCGTGGGCCAACAGCGTAGTAAGAACCCCTTGAAAAGAGAAAACCCCGCCAAGCTTACGCTCGCGGGGTATTTTTTTTTGCGTGAACGTCGGGTGGCCAGGGCCGCCCGACGCGGTTGCAGGGTTCACGCGCATCGGCTTCTTGCGAAACCGGTACGCGTGAGGGCCAATTACATGCCCATGCCGCCCATGCCGCCCATGCCACCCATGTCGCCGCCCATGCCACCACCCATGCCGCCGCCAGCGGACTCATCTTTCGGAGCCTCGGCGATCATGGCTTCGGTGGTCAGCATCAGGGATGCGACCGAAGCTGCGTTCTGCAGTGCGGTGCGGGTCACCTTGGTTGGGTCCAGGATACCCATTTCGATCATGTCGCCATAGGTGTCGTTGGCAGCGTTGAAGCCGTAGTTGCCCTTGCCAGCCAGAACCGCGTTCACGACGACGGAGGCTTCGCCACCCGCGTTGTACACGATCTCGCGCAGCGGTGCCTCGATCGCACGCAGGACCAGCTTGATGCCGGCGTCCTGGTCCGAGTTGTCACCCTTGATGTTGCCAGCGGATTGCTTGGCGCGCAGCAGTGCGACACCACCACCAGCCACGATGCCTTCTTCCACTGCAGCGCGGGTAGCGTGCAGGGCGTCTTCAACACGGGCTTTCTTCTCTTTCATTTCGACTTCGGTGGCAGCGCCAACCTTGATCAGAGCAACGCCACCGGCGAGTTTCGCAACACGCTCCTGGAGTTTCTCTTTGTCGTAGTCGGAAGTGGCTTCCTCGATCTGGACACGAACCTGCTTGACGCGGGCTTCGATGTCGGCAGCAGCACCTGCACCGTCGATGATGATGGTGTTTTCCTTGCTGACTTCGACGCGCTTGGCAGAACCCAGGTCAGCCAACGTGACTTTCTCGAGCGTCAGGCCGACTTCTTCAGCGATAACCTTGCCGCCGGTCAGGATGGCGATGTCTTCGAGCATGGCTTTGCGGCGATCGCCGAAACCAGGCGCCTTGACAGCGACGACCTTCAGGATGCCGCGAATGGTGTTGACCACCAGCGTAGCCAGGGCTTCGCCTTCGACGTCTTCCGAGATGATCAGCAGCGGACGGCCGGACTTGGCCACTTGCTCGAGCGTCGGCAGCAGGTCACGGATGTTGCTGATCTTCTTGTCGTACAGCAGCACGAACGGGTTTTCCAGCATCGCAGCCTGTTTTTCAGGATTGTTGATGAAGTAGGGCGACAGGTAGCCGCGGTCGAATTGCATGCCTTCGACGACTTCAAGTTCGCTGTCCAGCGATTTGCCGTCTTCAACGGTAATCACGCCTTCCTTGCCCACTTTGTCCATCGCATCAGCAATGATCTTGCCGATGGTTTCGTCGGAGTTGGCCGAGATCGAACCGACCTGGGCAATTTCCTTGGAGGTGGTGGTGGCTTTGGAAGCTTTCTTCAGCTCTGCGACCAGGACGGTCACGGCCTTGTCGATACCGCGCTTCAGATCCATCGGGTTCATGCCGGCGGCGACATACTTCATGCCTTCGCGGATGATGCTCTGGGCCAGCACCGTAGCGGTGGTGGTACCGTCACCGGCGATGTCGGAGGTCTTGGAAGCAACTTCCTTGACCATCTGAGCGCCCATGTTCTGGAGCTTGTCGTTGAGTTCGATTTCCTTGGCCACGGACACACCGTCCTTGGTCACGGTAGGGGCACCGAACGAGCGCTCCAGAACCACGTTACGGCCTTTGGGGCCCAAGGTGACCTTGACCGCGTTGGCCAGGATGTTCACGCCTTCAACCATGCGTGCGCGGGCTTCGCCGCCGAAAATGACGTCTTTTGCTGCCATAGTATTTCTCCGAATCTAGTAGTTAAGTGAATGAACAGGGTGGATTACTTGGCGTCGACGACTGCGAACAGGTCGTCTTCCTTCATCACCAGCAGTTCGTCGCCGTCGACCTTGACGGTCTGGCCGCTGTATTTGCCGAACAAAACGCGGTCACCGACCTTGACGGCCATCGCGCTGAGTTCGCCTTTGTCGTTCTTTTTGCCTGGGCCAACGGCCAGGACTTCGCCCTGATCAGGCTTTTCAGCTGCGCTGTCCGGAATGACGATGCCAGAAGCTGTCTTGGTTTCGTTTTCCACGCGTTTGACGATCACACGGTCGTGCAGGGGGCGAAGTTTCATAAGATCTCCTTGAATTGAAATGGATTGGTCATCAAAAAGGCACCAACCACTGGGTGGGTGCCATTGAAGGTCAGGGGGAGAACGCTGTTAGCACTCTGCTCCCATGAGTGCTAATGATAAGGGCATTTGATCGGGTTTCAAGGGGGCGGGCTGAAAAATTGCCCCTGTCAGCCTCCTGGAAAAGGCCCCGGCTGGGCGCAACCGCCCGCTAGCCAGTATCACACGCATGCACCGCTCAGGCCGAATCGGCCAAGGCGCGCCGTTCCGCTTTGCCATGTTTACAAGTCGCGCTGGGCGCAATTTAGAGTTTGCCTATTGCCGGCATTTGGCAAATCAACCCCGGCGGGCAGCCTAGGCTGGCACAATTCAGGTTCGCTATCAAATTAAACAACTTAATAGGAGTTACTCATGTCCATCATCAATACCCAGGTCCAGCCCTTCAAGGTTCAGGCATTCAAAAACGGCAAGTTCATCGAAGTCACCGAAGCCGACCTGAAAGGCAAATGGTCGGTCCTCGTGTTCATGCCGGCGGCCTTCACCTTCAACTGCCCGACCGAGGTCGAGGACGCGGCCGACAACTACCCGGCATTCCAGAAACTGGAGACCGAGGTCTACATCGTCACGACCGATTCGCATTTCGCGCACAAGGTGTGGCACGAGACCTCGCCGGCCGTCGGCAAGGCGAAGTTTCCGCTGATCGGTGACCCGACGCACCAACTGACCCGCATGTTCGACGTGCATATCGACGAAGACGGCATGGCGCTGCGCGGCACCTTCCTGATCAACCCGGAAGGCATCGTCAAGACCGCCGAGATCCACGACAACAGCATTGCCCGCGACATGATCGAGACGCTGCGTAAGCTTAAGGCCGCCCAGTACGTCGCCAAGAACCCAGGCCAGGTCTGCCCTGCCAAGTGGAACGAAGGCGCCAAGACGCTGACCCCGTCGCTGGACCTCGTCGGCAAGATCTAAAGCCAAGGCCCCGGGAGCGGCGAAGCCGCCCCGGGCACCCCAACTATTCGACTGGCCCATCCGGGCCCAGTCGCCAGGAGCCCTGCGGACCCTGGCGAGCGGGCCTGCACGCCCCTGCACTTTGAAGGAGAAAACCATGCTTGACGACAACCTGAAGACCCAATTGCAGTCTTACCTGACACGCCTGACCCAGCCGATCGAACTGATCGCGTCGCTGGGTGAAGGCTCGGATGCGGCCGAGATGCGCGAGTTTCTGCAAGATCTCGACGGCCTGAGTGACATGGTCAGCCTGCGCTGGGACGGCACCGATAGTCGCCAGCCTTCGTTCCAGGTGACCCGCAAGGGTCAGGACATGGGTGTGCGTTTCGCCGCAATCCCGATGGGCCATGAGTTCACGTCGCTGGTGCTGGCCTTGCTGCAGGCCGGCGGCCATCCGCCCAAGGTCGAGGCCGATGTAATCGAACAGATCCGCTCGCTCGATAGCGACATGGTGTTCGAAACCTATATTTCGCTGACCTGCCATAACTGCCCCGACGTCGTGCAGGCCTTGAACCTCATGGCGGTACTGAATCCGCGCATCCAGCATGTGATGATCGATGGCGGCCTGTTCAAGGACGAAATCGAGCAGCGCCAGATCATGGCCGTGCCCAGTGTGTATCTCAATGGCCAGCCGTTCAGCTCGGGTCGCATGGAGTTGTCGGAAATCCTGGCCAAGGTGGATACGGGTGCCGCTGCCCGCGATACCGGCAAACTCGGCGCCAAGGAGGTCTTCGATGTGTTGATCGTCGGCGGCGGGCCGGCCGGCGCTGCCGCTGCGGTCTATGCCGCACGCAAAGGTATCCGCACCGGTGTCGTGGCCGAGCGTTTCGGTGGCCAGACACTCGATACGCTGGGCATCGAGAACTATCCCTCGGTGCAGCGCACTGAAGGTCCGCAGTACGCTGCCGCATTGGAGACCCAGGTGCGGGCCAATGACGTGGACATCATGAATGGTCAACGTGTGGCGGGCATCACACCGGCAGCGACGCCCGGTGGTCCGATTACCGTCACGCTGGAAAACGGCGCGGCACTGAGCAGCCGCAGCGTGATCCTGTCTACCGGCGCGCGCTGGCGCAATGTCAACGTGCCGGGCGAAGAGCAGTACAAGAACAAGGGTGTGGCCTATTGCCCGCATTGCGACGGCCCCTTGTTCAAGGGCAAGGATGTAGCGGTCATCGGCGGCGGCAATTCCGGTGTCGAGGCGGCGATCGACCTTGCCGGTATCGTGCGCCACGTGACGCTGGTCGAGTTCGCCGACCAACTCAAGGCCGATGCGGTGCTGGTGAAGAAGCTGCGCAGCCTGTCGAACGTGACGATCCATGTGAATGCGCAGACGACCGAAATCAGCGGCGACGGCCAGAAGGTCGACGGCCTGGTGTTCAAGGATCGCGTCAGCGACGAGAGTCATCGCGTCGAATTGGCGGGCGTGTTCGTGCAGATCGGCCTGGTGCCCAACACCGAGTTCCTCAAGGGCACGGTCGAATTGAGCCGTTACGGCGAGATCCTGATCGACGCGAAGTGCGCCACCAGCGTGCCCGGTGTGTTTGCCGCCGGTGACGCCACCACCGTGCCGTTCAAGCAGATCGTGATTGCTGCCGGCGAAGGCTCCAAGGCGGCGCTCAGCGCGTTCGACCATCTGATCCGCTTACCGGTCGCTGCCTGATGGCGTAAAGCGGCACCGGTGGGATCGCATCATCCGTGCTTTCACCCTTGCCCGTTTGTGAAACTTGGCCCTGGTGTTCGGTCAAGGCGGTGTCGCCAGCATATAGCGGCTGAACTGTGCACGCGCCGGTAGTCGCATGGTGGGGCTCAGGCTTGTCACGTTGCACCGACCTCATGACAATCGGGGTCATGAACATTTCACGGGTCGACGGCGCCGATCTGCTGCCGGACGATGCCTTCGTGCTGGCGCAGTTGCACCAGGCCGCGGCCCGCAATCCGATCTATGGTGCGTCGGTGATGATCGCCATCCACAACGCCCAGGACGAGGTTTGCCAACTTGTGCAATGCCAGGGAGCGCGCCAGGCACAGCGTGTCACCGCCTGCCTGCGCGCGCTGGGGTTTGTGGAGCGGTTCGTGCTCGGCTCGCCGTTTCACTACACGTTCCGGCGTTGACCCGGTCCGTCAGGGCCCGTGCCTGCGTCCTGACAAGGCCATACACTGTCGCCTTCCCTGATGACACGTCTGCCTGAAACGCCCCATGCATCCTGACGCACCGTCCCTGTGGCGGGGGCCTCGCTGGGCGCTGGCCATTCTGCTTGCCGTTCTGGGCATGGTGGGTCCGTTTTCCATAGACACTTATCTGCCAGCGTTTGTCGGCATTGCCAGTTCGTTGGGCGCAACGCCGGTGCAGATGCAGCAGACGCTGTCGGCTTATCTGTTCGGGTTTTCGTTCATGAGCCTGTTCCACGGCGCGATCTCGGATAGTTTCGGACGCCGGCCGGTAGTGTTGTGCGGCATGGCCGTGTTCGCGCTGGCCTCGGTGGGGTGTGCGTTGGCGCCATCCATCGGCCATCTGGTGTTCTTCCGCATTCTGCAGGGTTTGTCCACAGGAGCCGGTATCGTCGTGGCGCGCACGGTGGTGCGCGACATCTACCCGCCATGGCAGGCGCAAAAGGTGATGAGCCAGATCACGATCTTTTTCGGCATCGCGCCGGCGATCGCGCCGTTGATCGGCGGTTGGTTGTTCGTATGGCTGGATTGGCGCAGCATCTTCTGGTTCCTGGCGCTCATCGGGGTGGCCTTGTGGATGGCCAATTACCGGTTCCTGCCGGAGTCTCTGCCGGTGGGCCAGCGCCAGTCGTTCCGGGTCGGTAATCTGCTGCGCGGTTACTGGCAATTGGGCCTGGATCCGCGCTTCCTGTTGCTGGCGCTGGCGGCGGGACTGCCGTTCAACGGCAACTTCATCTACGTGCTGGCGGCGCCAGCGTTTCTCGGCGAGCATCTGGGCCTGGCGCCAACCCAGTTTTTCTGGTTCTTCGTGCTCAATATCGGCGGCATCATGGCGGGTGCCTGGTTAAGTGGCCGGCTGGCGGGGCGCATTTCTTCGCGTGCCCAGATCCGGATCGGATTCACCATCATGGTCGCTGCCTCCCTGGTCAACCTGACCGCTAATATGCTGCTGACGGCGCAGGCCTCTTGGGCCATGTTCCCGCTGACCTTCTATGCCTTTGGCTGGGCCCTGATGGTGCCAGCGGTTACCTTGCTGGTGCTTGACCTGCACCCGACCCGTCGCGGCATGGCGTCGTCATTGCAGATGTTCATCGGTTCTGGCGGCAATGCCATCACGGCGGGTGTGATCGCGCCTTGGGTCATGCATTCCACGCAGGCGTTGGCGATGGCGTCGATCAGCATGATGGCGATCGGTCTGACGGGCTGGGCCATCGTGCGTCGACGCTGGCCCGAAATCGGCCGCATGGACACCATGCCGGCCGCCGGCCCGGTTGAAGCATCGGCTGGCAGGTAGACAACGCGACAACCGGAGCATGGACCATATGGAACTGAATACAAGCAGCGCAGCGGCCCGGGAATGGTCGGTGCTACAAAAACTTCATGAACGTTACGAATTCGGTGCGCTGACGATCAAGCTCACCTCCGTGGTGCTGTTTTTCGCCGGGATCGTCATCGAGCTGCACGGTACCTGGCTGGTGTTGCTGTTGGCGGTGTTGTGGTTGCAGGAAGGCATCTTCAAGACCTACCAGACCCGCCTGGGCGCCCGTTTGTTGGCGCTGGAGCAAGGGTTGGCCGCAGGCGAGGCGATGCGTGTTTTCGCGTTGCACAGCGACTGGCTTGCACAGCGCAAAGGCCTGATGGGCCAGGTGCGTGAATATCTGGGCAGCACCATCCGACCCACCGTCGCGTTTCCGTACCTGGTGTTGCTGGTACTGACCTGGGTATTTTACCTCTGACGCTCTGATGCGCGTGCCTGGGCACCAGAGCGGGATGCCTGGTATCAGCCCTGATCGGGGATGCGCCGCATCGGCCCCGGCGGGATCAGGAAGTCGAAATCCACGCCCTGGTCGGCCTGCGTGACCGACTGCAGAAACAGCTTGCGGTAACCCCTGTCGGCGCTCGGCACTTGCATGGGCAACTGCGTGGCGCGCCGGGCCATTTCTTTGTCGGATACGAGCAGTGTCAGCTGGCGCTGCGCCACGCTCAAGCAGATCCGGTCGCCGCTCTGCACCCAGGCCAGCGGGCCGCCGACCGCCGACTCCGGCGTCACATGCACAACCACGGTGCCGAACGCGGTGCCACTCATGCGGCCGTCGCTGATACGCACCATGTCCTTGACGCCGGCGCGGGCGAGCTTCATCGGTATTGGCAGGTAGCCGGCCTCGGGCATGCCCGGCGCACCCTTGGGGCCGATACGCTTGAGCACCAGAATGTCGTCGGCTTTCACGTCCAGATCCGGATCGTCGATGCGCGCGGCCAGGTCGGCCGCATCCTCGAACACGACGGCCCGGCCCTCGTGTTCCATCAGTTGGGGGTCGGCCGCCGATTGCTTGATGATGGCGCCACCGGGCGCGAGGTTGCCGCGTAACACCGCGATGCCGCCCTGGGCGTAGATCGGGTTGGTGCGCGGGCGCACCACGTCCTGCGCAAAGCCGGGCCCGGCTGCGTCTATCTCCTCGCCCAAAGTCCGGCCGGTGACGGTCAGCGCATCGAGGTGCAGCAGCGGTTTGAGTTCGCGCAGCAACGTGGCCATGCCGCCAGCGGCATGGAAGTCTTCCATATAGTGTTCGCCACTGGGTTTGAGGTCGAGCAGCACCGGCGTCTCGCGGCCCATGCGGTCGAGCGCATCCAGGTCGATCTCGAAACCCATTCGCCCGGCGATCGCCGTCAGGTGCACGATGCCGTTGGTCGAGCCGCCGATGGCCAGCAACACGCGCATCGCGTTTTCGAACGCCTTGGCAGTCAGGATCTGCCCGATGCCCAGACGCTGGCGTGCCATCTGCACCGCCTGTGTGCCGGTCATCTCGGCAATACGCATGCGCGCAGCGGTGACCGCCGGCGGGCTGGCGCCGCCGGGCACCGTCATGCCCAGGGCCTCGGCGATGCAGGCCATGGTGCTTGCCGTGCCCATCACCGAGCAGGTGCCGACGCTGGCAACCAGTTGGTTGTTGACGTCGGCGATTTCCTGGTCGTCGATTTCCTGGGCCCTGAACTTCGCCCAGTAACGCCGGCAGTCGGTGCAGGCGCCGACCCGCACCGAGCGGTGTGAGCCGGTCAGCATCGAGCCGGTGATCAGCTGGATGGCCGGCAGGCCGGCCGAGGCCGCGCCCATCAATTGCGCCGGCACGGTCTTGTCGCAGCCACCGATCAGCACTACCGCATCCATCGGCTGGGCACGGATCAGCTCTTCGGTGTCCATCGACATCAGGTTGCGCAAATACATGCTGGTCGGCGCCGAGAAGCTCTCGTGCAGCGAGATGGTCGGGAACTCCATCGGCAAACCACCGGCCAGCATGATGCCGCGCTTGACCGCTTCGAGCAGCTGCGGCGCATTGCCATGGCAGGGGTTGTAGGCGCTGCCGGTGCTGGCGATGCCGATCACCGGCCGCGTCAACGCGCCGTCGGTATAACCTGCGCCCTTGATGAAGGCTTTGCGCAGAAACAGCGAGAAACCCTTGTCGCCGTAACTGGTCAGGCCCTTGTGCATGCCGCCGGGTGCGTCGGTGCTGGTCGGGTTCGTGGCGGCAGAGGGTTCGTTGGGTTTGTGCATGGTGTGATCGGCGTGGTGCGGTTCGGAACGTCGATGGTAGTGGACGCTGCCGGGCTGCGGCATGGGGGGTGTCGCCGGCCATGGTCTGTGTGATGGGCGCCGTGGTGACGGGCATCTTGTGTGCAGTGGATGGCCGTCATATACTGTATGTGCGTACAGTATATTAAAGCCCTGCATATTCATGTCCTTGCCTGTTCCCATTGACGCCCATGCCGGCATCTGGCGTGCCGACGCCCTTGCGCAGCCGGCTGGCACCGTGCTGGCCACCGGCCACGCCACGCTCGATGCGCAGTTGCCGGGCGGGGGCTGGCCGGTGGGGGCGCTGGTTGAAATTTTGCAGGCGCACAGCGCCCAGAACGAGTGGCGGCTGCTATTGCCGGCGCTGGCCCGTTCGGGCTGCGGGCCGGTCGTACTGGTAGGTGCGCCACACATGCCATTCGGCCCGGGGCTGTCGGCCCAGGGGCTGGCGCCGGAGCGGCTGTTGTGGGTGCGCGCGTCTGCGCCGGCCGCACGCATGTGGGCCTGCGAGCAGGCCTTGCGTTGTGCCCAGGTCGAGGCGGTGCTGGCCTGGTTGCCGCAAACCCGGGCCGACCAGTTGCGGCGCCTGCAGATGGCCGCCAGCGAACACGGCAAGCTGTTGTTCGTGATGCGCCCGGCCCGTGCGCAGAGCGAGTCCTCGCCAGCGGTGTTGCGCCTGCTGGCCAGCCTGCAGCCCGGCGGCGATGGCATGCAGCTGGAGATTCTCAAACGCAAGGGGCCACCCTTGGCGCAGCCCTTGCAGTTGCCGGCGCGTCCTGCGCGGCTGGCGGCCTTATTGGCGCATGACGGGCCGGGGCGCCTGCGTTTGCCGGGGTCGGCCGGCTCTGGCTTGACGGGTCTGCCACCGGACACCCCGATACCGGTCGACGCGTTTTCCTCCATTCACAAGGCAGGCGATGTTTTGGCTCGCGTTGCAGCCGCTGCATGAGCCGGCGGCGCCTGCCGACGGCACGCCCGGTGGCGCTGACGCCGAGCCGGCTGCGCCCGATGGGCTGACCGACGCGGCAGCGGCACTGGCCTGGTGGGCACTGCAGTTCACGCCGCGTGTGGCGCTGTTGGGGCAGACCGTGTTGCTCGAGGTCTCGACCAGCGAGCGGCTGTTTGGCGGGCGCCGGCAACTGATCCTGCGGGTGCGTGCGACCGAATGCCCGGTCGCACGGTTGCGCATGACGCAGGCCGGCAGCGCCTTGCTGGCATTGGCGCGGCTGCAGGTTGCTGCTGCGGCCGGCCGCGATCCGGATCAACTCCCGCTGCATGCGCTGGCCGATGCCGTGCCCCATCTGGCGACGCTCGAGCGCATCGGTTGCCAGACCTGGGGCGATCTGCGTGCCTTGCCACGGGGTGGCGTGGTGCGGCGTTTTGGTGCGCCGCTGCTCGACGCGCTGGATCGGGCTTATGGCCAGCGGCCCGAGACCTACCCCTGGCTGGTGTTGCCCGAGGTGTTCGATATGCCGCTCGAGCTGCAGGCCCAGGTGGAGGCCGCACCGGCGCTGCTGTTTGCCGCGCGGCGTCTGCTGGCCCAATTGCAGGTCTGGTTGAAGGCGCGTCAGCAGGGCGTGCTGGCGTTCGAGCTGGTGTGGCAGATGGACGCGCGGCGCGATACCGCCACCGAAGGTTCTGTGTTGATCCGCACCGCCACACCCACGCTGGACATGGCGCATCTGCAGCGCCTGCTGGTCGAGAACCTGCAGCGCATCACCTTGCCGGCGCCGGTGCTGTACCTGCGTCTGCGCACGCTGGAAACCGTGGCCTTGTCGGGCGCCACGGCCAGCCTGTTGCCCGATGAGCAGCGCCGCGGCGATGACTGGGTGCAGTTGCTGGAGCGCCTGGCGGCGCGGCTCGGGCCGGAGCAGGTGGTGCGCGTTTGGCCACACGCCGATCACCGGCCGGAGTGCATGCAGGACTGGCTGCCGGCGGCAGTCGCCACGCCGGGGGCGGATGCACCGCGCTCGGCCGGGGCGTCTGCGGGTGGTGCGGGCAAGAAAGGGCCACGATTGTCTGGCGGGGGCAGTGGCAAAGTGGACGGCAGCCGCCGTGACAACAACGCAAGGAAACGCGCCACGACGCAAAAGCCGCTGATGTTGCGCGATGCCCTGTACCCCACCTGGCTGCTGGCCACGCCGCTCAGGCTGGCGGTGCGCCAGGACCGCCCGCTATATCAGGGACCGCTGACCTTGCTCGCCGGTCCGCAGCGGCTGGAGGCGGCGTGGTGGGATGTGGCTCTGGCGCCTGGCGAAGCGGCGCAGGTAGAGCCGCAAGTGCAGGAGGTTCGGTCGTCCTATGCCCGCTCGGCGCCACAGCCGTCACTGCCGCCGAAGACGGACGGCGCAGCGTCTGTCGCTCCTGCGCAGCCGACCCCCCATGGACTGGCGCTGCGCGACTATTTCCTCGCGCGCAGCGCGCAGGCCGGCCTGCTGTGGATCTACCGCGAACGGCTGATGACCGCCGGCGTGGATGGCGATAAACCGGTGGGGCAGTGGTACCTGCATGGGGTGTTCGGGTGAGGCGAGGGTTGACGCAGGTGCGCGTTTGGCCAACAGCTGAATGAGGCGGCACAGACATGAAGGAGTGCATATGGATATCGAACAGATGCCGGGTACCGAAACGCGAATACAGATGATGCGCGGCATCAAGGTGATGGTCGACGCCAATCTGGCAAAACTGTATGCGTAACGACCAAGCGTCTCAACGAGCAGGTCAAACGCAATCGCGCCCGATTTCCGGACGACTTCATGTTCCAACTCAGTGAGGCCGGGAAAGCCGAGGTGGTTGCAGATTGCGACCACCTGCGCAAACTGAAGTTCTCGAAGTCCCCAACTGATGCCTTTACCGAGCACGGCGCCATCCAGGTTGCCAACGTGTTGGCGTCTCCCCAGGCCATCGAGATGGGTATCTACGTAGTGCGTGCCTTCGTGCGCCTGCGCGAAATGGCCGCCACCCATGGCGAACTATCCAGACGAATCGATGAACTCGAACACAAGGCCGAGGCGCTGGCGATGCGGCAGGACGATTTCAGCCGCAATACCCGTGCACAACTCCGGCAAGTGTTCGATGCGCTGCGGCGCTGATGGCGCAACCGGAGCCACCACGGCGGCCAATTGGCTTTGTGACGCCGGGCCACGCAAGTCGCAAGGAGCCAGCCAGTTGACCTGAATACGCTTTTTGGGGTCACTGATTTTGATCAGTACGCCATTGCCTGGTCTAGGCGGGGGTGATTTCAATCTTGCATCTCGCGCAAGACCTCCGGATGCCTGACCGCGACGCGCAGCAAGGTCTTCGCAGCGCCCGTGGGCTCCCGACGCCCTTGTTCCCAGTCCTGCAGCGTGCGCTTGGAGACGCCCAGTAGGTCGGCAAATGCCTGTTGTGATAGACCTACCTGCGCGCGCGCTGCGGCCGTGCTGCCGAGGCGTACCCGGGTGGTGCGCGCCGATTCACCCCGCTTCATCTGCCGTACCGAGGTCAGCAGATCGTGCTGGAATTTTTCCATTTCAGAGGGCATCTTCGACTCCTTGTTTCAGCTTTGTGAGGAATGAAACGGGTAACTTGTCAAACTTTGCTTTGACGTACACGACGAGCAACCAGATAGTGTCCTCGCCTGTGTTGAAGTAGATAACCCGGGCGCCGCCCCGTTTGCCGCGGCTTGAGGCCGACCATCGGACCTTGCGGCAACCGCCACTGCCGGGTATGAGGTCCCCCTGCCATCGGGTTGACGGATATCCAGTTGATGAACGTGGCGCATTCGGCATCGGTCCATATGTCTACCGCATAACGTCGAAGACAGGGGTCTCCACAACGGTTCTAGTAGGTGGATCGTACGGCAATGCCGTATTTGGCACAAATGGTTTTGGCGGACTCGGAGTCGTCATTTTTTGCGGGGCCGGGCTTTTTGAGGGCGTCCCCGTGAATTTTTGAGATACTGTATTTATTAACAGTATTTCTTGATTCCTTTTCCAGTCAACGCTTTCCGTCCATTACATGGATGACGCCTCCCATGTGGCCCCACCTGCCGGCTTACGCCGAGCTTCATTGCCTGTCCAGTTTCAGTTTCCAGCGCGGAGCCTCGCAGCCGGAAGAACTGGTCGCGCGTGCTGCCGCGCTCGGCTACACCGCGCTGGCGGTCACCGACGAGTGTTCGGTCGCCGGTCTGGTGCGGGCCCATGTCGAGGCGAAAAAATGCGGGCTCAAGCTGCTGCCGGGCGCCGAGTTCCGCGTCCAGGGCGTCTGGCCGCGGTCCGACTCCGAGCATGTGCCGCAGGTGCCGGTGGCCGATGCGTTGGGGCGGCAAGGGCGGGCGGGGTTGCCCGTCGGCATGACGCCGCCTGCCGTCGGGGCTATCCCCACCGCGCATGCGGCCATGGCACCCCATGGCGACATCACGCTGGTGGTGTTGCCGCACAACTTGGATGGCTGGGGCAATCTGTGCGAGTTCATCACCGCAGCGCGGGCCAAGGCGGTCAAGGGCGACTACCAGGTGAGCTGGGCCGGCAGCGATCTGGCATCGCTGCGGCATTGCGAGATCTTGCTGGTGCCGCCGCGTGGCATGGTGTTCGAGGCCTTGTGGGGCGCGTGCCACCATGCCCGGGCGCTGTTCGAAGGCCGGCTCTGGCTGGCGCTGGAGTTGCTGCACGGGCTCGATGACGATTTGTGGCAACACACGTTGGAGCAGATCTCGCAACACAGCGGCGTGCCCCTGGTCGCTGCCGGCAACGTGCACATGCATGTGCGCTCGCGCAAGCCGCTGCAGGATGTGATCAGCGCAATACGGCTGGGTCGCCCGGTGGCCGATTGCGGTTTCGACCTGCAACCCAACGCCGAGGCGCATCTGCGTGCACGGTTGCGTCTGGCCGGCATCTATGCGCCGGCGTTGTTGCAGGCAAGCTGCATGGTGGCGGCGCGTTGCACCTTCAGCCTGGACGAACTGCGTTACCAGTATCCGCAAGAGACGGTGCTGCCCGGCCTGACTGCGGCACAGACGCTGCGCCAGTTCACCTACGAGGGTATGAGCCAGCGTTATGCGCAGGGGATTCCGGCAGCGGTGCAGGCGCAGGTCGAACATGAACTCGACCTCATCGCCGAACTGAAATACGAGATGTATTTCCTCACCGTGTACGACATCGTGCGGTTCGCGCGCGAACGCCACATCCTGTGCCAGGGTCGTGGTTCGGCAGCCAACTCGGCGGTCTGTTATTGCCTGGGCGTGACCGAAGTCGATCCCGCGCGCATGAACGTGTTGTTCGAGCGTTTCATCAGCCGCGAGCGCAACGAGCCGCCGGATATCGACGTCGATTTCGAACACCAGCGGCGCGAGGAGGTGATCCAGTACATCTACGCCAAATACGGTCGCGAGCGCGCCGCGATCACCGGCGTGGTGGTGACCTACCGACCCAAGAGTGCGATTCGCGATGTGGGCAAGGCGCTGGGTATTCCTGACACGTTGGTCGATGCGTTTGCCAAGCAACACCGCTGGTTCGATGGCGTGATGCGGCTGGAGCAGACCTTGCTCGATACGTTAGATGACGCCGGTCTGTCGGCCGACGACCCGCGCATCGTCTTGTGGCTCGACTTGACGCAGCAACTGCTCGGTTTCCCGCGCCACCTGAGCCAGCATGTCGGCGGCTTCGTACTCACGCAGGGCAAACTCACGCGCCTGGTGCCGGTCGAGAACGCCTCCATGCCGGATCGTTCTGTGATCCAGTGGGAGAAAGACGACCTCGACGCCATGGGTCTGCTCAAGGTCGACGTGCTGGCGCTAGGCATGCTCAGCGCGATCCGGCGTTGCCTGGATCTGATCAGCGCACAGCGTGGCTATACCTTCCAGATGCAGGACATTCCGGCCGAGGACGCGGCCACCTACGACATGATCTGCGCCGCCGACACCGTCGGTGTGTTCCAGATCGAGAGCCGGGCCCAGATGAGCATGTTGCCGCGGCTGCGCCCGCGCTGTTTCTACGACCTGGTAATCGAGGTGGCGATCGTGCGACCCGGGCCGATCCAGGGCGGCATGGTGCACCCGTATCTAAAGCGCCGCCAGGGCCTGGAGCCCGTGGACTACCCCGGCCCGGGCTTGCGCGAAGCGTTGGGACGTACCCTGGGTGTGCCGATTTTCCAGGAGCAGGTGATGCAGGTGGCGATGCTGGCCGCAGGTTTCAGCGCCGGCGAATCCGACGATCTGCGCCGTTCCATGGCGGCCTGGAAACGCAAAGGCGGCGTACACAAGTTCTACGACCGTATGGTGCAGGGCATGGTCGCCAACGGTTACACCGAAGAATTTGCGCAGAACATCTTCAAGCAGATCGAGGGTTTTGGCGAATACGGTTTTCCCGAAAGCCACGCCGCCAGTTTCGCGCTGCTGGTTTATGTGAGCTGCTGGCTCAAGCACCATGAGCCTGCCTGCTTCCTGGCCGCGATGCTCAATTCCCAACCGCTGGGTTTTTATGGCCCGTCGCAACTGGTGCAGGACGCCAAGCGCCATGGTGTCGAGGTGCGGGCGGTCGACGTGATGTGCAGCGACTGGGACAACACGTTGGAAAACGACGTGGCAAAGGCCGGGATGGCCTGGTCGCAGGCAGTGGAGTCGGATGACCATTCGGCTCAGAAACCTCGCCGAAATGCGCAGAGCGAGACGAGACCGGCGAAATCGGGATCTGACCCCCATTTGCTGCCTGACCCTCATTTGCAGCCGGCTGTGCGTCTGGGTCTGCGCATGGTCTCGGGGTTGGGTGAGGCGGCTGCGCAGCGCATCGTTCTGGCGCGCGCTGAGGGTCTCTTTGCGACGACCGAAGATCTGGCCTTGCGCGCCGGGCTTGACCAGGGTGATCTCAAGGCGCTGGCCAGTGCCGACGCCTTGCGCGCCTTGTCGGGCCATCGGCGCCAGCAGGTCTGGGATGCGTCGGCGCTCAAGCCGGCGCCGCCCTTGCTCAGGTCGGTTCCGGTCGACGAAGACTGGCTGGAATTGCCCGCCGCCAGTGAGGGCGAGGAGGTGGTGTTCGACTATGCGTCCACCGGCCTGTCGCTGCGCCGCCATCCGGTGTCCTTGCTGCGCGAACAACTGGCCGGCATGAAGTTGCTCACCGCCGCGCAGATGCATGACCTTCCCGATGGCCGGCTGGTGCGCGCCTGTGGTCTGGTCGTGATGCGCCAGCAGCCACAGACCGCCAAGGGCGTGGTGTTCGTGACACTGGAAGACGAAACCGGCAGTGTCAACGTCATCGTCTGGAAAAGCCTGCGCGAACAGCAACGCAGCGAGTTGTTGTATTCGCGCTTGCTGGCGGTCTACGGCATCTGGCAACGCGACGCCGAAACCGGTGGCGAAGTGCGCCACCTGATTGCCAAGCGGCTCAAGGACCTGACGCCGCTGCTCGGCGGCCTGGCAACACGCAGCCGGGAGTTTCATTGAACATGGCGGTGCCGTGCCAGGCGTGAAGTGACGTGTCAGGTGACAAGACGTCACGTGACACGCCCGTCGCCACGCGCGAACCCGGCCCGAACCAGGTCACTGCATCACCGTGCAACGTCATTTGGTGCAGGCAAGCGAAGCGCCCCGCGACGCAGCGAACCGAATCAGGACTTGCTTTCCTGCCCGTCCTTCTTCGCGCTCAGGCAGGTCTTCATGAAACCCTTGCGTTCGTCACCGGACTTGCCGACCGCCTGCTTGTTGCACATGGCCATTTTGTTCTGTTGCGGTGACTTGGTTTTTTCTTGGGCGTGGGCCAATCCAAGGCTCAGGCACATGCCGACGGCCAGCAGCGAGAGAAATTTTTTCATGACGTGACTCCTAGGTGTGACAGTGGACAGCAGGTGCCCCGGATTGGACACCTGCAACCGACACGCCGGCAGCTGCCAGGCGAATGAGCCTTGGCGCGGCGACCCGCGTGTGGGTGTCCTGATACTAGGAAGCTGCTGCACCGATGTATTCCACCCGATGAGGGATGGCGTGCAGGATGTCACCAATCAGGGGGATGGCATGCAGAATGGCTCTGACGAAGTGGAGTTGATCCCTGTCACTTGCGATCCGCAACCCGAAAAATTGCACTGGCAAAATCACCCTTCCGACAATGTCTGACCTCGTGCCCCCGCGGGCACACCCATTTCAAGGAAATCTCACGTGAACGTTTTTCCCCTGCGCCGCGCGTTGATCGCGCTCGCCGCCACCACCGTATGTCTCGGCACAACCACCGGCGCGTTTGCCGCCTGGCCTGACAAACCCATCAAGATGGTGGTGCCGTTTCCGCCTGGCCAGGCGACCGACATTTTTGCCCGCGCGCTGGCCGAGCAACTGGGGCAACGTCTCGGTCAGACGATCGTGGTGGAGAACAAGGCCGGTGCCGGCAGCAACATCGGCAGCGACGCAGTAGTGCGCTCTGCGCCGGACGGCTACACCCTGCTGGTCGCGGGCAGTGCGATGGCGGTAAACCAGACCCTGTACAAAAGCGTCAGCTTTGATCCGACCAAGGACCTGGTCGGCATCTCGCTGATCGCCAAGGTGCCGCTGATTTTCCTGGCGACACCGGCATCGGGCATCACGTCGATGAAAGACCTGGTCGCCAAGGCCAAGGCGGCGCCGGGCCAGCTCAACTACGCCAGCGCCGGCATCGGTGGCACACAGCATCTGTCGGGCGAGATGTTCAAGTCACGCGCCAAGGTCTTCGTGACGCACATTCCGTACCGCGGCAGCGGACCGGCACAGGCCGATTTTCTGGGCAACCAGATTCCGCTGATGGTCGACTCGGTAACGGCAGCCTTGCCACATATCAAGGCGGGCAAGGCTGTTGCGCTGGCCGTCACATCGGCGCAGCGCACACCCCAGTTGCCCGATGTGCCAACCATGGCCGAGAGTGGTGTGCCCGAACTCAAGGGTTTCGAAGCCGTGGGCTGGCTCGGTTTGATGGCGCCCAAGGGCACACCTGCCGACATCCTGCAGCGCCTGAACACCGAAGTTGTCAGCCTGCTCAAGGGTGAGTCGCTGGGCAAATTCATCCGCGAGCGCGGGTCCGAGCCGGCGCCCATGACCGGTCCCGAGTTCGACCGATTCGTGGCTGACGAGATCCGCAAATGGGGTGACGCGGTGAAGGCGTCGGGCGCGTCCGCTGAGTAGGCCCGATTCGGGTGACGCTGCCTTGCGTGCTGGCAAGCGGGCGTCGCGTGCTCAGCGTCGGAAGGCGCTGGGGGCCTGCCCCATCGCGCTGCGGAACATGGCGCTGAAGGCGCTGTCACTGGTGTAACCGCTGGCGGCGGAAACCTGTGCCACTGGCGCGCCCCGCGCCAGCATCGGCAGCGCACGCGCCAGCACCACTTGCTGGCGCCAATGCTGGAAGCTGGTGTCGAGTTCGCTGCGGAAAAGGCGCGCAATCGTGCGTTCGCTGGCGCCCACGTCACGCGCCCATTCGGCCAGTGTGGCGCAGCGGGCCGGCGCCTGCATCACTGCCTCGCACAACATGCGCAGGCGGTTGTCGCCGGTCTGCGGATGGGGCAGCGGAACACCGAGTTGCTGCATCGGCGCCTGCGCCAGCTCGCTGAGCACCAGCGCGGCAATCAGGGACTCGCGGGCCGCGGCTTTCGCCGGGTCGACCGGCGATCCGGCCAGTTCGCCACCGACCTCATCGAGTGCCCGAACCAACTCGCGCAGCAATGTAGACACCACCAGCATCCTGCAGGTCTGCCAGCCGACAGGTACGACGTCGGCATGGATGTACAGGGTACAAAAGGCGGCATCTTCCAGCGCGTTGACCGAATGGCGCACGCCGGGCGCGATCCATACCGCACGCGAAAACGGGACGATGTAGCTGACCGTGTCGTGGTTATCTGCACTTTGCGCCGCGGTCACTTGCAGCACGCCGCTGGCGCAATACGCCAATTGCGCCCAGCCATGGTGGTGCGGTTCGAAGTGGGTGTCGGCCGGCAGTGCGCGGGCGCGCACGCGCACCGGACGATCAGCGCTGGGCCGGAACGCATCGGTGTCGCCAACGGGCGTCAGTGAAGCCGAAAGCGTTGACTTGGGACGTGCCATGATGTTTGGCTGAAATTCGACGAATATTGGCGATCCATCGCAAATGCGAATCGACGCAACATCTTACGATAGGCACCATGAGTTCCCCAGCACTACCGGCCACGGCGCAATTGCCTGACAACAGCCGAAAGCAGGACGCCGCGGTGATTGGCCTGGTCGGCGTTGCGCACATGATCAGCCACTTCAGCCAGTTGTTGCTGGCGCCGCTATTCCCGTGGCTCAAGGACGTGTTTCAGGTCAGCTACACCGAGCTGGGCTTTTTGATGACGCTGTTTTTCGTGGTCTCGTGTGCGGTGCAGACCACATCGGGTTTCCTGGTCGACCACTTCGGTCCCAGGCCCATCCTGTTTGCCGGCCTGTCCTTGATCGGTCTGGCGGCGATGGGATATGCCAGCAGCACCAGTTACGCGATGCTGGCGGCATCGGCGATCGTGGGCGGCATCGGTAATGGCGTATTCCATCCGGTCGACTACACCTTGCTCAACCGCAAGATTCATCCGCAACGCCTGGGCCATGCCTACAGCGTGCATGGCATCACCGGCAGCCTGGGCTGGGCATTGGCTCCGGCAATGCTGGTGCCGATCACGTTGTTGGCGTCATGGCGCGTCGCGTTGGTCTGCGCCGGTGTTCTGGCTTGGTCGGTGTTGCTGCTGGTTTGGTTGAATCGCAAACAACTGGTGTTGCCGCCAACTGCGGCGAAGGACGGCATATCGCGCACGGCAGGTGCACAGACCGCGGGTACCGGCGAGGGGAGTCTCGATTTCCTGCGTATTCCCGCCGTGTGGATGTGCTTCGCGTTTTTCTTTTTCTATGCAATGGCGCTGAGCGTGGTGCAGGCGTTTGCACCCGAGGCCGCGCGCCAATTGCATGACTTTCCGCTGGCGCTGGTGGCCGCGTGCCTGACCATCTACATGGTTTGTGCGGCGGCGGGAATGGTGCTGGGCGGGTTTCTCGTGTCCGATCCGTCGCGCTGCGAGCGCATCGTGGGTGCCGGCTTTGGTATTGCAGCCTGCGTGGCCGCCATCATCGGATTTGCGCCGGTGCCGGGCATGGCAGTGCCGGTGCTCTTCGGCATCATGGGTTTCAGCAGCGGCATTGCCGGTCCGTCGCGGGATCTGCTGGTCAAGAGATCCACGCCGGAGAACGCCACCGGCAGGGTCTACGGCGTGGTGTATTCCGGGTTAGACATCGGCCAGGCCGTAGCACCGTTGATTTTCGGGCGGCTGATGGACCATGGCAGCTACCAGGGCATCTGGCTGGGGCTGATGATCGTCCAGGGCATTTTGATCTTCAGCGCATTCCGGGTGCGTCGGGTACGTCGCACGGTGCTGGCGCCGTCGCCGGCCTGATCCGTTCAGAACTTGCCCACATGTCCGTCGGCCGATGGGGTGTCAGACGGCGCTGCGGTGGCGTGTGATGCAGGTGTCGAGCACGTCGCCAATGTCGCGCTGCCACCAGTTCGCAGCCGAGAAAATTTCGACCTCGCTGTAGCCGGAGAAACCATGATCTTCGACCCAACCGCGCGCCTGCGGTATGTCGATGACACCGTCACCCATCATGCCGCGGTCGACCAACAGATCAGTGGTTGGCGTCAGCCAGTCGCAGACATGAAACGCCAGCAAGCGGTGCCGGCCGGCGCGCGCGATCTGGGCTTGAAGTTTGGGATCCCACCAGACGTGGTACATGTCGACGGCAACGCCCAGGTCGATGGGCCGCGCGTGGCTTGGCGTTGAAACCGGGTCGAGCTGGTCACAAAGATCCAGGGCCTGTTCCAGCGTGTTGACGCATGCGCGATCGGCCGCGTACATCGGGTGCAGCGGTTCAATGGCCAGTGGCATGTGGCAACTGCGGGCGTACTCGATCAGCCGGGCGATGCCGTCACTGACTTGTGTGCGTGCCTGCGCGATATTCTTGTGCGCGGCCTTGCCTTCCAGGGCACCGGGCAAGCCGCCCACCACCAGCACCAGGCATGGCGCACCCAAAGTACAGGCCTCGTCGACCGCGCGCCGGTTGTCGTCATGTGCGGCCTGCAGGCCCGCTGCATCAAGGGCCGGGAACATGCCGCCGCGGCAGTAGCCGGACAGTTCCAGTCCGTGTGCTTTGATCGTGGCTGCCACGTTCACGAGCCCGGCTGCCGCCACCTGGTCGCGCCAGGGGGCAACCGCACGGATGCCGCGTGCCGCGCAGGCGTCGAGGATGTCGATCAGCGGCACGTCGGTGCCGCGGCTCTTGCGCACTGTGGCCGTATTGATCGACAGCCAGCGATGGTCCTGCGAGAAGTCCCTCATGCTTCGACACCGTGTATTGCCAGCAGCGCACGCATGCGGTGCGCGGCCAACTCGGATTGTTCCAGCAGATTGGCCGCGTCGGCCAGCCGGAACAGTTCGCACAGGTGCACCAGCGAACGTGTGCTTTGCTGGCCGCCGACCATCGTGAAATGGTTTTGGTGGCCATTGAGCCAGGCCATGAAGACCACGCCGGTCTTGTAGAACCGGGTCGGTGCGGCAAAGATGTGGCGCGACAAAGCGACGGTCGGGCCAAGGATGGCGTGGAACCGATCCGTGTCGCCTTGGGCCAGCGCGGCCAGTGCGGCACTTGCAGCAGGAGCGATCGCGTCGAAGATGCCCAGTAAGGCATCGCTTTGGCCGTGTACGGTGGCGCTACCGAAACCGTCTCCCGCGATCAATTCGGCATAGTTGAAGTCGTCGCCGGTGTACATGCGAACGCCATTGCCATCCGCGCCGCCGGTAGCCGGCAGGCGTCGGCGCATCGCGATTTCCTTGTCCTTGTCGAGCAGCGATACCTTGACGCCGTCGACCTTGTCCGCATGGGCCTGGATGATGCCCAGCGCGGTATCCGTGGCCGCGTTCAGGTCGGATGAGCCCCAATAACCCGCCAGCGCCGGGTCGAACATGTCGCCCAGCCAGTGCAGGATCACCGGTTGGCGCGCCTGGCGCAGGATGCGGTCGTAAACGCGCTCATAGTCGGCGGGACTCTTGGCAACACGGGCCAGGGCACGGCTGGCCATGATGATGAGTTTGCCGCCGAGTTTCTCGATCGCCGCCATCTGTTCTTCGTAGGCACGGATCACGTCGTCGACCGAGCAGACATCTTCCAGGACCAGGTGGTCGGTGCCGCAGCCCGATGCGACCAGCGCACCGGGTACGTCCTTGGCGGCGTCCAGCGAGCGGCGGATCAGCTCCAGCGAAGTGGGCCAGTCCAGGCCCATGCCGCGTTGCGCCGTGTCCATGGCTTCGGCGACTCCAAGGCCCAGCGACCATAGATGGCGCCGATAGGCGATGGTGGCGTCCCAGTCGACGGCGCTTTGCAGCCACGGGTCAATCGGGGCGCGCGGGTCGGCAACCACATGGGCTGCCGAGTAGGCAATGCGGTTGAATACGGGTCCGGACGTTGGCCGCACCGGCGGCTTGCCGCGCAAGGTATAGCGGGCCAGGTCGCCATTGGCGCCTATCAGTTGCAAAGTCGAAGTCATGGGATATTCCCTGTGGAAGTCGCAGAAATGTGAAACGGATTCGGGTAAAGTTGGCCTTGGCCGATCAGACCGATGCCAGCGGTTGCACATCCACCCAGCGCCGTTCCTTCCAGCTCTCCAAGGCTGCCTCGACCAGCTGCACGCCCTTGGCGCCTTCAGGCAGAGTCCAGCGATAGGGTGCGTCCTCGACCACGTGGCGGATGAAGTGCTCCCACTGGATCTTGAAGCCGTTCTCGTGGACCTGCGTGTCTGGTATTTCCTGCCATTGGTCCAAGAAGTTCATGGTCTGCTTCTCGTCAGGGTTCCAGACCGGACGCGGTGTTGCCACGCGGCTTTGCGCACGGCAACTTGACAGGCCGGCCACAGCCGAGCCGTGGGTGCCGTCGACATGGAAGGTCACCAGGTCATCGCGGCGCACGCGTGTCGCCCACGACATATTGAGCTGCGCGATCACGGGTTCGCCGTTGTGACCTACCAGTTGCGCCGTGGCATAGGCGGCGTCGTCGGCGGTGCAGGCGTATTCCTGGCCGGCTTCATCCCAGCGCGTCGGGATGTGCGTGGTCCCCAGGCAGGAAACCGACTTCACTTCACCGAACAGGTTGTCCAGCACATAGCGCCAGTGGCACATCATGTCCAGGATCATGCCGCCGCCGTCTTCCTTGCGGTAGTTCCAGCTCGGACGCTGGATCGGCTGCAGGTCGCCTTCAAAGACCCAGTAGCCGAACTCCAGGCGCACCGACAACATGCGCCCGAAAAAACCGGCGCGGCGCAACATGTCGAGCTTGCGCAGGCCCGGCAGGAACAGCTTGTCTTGTACGGCGCCATGCTTGAGACCGGACGACTGCGCCAGCCGCGCAATCTCCACCGCTTCGTTCAGGTTGGTTGCAATGGGCTTCTCGCAATACACGTGTTTGCCGGCGCGGATCGCCTTGGCCAGCAGCGTAGGACGCATCTGTGTCGTGCCGGCATCAAAGAACACCGTGTCTGTCTTGTTGGCCAGTGCAGCATCCAGGTCTGTGCCCCAGCGCGCGATGCTGTGTGCCTTGGCCAGCGCCTCTATCTTCTCGGCATTACGCCCGATGAGGATCGGGTCGGGCATGACGGTGTCGCCGTTGGCCAAGCGCACGCCGCCCTGGTTGCGGATGGCGATGATGGAGCGGATCAGGTGCTGGTTCATGCCCATGCGTCCGGTGACGCCGTGCATGATGAGGCCGAGGGTTTGTTGTGCCATGAAAGTACTCTTTGAAAGCAGTTAGGAAATTGTTTGCAGGTCGTCCCATTGCGGCGTCGCGGCGTGTGCGAAGCCTGCAGGCCTTGCGCGAGACGCCGCGATAACCCAACGCGAGGCCGCGTTCCAGCACGTCGTCCTGGTCGTCGGATTCGTCCAGGAGCACCGGATCCGTTATGCCATTCTGCGCATGGGTGAACTGCGGTGATTTATCGAACCACTTGGGCACCAACAACTCGGCACTGGCGCCACTGAACCTGCGCCCGCCGATTTCCAGCTCAACACGGACAAACGCCTGCGGACATTGCGTCACCGTAGCTGCGCCGAAACGAAACGGCAGGCGCATCGTGACCGGGCGCTCGAACAGCGCCACCGATCGCAGCTGCGACAACACCGTGGTCACTGGAGCACCCTGCGGCTGCGCATTGCGGGATTCGCCTTGGGAGCGGCGCCGTGGCTCATGCCAGGCTGGCCCAGGTCGCACGCAGGTAGCCCGCGCTGTATGCCGCGCAGGCCGGCCCGTCAGGCTGGTAGATGAAGGGCTCCACCGCCATCCAGCCCTGGTAACCCTTGTTACGCAGCACCTGCATTACCGGGCGCTGGGCTGTGTCGCCCTGGCCCGGGCCACGCCGGTTCTTGTCGTTGAATTGCACATGGGCAATATGGCCGCTGTCCAGGAACCGAGCCAGAACTTCGTGCACGGGTTCGGACTCGGACTGCGATGCAGCGCTGACGTCGAGCATCGTGCGCAGCGCGGGCGAGTCGATCGCGTCGACCAGTGCCGCCGCCTGTGCCACGGTATTGATAACCGGGGTCTCCTGCGGCGACAGCGGCTCCAGGCAATACAACACACCCGCTTGCTGCGCGTGCGGTGCCAGTTGTGCGAGTGCGGCGCTCAGGCGCTCGGTAGCATCCAACACACTCTGACCGTTTTCGGGTGAGCGTTGGCGCGGCGAACCGTGCACCAGCACCTTGGCGCCGCAAGCAGCAGCAAAATCGATCAGCCGGCGCAGCAGATCGAGTGTCTTGGCCCTCAGCGCGGCGTCCGCGCAGACCAGCGACAGGCCATCGGGTTTGACCAGCAGCCAGTGCAGGCCGGAAATGACCAAGCCGTGGTCGGCCGCAATGGCCTGATAGCGGCTGGCGTCGGCCGTGGTCAAAGTCTGGGGGTCATCGGCCAGCGTGAAGGGTGAGACTTCGAGGCCGGCATATCCGGCTGCAACTGCCCAAGCGCATTGCTGCGCAAATGGCATGGGTTGTAGTACCTCGTTGCAAAGGGCCAGTTTCATGGAGTCTCCAGTGTGCCGTTTGCGCGACTCCTGGTGGCAAGGCTGTAGACCTTGACGCCGAGAGCGGAAAAGATCAACGCCGCCACACAGGCGGAAATGGGTCGGGGGAAGAAGGGTGTCAGGCTTGCGTCCGAAAAACACAAAGCGCGGCGCAGGTTTTTCGCGCACAGTTCTCTTGCAGGAAATGACGGTGCCATGGTCAATTTGTCGCGAACGTCAGTTTCTCAATACATAACCCAGGATCACGTCGGTCATGTGGGACAGGCGTTCGCCTTGGGCCTTTGGGGACATCAGGTCGCGTCCGAAGATGGCTGACAGGGTGTGGTTGTTTGACAGGTAGAAGTAGGACAGGCCGGCAATGGATACATACAGCTGCAGCGGATCTACTCCGCCCCGGAAGTCGCCGCTGACACGCCCACGCTCCAAAATGGAACCCAGCGTGTCGATCAGCGGGGAATTCAGTTCACGGGCACGTTTCGATTCCGCCAGATGGCGCGCCCGGTGCAGGTTGGCGCTGTTGAGCAGGGTGAGGAACTCCGGATGTTCGAGGTAATAGACCCAGGTGAACTCGACCAACCGCCGCAAGGCCTCAATCGGCGTCATGGTCAACAGGTTGAGCGTTCGTTCCTCCTCGCGAATGTGTTTGTAGGTTTGCTCCAGCACGGCCTGGAACAGCGCTTCCTTGTCGGTGAAGTAGTAGTAGATCAGCCGCTTGTTGACACCCGCGCGTTCCGCAATCTTTTCCATGCGTGCACCGCCAAGGCCGCTTTCGGAAAACTCGCCCTTGGCCGCCATCAGGATGGCTTGCTGGGTCCGTTCGGCATCACGGGTACGCGCGTCCGGCGGGTCGGTGTTGGCCTGGTTCATGGCCTGAATACTTCACCAATTGGTGAATTAGTGTAATCGGGAATTACCCTGAATGCGAGCCGCCCGTGGTCGTCAGCGGGCGACTTGTGCGGAGTCCGTTGGGTATTGAGGATGGCCTGGCGCATTCAAAGTGGCTATCTGAACCGATGCGTTTGACCGTCAGGGTGAGTGGGCGCTGTCAGTCGCGCAGCCTCCGATCTGATGGTTCAGGTCGAACCACCGCCATGCCTGGCAAGTCGGTGGCGCGTCAGCGCACGTTCATCCACTTGAACAGCATGAAGCCATCTGCGCGCTGGTAGGCGTCGATGGTTTTTTTCATGCCCCAGGACAAGGTCTGCTGGTGCAGCGGGATGTGGCCAATGTCGTCGGCGTGCAATTGCAGCGCTTCCTTGATCATCGCGTTGCGTTTGACTTGGTCGAGTTCGGACTGGATCTTTGCGGTTAGCTCGTCAAGTTTCGGATTGCTGTACGCACCGAAGTTCCAGCTACCCTGGTTGCCGGACGGCGTGGCCAGCACGGTGAAGAGCAGGTTGTGCGCGTCGTAACCCGCAGGCGACCAACCCAGCATGAAGAAGCCCATCTCGCGCTTGAGGCCCTTGGGGAAATAGGTGGTCTTGGACTCGGCCTGCAGCTTGATCTTGATGCCGGCCTTGGCCAGGTTGGCGGCAATCGCCTGACAAATCTCCGAGTCGTTCACATATCGGTCGTTCGGGCAGTTCATGCCGACTTCGAAACCGTTCGGGTATCCGGCATCGGCGAGCAGTTTCTTCGATACAGCCAGATCAAACGCAAGCCGCGGCTCCATGTCGGCCGAGTAGCCCTGAATGCCATTGGCGATCATCGCGCCGGTGGGCTTGGAGGCGTTGCGCATGATCTGCGTCTTGATGGTCTGGATGTCGATCGCCTGGTAGAAGGCCTGGCGCACGCGCTTGTCCTTGAACGGGTTCTTGTCGGTCACGCTAGACAACGGCAATACATCGCGCTTGTGGTCAAAGCCGAGAAAAATCACGCGTAACTCGGGGTTTTCCACAACCTGCAGCTTGGGCGAACTGTTCACGCGCGGAATGTCCTGCAGCGGTACGGGGTCGATCACATCGACCTCGCCCGACAACAGCGCAGCGACACGTGTCGCGCTGTTTTCGATTGGTAGAAACACGACCTCGTCCAGATTGGTCTCGAACTTGTTCCACCAGCTTGGCGAACGCTGCAGCACGGTTTTCTGGCTGGGCTGGCGTTCGCGCACCTTGAACGGACCGGTTCCATTGGCCCGGAACGATGCGGCGTTCTCGATGCCTTTGCGCCGATCGACAGGGCGCGTGGCCTGATTGCCCTCGGCCCATTTGCGATTCATGATCAGAACGTTGGTCAGCAGTTCCGGCAGGATCGGATTCGGTGCCGAGGTCTCCAGCTCGACGACAAAATCCGACACCTTGCGGATGGTCTTGACCGATGCCAGTTGCGACTTGATGTCGGATCCTTCGCCGCGCGCACGCTCGAGCGAGAACACCACGTCGTCAGCAGAGAACGGCGCACCGTCGTGAAACGTCACATTGCGGCGCAATTCGAAGCGCCAGGTGTTGGGGCCGGTGGCCTTCCAGGCCGTGGCCAGGGACGGCGTCAGCTTGAGGTCCTTGCCGCGGGTCGCCAGCGCCTCGAACACATTGTTCAGAAACGATAACTGCACCGCCTCGTTGAAGGAATGCGGGTCGAGCGACAGTACATCGCCCTGGTTGGCAACCCGCACGGTGGTGGCCATGCTCAGGGTGCAGCTCAGCGCCAGTGCAACGGTGCCGATCAGTTTCAAGGGCGCGATGGGAGCGGGAAACCGTGACATGGTGGTTCTTTTCGTAAGTGTGTCAATGATCGTAGCATCGACCAATGACGCGGTTGTCAGGGCACCGGGAACCGCGCCCTGCGCTCCAGGTCGTCCAGGTCGATGTGGTTGCGCATGTATTGTTCGCTGGCATCGACCATCGGCTGGTGATCCCAGCTGGTGAGTCTGCCTTTGCGCAGTGATGCGTAGACCAGGCGGCGGCGGCGCTGGCTGTCCAGCACCCGCGCGTTGAGTGCTGGCAGGTCCCAGCGGCGTGCGACTTCATCGCGCAATGCCGCAACCCGTTCCTGATGCTGCGGCGCCAGCGCCAGATTGTTTAACTCCTGTGGGTCGGCCTGAATATCGAACAGCAGGTCCGGGTCCTGCGGCGCGTGGATGAACTTGTAGCGACCGCGCCGGATCATCACCACAGTTTCGCGCGTGCCTTCGGCCATGTATTCGCCGATCACTTCGTCGTGCCCACTTGGGTCGCCACGCAGATGGGGCATCAGCGAACGGCCGTCGATCGGCAGAATCGGGTCCATCGTGCCGCCGGCCAGCTCGACGAACGTGGGCAGCAGGTCGATGGTGGACACGCTGGCATCGACCCGACCCGGCTTGATCCGTCCCGGCGCACAGACCACCATCGGCACCCGCGCCGAGGCCTCGAACCAGTGCATCTTGTACCAAAGGCCGCGCTCGCCCAGCATGTCGCCGTGGTCGCCGGAGAATACGACGATGGTGTTGTCCTGCAGGCCGCAGTCCGCCAAAGTTTTCATCAGCTTGCCGATGTTGACGTCGATGTAGCTGCAGGCACCGAAGTAGGCGCGCCGTGCCCGCCGGATGGCCTCGGCCGGCATGGTTTTTCCCCACAGGTCAATCACTTCGAGGATGCGCCGGGAGTGCGGATCCTGCTCCGCCTGGTCGATCTCCACCGCTGGCATGGGCGTGTCCACGCCATCGTACAGGTTCCAGAACTCGGACGGAATCGTGTAGGGGTCGTGTGGGTGGGTCATCGACACGGTCAGGCAGAACGGCTGATTCGGGGTGTTGCGCACATGGTCGAACAGGTACTGGTTGGCCTTGAACACCACCTCCTCGTCGAAATCAAGCTGGTTCGAGCGCACGCAGGGTCCGGCTTGCAGTACCGACGACATGTTGTGGTACCAGCTGGCGCGTTCATCGGGCGCGTCCCAGTTCACCGCCCAGCCGTAATCGGCCGGGTAGATGTCGCTGGTGAGGCGCTGTTCGTAGCCATGAAGCTGGTCGGGGCCGCAGAAATGCATCTTGCCCGACAAGGCCGTGTGGTAGCCCAGCGCACGCAGGTAGTGGGCATAGGTCGGCACATCGGCAGCGAAGTCCGCCGCATTGTCAAAGGCGCCGATGCGCGACGGCAACTGGCCACTGACCAGGCTGAAACGCGACGGCGCGCACAACGGGCTGTTGCAATACGCCGAGTCGAACACGACGCCTTCGCGTGCCAGTCGCGTAAGGTGCGGCATTTGGATCGGCGATGCCGGGTCATGCAGGGGCAGCAGCGGCGCGGCCATCTGGTCGGCCATGATGAAAAGGATGTTGGGGCGGCTTGTGGTCATGATCAGGACTCTGGTGGGCTTATCGATGCCGGAACACAGTCGCCGATGATGGTGTTGAATCCACCCTTTGTAAACCCGGATTTCCTACATGTTTTCGAAATGCTGTGCGTGTGTCAAATACCTTGCCCTCGCTGAAGCTGTTGCATGTGTTCGAGGCCTGCGACCGCGGCCAGGGATTCACCGCGGCGGCAGCCGAATGGGGCATGACGCAGCTGGCGGTGAGCCAGCAAATGCAACGGTTGGAATGTGAAACAGGGCGTGGCCATCGGCTGGCGCCATCTGGTGGATTGGTTACTTTTGAAGCGTCCAGGCGCGCAGGACCACACGGTAGACTTCCCCCATGGCTGAGTCGACAATCCCCGACGAGCGCGTCCTGGATGTCTTGCGCGCCAGTGCTGTGTTCGGCAGCCTGGACGAGGCCGTGCTGCAGGACCTGCGGCGCCTGCTCGTGCTCCAGGTTGTGCCAGGGGGGCATATCGTCTACCGCGAGGGCGATCAGGCCAACACCATGTTCTTCCTGATCAGCGGCCGGTTGCGGGTTTCGCGTCGTGGCCCCGCTGGCGATTTGCAACTCTACAACGAGATCCAGCCCGGCGAAAGTGTCGGCGAAGCCGGTCTGATCCTGCAGCAACCCCGTGCGGCCGACATCACCGCCTTGCGCGACTCGACCGTGGCTATGCTCAGCCGCAGCGATTTCGAACGCTTGCTGGTGCTGCATCCGTTGCCACTCAATCAGGTGTTTGCGCGCGCCATCTACAACCATATGCGCCGTGCGTCGCAAATGGTCGAGCGGCGTCATGCTCAGATTTTTGTCGTGCTTCCGATGCAGGACGGTGCCGATGCGCGCGCGGTGTCGGTTTGTCTCACCCAGGCCTTTGCCACGGTGGGTCGGGCCTTTCATGTCACGCCGCAGCATGAACCGGCGCCAGACCGGGTTGTCACGGGCGTATGGCAGGGCAAGGACCGTTATGACGAACTCGAAGAGCAATACGACTTTCTGATCTATCAGGGCGACAACGCATCGAGTGCCTGGAACCGGCGCGCTTTTCGCCAGGCCGACCAGGTGGTGTTTGTCACGCACGCGGACGCTTCTACGCCACTGGTCGAAATCGAGCAACAACTGCAGTCGGAGCCCGGCTTCGACTTGAAGCGCAAGCACCTGGTGGTGATGCACCCCAGCACCGCGACCGAACCGACCGCTGTCGCACGCTGGCAGCAGGGGCGAGACTATGAGCGCATCTATCCGATGCGCGCCAGCCATGCGCCGGACTTCGAGCGGTTGGCACGTTTTCTTCAAGGCAGGGCCGTGGGTGTTGTGCTCGGCGGAGGCGGTGCCAGGGGCTTTGCCCATCTGGGTGTACTGCGCGCGCTAGAGCAATCGGGCATATCAATCGACCTGATCGGCGGAAACAGCATGGGTGCGTTGATTGGCGCGCAATATGCCTGCGATGTGCCACTGGACACCATCCGTGAGCGGACGGTGCGTTTTGCGCGGGGTGGCGAGCGGCCGACGATCCCGGTCATCTCGCTCGTGTCGGGCCGTCGCGTCGAGCGTGACCTGCGCCGCATGTTTGGCGAGCGCACGGTGGACCAGTTGTGGCGCCCGTTTTTTGCGGCCGCTTGCAATCTCAGCCGGGCCTGCACCATTGCACAGGACAGCGGGCCATTGTGGCGCGCCGTGCTGGCCAGCAATTCGCCGGCCGGCCTGTTTCCACCGGTGCTGCACCAGGGAGACCTGCTGGTGGACGGCGCCATTCTCGAGAATGTTCCGGTGGCGGCGATGCGCGCGCGCCTGGGTACGCCGCTGGAAAAGCGCCATGGCAACGGCACCATCATCGCGATCGATGTCGACGTGCGTGACTACATGGGGGTCGATCCCTCAATGACGCGCCTGTCGGTGCGCAGCACCTTGCGTGGCCTGCTGCGCTGGGGTGTGACCGCGCCGCCTGGAATTGGCGACATCCTGTACCGGGCCAGTCATATCGGCGGGCTGCACCAGCGTGCACGCACGATTGCACAATCGGATCACTACCTGGAGCCGCCGGTGGGGTCGTTCGCGCGGATGGGGTATGGCCGCGCTGCGCAGATTGCCGAGGTTGGCTATCGGTACGCCATGCAGGAGATCGCGACCTGGAATGCCGCCATCGGGGAGACGGGATGACGGCGACGACCTTGCCTTTGTCATTGAGCCAGGTCGAGGTCTGGCGGGACCAGCGCGCTTGGCCGGGCAGTTCCCATCTGAATCTCGGCGGTACCGCGTTTTTCGAAGGTCCGCTCGATCTGCTGCGTCTGCGCAGCGCCTTGACGCAACTGGTGGCAGAGAACGCGGCCTTGCGCCTGGTGCTGCGCAGCGACGGCACACAGGAGTTGCTGGCGATTTTCGAACCCGAGTTGCAGGTCATCGATTTTTCCGATCAGGCGCAGCCGCGCGACGCCATGCGCCAATGGTGGCAGGACTGGATGCGCCAGCCTTTCAATTTGACCGAAACACCGCCATGGCGTTTTGCCTTGCTGCGCGCGAATGCCACTTTGCATGGCGGCACGATCCAGTTCCACCACTTGATCATGGACGGTTGGGGCACGACCCAGGTGATGCGGCGCTGGAGCGAGATATACAACCGCATCGACACGCAAGACCCGCTGGTGCTGCAGCCGGATCTGTCCTACCTGCGCTTCATCGAGGAGTCGCACGCCTATCGGGCCTCCGATGCCTTTGTGCGAGACGACGCCTGGTGGCGCGCGCATATTCCCAGCCTGCCGCCTGCGCTGCTGCAGCGCAAACGCACGACGGCACGTCAACATGGTTTGGCACCGGCCCATCTGGTGGTGGAAACCATCCCGCGGGCCGACTATGACCGTCTGAACCAATATGCGGCCAGTCTGCACATCACGCCGTTCAATTTCTTTCTGGCAGCAATCGCCCTGTATTTCGCGCGTGTCACCGACCAGGAGCAGGTCTTGATCGGTGTGCCCAGCCTCAATCGCGGCGGGCGGCGTTACAGGGACACCATGGGCATGTTTGTCGGGGTACTCGGCATTCCGGTGTCCGTACAACCGGACATGACGGCCGCGGCGCTGGTGGCCGCAGCAGGGACAACCATGCGCGGCGCATTGCGCCATTCGCGTTATCCGCTGAGTGAACTGGCCCGTGCACTCGAGGTGGTGCGCTCCGGGCGCGAGGGACTGTTCGATGTGTTGCTCTCGTTCGAGCGGCAGGATTATCAGGTGTCTTTCGGTGACGCCGAACTGGTCGAATCGCGCCAGCTGTTCTCCGGCACGGCGCGCTATCCGTTGGGCATTACGGTGTGCGAGTTCCATGCCCGCCATGATCTGGAACTGGTGGTTGAAGCCAGTGACGCCTACTATTCACATGACGAGGCGAGTTTGCTTGCGTCTACGCTCTGGCGCATGGTGTTGTGCCTGGCCGCAACACCCCAAATCCGGATTGACGACATACCGATGTTGTCGGCGTCGGAGCGCGCCTTGATCGTTGACGAGCGCCACGCCGACGTAATCTTTCACGAACAACCCGGAACCTATGTCGCGGCGTTCGAGCAGCAGGTGACCCGACAACCGGATGCGTGTTGCCTGGTCTGGGATGGTGGCCAGATGGACTACCGCACAGTGAATGCGTGCGCAAATCAGCTGGCCCGACGACTGGTTGCGCTGCATGCCGGGCGCGACCGGATTGTGGCCATTGCGATGCAACGTTCACCCGAACTGGTGGTGGCGATGCTGGCCGTCGCCAAGGCCGGCGCGGCCTACCTGCCGCTCGATCCCGATGCGCCGGTTGCACGACTGGCCACGGTGTTGCAGGACAGCGGCGCGCTGGCCCTGCTGGTGCAGCAACCGGATTGGGACCGACTGGCACCCTTGCATGCGCAGACCCTGACCAGCGACTGGTCGCAGGGCGCGATCGATGCCAATGACGACCAGGCGCCAGCGACGCCGTCGGAGTGCGATCTGGCCTATGTGTTGTTCACATCCGGCTCGACCGGACGCCCCAAGGGCGTGATGATCGAACATGGCTGCCTGAGCCGGCGCCTGGCGTGGTTGACGCGTACTTGGGAGGTGACCGCGCAGGATCGAGCCGGCATGGCGACGCAGGCGACCTTCGACCCGTCGTTGATTGAATGGTGTCTGCCGCTGATCCATGGCGCCAGCCTGGCCCTGGCGCCGCCCGGGCGGCTGCGCCCGCAGGCGCTGGCCGAGTTCGCGTTGCGCCATGCGGTCACGATCATGGCCTTCGTGCCCTCGACGCTGGCCGGCTTTCTGGAGCTGGCGGCAGATGCGCCCGCCCTGCAGCTGCGCGTGGCCTGCTGTGGCGGAGAGGTGCTGGCGCCGGAGTTGGCGCACCGTTATCTTCATGGTACCCACGCCCGGCTGTTCAACGTTTATGGCCCGACCGAGGCCTGTATCTTCGCGACGGCATGGGAGTGTGGTCTGGACAGCGATGCCGCGGTGTTGCCGGTCGGCCGGCCAGTGGACGACACCCGAATCTATGTGCTGGATCGTCGACTGCGGCCCGTGCCCGACGGTGTCGCCGGAGAGGTGTTCATCGGCGGCCGGGGCCTGGCGCGTGGCTACCTGAACCGGGCAGATCTGACCGATGCGGCTTTTGTCGATGATCCGTTCGTGCCAGGGCAGCGTATGTACCGCACCGGTGACAGCGGCTGGCTCGATCCCCAGGGTTGCCTGCATTTTCTCGGGCGCCTGGACCGCCAGGTCAAGTTGCGCGGCTACCGCATCGAACTCGGCGAAATCGAGTCGGCCTTGCTGGCGCTGGAAGGGGTTACACAGGCTGCAGCCGACAAGGTCGAGCACAACGGCCAGCCGGCGATACACGCCTGGGTTGCCAGCAACCGTGAGGACGACCACGACCGGTTGCAACGGGCGCTGCGCGTGCGCCTGCCGGACTATATGGTGCCCTCTGCCATCGTGGTGTTGCCACAGTTGCCTGTCACCGGCAGTGGCAAGATCGATTTCGCCGCCTTGCCGGCTGCGACCCCCAGCTTGCCCCGACAGGTCGGTCGCGGCCCGGCGAACCCACGCGAGGCCGACCTGCTCGCATTGTGGGAGATCGAGCTCGGGCGCAAGTCGCTGTCGGTGCAGGATAATTTTTTTGATGTCGGCGGCGACTCACTGGCTGCGATTTCCATTCTGGCCGGTGCGGAGCGTTTGCTGCAGCGCCGGATTCCGCTGTATCTTCTGACCGAGAACCCGACCGTCGAACGTCTGGCGGCGGCACTGGATCAACAGGAGGTGCTGCCCGGCATCCTGGTGCCGATGAGCGCGGGGCTGACGGGCAACACCATCTACCTGGCCGCCTCGGGCCATGGCGATCTGCTGCGTTTTCAGACGTTGGCGCGTGCGCTCGACGGCATCTGCGATCTGGTCATGCTGCAACCACCGGCGGACACGGCGTTCAAACGTATCAAGGACCTGGCGAGCATGTATGCCGATGCCATCCAGGCGCAGGGCGCCGGACCCGGTCTGGTGGCGGGTTTCTCGATCGGCGGCATCGCGGCGCTGGAAACTGCGCGACAACTCGAGCAACGTGGTGCGCCGCCGCTGGGTCTGGTATTGATCGACACCGTGTACCCCAAGATGGTCTGGGGTGGAACCTTTTATTGGCGCTTGTTCAGCGCGCTGGTGCGTTTGCTGCGTCTGCAGGAGCTGAGCATCAACGGTCGCCGTCTGGGCGCCATGGTCAAGGACGCCGGCCTGGTAGGGCAGGTCATGGCGATGGGCGGTTATCGGGTGGCTCCGGTGCAGGCGCCAACGACGTTGATCAAAACCTCCGGTTTGCTAGGCTGGGAGCGGCCGCTGTTCGGGTCGTGGCGCAAGTTATTGGGTGAGCGGCTGCAGGAACGTCGCGTAGCAGGCCTGCACGGTTCGATCTTCAGTGCCGGGCAGGTAGGTGACCTGGTCGTGGTGCTGACCGACGTGTTGCGCCGGCTACGTTGATTGATCGGCTCCAGCCATGCCAAGCAACCAAACCTTGCCCGCCAGTACGTCCGCGTTGCGGTGGCGCCTGGTCATATTGATCGTGATGCTGGTGGCGGCATTTGTTCTGGCGATGGCCTGGAGCTGGACGCCGCTGCGCGCATGGCTGGACGTCGACCGGATTGTGGGTGGACTGCGTGCCGTCGGCCAGTCCTTCGGCCCGGTGGCGGCGGTGGCCGGATTCGCATTGGCGTTGACGGTGGCCATACCGCTGACCTTTCTGACCCTGGTGGCCCTGGTCGCTTTCGGCCCCTGGGGGGGGCTGGGGTGTGCAATGGCAGGTGCTGCGATCGGCGCGGCGGCCAGTTATGGTCTGGGCCATGTGCTGGGGCGCGAGGCGCTCGAGCGCCTGGCCGGCCCGCGCGTGAACCTGCTCAGCCAGCGGCTGGCCCGTCGCGGGCTGCTTGCGGTGATCTTGATCCGACTGGTGCCGATCGCGCCTTTTGCCGTGATCAACATGGTGGCTGGTTCAAGTCATATCCGGCTGCGTGATCTGCTGGTTGGAACCGCCATCGGCATGGCACCGTCGACTGTGGTCATGGCATTTTTCGTCGACCAGATCACCGCCGCCTTGCGTGCGCCAACGCCGCTGACATTTGTATTGCTCGCGTTGACCCTTGCACTTGTCATCGCGGGCGCCTGGGGGGCACAGCGCTGGATACGCAGCATCGAATAGGCCCACGCCCCGGAACGCTGCGCGTTCTCTGGCCTTACAGGCCAGCCGCTGCACGCAGCGTGGAATGGTGCCTTGTGGCTCCGGCACGGCCCTGCGGGCCTTCACGTCGCTGCGCGACATGAGCCTCGCCGCAAAGCCGCCCGAACGCTGCGCGTTCTCTGGCCTTACAGGCCAGCCGCTGCACGCAGCGTGGCGGCTTTGTCCACCCGTTCCCAGGTGAACTCGGGTTCTTCGCGGCCGAAGTGGCCGTAAGCGGCGGTTTTTTCGTAGATAGGGCGCAGCAGGTCCAGCATCTGGATGATGCCTTTCGGGCGCAGGTCGAAATGTTCGCGTACCAGCTCGGCAATCTTCTCGTCGGAGATCTTGCCGGTACCTTCGGTGTAGACCGTGATGTTCATCGGCTCGGCGACGCCGATGGCGTAGGCGACCTGAATCTGGCACTGGCGCGCCAGACCGGCCGCGACGATGTTCTTGGCGACATAACGCGCGGCATAGGCGGCGCTGCGGTCGACCTTGCTGGGGTCCTTGCCGCTGAACGCTCCGCCACCGTGCGGGCAGGCGCCACCGTAGGTGTCGACGATGATCTTGCGCCCGGTCAGGCCGCAATCGCCCTGGGGTCCGCCGACAACGAAACGGCCGGTCGGATTGACCAGGTAACGCGTGTTCTTGATCCACTCCTTGGGCAGCACCGGCTTGATGATTTCTTCGATGATCGCTTCGTAGAAACTAGGCTTGAGTTTGGTCGCCGACTCACTCTGGTCCGGGTGGTGCTGGGTAGACAACACGACGGTGTCGATACTGTGTGGCTTGCCATCGACATAACGCATCGTGACCTGGCTCTTGGCGTCCGGGCGCAGGAAAGGCAGGCGGCCGTCCTTGCGCAATTGCGCCTGGCGCTCGACCAACCGGTGGGCGTAATAGATGGGCGCGGGCATCAGCTCCGGGGTCTCATCGCAGGCGTAGCCAAACATCAGGCCCTGGTCGCCCGCGCCGATATTCAGGTGGTCATCTGACGCATGGTCGACGCCCTGGGCAATGTCATTGCTCTGCTTGTCGTACGCGACCAGCACCGCGCAGCCCTTGTAGTCGATGCCGTAGTCGGTGTTGTCGTATCCGATACGCTGTATCGTGTCGCGCGCCACCTGGATGTAATCGACATGCGCGTTGGTCGTGATCTCGCCGGCCAGTACGACGAGACCGGTATTGCACAGGGTTTCCGCTGCAACGCGGCTGCGGGGGTCCTGCTTGAAAATCGCGTCGAGAATGGCATCCGAGATCTGGTCCGACACCTTGTCGGGATGTCCTTCGGATACGGATTCGGATGTAAATAGAAAATCGTTCGCCATAAAAAGCTCCTTTAGCACCATCAACACATTGTGAAATCTGCGTTGCCGGGGCCGGGTAGCTTCGGCGAACGCTTTAGCAGTTTTAACCAAGGCACAATGGCCGCTTTTCATAGCCAGACCATCGTGGGTGTCGCCCTGCAAGTAGTTCGATAACTCGGCGACCCGTGGATTTTACGCTTTTCAATGACACGACTTTTCGCATTGCTGGCCAGACTGCCACTGTGGTTGTTGCATGCCATGGGCTGGCTGTTGGGTTGGATGGCCTTTGTGCTGTCACCGCGGTACCGTCGCAAGTTCCTCGAAAACGTGGCGCAGGCCGGGTACCACTGGTCGTCGGTGCGCGGGGCCATCGGGGGCGCCGGGCGCATGGTCGGCGAACTTCCGCGCTTGTGGCTGGGAGCGCCGGCCCATTGCGAATGGGAAAACGACGCCTGTGTCGAGCGTGCCTATGCGGCCGGACGCGGCGTGATTTTTCTGACGCCGCATCTGGGATGCTTCGAGATTTCGGCGCAAGGCCTGGCGCAGCGTTATTCGCAGCGTTATGGTCCGCTCACCGTGTTGTACCGTCCCGCGCGCCAGCCCTGGTTGGCCCGGCTGATGCTTGCAGCGCGCGACCGGCCCGGCCTTGCGACGGCGCCCACCACGCTGGCCGGCGTGCGCCAGATGATCCGATCCTTGCGTGCAGGCCATGCGGTGGGCTTGTTGCCAGACCAGGTTCCGCCGGACGGCATGGGCACCTGGGCACCATTTTTTGGGCGCGATGCCTACACCATGACCCTGTCGGCCCGGTTGGCCCAGCAGACCGGGGCAAGCGTGTTGTTGTTGTGGGGCGAACGTCTGCCCTGGGGCCGGGGTTTTCGCCTGCATTTCCGCGAGTTGCTGCGCCCGCTGGCCGATGATCTGGACCAGGCCGTGGCCCAGATAAATCACGAAATGGAACGGCTGATACGGGAGAGTCCGTCCCAATACCTATGGGGTTATGCCCGCTACAAGCACCCGAAAGGGGTCGCGTGAGGCACCGCCCGGCACGCGCTTGTGGGCAAATCGATGCCAGGCACCTGTTGCAGGGGCAGCGGTGCTGAGTTACGCTGGTATTGCACTGATGCGCGTGCTGGCGTATCTGCCGCTGACGTGGGTACGCGCCCTGGGTGTGGCCTTGGGGTGGGCGCTCTTCCTGCTTGCGGGCTCGCGCCGGCGCGTGGTCCAGGTCAATCTGCGCCTGTGTTTCCCGCAGCGCACACCAGCCGAGCTGGACGTGCTGGCGCGCCGGACCTTTGTGTGTTTCGCACAGGCCTGGCTCGATCGGGGCTGGATCTGGCACGGCAGCGCCGCGCAGTTGCGCCATCGCCTGCGACTGACGGGGGCAGTGCAGGGCTTGCAGGGTGATCAACCCACGGTGATCTTTGCGCCGCACTTTGTCGGACTGGACGCGGGCTGGACCGCATTGACCGCGCAAATTCCGCGCGCGTTCACGACCATTTATTCGAACCAGGCCGACCCGGCGCTGGACCGGTGGATTTTGCAGGGACGCAAGCGCTTCGGCACGCCACGGTTGTTCGGGCGTGCCGACGGACTCAAGCCGGTGGTGCAGGCCTTGCGCAATGGCCAGCCTCTTTACCTGCTGCCCGACATGAACATCACGCGCCAGGAGTCGGTGTTTGTGCCGTTTTATGGCGTCCCCACCGCGACGCTGACCTCACTGTCGCGTTTCGCGCGTTTGGGCCGGGCTCAGGTGGTGCCGGTGGTGACGACCCTGACTGCCACGGGTTACGACGTGCAGGTGTTGCCGGCCTGGACCGATTTCCCGAGCGACGACCTGGAGGCAGATGCCGCGACGATGAACCAGCGTCTGCAGTCCTATATCGATCAGATGCCGGACCAGTACTACTGGGTGCACAAGCGCTTCAAGGTGCGCCCACCCGGCGAACAGTCCGTCTACTGACCTGTCAGTCGTCCTGCCCCTGGACGTGAGTGCGCTCGTCGCTCGTGGCGTCATCTGCATCAGTGGACGCAGGTGTGGCGGCAGTCCTGCCATCTGCCGGGTGGGCCCATTGCCACAACAGTTGTGCGACGTCATCGAATCCCTGGCGTTTGGTGGCGGAGAACAACATGGCCTGCCCGCCACCGGCCTGCAACTTGGCAATCGACAGGGCCTTGGTCGCTTCTACCCGGGTGAGCTTGTCGGCCTTGGTCAGCAGCAACAGGAATTTCAGGCCCTTCTCGACGCGCGGGCGAACCACGTCGAGCAGGATCTCGTCGAGTTCGGTCAGACCGAGGCGCGGGTCGCACAGCAGCACGATGCCCTTGAGGTTCTCCCGGGTCACCAGATAGTTGGCCATCACCTGCTGCCAGCGGATCTTGTCCTGCTTGGGCACAGCGGCATAACCGTAACCCGGCAGATCGGCAAACACCGCATCGGTGATGTTCTGCTTGCCGAGCGAAAACAGGTTGATGTGCTGGGTCCGGCCCGGTTTTCGCGACGCAAATGCCAGCTGCTTTTGCTGCGTCAAGGTGTTGATGCAGGTCGATTTTCCGGCGTTGGATCTCCCGACGAAGGCGATCTCCGGCAGATCGAGCGCCGGCAGGAAATGCAGTTCTGGCGCGGTCGTCAGAAATTTCGCCGTGTGCAACCAGCCGGCCGCGATTGTGGCGGCACTGGGTTGTGTCGTTGCAACAGATCGGGCTGCGGTTGCGGCGTGTGATGGTTTGGAAGTCATGGGTGTCCGAAGGGTGGCCGCGACCTGCATTGTAGAATCACACTGTTTTGCCCTCCCTCCAGAAGCTGATCTCCATGACGTTTATTGCCCGACTGACGCTTGTCACCACTTTGGCCCTGACCTCCTTTTGCGTCTCTGCGCAGGACAAGAAACCTGATCTGGCCAAAGGTGAAGCCAGCTTTGCCGTGTGCGCAGCCTGCCACGCAGCCGATGGAAACTCCGGAAGTCCCGAGAATCCCAAGTTGGCGCAGCAGCACCCCGAGTATCTGGTCAAACAGTTGCAGGAATTCAAGTCGGGCAAGCGCAACAACGCGATCATGAAGGGTTTTGCGGCCGCCTTGTCGGACGACGACATGCGCAATATTTCGTACTGGCTGACCAGCAAGCCGGCCAAATCCGGCTTCGCCAAGGACAAGGAACTGGTGGCCCTGGGGGAGCGCATTTACCGTGGCGGCATTGGTGAACGCAAGATCGCCGCATGTGCCGGTTGCCACAGCCCCAATGGAGCCGGCATTCCATCGCAGTACCCGCGTCTGAGCGGCCAGCATGCCGATTACACCAAGGTCCAGTTGACCGCGTTCCGTGACGGTGTGCGCCTGAACAATCCGACCATGGCAACGGTGGCGGCGCGGCTGAACGATCGCGAGATCCGCGCGGTGGCCGATTACATTGCCGGTTTGCGCTGAAGACAGGTGGGTTCCTGAATCCCCGCGAAACTCCCCGCGTAAAAATTTGATACGAAGGCCCGCAATGCGTTGTATTGCGGGCCTTTGACGTTCTGCGGCCACAAGTCGCCGGAATTACACGGGAACCCTGTAAGGTCGGCCCGTATCGGACAGACTTAGTACTGGTTGGCAATCACAAGGACACAAGGACACGCCCATGCTCATCGATACCCGAAACAACGCATTCAGAGACGACAGTCCTAGCGACATCACGCCGCAAGCGGTCTATCTGGGGCGGCGCAGACTGATTCAGACACTCGCTGGCGGCGTGGCTGGAACAGCGCTCGGCTCCTGGGCTGCGCGTGAGGCGATGGCTCAGGCGCCACGGCCGGGCAAGCTGGCGGTCTTGGCAGGCCAGCGTTCGGACGTTGCCGGTGCGGCCACCATGGAAAAACCGACGGACTACAAGGACGCGAGCACGTATAACAATTTCTACGAGTTCGGCACCGACAAGGCCGACCCGGCGAAAAATGCCCATACGCTCAAGGCCTCGCCCTGGACCGTGGAGATCGAGGGTCTGGTGAAGAACCCGGCCAAATTTGCCATTGAAGACCTGCTCAAGCTCAGTGCCCAGGAGGACCGTGTCTACCGCCTGCGTTGTGTCGAAGGCTGGTCCATGGTGATACCCTGGGTCGGTTATTCGTTGTCCAAACTGATCAGCAAGGTGGAGCCGCTGGGCAGTGCCAAATACATCGAGTTCGTGACGCAGGCCGACGCCAAAACCATGCCGGGCCTGCGCTCCGGTGTGCTGGATTGGCCATATGTCGAGGGCCTGCGCATGGACGAAGCCATGCATCCGCTGACCTTATTGTCATTCGGCATGTACGGTGAGGTGCTGCCGAACCAGAACGGCGCCCCGGTTCGCCTGGTCGTGCCATGGAAATATGGCTTCAAGAGCGGCAAGAGCCTGGTCAAGATCCGGTTTGTCGAAAAGCAGCCGGTGACGGCCTGGAACCGCGCAGCCGCAAGCGAGTACGGGTTTTATTCCAACGTCAATCCGGACGTCGATCACCCGCGCTGGAGTCAAGCGACCGAGCGGCGTATCGGCGAGGATGGCCTGTTTGCCAAGAAGCGCAAGACCTTGATGTTCAATGGTTATGCCGCCCAGGTCGGGCAGTTGTACGCAGGCATGGACCTGCGCAAGTTCTACTGAAAACGAAGGTCCGTGCGGGTGCGGCCTGTGGGTGCGCATCGGCAGGACACAGCGTTCCCATGATCCGTTCCCTACTGCTCAGGCCAGCGGCCAAACCCCTGGTATTTGTCCTGGCAATGCTGCCGTTCGCCTGGCTTTTGTACGGCGCGTTGACGCAGAACCTGGGCCCCAATCCGGCAGAGGCGCTGATCCGGTCCACCGGCGACTGGACACTGCGCGCCTTGTGCCTGGTGCTGGCGGTCACGCCGCTGCGCGTGATGACCGCCACACCGGCGCTGGCGCGATTTCGCCGCATGCTGGGCTTGTTCGTGTTTTTTTATGCCGTGCTGCACCTGCTTTGCTACAGCTGGCTCGACATGGAGTTTGTGCTGGGCGATATTGTGCGCGACATCGTCAAGCGGCCATTCATCCTTGTGGGATTCACGGCGGTGTTGTTGCTCTCCACACTTGCAGCCACCTCATTCAACCGGGCCATCAAGGCCATGGGTGCGCGGCGCTGGCAGCGACTGCATCGGCTGGTATACGTCATCGCCGGCCTGGCCCTGCTGCATTTTTTCTGGATGCGTTCGGGCAAGAACGACTATGCCGAGGTGGCGGTATATGCGGGCATCGTTGCCGTGCTGCTGGGCTGGCGTGTGGTGCAGGCCTTGCGACGCCGGCGCATTACTGCGATGGCGCCGCTCGCCGCGCGTTCTGAGCGGGTGGCTCAGGAGCCCGCTTGTGAGAGCGTCAGTTCGCTGCGCAACTGATCGGCGATGGTCTCGCGGGCGCGGATGCGTCGCACGTCCGAGCCATTGACCAGCACCTCGGCGGCCCGGCCGCGTGAGTTGTAATTGCTCGCCATGCTCATGCAATAGGCGCCAGCCGAAAGCACGGCCAGCAGATCGCCCTGCTGCAATGCCAGCGCGCGGTTTTGGCCGATCCAGTCGCCGCTTTCGCAGACCGGGCCCACCACTTCCCATGACTCGCTGGGCGTATCGCGCTGCTGCAGCGGGACGATGGCGTGGTACGCCTGGTACATCGCCGGCCGTGGCAAATCGTTCATGGCCGCATCCACGATGCAGAAGTTCTTCTGTTCGCCCGGCTTGAGGTACAACACTTCCGTGATGCACACACCGGCGTTTCCCACCAGCGAGCGACCGGGTTCGAGCATCAGCTTGCGATCACCGAATCCGCGCGCGTCAAGCTTTTCCAGCAATTTGCGCCACAGCACATCGGCCAGGGGCGGGGTATCGCCGTTGTAGTCGATGCCCAGGCCGCCACCAAAATCCAGGTGGCTGATCGGAACACCGGCCGCCTCAATCTCCTGCACCAGGTCCAGCATACGGTCCATCGCGTCCATGTAGGGCGCCTCCTGGGTGATCTGCGAGCCGATGTGACAGTCGATCCCCACGATTTTCAGGCCCGCCATGTCGGCGGCACGGCGATAGGTCTGCACGGTCCGCTCGTGCGCAATACCGAACTTGTTGCCTTTGAGTCCCGTTGAGATGTATGGATGGGTTTTGGGGTCGACGTTGGGGTTCACACGAATGCTGATCGGCGCCTGACAAGCCATTTCGAGAGCGACCGCGTTGAGCACATCGAGTTCGGCTTCGCTTTCGACATTGAAACAGGCGATGCCCAGTTCCAGCGCCCGACGCATTTCGGCGCGGGTCTTGCCGACACCGGAGAAGATCACGCTGGAAGCGGGTGCACCAGCAGCCATGACCCGCTCCAGTTCGCCGCCCGAAACGATGTCAAAGCCGCAACCGGCCCGGGCCAGGACCTGCAGGATGGCCAAGGTCGAATTGGCCTTCATGGCGTAGCAGATCTGGAACTGGCGGCCTTGCAGGGCGCGCTGGTACGCCGCCAGCGCAGCAAGAATTGCAGCCTGCGAGTAGACGAACAACGGCGTTCCGTGTTCGCGTGCAAGGGGTTCGAGCCGCACGTCTTCGACAAACAGGGTTTGGCCCCGGTAACCGATATGCGGCCCGCCGGGCAGGGGGGATGGGATCATGGTGCTAGGGAGTCGATGCGGGAGCGGATGGCGCCGAGGCGGCTGGTGTCACTGGCGTTGCCCCGCCTATGCGAAGGGTTTCGGGCAAGGTCGCGCGGTTAAGCGAGGCCGGTTCGGTCGGAATGAACAGCGTGCCTTTCTGTCCACATGCGGACAGGAGAACCGCCACGCCAACAGGGATACCCACTCTGACTAGAATTTGACGGATGCACAACATGGTGAAATTGTAATGACCGACCCAGAATTCATGGACCGGGCCGAACGGGTCCTCAACGCAGTCGAGTCAGGTTGCGATCGAATCAATGAGCAGACCGACGCCGACATCGACAACCAGCGGGTCGGCGGCATGGTGACGCTCGCTTTCCCCGCGGGTGGCGAAATTGTCGTGAACCTGCAAAAACCCTTGCAGGAAGTCTGGCTGGCTTCGCGCAGCGGCGGTTATCACTTCCGATTCGATGGCCAGCAGTGGATGGATACCAAGGGGCAGGGCGAGTTCTTCGCCCATCTGTCGCAGGAGGCCAGCGCACAAAGCGGCCGGCCGTTGGTGTTCAAGCCATTGCCTGGCGCTTTACCGGGCGCTGCGGAATAAGTCAAGGATCCGGCTGCGTTCTTCTGCGGGCGGCACGACCTGCTCGGTGGCGAGCGGCATGCCCGGGTACGCGTCCTCCATGCCCAGACTGGTCACGCCGTTGCCGTAGGCAAATTCTTTGTAATACCACTCACCGCCCGTATTGATCATTCCCTCGGGCGCCGTGTACTGGGCGACCGGCACACCCTTGAGTGCATGCTCCATGTACGAGATCCAGATCGGCAGGCTCAGCCCGCCGCCAGTGGCCAGCGAATTGCTGCCGAGTTTGCGCGGGGTGTCGTACCCCATCCAGGTGACGGCGACCAGGCCGGGCTGGAAACCAGCAAACCAGGCATCCATCGAGTCGTTGGTGGTGCCGGTCTTGCCAAACAGGTCGCTGCGCTTGAGCGTGGCCTGCGCACGCGCCGCCGTGCCTGAGCGGGTGACTTCCTGCAGCAGGCTGGTCATCATGAAGGCGTTGCGCGCGTCGATGGCGCGGACAGAGTCATCGAGCACCGGCGGCTTGTTTTCCATCAGCACCTTGCCGGTCTGTTCCGTGACCTTGCTGATCAGCCATGGATTGACGCGGTACCCGCCGTTGGCGAATACCGAATAGGCGCCGACCATCTGCATGGGCGTGACCGAGCCGGCGCCCAGCGCCAGCGTGAGATAGGGCAGGTTTTTGTCGGCATCGAAGCCAAAGCGCATGGCCCAGTCGCGGGCGAACTGGGTACCGACCGCTTGCAGTATCCGGATCGAAATCATGTTCTTGGACTTTGCCAGGCCGGTGCGCAGGGTCATCGGTCCGTCGAACTTGCCGTCGTAGTTCTTGGGTTCCCACGGCGCGCCACCAGTCACAGTGGAGCCGAAGAAGAGAGGCGCATCGTTGATGACCGTCGCCGGAGTGAACCCTTTCTCCAGCGCGGCCGAATAGATGAACGGCTTGAAGCTGGACCCCGGTTGACGCCAGGCCTGGGTGACGTGGTTGAACTTGTTCTTTTCGTAGTCGAAGCCGCCCACCAGTGCCTTGATCGCGCCGTCGCGTGGATCCATTGCCACGAAGGCGCCTTCAACCTCGGGCAACTGGGTGATTTCCCAGCCACCCTTTGTGGTCCTGGCGACCCGGATCACGGCGCCCGGCCGGATCTTGATATTGGGGGGCGCCTTGTCCGACAGACCAGAACGCGCCGGCTCCAGGCCATCGCCGGTGATCTCCACGGTTTCGCCGTTCTGGCGGATTGCCTTGATCAACTTTGAATTGACGTCCAGCACCACGGCCGACATTACGTCGCCGTTATCCGGGTGGGCGTCAAGCGCCTCGTCGATCGCGTCATCAATAGCCTGCTGGTCCGACGCCGGCAGGTCGATGAATTTCTCCGGCCCGCGGTAGACCTGGCGCCGTTCGAAATCCATGATGCCGCGCCGCAATGCCTTGTAGGCGACGTCCTGGTCGGTGGATTTGATCGTGGTGTAGACGTTCAATCCGCGTGTATAGGTCTCGCTCCCATACTGGGCATACACCAGCTGACGCACGGTTTCGGCCACGTATTCGGCATGTACCCGCACCGAGTCGGGGCCGCCCTTGAGTTTGAGCTTCTCGTTGCGTGCAATGTCGGCCTGCTGCGCGGTGATGAAGCCGGTCTCCAGCATCCGGTCGATCACGGTTAACTGCCGGGCCCTTGCACGTTTGGGGTTGCGGATCGGATTGTTGGTGCCGGGTGCCTTGGGCAAGCCGGCCAGCATGGCCGCTTCCGCAATCGTGATGTTCTTCAGAGGCTTGTCGAAATAGGCATCACTGGCGGCGGCGAAGCCGAAGGCCCGATTGCCCAGGAAGATCTGGTTCATGTAGATTTCCAGAATCTGATCTTTGGACAGCAGATGCTCCAGCTTGAAAGTCAGCAACACCTCGTAGATTTTGCGGGTATAGGTCTTTTCAGAGGACAGATAAACATTGCGCGCCACTTGCATGGTGATGGTTGACGCGCCCTGGCTCTTGAAGTTGCCCAGGTTGGCCAACGCCGCACGCACCATACCCTTGTAGTCAACGCCGCCATGTTCGTAAAAACGCGTGTCTTCGATCGCCAGCACCGCGTCGGTCATGACCTTCGGCATATCCTTGAGCCGGGTCAGGTTGCGCCGCTCTTCGCCGAACTCGCCGATCAGCAGGCCGTCCGACGAATAAACGCGCAGCGGCAGGATGGGGCGGTAGTCGGACAGGGCCGATACATCGGGAAGATTCGGGAACGCAACTGCCAACGCGATCGCGATGACCAGCGCCAGAGAAGCCGCACCGGCAATGGCCAGTCCGACCATCCAACGCAGTATGCGAAGTACGCCGCGCAACGCAGACGGGCCTGACCCTTGGGACTGATGCGCCGTTTCGTTTTCGGTGGAATTCGGTTTTCGTGACATAAATCCTTTGTAAGGGCGCGTCGGTATTATAAAAACGGACTTGCCGCAGTCACCCGCTTGCGCGGTTGCCGGTTGCCGTCAGCGCTTCTCCTGGGTGGTTGCAATTGTCCGACTCCCATACCGCAGATAATGTAACCGTCTGCTTTTGGCAACATTCGGGGATGCTCAAATCAGGAAATTCCTTTGCGGGACAAGGATCTTACTGATAGCATTCAAGTGAATTCTTAAGTCTCGCCGGTTCTCAATCGGCCTCTAGCAGGGGATAGTCTTGATCTCTTTGGGATCGTTGTTCAGTCGTCAGCCACCCCCATTGCTGGGTCTCGACATCAGTTCTTCCAGTGTCAAACTGGTGGAGTTGGGGCGCGACAAATCAGGCAATCTGGTGCTGGAACGTTGTGCCATTGAGCCGCTGGAGCGGGGTTGGATCACGGACGGCAACGTCGAAAAATTCGACGAAGTGGCAGATGCCATGCGCCGGTTGGTCAAAAAGAGTGGCACAAAGACCAAGAATGTCGCCATGGCCTTGCCGCCATCGGCGGTGATCACCAAGCGCATCGTCTTGCCGGGAGGCCTGTCCGACGCGGAACTGGAGGCTCAGGTTGAGGCCGAGGCGAACCAATACATCCCGTTCCCGCTTGACGAGGTCAGTCTGGACTTCTGTGTCGTCGGACCTAGTTCGGCGTCGGTTGGTGACCTCGATGTGCTGATCGCTGCATCGCGGCGTGAAAAGGTTCAGGACATCCAGGGCCTGGCCGAAGCCGCAGGGCTCAAGCCGATGGTGGTGGATGTCGAGTCCTATGCATCCCGTCTGGCCACTTCGCGACTCATCGAGAGTTTGCCCAACAAGGGCGCGGGAACCATAGTCGCCTTGTTTGAGGTTGGCGCATTGACCACCAGCATGCAGGTCATTCGCGACGACGAGGTGCTTTACGACCGGGACCAGGCGTTCGGCGGTGCGCAGCTGACACAACTGATCGTGCGCCAATACGGTTTTTCGCCGGAAGAGGCTGAATCCAAAAAGCGCAGTGGCGAACTGCCCGACGATTACGAGTCCAGCGTGTTGCGCCCGTTTGTCGACAGCATGGTTCAGGAGATCGGCCGAGCCTTGCAGTTTTTCTTCACCAGCACACCCCACAACAAGGTTGATCACATCATGCTGGCTGGCGGTTCATCCGCTTTGCCGGGTCTGACGGCGGCGGTTACCAAGCACTCCTCGTTCAGTTGCAGTCTGGTGAATCCGTTTGATGGTATGGAGATCGGCAGTAGCGTGCGGCTCAAGAGAATGACCCGCGAGGCCCCATCGTATCTGACGTCCTGCGGACTCGCGTTGCGGAGGTTCATGCAGTGATATTGATCAACCTCTTACCACACAGGGAAGCCGCGCGTAAGCAAAGGCGCGATGCATTCAATGTCAGTCTGGGCTCCGCATTTCTGTTGGGCGGGGTGATCGCCGGCATGATTTTCCTGTGGTTCCAGGGCCGGATATCCGATCAGCAGGGGCGCAATACGACCTTGTCGTCGGAGATCACGCGGCTGGAAGGTCAGATCAAGGACATCGCCAGCCTCGAATCGGAAATCGCCGCATTGCGGGCGCGTCAGCAGGCTGTGGAAGACCTGCAGGCGGACCGCAATGTGCCGGTGCATCTGTTGTCCGAACTGGTCAAGCAGTTCCCCGATGGCGTTTACATTGTCAGCATGCGCCAGGATCAGCAGACCGTCACTTTGCAGGGTGTGGCCCAGTCGAACGAACGGGTGTCCGAATTGCTGCGCAATCTCTCCACTGGCACGCCCTGGTTCTCCAAGCCCGAACTGGTGGAGATCGTCGCCGGATCGGTGACCTTGTCGCCGCGTGACGTCAAACGGGTGGCGAATTTCTCCATGCGTGTGCAACTCAATCGTGCCAGCGAGGTGCAAAAGCTCGCGCAAACCACTGCAACGGATGCCGCGCCCGCGCCCGCTCCGGTAAAGAACTAAGAGGGCGGCACAAATGGCAAGCAAACCCTCCACGAAGATCGATTTTCAGGCGCTACAGGAAAAACTGCTGGGGCAGTTCCGCGGGCTTGACCCGAAAGACCCATCCGTGTGGCCGTCGTTGCCGCGCTACACCATGTTGCTGGCCGTGGTCGTTGCCGTGGTGACCGGCCTCTGGTTTGCCTGGCTCACCGACTCCGAATTGGAGCTGGAAGACGAGCAAGCCAAGGAAGTCACTCTGCGGGCAGACTACAAGGTGAAGTTGGCAAAGGCCGTCAACCTGGAGGTGCTGAAGAAGCAACGCGAACAAGTCCTGCAGTACGTGACGCAGCTCGAAAAGCAGCTTCCCAGCAAGGCCGAGATGGACGCCCTGTTGTCGGACATCAATCAGGCCGGGCTGGGGCGCAGCTTGCAGTTCGATCTGTTCCGGCCAGGTCAGGTCTTAGTGCGTGACTACTACGCCGAATTACCGATTGCCCTGCGGGTCACCGGTCGCTACCACGACATCGGGGCCTTTGCCTCCGATATTGCGAATCTTTCGCGCATCGTGACCCTCAATAATCTGACGATTACTCCCAAGGTCGATGGCAACCTGACGATGGAGGCCACTGCCAAGACCTTCCGTTATCTCGATACGACAGAAGTCGCAGCGCAACTTAAAGCGGGCGGGGCCAAGAAATGATGCGAGCACGAATTCTGGTCACGATGTTCGCCGTGCTTACATTGGCGGCATGTGGTGGTGCGGAAAACGACGACCTTCAGAAGTGGATGGCGGATCAGCGCACGTCCATTGCTCCGAAGATCGTGCCGATATCCGAACCCAAGGTATTCGAGCCGAAAGCCTACGAGCAGGCTGCGGCGGTCGACCCTTTTGACAAGGAAAAGCTGGCCCAGGCCCTCAAGCGCGATGGCGGACAGTCTGTTGCCAATAGTGCCTTGGTCGCGCCAGAACTTGCGCGGCGCAAACAGGCGCTTGAAGCCTATCCGCTGGACGCCATGGTGATGGTGGGCAGCATGGTGCGGGCGAGCAAACCGGTCGCATTGATTCGGGTGAACAACCTGTTGTACCAGGTGCGACCCGGCGATTACCTGGGTCAGAACTACGGGCGTGTGATGAAAATTGACGAGACAGAGGTTGCCTTGCGCGAAATTGTGCAGGACGCTGTGGGCGAATGGATAGAGCGCTCAGCCGCGCTGCAACTTCAGGAGAGGGCAAAATGATGAATCAATCCAGGAACGCGGCCAAGTCGTGCTTGAAGCGGCTACTGGTCGGACTGGCTGCGACCGTGGTATCTGTATCGTCGATCGCGCAAACCGCGATCGAATCGGTGTCGGGTTCCATTCAAGGTGGCAGTGAGGTCATTCGCATCGATCTTTCCCAGGCGCTGACGGCCATTCCCACCGGCTTTGCCATTCAGTCACCTGCGCGCATTGCGCTCGATTTCCCTGGCGTGTCGAACGCGATGGGGCGATCCACAGTGGATGTCAATCAGGGCAACCTGCGTTCCATCAGCGTTGTGCAGGCGGGCGACCGCACCCGTGTGGTGCTGAACCTCAAGCAGCCCACGGCTTACAAGGCGCAAATTCAGGGCAAGTCACTGCTGGTCGTGCTCGAATCGGCTGTCGCTGCAAGCCCGGTAGCGTCTCCGGCGCCGGTGTTTGCCGAGAATCGCAACCGCGACACCTTGCCGATCAAGGATCTGGATTTCCGTCGCGGCACTGACGGGGCCGGTCGCGTCGTTGTGGCATTGCCCAACAACCAGGTCGGTGTCGACGTGCAGACCAAGGGTCAGACTGTTGTGGTGGAGTTCCTGAAGTCGTCTTTGCCCGAAGGCCTGCGCCGGCGTCTTGATGTCTCCGACTTTGGTACTCCGGTCCAGACGGTGACCACCCTCCAGACCGGTGACCGTGTGCGCATGGTGATCGAGCCGAGTGGTCAATGGGAGCACAGTGCTTATCAAAGCGACGACCAGTTCGTGCTGGAAATAAAGCCACGCAAGGACGACCCGACCAAGCTTACGCAAGGCCCCGGTTACAACGGCCAGAAGTTGTCGCTCAATTTCCAGAACATCGAGGTGCGCTCGTTGTTGCAGGTCATCGCCGACTTTACGAATTTCAACATCATTACGTCCGACTCGGTTACCGGTGCAGTCACCTTGCGACTGCAGGACGTGCCTTGGGATCAGGCGCTCGATATCATTTTGCAGGCCAAGGGCCTGGGTATGCGCAAGACGGGCAATGTTTTGTGGATTGCGCCGCGTGACGAAATCAATGCCAAGGAAAAACTCGAACTCGAGTCGATCGTGGCCTTGCAGAATCTCGAACCCTTGCGTACGCAATCGTTCCAGATGAACTACACCAAGGCCGCCGAAGTCGCGACCAGCCTGACGGCCGCTAGCTCGACCGGTGGCGCCAACACTGCGCGTATCCTGAGCGCGCGTGGCAGTGTCATCTCCGAGGCCCGCACCAACCAGTTGTTCGTGACAGACATAGCGTCCAAGCTTGAACAGGTGCAGCAATTGATCGCCAAGCTCGATATCCCTGTGCGCCAGGTGCTGATCGAGGCGCGTATCGTCGAGGCATCCGACACGTTTGGCAAGTCGCTTGGCGTCAGGCTCGGTGGTGGCATCAATCCGCCAGGTGGCGTCAAAGTGTTTAGTCAAGGCGGCAATTCGCTCAATACGAATTTCGGTTCCTCTTATGTGGAGGGCGCCGCGCAGACTACGTCGGGCAGCTTTGTGAATCTGCCAGCGATTGGCCAGAACGGGTACAACCCGGCGTCGTTGGCAGTTTCAATCTTCAATTCGGCGGCCAATCGCTTCCTCAGCCTGGAACTGCAGGCGCTCGAAGCCGATGGCAAAGGCAAGGTCGTGTCGAGCCCGCGTGTCGTAACGGCAGACCAGATCAAGGCGTTGATCGAACAAGGTACCGAGTTGCCTTATCAGGTTGCCACCTCCAGTGGCGCGACGTCCATCGCATTTCGCAAGGCCAACCTGAAGCTTGAGGTGACGCCCCAGATCACACCGGAAGGCAACATCATTCTGGATCTGGACGTCAACAAGGACACCGTGGGTCAGGCAACGGCTGCCGGTTTTGCGATCAACACCAAGCACATCAAGACCCAGGTCCTGGTGGAAAACGGCGGGACGGTCGTGATCGGCGGCATTTTCGAGTTGACCGAGAACGATTCGGTGACCAAGGTTCCGGTGCTGGGTGACTTGCCGGGCGTTGGCAACCTTTTCAAGACCCGTTCACGCACGGCCAACAAGCAGGAAATGCTGGTTTTCATCACGCCCAAGATGATTGCCGAAAAAGCCGCAGTGCGTTGAACCGATTGGCTTCGCTGCCTTGGAGCGGAGAAGCCGATTTGCGATTGTGATCATCAGTCTGATCGGCATGCCGGGGTGTGGCAAGTCCACGGTTGGGCGCCAATTGGCGCGCCGATTGCAATTGCCATTCGTCGATTCGGACCATGTCATCGAGGCGCGCATCGGCTGCCCGATCAGGCAGTATTTCGAACGTGAGGGCGAAGCGCGATTCCGCGATGTCGAGTCCGATGTGATCGACGAACTCACGCAGGCGTCCGAGGGCGTCCTGTCCACTGGTGGTGGTTCGATTCTGCGACCATCCAACCGGCGCTATCTGCATGAGCGCAGCCGGGTGGTGTACCTCAAGTCCACACCCGAAAGTTTATTCCGTCGACTGCGCCATGACCGCAATCGCCCGCTGTTGCAGGTCGCGGATCCGTTGGCGCGTTTGCGAGATCTGTTCGCCATACGCGACCCGTTGTACCGGGAGGCGGCGCATTTCAGCATTGAAACCGGACGACCGTCGGTTGCCTCGCTGGTCAACATGATCGTGATGCAGATCGAGCTGGGCGGCGATGCGCCCGCCGCGCACTGATTTTCGATGGACCTTCCCCTAAACTAGGGGGTTATGAGTCTTTCGCAAAACGTCGAACGTGTTTCCATTGAACTGGCTGAACGCAGCTACCCCATCCTGATTGGCGCGGGCTTGCTCGGGGAAACGCAGACATATGCGGGATTGCCCAAGAGCCAATCGGCACTGATCGTCACCAGTGTCACGGTCGCGCCCCTGTACGCTGCCACGCTGCAGCAAGCGCTGAAGAAATACTACCAAAAGGTTCACCTGGTGGTGTTGCCTGATGGCGAGGAGCACAAGACCTGGAACACGCTGAACCTGATTTTCGATGCGCTGTTGCAAAAACAGTGCGACCGCAAGACCGTACTGTTTGCGCTCGGTGGTGGTGTCGTCGGTGACATGACCGGATTTGCCGCGGCGTCGTTCATGCGGGGCGTGCCCTTCGTTCAAGTACCGACGACCTTGCTGGCCCAGGTTGATTCTTCGGTCGGCGGCAAGACGGCCATCAATCATCCGCTGGGCAAGAACATGATCGGGGCGTTCTATCAGCCGCAACTGGTGGTCTGTGATCCGGCGACGTTCGCCAGCCTGCCACAACGCGAGCTCAGTGCCGGCCTGGCCGAAGTGATCAAGTACGGACCCATTGCCGATATGGCGTTTTTCGACTGGATCGAGGCCAACCTGTCGTCGCTGATGGAGCGGGATCCGCAGGCGTTGGCCCACGCCGTCAAGCGCAGTTGCGAAATCAAGGCCTGGGTCGTCGGGCAGGACGAACGCGAGTCCGGTTTGCGCGCCATCCTGAATTTTGGCCACACCTTCGGCCATGCCATTGAAAACGGTCTGGGATACGGCCAATGGCTGCATGGCGAGGCGGTCGGTTGCGGCATGGTCATGGCCGCCCATTTGTCGCAGCGTCTGGGGCTGGTAGATGCCGCCTTTGTCGCGCGTCTGACCCACCTGATCGAGCGGGCGGGTTTGCCAGTCGTCGGGCCGAAACTGACCACCGGCAACGCAGACTCGGAGCAGCCGTCGTCCAATGCAGACCGCTTTCTCTCGCTGATGCGTGTCGACAAGAAAGCCGACGCCGGCACGATCCAGTTTGTCGTGATCGATCGTCCGGGTTCCGCCGTCGTGCGCACGGCGCCGGACGACCTCGTGCGCCAGGTCGTGAATGATTGCTGCTCGTGAACCGGGCCTGTCTGTCCATTGCGGTGGGCACGCTGCAAACCGCCGGCCGTTGCGGCTGACCGTCCTGGACGCTTGAGCCCATGCCTTTGGCAATTTTCGCGTGCCATCCGGAATCGTCGCGCGGTCGTCGGCATGTGGAACCGATTGCGCCGACGCGGACCGACTTCCAGCGCGATCGGGACCGGGTCATTCACAGTTCGGCGTTTCGGCGCCTGGTCTACAAGACCCAGGTCTTTCTGAACCACGAGGGTGACCTTTTCCGGACCCGCCTGACCCATTCGCTCGAGGTTGCGCAACTGGGCCGATCGATTGGGCGGTCGCTGGGTTTGAACGAAGACCTGATCGAGGCAGTGGCCCTTGCCCACGATCTTGGTCATACACCGTTTGGCCACGCCGGGCAAGACGCACTCAATGCCAGCATGGCGACGTTCGGCGGGTTCGAACACAACCTGCAGAGTTTGCGCATCGTCGACATGCTCGAAGAGCGATACCCGGATTTCGACGGCCTCAATCTGACGTTTGAAACCCGCGAAGGCATTCTGAAACATTGTGCCGCACCCAATGCGACAGCGCTCGAGGCGTCGGAGCCGGCTTATGCGGACAGTCTGGGCGGTATCGGCCGCCGATTTCTGGACCGTAGCCAACCCAGCATGGAAGCGCAGTTATGCAATCTGGCGGACGAGATTGCCTATAACGCACACGATATCGACGACGGTGTTCGATCCGGCCTGATCACCGTGGAGCAAGTGGCCTCGGTCGACTTGTTCAACCGTTACCTGACTCAGACGCGGGAACGCCATCCGCATCTGCACGATGACGACCAGGATCGCAGGCTGCTGTACGAGTCGATTCGCCAGATGCTTAGTGCCCAGGTGTACGACGTGATCGAGGCGACCCGCCAGCAACTCGAAATACATGCGCCCGACGGCGTGGCTGCCGTGCGCAGCGCGCCACCGCTGGTGCGTTTTTCGGACGAGATGCGCAGGACATCGACCGAGCTCAAGCAGTTTCTGTTGCGCAACCTGTACCGCCATCCGCAGGTGATGGAAACCACCGATCAGGCGCGGCGCGTCGTGCGGGATTTGTTCGATGCCTACATGCAAACACCGCAGGACATGCAGCCGGGATTCGCTGCGCGATGTGCCAGAGCCGGCGTGCAGTCCGATGGTTTGCGCACAGGTGCACGCACCGTTGCTGATTTCATTGCGGGCATGACCGATCGCTTCGCGCTGCGCGAGCATGAACGGATCACCGGACTACGGCTGCTGGGTTGAGGCCATGCGGGGTGGGCTTTTTGCACGACAACCGGCGTTGGTCGTCATCCTTGCGGGTGTGGCGGCGGCGCTGCATGTGGGCAAGCTGCCGCCGGCGATTCCGGTCTTGCGCGACACGCTGGGAGTGAGTCTGGTACAAGCCGGCTTTCTGTTGTCGCTGGTGCAGATGGCCGGCATGGCGCTGGGGCTGGTGGTCGGGTTGGCCGCTGACAACATCGGATTGCGGCGCGCCATGTTGTCGGGCTTGATGCTTTTGTCCGTCGCCAGCGCATGGGGCGCCACGGCGCAAGACCCCGGCAGTCTGCTGATGTTGCGTGGGCTGGAAGGTTGTGGTTTCCTGCTCGTGGTGATGCCCGCGCCCGGATTGATCCGCCGATTGACCGCTGCAGCCAGGATGCCGTCCGCGATGGGCTTGTGGGGGGCCTATATGCCAACAGGGACTGCGCTGGCGCTGGGATGCGGACCCATGCTGATCGCCTGGGCTGGCTGGCGCAACTGGTGGCTGGTGCTGGCGTTGCTGACATCCGCGATGTGGCTTTGGGTCTGGCTGGCGGTGACACCCGATGCGAAGCGATCACTTGCCCAGTCAACTGCCGGTGCAAAAACAACGCCCGGCGCGCGTTTTCTTGGTGGCTGGTTACCGCGTGTGCGGCGTACGCTTGGGGCCAGGGGGCCCTGGCTAGTGGCAACGAGTTTCGCGTTGTATTCAGGACAGTGGCTGGCGGTGATCGGCTTTTTGCCGTCGATTGCCGAACAAGCGGGTGTGGTGGGCGCCGGTGTGGCCCCACTGTTGGCCTTCGTGGCCCTGGTCAACGTCCTTGGCAACGTGGCCGCCGGTCGGCTGCTGCAGCGAGGGCTTGGGGCCAGGGTCCTGCTGACCGGGGGTTTTTGTGCCATGGCCGTAGGCGCCTTCATGGCATTCTCGACTATCGGCGCGGGAGCGGCGGCCGAGGATATGCTGGTACTGCGCTACTTCGGGGTCTTGTTGTTCTCCATGATCGGCGGGTTGATTCCTGCAACGCTTTTTTCATTGGCAGTGACGCTGGCCCCGGATGAGGGCAGCGTATCGACCACGGTCGGCTGGATGCAGCAGCTGTCGGCGCTGGGTCAATTCGTGGGTCCGCCGTTGGTGGCCTGGGTTGCGGCCCAGGTTGGCGGCTGGCACTGGACATGGGCGGTCACCGGGGGCTGCTGCGTATTGGGCGTGGTCGTCGCACGCCAGATGGGCAAGGAGTTGGAACGTGGAACAGCTTGATGCATCGACAGAGTTCGAGGCCACGGTGGTGCGCGACATGCGGCATTGGCTGCAGCAGGCCGTGATCGGCCTGAATCTGTGCCCGTTTGCCAAGGCGGTGGTGGTACGCCAGCAGATCCACTTTGTTGTGAGCCGGGCCCGGCAATCCGATCAGCTTGAGTTGGATTTGCGGCGCGAGTTGCAGGAGTTGTTCGCAGCCGACCCGCAGCTTCGCGACACCACCTTGCTGATGGCGCCCGATTGCCTGAATTCGTTCCTGGACTTCAATGATTTTCTGCAGCGGGCCGACCATTGCCTGCAGTTGTTGGGTCTGGACGGCGAAATCCAGATTGCCAGTTTCCATCCGCAGTTCCAATTTGCCGGAACCGGCAAGAACGACATCGGGAATTTCACGAACCGCGCGCCATATCCGACCCTGCATTTGCTGCGCGAGGCCAGTGTGGATCGAGCCGTGGCAGCGTTTCCGCAGGCGGAATCGATCTTTGAAACCAATATCGACACACTGCGCCGGCTCGGTCGTGATGGCTGGGATGCGCTGGGCATCTCGCGCACTGCGCCAGTGGCGCAGGGGCAAGCAGAGCCAACACGCCAAGGCGGCAGGCGACGTGGCACGATAGGGCGATGAGCATGAAATCAATCACACACCGCAGTGCGGCGCCGGCGCCTGCCGTCGACAGCGCGTTGTCGCCGGCCGTTGCCGCGGAACTGCGCCCCGGTCAATCCGTGGCACTGCTGCAAGAGTTGCATATCCTGACGCGGGACGCCAAACTGAACCAGGACTCACGTCGCAAACTCAAGCAGGTTTACCACCTGTACCAGTTCATTGAGAAAATCCTGCTTGAACTCGCAGGCGAATCGGGTCAGGGGAAGCCGGTGTCGGGGCGCGCTGTTCAAGGCCTGTCGGTGGCCGACCATGGCGCTGGCAAGTCATATCTGGGCTTCATCCTGTACGACCTGTTCTTTCGCGGCCGCGGTGACGGATGGATTTACGGCATCGAGACTCGCAGCGAACTGGTCGACAAATCGCGCGCGCTGGCGCGGACGCTGGGTTTCGAACGCATGTCCTTCTTGAACCTCAGCGTCGCAGAATCGGCATCGGCGCAGGAACTGCCGGCGCAGATCGACCTGGTGACGGCGTTGCATGCCTGCGATACCGCAACGGACGATGCGATCGCGTTCGGGCTGGCCAAGAAGGCACGCACGATGGTGCTGGTGCCTTGTTGCCAGGCAGAATTGGCACGCCTGCTCAATGCCGGAAAAGCCTTGAACCTGCGTCGCACGCCGTTGGCGGAGTTGTGGCGTCACCCGCTGCACACGCGGGAGATCGGCAGCCAGTTGAGCAACGTATTGCGCTGCCTGTATCTGGAGGCCTGGGGTTATCAGGTCACTGTGACCGAGTTGGTCGGTTGGGAACACAGTATGAAAAACGAATTGATCATCGCCCGGCACACCGGTCAGCTGCGCCGAAGCGCGGCCGACCGCCTGCAAGCCTTGCTCGAGCAGTTCGGCTTGCAGGAGTTGCTCGAGACCCGGTTCAGGTTGCCGACACCGAGTCTGTAAAGATGCTTGCGCGCGGTCGCTTGCTGCGGATCTTTCTGCAAGAATTGACGCGGACGATGCACAGTTATCAATAGAGGATGTAGCGTGAAACGATTTTCAGTTTTGGTCCTGGCCCTGGCATTGGCGGCTTGCAGCACCACCAGTCCGGACGTGGTGCAGCGGGCTGACGCCCAGCGACTGTCTACCGTCATTGACGCCACGGTTCTGTCCGTGCGGCCGGTCACGGTCGATGGCACCCAATCGGGTGTGGGGTCGGTCGCCGGTGGTCTGGCGGGCGGCGTTGCCGGCGCCAGCGTCGGTGGCCGGCGCGAAGGCATCATCATTGGTGTGTTGGGGGCAGTGGCAGGCGCGGTGGCCGGCAACGCCATCGAACGATCCGCCACTCGTGAAGATGCGGTAGAGATCCTGCTGCAACTGCGCAATGGCGAGCGGCGTGCCATCGTGCAGGCACGTGGCAGTGAAACCCTGCAACCCGGCGACCCGGTAATTCTGGTCACCACCGGCGGCAAGGCTCGGGTGACCAAGGCACCACGCTAGCCACTAAGATATCGGGGTCAGAATCCAATTTCCATGATGTGCACCATCATGGTGCTAAAACCATGGCCCGACTTGCCCGTGTCAATGTTCCTGGGTACCCCTATCACGTCATCCAGCGCGGGAACAACCGGCAAAGCATTTTCATGTCCGACGCCGATCGCGAGTTCATGCGGGAACTGCTGGTGGAAAACGCGCTGCGTTTCGATGTGGCGGTCCACGCCTACGTCTTGATGGACAACCACTTCCATCTGCTGCTGACGCCGAACAGCGAAGATGGCCTGCCACGGATGATGCAGGCAGTTGGCCGCACGTATGTGCGGCGCTTCAATGACACGCATCAGCGCAGCGGTACCCTTTGGGAGGGGCGTTACAAGTCCGCTTTGGTGCAGACCGAGCGCTATCTGATGGCATGCATGGTGTATCTGGACCTCAATCCGGTGCGTGCCGGCATCGTTTCCCGGCCCCAGGACTTTGCCTGGTCGAGTCATGCCCATTACGCGGGCATACGCAACGACAGTCTCGTGACGCCCCACGCGCTGGTCTGGGAACTCGGCAATACCCCGTTTGCCCGCGAATCGCGTTATCGGGATCTGGTGCACCGCGGTGTCACAGACGAACAGCGTGTGACACTGGGCCAAGCCGTGACCAACGGCTGGGTCGTGGGGGATAGCCGCTTTGTCGCCCAGTTGCAAGGCCGGACTGATCGACGCCTTTCCCGTGCGCATCCCGGGCGGCCGTCAAAGCCCGTGCCTCCGACCTGATCGCTTTGGGTGGCTTGTCACCATGGTAATACCGAGTGAATCAATATGTCCCCATTTAATTCTCAGATGACACTTTGCGAAATTAAACGGGATCTGACCCCTATTTAAAAAGTTTGGCATGCATGTTGCACTGCACTAAACTCTGAGGCCGCGCGCGACGCCGTGTCCGCGCGCGATCGGACGGGGCGCCAACAGGTGCGCGCCCGGCCTTTGACTATTGAGGATGAAACCATGGCGACAGCTGCTGAGATCGACGATCTGGAAAAGAATGGCCTGTATTCGCGGGCCCATGAACATGATTCCTGCGGTGTGGGCTTTGTCGCCAACATCCGCGGCGTCAAGTCACATGACATCGTCAAGAACGCGCTTCAGATCCTGCAGAACCTGGACCACCGCGGGGCGGTGGGTGCAGACAAGTTGATGGGCGACGGCGCCGGTATTCTGATTCAGTTGCCCGATGCCCTGTACCGCGAGGAGATGGCCGCGCAGGGCGTCATTCTGCCAGCGCCCGGCGAATACGGCGTGGGCATGATCTTCCTGCCCAAGGAACATGCGTCGCGCATGGCCTGCGAGCAGGAGATGGAGCGCGCGATCAAGGCCGAAGGCCAGGTCCTGCTGGGCTGGCGTGACGTTCCGGTCAATGCAGACATGCCGATGTCGCCGGCCGTGCGCCTTAAAGAACCGATCATGCGGCAGGTGTTCATCGGTCGCGGTAACGATGTCATCGTGCAGGATGCTCTCGAACGCAAGCTGTATGTCATCCGCAAGACTGCCAGCGCATCGATCCAGCGCCTGCGGCTGAAGCACAGCAAGGAGTATTACGTCCCCAGCATGTCCAGCCGCACGGTGGTCTACAAGGGCCTGTTGCTGGCAGACCAGGTGGGCGTGTATTTCGCCGACCTTCAGGACGCGCGCTGCGTCTCCGCACTGGGCCTGGTGCACCAGCGTTTCTCGACCAATACCTTCCCGGAATGGCCGCTGGCACACCCATACCGGTATGTCGCGCACAACGGCGAAATCAACACGGTCAAGGGCAACTACAACTGGATGAAGGCGCGTGAAGGCGTGATGTCGTCGCCCGTGCTCGGTGCAGATCTGCAGAAGCTGTACCCGATCAGTTTTGCCAGCCAGTCGGACACCGCCACTTTTGACAACTGCCTCGAGTTATTGACGATGGCGGGTTACCCCATCAGCCAGGCCGTCATGATGATGATTCCCGAGCCCTGGGAACAACACACCACGATGGACCCGCGGCGCAAGGCCTTTTACGAGTACCACGCTGCGATGCTCGAGCCCTGGGACGGTCCGGCATCCATTGTGTTCACCGACGGACGCCAGATTGGAGCCACGCTGGACCGCAACGGTCTGCGGCCTTCGCGCTACTGCGTCACTGACGACGACCTGGTCATCATGGCGTCGGAGTCGGGTGTCCTGCCTGTGCCCGAAAGCAAGATCGTGCGCAAATGGCGGCTGCAGCCCGGCAAGATGTTCCTGATCGACCTGGAGCAGGGTCGCATGATCGACGACGAGGAACTCAAGTCCAACCTGGCCAACATCAAGCCCTACCAGCAGTGGATCGAGAACCTGCGCATTCGCCTGGATGATGTCAACGCCCAGGCCAAGGCCAAACCCGGCGCAGTCACCGCGATGCCGGCAGCGCCGCATGGCGTGGTTGCCAATGTCACGTCCTTGCTCGATCGCCAGCAGGCGTTTGGCTACACCCAGGAAGACATCAAGTTCCTGATGGGCCCGATGGCGATGGCCGGCGAGGAGGCCCTTGGCTCCATGGGCAACGACAGCCCGCTGGCCGTGTTGTCCGACAAGAACAAGTCGCTGTACAGCTATTTCAAGCAGTTGTTCGCGCAAGTGACCAATCCGCCGATCGATCCGATCCGGGAATCGATCGTGATGTCGCTGGTGTCGTTCATCGGCCCCAAACCCAATCTGCTGGACATCAATCAGGTCAACCCGCCGATGCGGCTCGAAGTCGCGCAGCCGGTGCTGGACCTGGCCGACATGGCCAAACTGTATGACATCGAACGCCACACCCATGGCAAGTTCCGCAGCAGCGTGCTCGACATCACTTATCCACTGGCTTGGGGTTACGAAGGAGTCGAGGCCAAGCTGGCATCCTTGTGTGCCGAAGCGGTGGATGCCATCCGGGGCGGCAAGAACATCCTGATCATCACGGACCGCAAGGTCAGCGCAACCCAGATCGCCATTCCGGCCTTGCTCGCGCTCAGCGCGGTGCATCAGCATCTGGTGCGCGAGGGTCTGCGCACGTCAGCCGGTCTGGTTGTGGAGACTGGCAGTGCCCGTGAAGTCCATCATTTCGCGGCCTTGGCCGGCTTTGGTGCAGAAGCCGTCCATCCCTACCTGGCGCTGGAAACCTTGTGCGAGATCCATCAGCACCTGTCGGGCGACCTTAGCGCCGAGAAGGCCATTGCCAATTACATCAAGGCGGTCGGCAAGGGCTTGTCGAAAATCATGTCCAAGATGGGCGTGTCGACGTACATGAGTTATTGCGGCGCCCAGCTGTTCGAGGCCATCGGCCTGAATACGGTGACGGTCGAGCAGTACTTCCCCGGCACCCCGAGCCGGGTCGAGGGCATCGGCGTGTTCGAGATCGCCAAAGAGGCCATCCGCATGCACAAGGCGGCGTTTGGCGACGACCCGGTGCTCGAGAACATGCTCGACGCCGGCGGCGAATACGCCTGGCGCGTGCGTGGCGAAGACCATATGTGGTCGCCCGACGCCATCGCCAAGCTGCAGCACAGCGCGCGTTCCAACAACTGGAGCACCTACAAGGAATTCGCCCAGCTGATCAATGACCAGTCACGCCGGCACATGACTTTGCGCGGCCTGTTCGAGTTCCGCATCGATCCCTCCAAGGCCATCACGGTCGACGAAGTCGAATCGGCTGCCGAGATCGTGAAGCGGTTTGCCACGGGCGCCATGTCGCTGGGCTCGATCTCGACCGAGGCACATGCCACGCTGGCCGTGGCCATGAACCGGATCGGTGGCAAAAGCAATACCGGTGAAGGTGGTGAAGATCCGGCACGTTATCGCCAGGAACTCAAAGGCATACCGATCAGCCAGGGTCAGACGCTGGGCGACATCATGGGCCACGACGTGGTCGAGTCCGACTACGCCTTGAACGATGGCGACTCGCTGCGTTCGCGCATCAAACAGGTCGCCTCCGGGCGCTTCGGTGTCACCGCCGAATACCTTAACAGCGCCGATCAGATCCAGATCAAGATGGCGCAAGGTGCCAAGCCGGGCGAGGGCGGTCAGTTGCCAGGTGGCAAGGTATCGGACTACATCGGCAAGCTGCGTTACTCGGTGCCCGGTGTCGGGCTGATCTCGCCGCCGCCGCACCACGACATCTATTCGATTGAGGACCTGGCCCAGCTGATCCACGATCTGAAAAACGTCGCGCCACACGCCAGCGTCAGCGTCAAGCTGGTCAGCGAAATCGGCGTGGGAACCATTGCTGCGGGCGTTGCCAAATGCAAAAGCGACCACGTGGTGATTGCCGGGCATGATGGCGGCACCGGCGCGTCGCCATGGTCGTCCATTAAGCATGCGGGCAGTCCGTGGGAAATTGGCCTGGCCGAAACCCAGCAGACCCTGGTGCTCAATCGCCTGCGCGGCCGAATCCGGGTGCAGGCCGACGGTCAGATGAAAACCGGTCGCGACGTCGCCATCGGCGCCTTGCTGGGTGCGGACGAATTCGGCTTTGCGACCGCGCCACTGGTGGTGCAGGGTTGCATCATGATGCGCAAGTGCCATCTCAACACCTGCCCAGTGGGTGTCGCGACCCAGGACCCGGTGCTGCGCAAGAAATTCGCTGGCAAGCCCGAACACGTCGTCAATTACTTCTTCTTCGTTGCCGAAGAAGTGCGCCAGATCATGGCGCAGCTGGGGATCCGCAAGTTCGACGACATGATCGGCCGCGCCGATTTGCTCGACACCGCGCGTGGAATCCATCACTGGAAGGCCCGCGGCCTTGACTTTGCGCGCTTGTTCGCGATGCCCAAGGTGCCTGCCGACGTGTCGCGGTTCCATGTGCAGGATCAGGATCATGGCCTGGACCGCGCACTCGATCGTCTGCTGATCGAGCGTTGCCGGCCGGCGTTCGAGCGGGGCGAGAAGGTCAAGTTCATCGAGGTGGTACACAACGTCAACCGTTCCGTCGGCGCCATGTTGTCCGGCGCGCTGACCAAGGTGCATCCGCAAGGCCTGCCCGATGACACGATCCGGATTCAGCTCGAAGGCACCGGTGGTCAATCGTTCGGCGCCTTCCTGGCCAACGGCATCTCGCTGTACCTGATCGGCGACGCCAACGACTACACCGGCAAGGGCCTGAGTGGCGGGCGGGTCGTGGTGCGTCCGAGCATCGAGTTCCGCGGCGATCCCACGCGCAACATCATCATCGGCAACACCGCGCTTTACGGTGCGACCACGGGTGAGGCATTTTTCGGTGGCGTGGCCGGTGAACGGTTTGCGGTTCGCTTGTCGGGTGCCACGACCGTCGTCGAAGGCACGGGTGACCATGGTTGTGAATACATGACCGGCGGTACGGTGGCCGTGCTGGGTCAGACCGGTCGCAACTTTGCCGCTGGCATGAGCGGTGGTATCGCGTATGTCTACGACGAGGACGGCAAGTTTTCCCAGCGTTGCAACACGGCCATGGTGTCGCTGGAAAGCGTGTTGTCGGCGCGCGAGCAGCAGGCCATGGTCGACCCGGCCGTCTGGCATCGTGGCCAGTCTGACGAGGCCCAACTGCGCAAGATGCTGGAGGACCACAACCGTTGGACTGGCAGCAAACGGGCGCGTGATCTGCTCGATAACTGGGAGATCAGCCGCTCCCGGTTCATCAAGGTCTTCCCGATCGAATACAAGCGCGCACTGGGCGAGTTGGCCGCGCGCGACAAGGCAGCCCAGGCCAGCGCCAAGGAGGCAGTCAAGCCGGTTGCAACCACCAGCGGTAAGCAAAGCGCCGTGACCGCCAAGTAAGACGACTAATCGCAGCGACAGACATCAGCAGGATTGAACATGGGAAAAATCACCGGATTCATGGAGTACCCGCGGCTCGAAGAGGCTTACAGGCCGGTCGAAGAGCGGGTCAAGGGGTACCGCGAGTTTGTGTTGGCCCTGGACGATGGCCAGGCCAAGACGCAGGGTGCGCGTTGCATGGATTGCGGCACGCCGTTTTGCAACAACGGCTGCCCGGTCAACAACATCATTCCGGACTTCAACGACCTGGTTTTCCAGGGTGACTGGAAAAACGCAGCCGCTGTGCTGCACAGCACCAACAACTTCCCGGAGTTCACCGGGCGGATCTGCCCGGCGCCTTGTGAGGCGGCCTGTACGCTCAATGTCAACGACGAGGCGGTCGGCATCAAGTCGATCGAGCACGCGATCATTGACAAGGCATGGGCCAAGGAATGGGTAAAGCCACAGAAAGCGAAACACCGCACCGGTAAGTCCGTGGCCGTGGTGGGTTCGGGGCCTGCGGGCCTGGCAGCGGCCCAGCAACTCGCGCGGGTAGGCCATGACGTGACGGTGTTCGAGAAGAACGATGCCGTGGGTGGTCTGCTGCGTTATGGCATTCCGGACTTCAAGCTCGAAAAATCACACATCGATCGGCGGGTCGAGCAGATGCAGGCCGAAGGTGTGGTGTTTCGCACCGGCGTGCTGATTGGCGAGATGCCGAAAGACACAAAGGTCACGAACTGGGCGCGCGAGACCATCAGCGCGGAACAACTGCAGGAAGAATTCGACGCCGTGCTGCTGGCCGGTGGTGCAGAGCAGTCACGTGACCTGCCAGTGCCGGGCCGCGACCTGAAGGGCGTGCATTTCGCCATGGAGTTCTTGCCGCAGCAGAACAAGGTCAACAGCGGTGCAAAGGTGCGCGACCAGTTGCGCGCCGATGGCAAGCACGTGATCGTGATCGGTGGTGGCGACACCGGCAGCGACTGTGTGGGTACCAGCAACCGGCACGGCGCCAAGAGTGTCACGCAGTTTGAACTGATGCCGCAGCCGCCCGACGAGGAAAACGGGCCGATGACCTGGCCCTATTGGCCCATAAAGTTGCGTACCAGTTCCAGCCACGAGGAGGGCTGTGAACGTGAATTTGCCATTTCAACCAAGGAATTGCTGGGCGAGAAGGGCCGGGTCAAGGGCCTCAAGACCGTGCGTGTCGAATGGAACAACGGCAAGATGACCGAGGTGCTGGGTTCGGAGCAGGTGCTTCCGGCCGACCTTGTGCTGCTGGCCATGGGTTTTGTATCGCCGGTTGCCACCGTACTCGAGGCGTTCGGGGTCGAGAAAGACGCCCGTGGCAATGCGCGCGCCACGACCGAATTCGATTCGGGCTACGCTACCAATGTGGCCAAGGTCTTTGCAGCCGGCGACATGCGCAGGGGCCAGAGCCTAGTGGTCTGGGCGATCCGTGAAGGTCGCCAGGCAGCGCGTGCGGTCGACGAGTTCCTGATGGGATTCAGCGACCTGCCTCGCTGAAGCGTGGCGGCCTGCCGGTGGGAAGGTGGCGCGTGTGTCACCCTTCTCGGCGCGGCAGGTTTTGCGGCATGACAGCGGGGTGCGCTTGAAATCCCGTATCATTTGTCCGCCGGCCACCTGCCGGTATTTTGTTTTTCATGGACCCATCCTTCCCTGATCCCCTTGTCGAATTGCGTGACCTGACCTTCGGGTATGGCGAGCGTGTCATCCTTGACGGAATTTCGCTGACGATTCCGCGTGGCAAGGTGACCGCGCTGATGGGGGCCTCAGGCGGCGGCAAGACCACCTTGTTGCGTCTTATCGGCGGGCAGAACCGGGCCCAGAAGGGCGAGTTGCGCCTGTATGGCGCGGACGGTTATCAGGATGTCGGTGCCATGGACCAGAAGCAACTGTATGCTGCGCGCCGGCGCATGGGCATGTTGTTCCAGTTCGGCGCCCTGTTTGCCGACCTCAGCGTTTTCGAGAACGTGGCTTTTCCGTTGCGCGAACATTCGACGCTTGCGGAGGGTTTGGTCCGCGATATCGTGCTGATGAAACTCAATGCGGTCGGATTGCGTGGCGCACGCCATCTGATGCCCAGCGAAATTTCCGGAGGCATGGCGCGTCGCGTGGCGCTGGCGCGCGCCATTGCGCTGGATCCCGAACTCGTGATGTACGACGAGCCGTTTTCCGGTCTCGATCCAATCTCGGTGGGAACCGCCGCACGGCTGATTCGTCAACTCAATGATTCGATGGAGCTGACCAGCGTATTCGTCTCGCACGAGCTTGAGGAGACCTTTGCGATTGCCGACCAGGTGATCATTCTGGCCAACGGCAAGGTGGCAGCGCAGGGCCGACCCGAGGATGTACGCAATAGTACGGATCCGCTGGTGTCGCAATATGTACATGCCAGGCCGGACGGGCCGGTCCAGTTCCATTACCCCGGGCCGACGGTGGAGCAGGATTTCGGGGCCGCACCTTCGCCGCTGGTGCCACCCGGCGGGCGGGGGGCTTGGTCATGAGCTGGTATCGCCCCGCGGATGTGGGCTTCGCGGTCCGCTCGCATCTGACCAACCTGGGGCTTGGGGCGCGTTTGTTTGCGCGCCTGCTGATGTTGTTCGGGCCGGCGTTCCGGCGTTTCGGCCTGATCCGGGATCAAATCCACTTTCTGGGCAACTATTCGCTGGCCATCATTGCCGTGTCGGGTTTGTTCGTGGGGTTCGTATTTGGCCTTCAGGGCTACTACACCTTGCAGCGCTATGGATCGTCCGAGGCACTTGGCTTGCTCGTGACATTGACGCTGGTGCGTGAACTGGGCCCCGTTGTCACGGCGTTGCTGTTCGCTGGCCGTGCCGGTACGTCGTTGACGGCCGAGATCGGTTTGATGAAGGCGGGCGAGCAGATCAGTGTCATGGAAATGATGGCGGTGGATCCGGTGCAGCGCGTGCTGGCGCCGCGGTTCTGGGCCGGTGTGATCGTCATGCCTCTGCTGGCGGCGGTGTTCAGCGCCACCGGCATCATTGGCGGCTGGGTGGTGGGGGTGTTGATGATTGGCGTGGATGCCGGTTCCTTCTGGAGCCAGATCCAGGGCGGTGTGGATGTCTGGCAAGACGTTGGCAATGGACTGGTCAAGAGTGTCGTGTTCGGATTCACGGTCACCTTTATCGCGCTGTTTCAGGGTTATCAGGCCCAGGCTACGCCAGAAGGTGTGTCCAAGGCCACGACGCGCACCGTGGTGGTGGCGTCACTGGCGGTTCTGGGGCTGGATTTCATCCTCACCGCCATGATGTTCAGCTTATGAGCGCCCCCAACCCTGGCTTCGCCAGGCCCCCCGAGGGGGTTCGAGAAAACTTGGGAACGGCCCGGCGGTTCCTCATGCGTCGCATGCCATCCGGCGGGCGGTGTCAGGTACGGGTCGGTGTTCGTGACCAACAGGCCGGCAATCAGGAGTAAGAAGTGCAACGTTCGAAAATTGATGTCTGGGTGGGATTGTTCGTGATGCTCGGTGCAGCGGCGATTCTGTTTCTGGCGCTGCAGTCAGCCAACCTGCTCAGCCTGAACTTCCAGCCAACCTACCAGCTGGACGCAAACTTCGTGGATGTGGGTGGCCTCAAACCCAAGGCTGCGGTACGCAGTTCTGGCGTGTTGGTCGGCCGTGTCGAGTCGATCACGTTTGACGACAAGACTTTTCAGGCGCGCGTCTCAATGGCCATGGACAGCCGTTTCGCCTTTCCGAAGGACAGTTCCTTGAAGATTTTGACCAGCGGCTTGCTGGGCGAACAGTATCTGGGCTTGTCACCCGGTGCCGACGAAAAGAACCTGATCGCGGGTGATACCATTTCCAGCACCCAGTCCGCCGTTGTTCTGGAAGATCTGATTGGTCAGTTCCTTTACAACAGTGCGTCGGGAGGGAAGGATAAAAAATGATATCCACTGCGTCAGTTCGTGTGCCCCGCGCTTTGCGTCGGGTTTTGACGGTCGGCCTGGTGCTGATGGCTTGCCACGGTTGCGCGTCCGTGCAGAACGCCGACCCCCGCGATCCGCTGGAGTCGTTCAATCGTGGCGTATTTGCATTTAACGAGGGCCTGGATCAAGCCGTGCTCAAGCCGGCAGCCACGGTCTATCGTGATGTGACGCCGCGACTGGTTCGCACCGGCGTCGGTAATTTCCTGGGCAATCTGGACGATGCATGGTCTTCCGTCAACAGCCTGCTGCAGTTCAAGCTGCGTGATGCGGTCGACAACTTCATGCGCTTTGGCGTCAACACCACGTTTGGGGTGTTCGGCGTGCTCGATGTGGCCAGTGAAATGCAGATCGACCGGCACTCGGAGGATTTTGGCCAGACCTTGGGTTCCTGGGGTTTTGGCACCGGTGCTTATCTGGTACTGCCGATTTTCGGTCCGTCGACCGCTCGCGACACCGCGGCATTGCCGGTGGACTTCGGTGGCGATCTCGCATCGCGCGCCGGAGACATCCGAACGCGCAACTCGCTTCGGGTTCTGAATGTGATCGACACCCGGGCTGGCCTGCTCGGTTTGTCATCGGCGCTCGATGACGTCGCGTTGGACAAGTACAGTTTTGCCCGTGATGCCTACCTGCAACGTCGCCGCAACGCGGTGTATGACGGGAATCCGCCCGAGACAGACCCTGTTACAGGCGTCGATATCCGATAGGTTTACCATGCTGTGGCACTGTTGGCATTGTCAAAGCGCCGACAGTGGCGGCCAGCGTCGCCTGCAGCGCATCCCATTTTCGTTTCGCCCGCCCACAAGCGGGTATTTGAAGGACCCAACCCGTGATATATCGTCGAGTATTCAACCATCGGATCGCCGTATTGTTTGCCAGTGCCATGATGGCCTTGCATCTGCCGGCGCTGGCCGCCGATGAGTTGCCGGATGCGCTGATCCAGCGCCTGTCGAATTCGGTGCTGGACAATATCCGCACTGACAAGTCGCTCAAGTCTGGCGACCTCTCGCACGTAATGGCGCTGGTCGACAGCAAGATCATGCCGGACGTGAATTTCAAGCGCATGACCGCGTCCGCGGTGGGGCCGGCATGGCGCCAGGCCACACCGGAGCAGCAAAAACTGCTGCAGGACGAATTCAAGACTCTGCTGGTGCGCATTTACGCCGGTGCGTTGGCCCAGGTCAGCGACCAGACGGTGCTGATCAAGCCTTTGCGTGCGGCGCCGGACGACAAGGAGGTGGTTGTGCGCACCGAAGTGCGGGGTCGCGGCGATCCAGTGCAGCTCGACTACCGCCTCGAGAAGACCCCGGGCGAGGGCAGTGGCTGGAAAATCTACAACCTCAACGTGCTGGGTGTATGGCTGGTCGAGACCTATCGCAGTCAGTTCGCACGCGAGATCAACAACAATGGCCTCGACGGCCTGATCAAGGTGCTCGGCGATCGCAACAAGGCCAACCTCGCCAAGGGCTGAACCCGGTGTTGGTGCTGCCTGCTGATCTGACGCGCAACCAGGCGAGTGCCTGCCTGCAGATGCTGGTGCAGGGCCTCAAAGCGCTGAAGGGCGAGGCCGTCGTGGTGGATGCCACTGCGCTTGCCCGTTTCGATTCGTCCGCCCTCGCTGTTTTGCTGGAGCTGCGCCGCGAAAGCCTGGCACATGGCAAGAACCTGCGAATCCGGGCGCTACCCGAGCGCTTGCGCGACCTGGCGACGGTATATGGTATTGCGGAGTTGCTCGCGGCGGAGTGATCTGAGCGGCTAAAATGGCCGGCTCCCATGCCCGCAATCTCCTTTCAGTCGGTCTCCAAGTCCTACCCGTCCCCACGCAACCCGAACAAGCCGTTTCTGGCACTCGATCGGGTCGACCTTCAGATCGAACGCGGCGAGTTCTTCGGACTCTTGGGGCCGAACGGGGCGGGCAAGACCACCATGATCAGCATCCTCGCCGGCTTGTCGCGCGCAAGTTCCGGTAGCGTGTCCGTTTTGGGCAGTGACGTGGTCACCGATTTCGCGCAGGCCAGGCGCAAGCTGGGCATCGTGCCCCAGGAACTGGTCTTCGACCCATTCTTCAATGTGCGCGAAGCCCTGCGCTTCCAGTCCGGTTATTTCGGCATTCGCAACAACGACGCCTGGATCGACGAATTGCTTCACAGCCTGGGGCTGACCGACAAGGCCTCGTCCAACACACGGCAATTGTCCGGCGGCATGAAGCGGCGCATGCTCGTGGCGCAGGCCCTGGTACATCGGCCTCCGGTGATCGTGCTCGATGAGCCGACTGCCGGGGTCGACGTCGAACTGCGCCAAACGCTGTGGCAGTTCATCGCCAAACTCAATCGTCAGGGCCATACCGTGCTGCTGACCACGCATTACCTGGAAGAGGCAGAAGCCTTGTGCGGCCGTATCGCCATGCTGAAGTCGGGGCGCATCGTGGCGCTGGACAGCACCAGCGAACTGCTCAAGGCCGCGTCAAGCAATGTATTGCGCTTCAAGGTGGACGCCGAGTTGCCGGCCGCGCTGGCCGAAAAGGCCCGGGTCACCGGGCGCATCGTGCAGTTTCCGGCCAACGACGCGCGCGAGATCGAAAGTTTTCTGGCCGCGGTACGCGAAGCCGGTCTGCAGGCCCATGACGTCGAGATCCGCAAGGCCGACCTCGAAGACGTATTCGTTCAGGTCATGGCAAAACACCCCGATAGCGTCGCCGACACGGCGGCGTGAGTCCCCCGCCCTTACTGAAAGCGAATCTTGCGAAGCGAAGCTCCGACGACACCTACCCAAGCGCCTTTCGTGGCAGGGGCGGTTCTGCCTGAGGTTCCGCCATATGAGGCCGCAATGATCGGTTGGCGTACCCTTTTCCTCAAGGAGATCCTGCGCTTCTGGAAGGTGGGCTTTCAGACGGTCGGCGCTCCGGTGCTCACGGCCATTCTGTATCTGCTGGTGTTCGGTCATGTGCTGGAAGACCGGGTGCGAGTATTTGACAATGTGTCCTATACCGCGTTCCTGATCCCCGGCCTGGTCATGATGGGTGTGTTGCAGAACGCCTTTGCCAACAGCTCGTCGTCGCTGATCCAGAGCAAGATCATGGGCAACCTGGTGTTTCTGCTGCTCTCGCCCTTGTCACACTGGCACTGGTTTTTCGCCTATGTCGCGTCATCGATCGTGCGCGGCATGGTGGTGGGGATGGGCGTGCTGCTGGTCACCTTCTGGTTTGCCGGCCCGTCGTTTGTCGCACCGTTGTGGATCCTGGTGTTCGGTATGCTGGGGGCGGCGCTGATGGGCGCGCTCGGACTGATCGCTGGCTTATGGGCCGAGAAATTCGATCAGCTGGCGGTGTTTCAGAACTTCATCATCATGCCGATGACCTTTCTCAGCGGCGTGTTCTATTCGATCAAGTCGCTGCCACCGTTCTGGCAGCTGGTCAGTCACCTCAATCCCTTTTTCTACATGATCGACGGATTTCGCTATGGATTTTTCGGTCAGAGCGATGTTTCGCCCTGGCTGAGCCTGGCCATCGTCGGATCAGCCATGGTCGCTGCCAGTGCAGTGGCCATCCATTTGCTGCGCATCGGATACAAGATCCGCAGCTGACAGGAAACCATGACAGCTGAAGAACTCAAGTCCATCATCACCGAAGGTCTTGCTTGTACCCATTGCGAACTCGAGGGCGACGGCCGCCATTGGCAAGCCGTCATCGTCTCGGACGCGTTCGAGGGCAAGCGGGCTATCCAGCGTCACCAGATGGTGTACGCCACGCTGGGTGCGCGTATCCAGACCGACGAGGTGCATGCCTTGTCCATGAAGACAATGACAAGTAGCGAGTGGAAAACCCATGGATAAATTGCTGATCCGCGGCGGGCGCAGCCTGCACGGCGAGGTACCGATATCGGGCGCCAAGAATGCGGCCCTGCCCGAGTTGTGTGCCTGCCTGCTGAGCGCCGAACCGGTCACGCTCGACAACGTTCCGCGTCTGCAGGATGTCAACACCATGATCCGCCTGATCCGCAATATGGGTGTGACGGTCGAGCGCGACGACAACGGCCAGGTGCGGGTCGATGCCAGTACGCTGACGTCCCCCGAGGCGCCGTACGAACTGGTCAAGACCATGCGGGCGTCGGTGCTGGCGCTGGGCCCGTTGCTGGCGCGCTTCGGTGAGGCGACGGTGTCGTTGCCCGGTGGCTGTGCCATCGGCTCGCGGCCAGTTGATCAGCACATCATGGGCCTGACTGCCATGGGCGCCGACATCGTGGTCGAACATGGCTACATGATCGCCCGCCTGGCCAAGGGCCTGGATCGACTGCATGGCGCGCGCATCATGACCGACATGGTCACGGTGACCGGTACCGAGAATTTTCTGATGGCGGCGGCATTGGCCGACGGTGAAACCGTGCTCGAGAACACGGCCCAGGAGCCCGAGATCAGTGATCTGGCCGAGATGCTGATCGCCATGGGCGCGCAGATCCAGGGTCATGGCACCAGCCATATCGTGGTGCACGGCGTGAAGGAACTGCACGGTGCCCGGCACCAGGTGGTTCCAGATCGCATCGAAGCCGGCACCTTTTTATGCGCGGTGGCTGCGGCGGGTGGCGACGTGCTGCTGTCTGGCGGGCGTGCCGATCACCTGGAGGCCGTGATTGAAAAGTTGCAGGCAGCCGGCGCCAAGATTACTGCCGTCGATGGTGGCATCCGTGTGGTGTCGTCCGGGCGGCTCACGGCGCAGAGTTTCCGCACCACCGAGTACCCGGGTTTTCCGACCGACATGCAGGCGCAGTTCATGGCGCTGAACTGCATTGCCGAGGGCACGGCCACGGTCACCGAAACCATTTTCGAAAACCGTTTCATGCACGTCAACGAACTGGTGCGCCTGGGTGCGCACATCCAGATCGACGGTCGGCGTTCAGTCGTGCAGGGTGTCGAGCGCTTGTCGGGTGCCAGCATCATGGCAACCGATCTGCGTGCATCGGCCAGCCTGGTGATCGCCGGCCTGGTGGCTGAAGGCGAAACCGTGGTCGACCGCATCTACCACCTGGACCGGGGCTACGACCGTATGGAAGCCAAGTTGCGCGCCCTGGGCGCCGACATCGAACGTGTGGCGGCGTGACGGAGGTGTCAACATGATCACGCTGGCCCTGTCCAAGGGACGTATCTTCGACGACGCGTTGCCGTTGCTGCGCGCAGCCGATATCGAGGTGCTGGACGATCCGGAAAAATCGCGCAAGCTGATTCTGGACACCAACCGCACCGACGTGCGTGTGCTGGTGGTGCGCGCCACCGACGTTCCGACCTATGTGCAATATGGTGGTGCCGATCTCGGCATCACCGGCCTGGACACCTTGCTCGAGCATGGCAGCGAAGGTTTGTACCAGCCGCTCGACCTGCAGATCGCGCGTTGCCGCATCAGTGTGGCGGTGCGCGCAGGCTTCGACTATGCCTCCAGCGTGCGCCAGGGTTCGCGCCTGACGGTGGCCACGAAATACATGGCGATTGCACGCGAGTTTTTTGCCGCCAAGGGTGTGCATGTCGATCTGGTCAAGTTGTACGGCAGCATGGAACTGGCGCCGCTGACCGGTCTGGCCGACGCCATCGTGGACCTGGTCTCCACCGGCAACACCTTGCGCGCCAACAACCTGGTCGAGGTGGAGCAGATCATGGACATCAGCGCCCGGCTGGTGGTCAACCAGGCAGCCCTCAAGCTCAAACCCGCTCCGATGCGCCGCATCATCGATGCCTTCGAGGCGGCCGTGCGCAACCCTGGCGGAGCGGCGGCATGAGCCGCAGCGCGGAGGGTAGTCCGATGAGTCTTTCGGCAAGGCCGCTGAGGCTGCGCACCACGGACCAGGGCTTTGAGGCCGCGTTTGCGCAGCGGCTGTTCTGGTCGAGCGCGGCCGATGCGGCGATCGAGCAGCGCGTGGCCGAGATCCTGGCCGATGTGCAGGCGCGTGGCGATGCTGCGGTGTTGGAATACACCGCACGATTTGACGGCGTTGCGGCGCCCGCCATGGCAGCTCTGGAGATCCCGGCGCGGGATCTGAAGCAGGCGTTTGACGGTTTGCCAAACGATCAGCGCGAGGCGCTGCTGTTTGCCGCGTCCCGCGTGCGCAGTTACCACGAGGCGCAAAAGCAGGCCTGCGGCCAGAGCTGGAGCTACCGCGACGCCGACGGCAGTCTGCTGGGTCAGAAGGTCACGCCGCTGGATCGCGTTGGAATCTATGTGCCTGGCGGCAAGGCCGCGTATCCGTCATCTGTGCTGATGAACGCCATACCTGCCCATGTGGCCGGTGTGCAGGACATCATCATGGTCGTGCCCATGCCCGCAAGCAAGGGTGGGGCCGGCGGTGGCGGCCACCGTAATCCGCTGGTGCTGGCCGCCGCCCATGTGGCCGGCGTGTCGCGTGTGTTTGCCATTGGTGGCGCACAGGCCGTGGCGGCGCTGGCCTACGGCACGGCGACGGTGCCCAAGGTGGACAAGATTACCGGCCCTGGCAATGCCTACGTGGCCGCTGCCAAGCGCCGTGTGTTCGGCGCGGTGGGCATCGACATGATTGCCGGTCCCAGTGAAATTCTGGTGCTGGCCGACGGTTCCACCCCACCGGACTGGGTGGCGATGGACCTGTTCAGCCAGGCAGAACATGATGAACTGGCGCAAAGCATCCTGCTGTGCCCGGATGCGGCGTATATCGATCAGGTTCAGGCGGCCATCGACAGGTTGCTGCCGGACATGTCGCGTCGCGACATCATCGCCAGTTCGCTGAACGGTCGAGGTGTGTTGGTGCAGACCCGCACGATGGAAGAAGCCTGTGCCATCAGCAATCAGGTGGCGCCGGAACATCTGGAGGTCAGCAGTGACGACCCGCATCGCTGGGAACCGCTGCTGCGCCATGCGGGCGCGATCTTCCTTGGGGCCTACACCAGCGAGAGCCTGGGCGACTATTGCGCCGGGCCCAATCACGTATTGCCCACGGGGGCGACGGCGCGTTTCTCCAGCCCGCTGGGGGTCTACGATTTCCAGAAACGCAGCAGCCTGATCGAAGTCAGTGCCCAGGGTGCTCAGGTGCTGGGACGGGTTGCGTCGGTGCTCGCACACGGCGAGGGTTTACAAGCCCATGCAAGGGCAGCGGAGATGCGACTGACATGACTTACACGGCCCTGATGATTGCACAGGTTGCGGGCAGACCGTCCAAGTCGGCCCGTGTGCGATCCGCCCTGCTGGCCACTTTGCTCTGGCTGGTAGCCACCCAGGTTTGCGCGATGAGCATTCGCGATCTGCGGGGTTTGGAGGCGTCCGACAAAGAGCACGGTGCGCTGTACGTCCAGTACTACCTGGTTGGCGCAATGGAAGGTGTGCTCGAGGCCAACGCCCATGCCGGCCGTTCCGGCGGCAAGCCAACCGTGTGTGTCAATGGCCGGCGCATCGAGCCACGCATGGCCAAGCCGCTTTATGACGGTGAACTGCGGCGCAATGCCGGCCTGTACGAAGCAGACATGCCAGTCGAACTGGTGATGCGCAATGCCCTGACGGCGGCGTATGTCTGCTGATCAGTCACTGCGATGTTGCAGTGCGCCCTGCCAGCTAGTGCAGATTGCCCCGATTCCGATATGAGCCGAACAATGCCCACTGTGTCCGAACTGATCACGCGCCACATCCGTTCGGATGTCTCTGGCATGTTTGCCTATGCGGTGCAGGACTCGCGCGGCCTGCTCAAGCTCGATGCCATGGAAAATCCGCATCGGCTGCCGCCAGCGCTGCAGCAGGAACTCGGACAACGGCTCGGAGCCTTGGCGCTGAACCGGTATCCCGGTGGCCGCATCGACGACCTGCGCGCGGCGCTCAGGTCCCATGCCAAGGTACCGGAAGGTTTCGACCTGATGCTGGGCAACGGTTCGGACGAATTGATCTCCATGCTGGCCATGGCCTGCGATGTGCCTGGCGCCACCATCGTCGCCCCGGTGCCTGGTTTTGTCATGTATGGCATGAGTGCGAAGTTGCAGGGCCTGCGCTTCGTCGGCGTCCCGCTGACCGAAGATTTTGCGCTCGACGAGGCGGCGATGCTGCAGGCGATAGAAACGCATCAGCCGGGCATCTTTTACCTGGCTTACCCGAACAATCCGACGGCCAACCTGTGGGACGCCGCGGTGATGGGCCGGCTGATAGCGGCCGCGCCGGGCCTGGTGGTGATCGACGAGGCCTACCAGCCGTTTGCCGGCCGCAGTTTCATCGACCGTCTGGTGGCCCATGACAAGGTGCTGCTGATGCGCACCATGAGCAAATTCGGCCTGGCCGGTGTGCGCATCGGTTACCTGATCGGGCGCACGCCGCTGATTGCCGAGATCAACAAGGTCAGGCCGCCTTACAACATCAGTGTGCTTAATGCGGAGTGCGCGCTGTTCGCGCTCGAGCATGCCGACGTTTTTGCCCAACAGGCGCGCGACATCGTGACGCAGCGCGAATGGCTGGTGGGGCAACTGTCCGCGCTGCCAGGTGTGCGCTGCTTCCACAGCGATGCCAATATGCTGCTGGTGCGACTGCCGGATGCGGGGGTTAACGGCGCTGGCGCGTCAGCGGCCGCGTTTGCAGCCATGCGCACACGTGGCGTGCTGGTCAAGGACGTTTCGGCAATGCATCCGCTACTGCGCAACTGCCTGCGCCTGACGGTCGGGACGGCCGACGAAAATCGTGCGATGCTCCAAGCCCTGAAGGAATGTCTATGAGCCCCGAATCCCAAACCACCCCATCGGCCGCGCCACGGAACGCCGAAGTCACGCGCAATACGGCGGAAACCCGCATCACGGTGCGCATTGATCTGGACGGTACTGGCCAGTCCCGTCTGCACACCGGCATCGGTTTCTTTGACCACATGCTGGACCAGATCGCCCGTCATGGCCTGATCGACCTGGACATCAAGGCCGATGGCGATCTGCATATCGACGGCCACCACACGGTTGAAGATGTCGGCATCACGCTGGGCCAGGCTGTTCACCGGGCGCTGGGCGACCGCAAGGGCATCCGCCGCTTCGGCCATGCTTATGTACCACTGGACGAGGCTTTGAGCCGTGTCGTGATCGATTTTTCCGGCCGCCCGGGGCTGGTGATGCATGTGCCGTTCAAGAGCGGCATGATCGGCGGCTTTGACACCCAACTGGCGCACGAGTTTTTCCAGGGATTCGTCAACCATGCGCTGGTGACGCTGCATATCGACAATCTGCGCGGCGAAAACGCCCACCACCAGGCCGAGACCGTGTTCAAGGCTTTTGCGCGCGCATTGCGCGCTGCCGTTGAAGTCGATCCCCGAGCGTCCTGCAGCATTGCCTCCACCAAGGGCTCGCTCTGAGTCCTGACCCCATCCAGGGAAAAATAAACATGGGTGAGCTGGCATGGTGATGGCTTCGACACGGGGCGTGGTGGCCGTGGTGGACTATGGCATGGGCAATCTGCGCTCAGTGGCCAACGCGGTAGAAGTGGCGGCCGCACATGATGGCCACCGGGTCGTCGTGACCTCCGATCCGGACCAGGTGTTTGCGGCCGAGCGCATCGTGCTGCCCGGGCAAGGCGCAATCGCCGACTGCATGCGCGAATTGCGCGAGTCCGGATTGCTCGAGCCCGTACTGGCGGCCGCGCGCAACAAGCCTTTGTTTGGTGTCTGCGTCGGCATGCAGATGTTGCTTGACCACAGCCAGGAGGGCAGCAAACCCCAGGGCCCGGATGGCACGCCGGGGCTGGGCCTGATCCCCGGGCGGGTCGTGCGTTTTGACCTGCACGGACGATTGCAACCCGATGGCAGTCGTTACAAAGTGCCACAAATGGGCTGGAATCAGGTGCACCAGACCCAGCCCGAGGGTGTCAGGCACGCCTTGTGGGAAGGCATACCGGACGCGAGTTACTACTACTTCGTACACAGTTTCTACGCAAGACCGTCTGATGCGCGCCACAGCGCAGGCGAGGCCGACTATGGTGGGCGCTTTACGGCGGCGGTTGCGCGCGATAATATTTTTGCAACGCAATTCCACCCCGAGAAGAGTTCTGACCAAGGCCTCGCGCTTTACCGTAACTTCCTACGCTGGAAGCCCTGATTCCCTCCTTTCCCTTTTTCGCGCACCATGCTGCTTATTCCTGCGATTGATTTGAAAGACGGTCACTGTGTTCGCCTCAAGCAGGGCGACATGGACCAGTCCACCACGTTTAGCGAAGATCCTGCGCAGATGGCGCGCAGTTGGGTCGACAAGGGTGCTCGGCGACTGCATCTGGTCGACCTCAATGGGGCGTTCGCCGGTCATCCCAAGAATGAAGTGGCGATCCGCCGCATCCTGAAGGAAGTCGGCAGCGAGATTGACGTGCAATTGGGTGGCGGCATCCGCGATCTGGACACGGTGGAACGCTACCTGGATGCGGGACTGCGCTACGTCATCATCGGCACGGCTGCGGTCAAGAACCCCGGATTTCTGCAGGACACCTGTACCGCGTTCGGCGGCCACATCATCGTCGGACTCGATGCCAAGGATGGCAAGATCGCCACTGACGGCTGGAGCAAGCTGACGCGCCACGACGTGGTCGACCTGGGCAAAAAATTCGAGGATTACGGCGTCGAGGCCATCATCTACACCGATATCGGTCGCGACGGTATGTTGTCGGGCATCAACATCGAGGCCACGGTCAAGCTTGCGCAGGCCTTGTCGATACCGGTCATCGCGTCGGGCGGCCTTAGCAACATGGCCGACATCGAGGCCTTGTGTGATGTGGAAAGTGAAGGTGTCGAAGGTGTGATCTGCGGCCGCGCCATCTACAGCGGCGACCTGGATTTCACCGCGGCCCAGGCCAGAGCCGACGAACTCAACGGCTGAGGTCTGCAAGCTCATATGCTGGCCAAGCGCATCATTCCCTGTCTGGACGTCACTGGTGGGCGGGTCGTCAAAGGTGTCAATTTCGTGTCGCTGCGCGACGCCGGTGATCCGGTCGAAATTGCGGCGCGCTACAACGAGCAGGGCGCCGACGAACTCACGTTCCTCGACATCACCGCTACCAGCGATGGGCGCGACCTCATATTGCACATCATCGAGGCAGTAGCGAGTCAGGTGTTCATACCGCTCACGGTCGGAGGCGGTGTGCGCTCGGTCGAAGACGTGCGCCGTTTGCTCAACGCCGGCGCGGACAAGACCAGCTTCAACTCCGCCGCCATCGCCAATCCGCAGCTGATCGACGATGTATCCGGGAAATACGGCTCGCAATGCATTGTGGTGGCCATCGACGCAAAACGTCGCACGGACGCGCAAGAGCAGCGGGCAGGCACCGACGGCAAGCTCGCGGGCCCTGGGTGGGATGTCTACAGCCACGGCGGACGGACCAACACCGGGCGCGATGCGGTGGCATGGGCCACGGAGATGGCGCAGCGCGGCGCAGGCGAGATATTGCTCACCAGCATGGATCGGGACGGCACCAAGTCCGGCTTCGATCTGGAACTCACCCGTGCGGTCAGCCACGCAATCGATGTCCCGGTAATTGCTTCCGGCGGGGTGGGTGATCTCGACCATCTGGCCGATGGCATCCTGTTTGGTGGTGCCGATGCCGTGTTGGCAGCCAGCATCTTCCATTACGGTGAATTCAGCGTCGGCCAGGCCAAGCAGCATATGCGTGCGCGCGGCATTGCGGTTCGGCTCTGACGCCCACATTTCGTAGCTGTCCGGCTGTTCACCTTGCCGCCATTGCCGGCGGGGTTTTGGCGTCGCTGACGGATCGGCGCATGCCGATCGCCGACAATAGCCCCATGTCATGGCTCGATCAGATCAAATGGGACGCGGCGGGCCTGGTGCCCGTGATTGCACAGGAACAGTCCAGTGGTGATGTGCTGATGTTCGCGTGGATGGACCGCGAGGCGCTGCAATTGACGGCATCGAGTGGCCGGGTGGTCTACTTCAGCCGATCGCGTGAGCGCTTGTGGCCCAAGGGCGAGGAGTCCGGTCATGTGCAGATGGTGCATGAGATCCGTCTCGATTGCGATCAGGATGTGGTGCTGCTGCAAGTGACCCAGACCGGGCACGACCCGGGGATCGCATGCCACACTGGGCGGCACCGCTGCTTTTTTCAAAGGTTGGTGGGTGGCGCTGAGCAGGGGCGATGGGAAATCACCGATCCGGTCTTGAAAGATCCGAAATCGATCTACAAGTGATAACGAATGGACAAGCAACTACCCGACAACAGCGAATCGACAGCACAGGTGCTTGACCGGCTCGCAAGCACCATCGAAACCCGGCTGCCGAAAAATGGTGGCGATCCCGATGCGAGTTATGTGGCCCGGTTGCTGCATCGCGGACCTGACGCGTTCCTGAAAAAAATTGGTGAAGAGGCGACCGAGGTGGTCATGGCCGCCAAGGATATCGACGCTGCCACCGCGGGTGGCTCCGGCGCGGATGGACCCCGTATCAAACTGGTAGGCGAAGTGGCCGACCTGTGGTTCCACTGCCTGGTGGCACTGGCCCATTACGGCCTCAAGCCCTCCGATGTTGCCAAAGAACTCGCCCGCCGCGAGGGCACCAGTGGCATCGAGGAAAAAGCCTTGCGCAAGGCGATTTTGCGAGAGGGCGCCTGAGCCGGCGCCATTGACTGGAGGACCCCATGACCGATATCACCGATGTCACCCCTCGCAACGATGAACAGGCGCAAGCGCTGAAATCGGTCGGGTGGCTGAGTTACGTACTGCACCTGATCGTTGCCGTCGGCGCGATCATCCCGGGAGCGCAGGCCGGCGCCCTGCTGCTGATCGTGGCACTGGTCATCGACATGGTGAAACGGCCCGAGGCCGACGGAACCTGGCAGGCCAGCCATTTCTCCTGGCGGATTCGCTCGGTGATCTTTGCCGGGTTGCTGTATCTGGTGACCTTGCCGCTGTTTTTGCTTTTCATCCTGCCAGGGCAACTGGCCTGGTTTGTGATATCGATCTGGTTCCTGTACCGGATCGTCAAAGGCATGGTGGCGATGAACAATGACCGTGCCGTGGTCGCCTGAGCCTGAAAGCGCAACGAATGACACATGATCCCGACTGCCTGTTCTGCAAGATTGTCCAGGGCAAGATTCCATCGAAAAAGGTGTACGAAGACGAGCATGTCTTTGTCTTCCACGACATTCATCCCTGGGCGCCGGTGCATTTCCTGATGGTGCCCAAGGCACATATTCCGTCAATGGCGCAACTCGGGCCGGAGCATGCGGCGCTGATGGGGCACATGATGACGCTGGCCCCGAGCCTGGCCTTGCAGGAAGGCTGCAAGCCCTACCCGGACGGGGGATTCCGCATCGTGAGCAACACCGGAGAGGAAGGTGGGCAGGAGGTCCGCCATCTTCATGTGCATGTGATGGGCGGGCCTCGGCCGTGGTTGCGCGGTTAAAGACCAAGAGAGATTCGAAGGGCATCTGCCCGTCGGTCTAAAATCCGGAATAACGATTAGGAGTCAACTATGGGTTCGTTTTCAATATGGCATTGGCTGATTGTTCTGCTGATCGTCGTCATGGTGTTCGGCACCAAGAAGCTCAAGAACATGGGCAGCGATCTGGG
>JBBQJP010000009.1:0-107522 GCA_038326025.1 Burkholderiales bacterium
GCGGATATGCATCGGGGCCAGCGGGCGAGTCTGGGAGACCAGACGGATCACGCAATCAAGGCCGGATATAAGGACGCAGCCGACTTCTTCGCACCGCAACACAAATTCTTCTTGCTACCCGGGAGGCATCCATATAAGAACTGCCCATGCGCCTACCACGAAGAATTTTTGGCATCGCGATGTCTGCCGCACTGACCGGCATCCTGTTGAGCGCATGTGGCGGCGGCGGCGGGGATGCCGGGCCGGGGTTTGCCGTGACCGTGACTGTCAGCGGCCTGGGCGGCAGCGGACTGCTGCTTCAGAACAATGGCGGCGACACCTTGTCGATCGCCGGCAACGGGGTCGCCAGTTTTGCGCTGCGCAGCCCGACCGGCACACCGTATGCGGTCACGGTAGCGCGTCAGCCGCTGGCGCAGGGCTGTGTCGTGGCCGACGGAAAGGGCACGATAGCTGCATCGGACGTGGTGACGATCAACGTGTCATGCCGCAATGCAGCGCGGTTCGCCTATGTTGCCAACTACGGCGGCGACAACGTGACCCAGTTCAGTGTCGGCAGCGACGGCAGCCTGACTTTGCTGGCCACACCATTCATTGCGGCCGGGGTGAAACCCACCAGTCTGGCGCTCGATCCGCTAGGGCGTTATCTTTACGTGGCCAATGATGGCCGTACGGTGTCGCAGTACCGCATGGGTGCCGATGGTCAGCTGACACGACTGTTGCCCGACGTCAACGTGGCCGGTACAGGCCCGACCGGCATTGCGGTGGAGCCGTCCGGCCGGTTCGTCTACGTCAGCGATGACGGTGGCAGCGTGGCGCAGTTCTCAATCGGCGGGGACGGCCGACTGGTATCGCTGGGTTCGGTGGCCGCCGGTGTCGGTCCGGCCGCCGTGGCGGTCGACCCCGCAGGCCGTTACGTCTACGTGGCCAACGACGGCGGGTCGGTGTCACAGTTTGCCATTGCGTTCGACGGCCGCTTGCAGGTCTTGGCAGCTGCCATAGTTGCCGGCACCGATCCTGCCGGCATCAGCATCGACCCGCAGGGACGCGCGGTTTATGTCACCAACAGCGGAGTGTTATCCAACAATGTGTCGCAATACATGCCGACTGGCAATGGCACACTGGCACCGTTTGCAACCGCCTTTGTGGCAGCTGGCAACACGCCGGTCAGTCTGGCCACCGATCCAGCCGGACGATTTGCCTGGGTCGCGAACCTCCAGGGCAATACGGTGTCGTCCTACCGCGTTGGCGCCGATGGCGCACTGACGCTCTCGGCTTTTGCGGCGGCATTCACCAGCGTCCAGCCGGTCAACGTGCTGACCGATCCGACGGGCCGATTCCTGTATGTGGCTCACGCCGGCGGCAACTCCATCGTGCAGTTCTCCATCGCCGACGACGGGCGCCTGGCGCAGACGACGACCAGCTTCCAGGTCGCCACGCCCATTGCGATGGTGATACGCTGAACGGCCCCGGCATGCCACGCACGTCGTCACGCGTGGGGTCCGGGCGAACAGCGTCAGCCTGGCGCGGAGCTTGAGCCACCCGCCAATAGGGTTGCATGGTAGATGCCGTCGCCGCGCCGCACGATGCGGTCGGCCGGCAGCACGTCACCCGGGCCCAGCTCCGCTTGTGCAGCCACGCGGGTGTACACCGGCGCAAAATCGATGGACGCCAGTTGCAGCAGATCGTCCAGGCTATCGAGTACGAAATAGACCTCCTGAAAGGCGTCGATGCGGTAGTTCGTGCGCATCACCCTTTCCAGGTCGAAGCCGATGCGATTGGGCGACGGACTCTCCAACGCAAACACCGACTCGGTGTACGACGAAGCAATGCCCGAGCCGTAGATGCGCAGGCCGTTCTTTTGCTGCACCAGGCCGAACTCGACCGTGTACCAGTACACCCGCGCCAGATGGGACAACACACCCAGTTGCTGCGCGCGCAGACCACCCACACCATAGGCCTGCACAAAATCGGCGATCACCGGATTCATCAGCATCGGCACGTGGCCAAACACGTCGTGAAACACGTCGGGTTCTTCCAGGTAGTCCAGCTCGTCGGCCTTGCGGATGAAGTTACCGGCCGGGAAACGCCGATTGGCCAGATGATCGAAAAACACTTCGTCCGGCACCAGCCCCGGCACGGCAATGATCTGCCAGCCGGTCTGGCGCATCAGCACCTCGCTCAGGCGCCGGAAGTCGGGAATCTGCTCCGGCCCGATCGGCAGCTGGCGCATGCCTTCGATGAATTCATCGCAGGCACGTCCGGGCAGCATTTTCGACTGTCGCTCAAACAGTGTCTTCCAGACTGCATGCTCCTGCGCGGTGTAGTTTTCCCAGCCCTGGTCTATGGTCCAGTCGGTACGTTCGGGTGTGGCGCCGCCCGCAACGCCATGTTTGTCGGTGGCTCTGGCCTTGTCGCGCATCGCTTGCCTCCTGTCAGTCCAGCGCGGGTGCCGGCATCACGGTGCCGCGGCATTCGCCGAAGCCAATGCGCCGAAAGCCCTCACGCTGGCAGTAAGCGCGCAGGATGATGCTGTCGCCGTCCTGCAACCAGGTGCGGGACTCGCCATTGGCAAACGCGAGCGCGCGTTTGCCGCCCTGACTGAGTTCCATCAGCGAGCCGCCCTGCTGCGGCAACGGGCCCGACAAGGTACCCGAACCGAACAGGTCGCCACTGGCCAGATTGCAGCCGTTGACGGTATGGTGCGCCACCAGCTGCGCAACCGTCCAGTAGGCATCCTTGTAGTTCGAACACGACAGGCGCTCGCCGGCATGGCCGTCTTTGCGCATCTGCGCGGTCTGCAGCCAGACCTCGAGTTCGATGTCGAACGCACCCTGCGCGCGGTTTTCGGGCGAATCAAGATAGGGCAAGGGTTGCGGGTCGTCCGTTGGCCGCGTGAACGGCGAGCGGTACGGCGCCAGCGCCTCCATGGTGACGATCCAGGGCGACAAGCTGCTGGCAAAGTTCTTCGACAAGAACGGGCCCAGCGGCTGGTATTCCCAGCCCTGGATGTCGCGCGCGCTCCAGTCGTTGAAAAGCGCCAGGCCGAACACATGGTCCTCGGCCTGCGCGATGCGCACGGGCTCGCCGGAGGTATTGCCACGGCCGACGATCATGCCCAATTCGAGTTCGTAATCAAGCCGGGCGCAAGGCGCGAGTCGCGGTGTATCGGCGTCCGGTGCCTTGAGTTGCCCGTTCGGACGGCGAAACCAAGCGCCGCTGGGCAAAATCGACGAGGCGCGCCCGTGGTAGCCGATCGGCACCCATTTGTAGTTGGGCAGCAACGGGTTGTCGGGCCGGAACTGCTTGCCGATGGTGGTGGCGTGAAACACGCTGGTGTAGAAGTCGGTGTAATCGCGCACGTCGCACGGCAGTCCGAGTTCGACCGCGGATTGCGCCACCAGCGAGGCCTCGAAACGCGCACGCTCGGCGCTGCCTTCACGCAGACCGTTGGAGAGGTCGCGGCGCAAGGCATGGCGCGCCGGCAGATCGGCGCTCAGCACGGAATCGACATCGTGGGACGTGACCAGGCCGGCCAGGCGCAGATCGACGATCTGGTCGCCGATGGCCACGCCCAGGCGCCAGGGCTGGGTGTTGTCACCAGACGGGCGGAAACGCCCCAGCGGGAGGTTCTGGATCGGGAAGTCGCTGGCCGTGTCGTTGGCCGAGTCCAGCCAGCTGCGCAGCGCGACGTCATGGGTGTCGTTGATCGAAAGGGTCATGGTGTCTCGGGGTTGAAGTTCTTTTTCAGATCCTGCCAGCAGCGGTAATAGTCCGGCTGCAACTGCGCCATGGCCAAGGCCTGCGCGGTCGGACGCAACACGCAGCGCGTCTCGAACATGAAGGCCATGGTATCGGTGATCACGTCAGGCTTGGAAAGGTCGGCGTGGCTGGCCTTCTCGAAAGTGGCCGCATCGGGCCCGTGGCCGGTCATGCTGTTGTGCAGACTGCTGGCGCCGGGCGAGAAACCGTCGGCCTTGGCATCGTATTTGCCATGTACCAGGCCCATGAATTCGCTGGCGATATTGCGATGGAACCAGGGTGGGCGGAAGGTGTCCTGCATCGCCAGAATACGCGGCGGAAAGATCACGAAATCGATGGCGCTGACGCCTGGTGTGTCTGAGACCGAATGCAGCACCAGAAAAATCGATGGATCCGGATGGTCATAACTGATGGAGCCAATGGCATTGAAGCGGCGCAGGTCGTACTTGTACGGCGCGTAATTGCCGTGCCAGGCCACCACGTCCAGTGGTGAATGGTCCATCTGCGCCGACCACAGCTGGCCCTGGAAACGCGCCAGCAGTTCGGTTGGTGCATCGATATCTTCATATGCCGCCACCGGCGTCAGGAAGTCGCGCGCATTGGCCAGGCCGTTGGAGCCAATCGGTCCGCGGTCCGGCAGGCGGAAATTGGCGCCGAAGTTCTCGCAGACATAACCCCGCACCGGGCCATCGGGCAACTCGAGCCGAAAGCGCACACCGCGCGGGATCACGACGATCTCATGGGGCTCCGCCTCGATGATGCCCAGTTCCGTCACGAAGCGGTGCCTGCCTTGCTGCGGCACGATCAGCATCTCGCCGTCGGCGTTGTAGAACACCCGGTTTTGCATCGACTGGTTTGCCGCATACAGATGTACTGCCGCACCCGACTGGCCCTGCGGGCCGCCGTGGCCGGCCATGGTCACCAGACCCTGCACAAAGTCGGTCGGCTGCTCGGGCACCGGGACCGGGTTCCAGCGCAGCTGGTTGGGCGTCGCCGGTGTGGCGTCGAAATCCGACACCATTTGCCCGTTATCGATCTGGACAAACGGCCGGTGTTTGCTGGTCGGGCGGATCCGGTACAACCAGGAGCGCCGATTGTCCGAACGCGGCGCGGTGAACGCGGTACCCGACAACTGCTCTGCGTACAGGCCGTAGGCGCAACGCTGGGGCGAATTGCGCCCCACCGGCAACGCGCCGGGCAGCACCTCGGTGGCAAATTCGTTGCCGAAACCGCTCTGGTATGACAATGCCGTCATGGCTCAGGCCACCTGGATCACGCCGCGCGCCACCTGGTCGCGCTCGATCGATTCGAACAAGGCCTTGAAATTGCCTTCGCCGAAACCGTCATCACCCGCGCGCTGGATGAACTCGAAGAAAACCGGCCCAAGCATGGTCTTGGAGAAGATCTGCAGCAGCAGGCGTGGCTTGCCGCCTTCGGTGGTGCCGTCGAGCAGGATGCCGCGCGCCTGCAACTCCGGCACGCTCTGGCCATGACCGGCCAGACGCTCTTCGAGCATCTCGTAATAGACATCGTTAGGCGCGGTCATCAGCGGCACACCGGCCATCTGCAGCTTGTCGACGCTGTCGATCAGGTTGTCGGTCAGCAGTGCGATGTGCTGAATGCCTTCGCCGTTGAACTGCATCAGGAATTCCTCGATCTGGCCGGATCCCTTGGCTGACTCCTCGTTCAGCGGAATGCGGATCTTGCCGTCGGGCGCGGTCATGGCTTTGGAGGTGAGTCCGGTGTGGGTGCCCTGGATGTCGAAATAGCGGATTTCCTTGAAGTTGAACAGCCGCTCGTAATACTTGGCCCAGTAGGCCATGCGTCCCCGGTAGACGTTATGCGTCATGTGGTCGACGATCTGAAAGCCGTGACCCACCGGATGGCGATCGACACCTTCGATGAAATCGAAGTCGATGTCGTAGATCGAGCGACCTTCTTCGTAGCGGTCGATCAGGTACAGCGGCGCGCCCCCGATACCCTTGATCGCTGGCAGATGCAGCTCCATGGGGCCCGTGCGCATTTCCATCGGCTCGGCGCCGAGTTCGAGTGCGCGCTCGTAGGCGACGCGCGAATTCTTCACACGGAAAGCCAGGCCGCAGGCCGAAGGGCCATGTTCTGCGGCGAAATACGAAGCCACGCTGCGCGGTTCGGCATTGATGATGAAGTTGATGTCACCCTGGCGGTACAGCGTGACGTTCTTGGAGCGGTGTTGCGCCACCTTGGAGAAACCCATCATCTCGAACACCGGTTCGAGCACACCGGGTGTCGGCGACGCGAATTCCACGAACTCGAAACCCATCAGCCCCATCGGGTTTTCATACAGATCAGCCATTTTGTTTCTCCTGTTGTCGTTGTGTGGACCGGGAACCGCGCCAGCACCGCACCCGGATCGTTTTGCCATGGGCTCATGCTACATTTTTAGCGATTCACCGGCAATCGGGGCAATATGTCACCAGCACGGCCGACTCCGCCTGGTTTCACACCAGGCAAGTCCTGTCGGGCGGCCGGACAGCATTGCACCAAGGATGAATGGTAAGGCGTCGGGCGGGAAATAGGCTTGCGATTGACCGCCCCGGCGCCGTACAGTAAGGCATAAAATCCCACAAATTGGACGTTAAAGGGGAGAAAAATGCAGAATACCGCCCTCGATCGCACCGACCTGCGAATACTGGATTTTCTACAGCTCAATGGCCGAGCCTCCAACCTGGAACTGGCCGAAGCTGTCAGTTTGTCAACCTCCCAATGCCACCGGCGCCATCGGCGTCTGGAAGAACTCGGCGTCATCGCCGGTTACGAAACCCGGCTGGAACCGGGCTCGCTCGGCCTGGGCGTCACCGCGTTTGTGCATGTGTCGATGGAAAAGGGCCACCTGTCCAATCTGCGCAAGTTCACCGACGGCATCCGCGCCCTGCCCGAGGTGCTGGAATGTTTCTCCGTGACCGGCGATTTCGACTACGTCCTGAAGGTCGTGGCGCGTGACCTCAAGGCCTTGTCGCAGTTCCTGATGGACACGCTGATGGTGTTGCCCGGCGTGGACAACGTGCGCTCGAGCGTGTGCCTGGACCAGATCAAGAATACCGGGGCATTGCCACTGCCGCGGTGACGTCAACGCGAGCATGGACAATCGTGCGCCATGCGACTTGCTTTTTTGAACGGTTCCCCTCTTCGTGACCGCCGCTTTCGTGGCATCTGGGCCGGCGGCGGAATCTACTTCATCGGCAACGCGATGCAGACCATGGCAGCGTCATGGATGATGGTCGAACTCAGCGGCTCGTCGTTTCTGGCCGCGTTGGTGCAGACCGCGGTTTTTTTGCCGATGTTCCTGTTCTCGTTGCCAGCCGGCGTGCTGGCCGACATTACCGACCGGCGCCGCCTGATCCAGTTTGCGCTGACGGTGCAGGCGGCATCGGGCATCCTGCTGGCCTGGCTCTCGCTGGCCAACATGACGGGTCCGGGCGGCGTGTTGTTCCTGATCTTTGTCTCCGGCAGTTGCACCGCCCTGATGTCGCCGGCATGGAACTCGACCGTGGCCGACGCGGTGCCACGCGAGGAGCTGCCGCAGGCCATCATCGCCACCAGCGTGGCCTACAACGGCGCCCGCGCCCTGGGTCCGGCGCTGGCCGGCCTGATCTTCACCTATGCCGGTGGGCCATGGAACTTCGCACTGGCGGTGCTCAGCACGCTGGCAATGATGTACTCGATCCGGAGCTTTCCGCCGGCGCCCCACCCGCCCACGCGACTGCCGGCCGAACGCCTGTGGGGTGGCATGCTCAGCGCCCTGCGTTTCGCCTGGCACTCGCATAACGTGCTGGCACAACTGGTGCGCGCGGCAGCCTACAGCGGCACTGGCTCGGCCTTGTGGGCCCTGCTGCCCATCATCGGCCAACGCCAGCTCGGTCTGGGTGCCGAGGGATTCGGCCTGATGATGGGTTGCATGGGCGTTGGCGCGGTGATTGCCGGCAGCCTGATCGGCAAGATGCGCGCCCGGTTCGGCCTCGAGGCCCTGGTCACCACCGGCTGTATGTCGTACGCACTGGTGATGCTGATTGCCGCGCTGTCGCGCTGGCATCTGCCGGTGTACCTGGCCCTGGTGGTCGGCGGCGGCGCCTGGATGGCGGTGATGTCGACGTTCAACACCGCCACACAGACCAGCGTGCCGCCGTGGGTAAGGGCCCGGGCCGTGGCCATGCATACACTGGCCGCGCTCGGTGCCTTTGCCTTCGGCTCGGCATTCTGGGGCGCCTTGTCCGATATCGCCGGCTTGACCGTCGCCCTGTGTGTCGCCGCCGCATGTATGGCGGCCGGGCCGCTGTTGGCACGGCAATTTCCGCTGCGCATGGGCGATGCGCGCGACGTGACGCCGGTGACACCGTCCCTGCAGGACCTGTTCCTGGACAAGGAACCCGATCCGTCCGACGGCCCCATCGCGGTCGAAATGACCTACCGCATCGATCCGGAGAACACCGACGATTTTCTGAGCGCCATCAGCCAGCTGCGTGCGCCGCGCAGGCGTGACGGGGCCACCTTCTGGCGCATTTACCGCGATCTGGCAGACCCGCACCGCTTTACTGAACGATTCATCGTGACGTCCTGGGCCGACTACCTGCACCAGCGCGCCCGCGCCACCATGGCCGACCATGAGCTGGAGTCGCAAGTGCGCGCCTTCCTGCTGCCGGGCGAGACGGTGGGCATGCAGCACTACATTGCCGAACGCTGAGGACTCAGCAACCGCCGTGGATTGACATGGCGCAAAACCATGTGGCGATAGCGGCGCTACGCTCGGCCATCATTTTCTTGGCGTTCACCCGCCCGGCCTGCCGTCATGCCTGCCTTTTGCCCCGCTCCGTTCGAAAGCCCCCACCCGATAGATCCTGAATGTGGCCGCTGGCTGCAGCGCGGTGGCCTGCAGGCCCTGCGCCTGCACGGCCGGGTTCTGCTGCCTGTGTTCCAGGGCGGCATGGGCATCGGCGTGTCGGCGCACCGGCTGGCCGGCAGCGTCGCTGCCATGGGAGGCGTCGGCACCATCTCGTCCGTCGACCTGCGCCGCCATCATCCGGATCTGATGGCGCGCACCCAGGGTCTGACGCCGGGCGCCGCTGCCAAGGAGGCCATCGACGCCGCCAACCTGCAGGCGCTGGAGCGCGAAATCCGCCTGGCGCGCAAACGCGCCGCCGGTCGCGGCTTGCTCGCGGTCAACGTGATGCGGGCCGTCACCGCATACGGACCATCCATCACACGGGCGCTGGAATGCGGCATCGACGCCGTCGTTGTGGGTGCCGGTCTGCCGCTGGACCTGCCCGATCTGGCGCGCGATCACCCGCGCACCGCCTTGATCCCCATCCTGTCGGATGCGCGCGGTGTGCAATTGCTGGTGCGCAAATGGGAGCGCAAGAAGCGCTTGCCCGATGCGATCGTGATCGAACATCCACGTCTGGCAGGCGGCCACCTTGGCGCGGCAAAAATCACCGATCTGCAGGATCCGCGTTTCGACTTCGAAAACGCCATTCCGCAAGCACGTGCGTTTTTGCGCAGCGCCGGCATCGAAGACACGCTGCCGCTGATCGCTGCTGGCGGCATCCGCAGCCAGACCGACATCCGACGCCTGCAGTCACTGGGTGCAGCGGCGGTGCAGCTGGGCACGCCCTTTGCCGTGACCGAGGAAGGTGATGCCGATCCTGCCTTCAAGCGCGTGCTGGCCGAGGCCACCGATGACGCGCTGGTGGAGTTCATCAGCGTCGCCGGCCTGCCTGCGCGGGCGGTGCGCACGCCCTGGCTCGATGCCTATCTGAAACTGGAGTCACGGCTGCAGGCGGTGGCCCATCCCAAGTCCCGCTGCACCAAGAGTTTCGATTGCCTGGCCCAGTGCGGACTGCGTGATGGTTACGACCAATGGGGTCAGTTCTGCATCGACAACCAGCTCGCCGCAGCCTTGCGCGGCGACACGCGCAAGGGGCTGTTTTTCCGCGGTGCCGGGGTGCTTCCGTTCGGCGACCAGATCCGCAGTGTGCGCGATCTGCTGCACAAATTGCTCACGGGGGAGCTGGCAACTCCTGCACCGGTTCCGGTCGCCATCTGACGCGGCGCTCGCTGCCCCAGGCATCCGGCAAAATGCCGGCATGCCGATTACCTACGTCGATATACGCCTGGTGCACATGGGCAGCGTGAGCATCAGCATCTTCCTGTTTCTGCTGCGCGGGGGCCTGCAGTTCTCAGGCATCGACTGGCGCCGTTGGCGTCTGCTGCGTGTTCTGCCGCATGTCAACGACACGGTGCTGCTGACGGCGGCAATCGCACTGAGCCTGATGAGTCACCAGTATCCGCTGGCGCAAGGCTGGCTTACCGCCAAGGTGCTGGCCCTGCTGCTGTACATAGTCCTGGGCAGCATGGCTTTCAGGGCCGGGCGGCCACGCGCACAACAGGCCATGGCCTTTGGCGCCGCATTGCTGACCGTGATGTATATCGTCGCCGTGGCGATCAGCCGCTCGGCCACGCTCGGCCTGGCCTGATATCTCTGCGCCGTGGCGCAGGCTCAGCCGAATACGACCGTGTGGCCTTCGCGGTCGAACGGGATGAATCCGGCCAGCTCGCCGGCCTTGATGGCGTCGGTCATGCGGGTCAACACCTGCGCCACCTCGGCATCGCTGGGCGCAAGTCCGGCGCGGCCTGACAAAGCCGCCACGAACACCACGGCCCAGGCCTTGCCGAACTGACGCGACTCCTGCTCCATGGTCGCGAAATCGACCAGTTCGTCGGGGGTTTTGTCGGCCGTCATCACGGGCACCAGAGCGCCACCGTGGCCGGCCTCGAAATCACGCCGCTGGGCTTCGGTGCTGTCCGGATCCAGCTCGGCCTGCGTGAAAACAAACAGCAGGCGCTGGGGCTGCTCCTGCTGGCGCGCAGCGGCCAGCAGGTCGTTGAAGTTGGATATTTCCATGGGCACGGTCCGCGCTGGTGCGCGGCTCACAAAAAGAGTAAAAAGACAGCATGCCGTCCATACAGGCGACACCGGCATTGTCCCGCATCAAATGATGCACGGATGATGCAGCTTATGCTGCGCCCTGGCCAACCCGATCTGACAACGAGCGCGAGAACCCGACCACCATCATGTCTGAAACACCATCATCCACTACGCACCCTGTTGCGGCCCTGTCCGCGCAATCGATCAGCGAGGAAGTCCTGCTGGAGAAATATGCAAAGGACGGCGAGACGTCGATTGCCGATGTGAATCAGCGGGTGGCGCGCGCGCTGGCCCAGGCTGAGGAACCGGCCCAGCGCGCGCACTGGGAGGCGCGTTTCCTGCAGGCGCTGCAAGGCGGTTTCCTGCCCGCCGGCCGCATCCAGTCGGCGGCGGGGACCGCACTCTCCGCGACGCTGATCAACTGTTTTGTCCAGCCGGTCGGTGACTCCATCGCCCATGAAGAAGACGGTTATCCCGGCATCTACATTGCGTTGACCCAGGCGGCAGAGACCATGCGCAAGGGCGGCGGCGTCGGCTACGACTTCTCGCGCATACGCCCGCGCGGCGCCTGGGTCGGCAGCACCCGCAGCAGTGCCTCGGGGCCGGTCAGCTACATGCAGGTGTTCGACCGCTCCTGCGAAACCGTCGAGTCAGCCGGTGCGCGGCGCGGCGCGCAAATGGGCGTGTTGCGCTGCGACCACCCGGACATCGAGGAGTTCATCCGCGCCAAGGACACCGGCGGTTTGAGCAATTTCAACATCTCCATCGGTGTCACCGATACCTTCATGCAGGCGGTGCAGTCCGACGGCGAGGTCGAGCTGGTGCACCGCGCCGAACCCGGCGTCGCCCAGAAAGCGGCCGGCGCCTATGCCGTGACCCCGGTCGAAGGGAACCCGCACTGGGTCTACCGCAAATTGCCCGCCCGCGTGTTGTGGGACCAGATCATGCGCTCCACCTACGACCACGCCGAACCCGGCGTGTTGTTCCTGGACCGCATCAACGACGACAACAACCTGCAATATTGCGAGACGATTGCGAGTACGAATCCTTGCGGTGAACAGCCGCTTCCCCCGTACGGTTGCTGCTGTCTGGGTTCCATCGACCTGACCCGCTTTGTGCGCGAGGCTTTCAGCCCGCAGGCCAGTTTCGACGAGGCCGGCTTTGCCGAACTGGCCGCGGTGGCCACGCGCATGCTCGACAACGTGCTCGACATCACGGTCTGGCCCTTGCCGCAGCAACAGGACGAGGCGCGCAACAAGCGCCGCATCGGACTGGGCTTCACCGGATTGGGCGATGCCTTGGTGATGCTGGGATTGCATTACGACAGCGATGCGGCCCGTTCAATGGCGACCGATATCAGCCGCACCTTGCGCGACGCAGCGTATGCGGCGTCCAGCACACTGGCGCGCGAGCGCGGCGCGTTTCCGTTATTCAACGCCGACCTGTACCTGAGCGGGCAAAGTTTCGCGTCGCGCCTGCCACAGGTCTTGAAGGACCGCATCCGGCGCGACGGCTTGCGCAACTCACACCTGTTGTCGATCGCACCCACCGGCACCATCAGCCTGGCGTTTGCCGACAACGCCAGCAACGGCATCGAGCCCCCGTTCAGCTGGACCTACACGCGCAAGAAGCGCATGCCCGACGGTGGTTTCAAGGAATATGCGGTGCAGGACCATGCCTGGCGTCTGTTCCGCCACCTGCATGGCGACGACACCGCCTTGCCGCCAGCTTTCGTCACAGCGCTCGAACTCAGTGCGCAGGCGCATGCAGCGATGGTGGCGGCCGTCGCGCCGTATATCGACACGGCGATATCCAAGACCGTGAATGTGCCCGCAGACTATCCCTACGCCGATTTCCAGGATCTGTACCTGCAGGCCTGGAAATCCGGTCTCAAGGGTCTGGCCACCTATCGGCCCAACAATGTGCTTGGCTCCGTATTGCGCACCGAGGCGCCGGCCCAAGCGCTGCAGATCAACGACACCAACCGACGGCTCGCGCTTGAACAGCTGCCGGCACCGGTGTTGTCTTCGCTGCGCTGGCCAGGGCGGCCGGAGCTACCGGCGGGCAATCCGGCATGGACGTTCATGGTGCACCATCCGTTTGGCGACTTTGCGCTGTTTGTCGGAGAGTTGGCAGCGTCCGAGGGCGGCACACCGCGGCCATTTGAGGTCTGGGTCAATGGCGCCGAGCAGCCGCGCGGCCTGGGCGCCTTGGCCAAGAGCCTGTCGATGGACCTGCGCGCCAATGACGCGGCCTGGCTCGAACTCAAGCTCGACGCGCTGGCCACCGTGGCCGAGGAACGCAGCTTCGAGATGCCATTCCCGCCCAATGGCGAGAAACGTCTGTTCCCCGGTGTCGTGGCCGCCACGGCGGCGGTGATTCGCTGGCGCTGCGAGCAGCTCGGCGCATTGAACGACAAGGCCGGCGGCACGCCGGTGCTCGATGCCATGTTCAGCCGCGAGGAACCGATGACCGGGACCAGTGGCACGCTGGCCTGGGCGGTCGATGTTGACAATCCGGCCAGCGGCGAACGTTTCACGCTCACGCTCAAGGAGATCACGCTGCCGCAACACGACGGGCCGTCGGTCACACGTCCATGTGCGATGGGCTTTTCCGGCAATTATCCGCGGGCATTTGACGGCCTGGCGCGCCTGCTGTCACTGGATATGCGGGTGATAGACCCGGCCTGGATCGGCATGAAACTGCGCAAGCTGCTCAACTATGCCGAGCCGCTGGGCCACTTCATGGCCTTTGTTCCCGGTGAGCGGCGCCAGCAGGTCTGGCCATCCACCGTGGCCTACATGGCGCGGCTGATCATCCATCGTTATGCCATGCTGGGCGTGCTTGATGAAGAGGGATTTCCGGTACGCGAGATGGGGGTGCTGGAGAACCCGCAAGGGGGTCGCGCCACACCCACGCTGGCCGGTCGTCCCTGTCCGGAATGTGGCAACCCCACGGTGATCAAGAAGGACGGCTGCGATTTCTGCACTGCCTGCGGGTTTGTCGGGCAGTGCGGGTGAGGTTGCGCCAGCCGAGCGATCGTCAGTGCGTCAGTGTCACCTTGCGCAGCGACGGATGCTCATCCGGGTTGATGCCGTAACGCTCGGCCAGCGTGGCGCAGGTCAGTTGCGCCAGGAACGCCAGCACGGCGGTGCGTGCCCAGCGGGCGTCCGGCAGCGGTAGCGGAAGTTGCACTTCCTGGGCGTGGTTGTCGCCAAGGCAGATCGAGGGTACGCCGCGCGCCAGCAACGCGCTGGAGACAGCCTGCTGGCTGTCCATCGGCCCATGGGCACCGGAGAAGCGCACCACCCGGTCATCCGCACTGGCCGCGGCGATCGGGCCATGCAGATACTCTGCTGAAGAGTAGGCAAAGGCCGGAATGCCGACACTCTCCTGCATCTTGAGCGCCGCGTCCAGCGCGCCACCGATGGAGGGCCCGCGTGCAAGCCAGGTGACGGTGCGTGCACCCGCCAGGAAGGTAGCCAGTTGCGCGGGTATGTCATCGTTGTCGATGCGTTCCAAACATGACGCAGTCTGCTGCGCAGCGTGCGCAATGTCGTAACCCGCGAGCGCGGCTGCGATGAAGAGTTGCGCGATGACGCTCTTGGTCGCAGGAACCGCGAGTTCCGGGCCGCAACCCAGGCGAATGGCGTGCTGGGCGGCTTTCAGCAGTTCGGCATCGGGCGACCCGGCCTCGGAGACCGCAACCACAGTCGCGCCACGCGCTCGCAACCATTCGGCGCTGGCCGCAATGTCGGTTGACTTGCCGGAATACGAAAATGCGTACACGACCGCATCACGCCAATCCGCCTCGGGCAGATCCTGTGTTGCGAGCCAGGGTCTGAACTCGATCGGCTGGCGCCCGCTCTGCATGGCCAGCAGGTAGGCAGCGAAGGTGCAGACATTGCCCGAACTGCCCCGCCCTACCAGGACGGAGGTGCTGCGGTCCCGGGTCTGATCGCGGATGACCCGCGCCTCGTGTTGCCAACGCGCTGCCTCTGACTCGAGCATTGCAGGGGCCTGACGTGCTTCCTTGGCCATGATGCTATTCAACATTGGATTTTTCCTTCTGGGTATGGGGGTGTAGTGGTTGCGCCTGCCAATAGAACTCGCCAGGCAAGCCGTCGTGTGTGTGGCCGGAGATCCGCGCGCGCATGCCGGCGTCGTCACCAAACAAGGGTGCCACCTGGCTGGCATAGTGCTGCAGCATGGCCATCTTGGCATCGGTATCGACTGGCACCACGAATCGTTGCGCAGGATGCATTTGCAGCCGGCCAAGCGCCTTGGGTGGGTCGTCCCGATCGCCGCGACCCACGCGGGGATCGGCAACATACGGAAAATCCTCGTAGAACAGCAGCTCGGCTCCGGCATTGTTCGAAGCCATGCGCACCGCCAACCGGGCGGCGATCTGATGGTCGACATGGTGACCGATACCCATCGGGCTGATCAGCAAAATGCGCCCGAGATCCAGGCACAGACGGCGCAACACCAGGTACAACTCCTCGATATGGCCCATGTCGTCGATGCGTGGCGCAACCCAGCGCTCGCGTTCGTTGCGGTAGATCAGCCGACCAGTCAACGGACTTCTGCGGTAGATGCCATCGGGAAAACTCAGGTGGACAAAATCGGTGTCCACCGAATGCATCGCGGCAATGTCCTCGCGCCGACGGACACGCGAACTCACATGGCCCTTGCGACTGGAGATTTTGCAGCTGCCGTCGGCGGCGACAACCCGCACGGTGCCGCAGCTGATGCTCACCACCAGTGTCGACACCTTGTCGCGCAGCGCATGCAGCAGCCCACCACAACTGAGGGCGGCATCGTCGAGGTGGGGCGACAGAATCACCACGCGCTCGACACTGGCCCAGTCGAAGTACGACAGCAAGGCCTGCGGCGTCACTGGATAGGGCTCGGTGCCGGGTACGGCGGGATTCGGTTTAGGAGTGGCCCCGGCGTTCATTGGGTAAGCTCCAGCAGCTCGCCATATTCATTGACAGCACGTGCCAGCATGCGTGCGGCCAACGCGTCATCTGCGACCAGCGGGTTGGCCGCCAGCGCGGCCAGCCGCGCCGCATGGTTGCCGCCCGCTGCGGCACGGGCAGTCAGGCGCTGGTACTGTTCCAGCTGCGTGGCCAGCGCATCGAATGACGCCGGCAGCGGCGGCGCGACCAGCCGTTCGACACCCGCACGGGAGACTCTGACACGGGTTTCGACGACAGTGTCCGCCGCAAACGCCGTGCTACTGCCCTGGTTCGGCAGGTTGAGCACCAGTTCAATTGGCGTGGGCGAAGCCAGCGCGCGGATCACGGTGGCGGCCATGTCGCCAAAACCGGCCGAGCCACGGTACCAGCGCAGCTGCGGCTCGGTCTTGTCCGCCTGCTCGGCAAAGTGGCGGTAGTACTTGTCGAGCGACGCAGCCACCACATCACTGCGTGGCCCGACCCGGCGCGCCTGCGCCACGAAGGCCTGCGGAAACAGGTAGTACGGCAGGTAGGAGTTCGGCCAGTAGCCGGGGTTCTCCTGCGCCAGTTGCAGCGAATAGCTGAAGCGCAGCTTGTGCTCCTCGTCGTAGTCGGCGGGTGGCGCCATCGACTGCGCCAGCCCGGCCATCGGCTCCCCGTCGATGCGCACATCGCTGTACCAGGTGGCGTGGTTCAGACCATTGCAGCGGAAGTGGTAACGCTCCGGCCGCCCCAGCGACTGGCAAACCGCCTGCAGATCCTCGTCGGATTGATCGCACATGCCGATGACCTCAACGCCGCCGTGATCGGCCAGCGCCTGGGTGACGATATTGCTCGGGTTGGTGTAATTGAGAATGCGCGCCCCGGGCGCCAGTGAGCGAACCGCCTGTGCGACTTTCAAGGCCTCGGGTACGGAGCGAAGTGCAAAAAAGAAACCTCCTGGCCCCACGGTTTCCTGGCCGGGAATGTCGAACGCCAGCGGCAAGGTCTCGTCAATACGCCGTGCCGCCAGGCCACCGGGGCGGGTCGAATTCAGCACCAGGTCGACACCCTCGACGGCGGCCTCCAATGAATCGGCGGTCTGCACCTGGAAGGCGCCGGCATGGCGCGCCATCGCCGCCGTCAGGCGGCCGACCACGGCCAGTCGCTCCGCGTCGGTGTCGTACAACCTGATGTTCTTGAGCGGCAGGTCCTTCGCATTGGCAATCAGGGCCTGTAACAGGCCGGGCGTGTAGGCGCTGCCACCGCCCAGTATCGTCAGTGTTTCCATCGGGTTTCTCCCAGGAGACCGGCCATGGTCTGGGGGTCGGTCACGACACCACCGGTCTGTTTCAATATGCGCGCCGCCGCGCCAACGCCGCAACGCATTGCTGCAGCGGGCGGCTGGCCTCGTACCAGGCCGGCGATCAGGCCGGCGCAGAAAGCATCGCCGGCACCGGTCGCATCCACCACGGTGACCGGTTCAGCCGAGGCCTGTACCGGCACCGCATCGAACACGCCAGTGACGCCTTGCGCACCGCGCGTGACCAGCACCGAACGCGCCGCGCCCGCCAGCTTTTGTGCGGCATCCGCAGCCGGGCCACAGGCGGCCTGCGCCTCCTTCTCGTTGAGTACCAGCAGGTCCCAGTCCTGGCCCTGGCGTCCGGTCAGCCGAGCGAGCTGCTGCGGGCTCCAGCTTGCGCTGACCGAGATGCGTGCGCCCTGCTTGCGCGCCTGCTCAAGCGCGACTTGCAGCCGGTCGGCCTCCTCCAGGCCCGGCACATGAATCCATGACGCAGGCGGCAGAGTCTGCAACTGCTGCAAGGTATCGAAACGCGCCGAACTCACGAACGCACGGTCCTGCGCATCGGAGAAAACCAGTGACACTGCCGGGTTGTCCTGCGCCTGCAAGGGCATCAGCTCGATGCCCAGGCGCTGTGCCAACAAGGTCACTGCCTGGTCCACGATGCCGTTGCCCATCGGTACACACAGGGCAACCCGCAAACCCAGCGACGCCGCAACCGACGCGGTGTTGAGCGCGCCGCCCAGCCCCAGCGATATGCCGTCGACAAACAACTCTTCGCCAGGCGCGGGGCGCGCATGCGGTGGCACGAAGACTTCAAAATAAGCCAAGCCCACGACCAGCAGATCAGTCACTGAACTACCCCAGCTGTGATGGCCGCTACACGTTTGACCCGCCCCCTCATCGGGCTGCTCGCACCGCCGCCATGAAGTCGTCGCCCCACTGCGCCACGTTGTTCTCAATGACGACAGACGACATGCGCTGACTCCGGTAGAGCACCTCATCCTCACCCATGGTCAGCGCCTGGTGCAACACCCGCGACATGGAATAGGCGTCATAGGGATTGGTCAACAGGGCGCCGTGCAGTTCGACGGCAGCGCCAGCAAACTCCGACAGGATCAACACGCCGGCCGAATCCGTAGCGGTCTTGGTGGCCACAAATTCCTTGGCGACCAGGTTGAGCCCGTCGCGCAGCGGCGTGATCCAGGCCACGTCGCACGCGGCGTAATGCGCGATCACATCGTCAAATGGCAACGAGCGGTAGAAGTAACGCACCGGCGTCCATTCGAGAGTCGAGAAGCGACCATTGATGCGCCCGACGATGCGGTCCACCTCGATGCGCAGGTTCTCGTAGATCTCCATGCCCGGCGCCGCCGGTGTGATGATGTTGATCAGCGTCACGCCACCGATCAGTTCCGGATGCTCCTCGAGCAGACGTTCGAACGCCTGCAACTTCTCCAGCGAGCCCTTGACATAGTCCAGCCGTTCGATCGAGACAATGCCCTTGACGCCATGCAGCAGCGCCTTGACTCGCTCTACCTTCTTTTGCACCGCCGGTTTGCGCACGATCTGCGTGATCAGGTCGACGTCGATGCCGACCGGGTGAACACCCAGGGTCACACGGGAGCCGCCGACCTCGATGGCCGACGTGACCGCGTCAACACCGAGCGCACAGCCGTAGGTAATGAAACGCGGCGCGCATGGCACCGACTCCAGCACATCGACCGGCGTGTAGGACCGCACCGCAGCAACGAAGTTCTCGACGTAGCGCGGAATATGAAAACCGACGTAGTCGCATTGCAGCAGGCTGCCAATGATGTCGCGGTACCACGGCAGGATGTTGAAGATGTCACTGGATGGAAACGCGGTGTGGTGAAAAAACGCGATGCGCAGGTCGGGTCGCAGCGGGCGCAGATAGGCCGGCACCATCCACAGGTTGTAATCATGGATCCACACTACCGCTCCCTCGGCGGCCTCCTGTGCGGTTTGCTCGGCAAAAATCCGGTTCACCTCCAGAAAGCGCTCCCAATGGGCCTGATTGAACTCGGCCTTGTCCGGAAACGAGAAGATGATCGGCCAGAACGCCTCCTTGGAGAATTTCTTGTAGAAGATGTCCACGTCATCGGCGGTCAATGCCACCCGCGCCACCTTGAGCTTGGGATAACGCTTGGCATCCACCGGCACGTGGCGCTCGAAACCTTCGGGGTCGCGGCTGTCCTGCTGCGACCAGGCCACCCACGAGCCGTGCCTGTCGCCGGCGAAAAACCCCAGCAGGGTCGGGATGATGCCGTTGGGACTTTTCGGGCGTTTGCGCACGGGCTTGCCGTCTTCGATCACCTCGTCAAACGGCGGGCGGTGATAGACCATGACCAGATCGGCATCGCCGCGTGCATCGGTGCGACCACCGGATGGAGTCTCGTCCTGCACTGGCGCGCCATGGTGTGCCAGACCGGCGAGAATCCCGCCGCAACCTTCGTCATTGGCGATGTACACACCCGGGAACTTGCGCGCACGCTCGATCAACGCGGGTTCGGCGCCACCAACGACGATGCCTTTGAAGCCGGTGGCATACATCGACAAGTCGTTGAGCGTGTCGCCGGCAACGACGACGGAATCCATGTCGAAACCTTCGGCCAGAGCCAGACGGCGCAGCGTCGCCCCCTTGCTGATGCCGCGCGGCAGGATGTCGAGGTAACGCCCGGCCGAGAACAGCAGATCACAGTCCATCGCCTCGACCACGGCGCGCAGTTCGTCCGTGACGCCACCTTCGTTGACCAGAAAGGAGCATCGACGCTCCTGCGGAACGGTCTGGCGTCGCAACAGCGGAAAACGGGCCAGCTGCTGCAAGATGGCCTGTGGGCCAGGCCAGCGCGCGGCAATCTCGTGGTGCAGCGGATCCACCGGACGCAGGTCACCATGGACCACGGTCGCGCCGACGTCGGCAATGATGTAGTCCGGCTGCGGCAAGGTGGAGTCACTGAGCAGCGGAATGATCGACTCCAGAGCGCGGCCGGTCACATACACCAGCTTGGCGCCGGGCAGGCCGCCGCTGAACAGGTTGCGCACACGCCGGCGCGCCGGCTGGGTTCCGGCAAGCAAAGTGCCGTCCAGGTCGGTTGCGAGAACCAGATTGGTCGACAGTGTCATGACGATCTGTCGATCGGTTACGGAGACAGGATTTGGGGCAAGTGGGTTGGCATCCAAACGGAAATTCCTCATAGGATCCGACTCGACTTGCGCGTGCTTGGTACACAAACAGACAAGCCCCGAAAGCAACGCCACTTGTGGTGGCAAGACTATCCGGAGGAGCCGGTGGCAGCGACCGATCGTCTGCCGCCCATCAAGGAATACGCGGCTTCGGACCGGGCGGGCAATGACCCGCTGCGGTGAAAAGACAAAGGTAGACGATATGCCCGGCTTCCATGGTTGGAGGCCCGTCTACAAGCCTTCCAATTTAACACACCCTGATTTTCGGGCTTGCTTTCGCGGCTGCCAACTGCCCTGCGGCAGTGCGCGCGGTCAGTCCCGAACCAGCAGCACCGGCAGCTTGGTGTGCGACACCACACGCTGGGCCACGCTGCCCAGCACCAGCTTCTCGATACCGCTGCGGCCGTGCGATCCGATGACGATGAGGTCAGCACCACCGGACTCCGCGGCCTCCAGAATGCCGCGCCAGATGGAGTGTGCCTCGACGGTTGCGGTGGTGACCTTGATGCCGGCCTGCTCCATCACCTTGCGTGCATTGGCCAGCGCATCGGTCGCGGCCGCTTTGGCCGCATTCAGGTACTGGCCCTGGCCGTACGCGAAATCGGCGCCCACCCCCGTGAAAGGATACGGATCGACCACATAAATCGTGGTCACCGCGCTGTCGAAAGCCTTGGCCAGACCGATGGTCTTTTCGACCGCCAGTTCGGAGGTCGGAGACCCATCGATGGGAACCAGAATATGTTTGAACATGACGAAGCTCCTTTCTTGATACAAGCGCCCAGTGTGACCGCAAAGACCCGCCGCCAGTTGATTCAGGTCAAGTCATTGTTACCCTGAAACCCGTGCGCACGCAATGTCAGCACCAGCGTATCGCGGTAAGGATGTGCACCGTCGGGCTGGATCGGCGTGGACTCGTGAATCACCCGTTCGTCATCGAGCAACAGCACCGACCAGGGCTCGGTCAATGTGAAGCGCAGGCCATTGGGCCCTTGGGCCTCGAAAACCCGCGTTTCGCCGCCCTTGATGTCGTGGCGCGCCACCAGGAACACCGCCACCAGGTCGACACCGTCCCGGTGCGCGCCCTCGGGCGTGGGCCGCCCGATGCCATCGGTGGTGTCGATGCGGAACTGGTGCGCCTCGACATACCAGTGCTGCACGCCGCGCAGCGCCGATGCGAGCGATGCGGTCCAGCGCAGCAAGGCGCCCCATGCCGGCTGCGCTGCTACCGCATCTTCCACCGGCGCAAACCATCGCTGCATGCCGCCATGCAAGGCGTTGTAAGCCACCGGCTGCCAATGGGCCCGGCGCGGCACTGGCTGCACCTCTTCTCCACGCACCACGTAGCAGGAATGGCGCCTGCGCCGGTAACGGCCGCCATCCTTGAGGTATTCATCGGGCTCCAGCGTATTCCAGCTCGGGCTGAGCGTTGCCAGCGCCTGCTCGGTGCAGCCGGTCAGTTCGCACAAGCCCTGCGGACTGAGCACGACATGGCCTTGCTGGGCCAGCGTTTCGCCCACATGCGCAGGCGAGGCAAAGGGCGGCATGAAACCGACGGGGCTCACTGACGCACCTTCGCCCTTCGGGCTCATGCGGCAACCTTGACGTCTTTCCAGAATGCCACCCGGTTGCGAACGGACTCTGCCTCCGGCTTCGGGTCGGCATAGGTCCAGGCGGCATCGGTCAACAGGTTGCCATCGACGATCAGCGACATGTACTGCGCCTCGCCCTTCCAGGCACACATGGTCTTGTGGTTGCTGAAAGTCACATACTGACGATCGAGCGATTCCAACGGGAAATAATGGTTGCCCTCGACCAGTACCGTGTCGTCGCTTTGCGCGATCACGACGCCATTCCAGCTTGCTTTCATGTCGATTCTCCAAAGGTGGTTCATGTCTCGTGTGCTAGGGCGCAGCGCCTGCCCGCGACGTCAACATCCATTGTAGGCAGCGGGCCCGCAGGCTGCCTTCAAGGACAGGCGACTGTGGCCTGCGTGGACCAGGGCCGACGCAGGCCGTGGCGGTCGGTCAAGGTGGTCAGAAAAGCCGCCAGATCCGCCACGGCGTGGGGCCCGGAATCACGCCCTGTTCGCGCCCCATCGCGCGCGGGCCACGCATGTTGCAACGCATCGCCCAAATCGTCGAAACGCCCGTCGTGCATGAATGGCGCCGTGACCGCGACATTGCGCAGCCCGGGCGTACGAAACTGCCCCGCTGGCGGCAACTGCGCCGGCAAGTGGTGCGTCGCATCAGCGCGCACACTGGCGGGCTGGTCGTTGTACGGGCCGGACAAGCTCAAAGGATGCTGGCGCAGTCGGGGCAGGTCGTCGAGGCGACCCTGGTCGTCGAGTGGCAGGCGGGCCGCCTGCGGGCTCGCTCCGGCATGGAAGTCGCCGTCCGACAGATTGGGCCCACTGTGACAAGCCACACAACCGGCTTGCCCGACGAACAGCCGCAGGCCACGCAGGGCCGGGGCCGGATACTGTGCCATGGCCTTTTGGTCACGCCGCAGCGACGCATCGCGGAAATCATCGAATACCGTTCGCTCGGTCACCAAGGTTTCCTGAAACGCTGCAAGCGCCTTACCCACATTGACCACCGTCTGCTGTGCATCGCGTTCGGGCTCGGCGCCAAAAACAGACCGGTAACAGGCGGCCAGCTCAGGTTCGCGCTCGAAGATGCGCGTAACGCTGGTCATATTGCCGTCGAACTCGCGACTGTCGAACATCGGTCTGATGCTGGCCAGCCACAAACTGTCACTCGCGCCACCCCAGCCAAACCAGCGTTGTTGACGCAAATTGGCCAGTGCCGGCGTGTTGCGCGGCAAATCGGCCAGGCCATGGGCTCGCGCACGCAAGTCGGTGAACGCGCGGTCCGGCTGGTGGCAGGTGACACAGGCGATATAGCCGATCGGCGACATGCGCGGGTCACGAAACAGGCGCCGTCCCAATTCGATGGCCTGGGCCTGCCCGGACACCCGATTGCTCGGATCGGGCGAGAATGCCGGTGGCCAGGGTCCCAGCTTGGCGATTCGCGACAACTCCGTCGCCGACAAGACCCCGGCCGCGCCGAAAACGGGTTGCGCACCGACAATCGGGCAACACAACACCAGCATGTACATCACGGCTTGAAAATACAACTGCATGTCCGGCTCGCACATTACGTCAACGCAATCTCGTTCATCGATCCGGTCACGAGCCCGACATCAGGGGTATGCAGGCCTCGTGACCCTGTCTTCGATAGCACTTTTCACTCTACTCCGCGTCGGGCCATCTGTCGACCCGCGCACCATTTGAACCACCGTCCGGCGCCTGTTCCAGGCCTATCACACCATGCCCGCTGCCCTGTCCGTCCTTGACCTGTCACCCATCACCGAAGGCGGTAATGCGGCACAGTCGTTTCACAACAGCCGCGATCTGGCCCAACATGCGGAGGCCTGGGGCTACCGCCGTTTCTGGCTGGCCGAACACCATGGCATGCCCGGAATTGCCAGCGCGGCGACCGCCGTACTGATCGCCCATGTGGCCGGTGGCACCCGCCATATCCGCGTCGGCGCGGGCGGCATCATGTTGCCCAACCACTCGCCACTGGTGATTGCCGAGCAGTTCGGCACGCTGGAATCCTTGTTTCCGGGGCGCATCGACCTGGGCCTTGGACGCGCGCCGGGCTCTGATCAGCGAACCGCGCATGCACTGCGGCGCAACCTGCAGTCCAGTTCGGACGAATTCCCGCAGGATGTGGTTGAGTTGATGGACTTCATGTCCGACCAGCCACGCCAGGCCGTGCGGGCCGTCCCGGGCACGGGTCTGAACGTGCCGATCTGGATTCTGGGCTCGAGCCTGTTCGGGGCCCAGCTGGCTGCGGCACTGGGGCTGCCGTATGCATTTGCATCGCACTTTGCGCCAGCGCAGATGATGGACGCGATCCAGGTATACCGATCCACGTTCAAACCTTCGGCCCAACTGGCCCGGCCGTATGTCATGCTCGGCTTCAATGTATTTGCCGCCGACAGCGACGACGAGGCCTGGTTTCGTGCCAGTGCCATGCAACAGGCGTTTGTCAACCTGCGCAGCGGCCAGCCGCGCCAGTTGCCGGCGCCAGTGGCCGGCTATTACGACCGGTTGCAGGGTCCGATACGGGCCATGCTCGATGAGGTGCTGGGATGTTCGGCCATCGGCACGCCAGAGACTGTGCACAAGCGCATCCAGGCATTCGTGGAGCGCACCGGAGCCGACGAACTCATGATCGCCTGCCAGATGTTCGACCATACACATCGCTTGCGCTCCTACGAAATTGCCGCGCAGGTGGCAGGCAGCTTGCGGTGATTGCGCACCACGGCTACCCGGCACCGCAGTCCCTTGAGTCGATGTTCGCCGAAACGCCAAAGGCCTGACCCCAGCGAAAAGCAGATCGATCCATGCGCAAACCCCAACGATTCGCGCCCTGGTTTCGCGACAAGCTACTGCTGTCGGCCGTCGGGATCATTCTGAGCACCGCAATGCTGGGAGCCGGATTGCTGGCCTACCTGCACGATCAGACCATGCGTGAAGGCGAGCGTCTGACCACCGCCTTCGCCGCAGTCATCGACGAACAGACCTCGCGCACGCTGCAGGCGATCGACCTGCGTTTGGAGCGGCTGTCACATACCCTTGCGGACATCGAGCAGGCCGACGGCGATGGCGAAGCCGCCAAGCCGCATTTTCAATCCGCGCTGCGCGCGTCGATGGATGTCTTGCCGTTCGTCGACAGCCTGATGCTGATCAGCGCGGATGGCAAGGTCAGGATTACGTCGGATCCGACTTTGCAAGAGGCGGACTTGTCCGACCGCGACTACGTCAGCACATTCAAGACCCGTCCCGGCGCTGGCTTTTTAATCGGTGTCCCGGCAGTGGGACGCGATGGTCAGTGGATTCTCCCCATTGCCCGGCCAGCGAGCGTGAACCGTCAGGGAACTGCCGGCGTGCTGGTGGCCCATCTTCGGATCTCGCATTTCGCCCAGCTCTGGTCTTCGCTGATTCTGGAGGCCGACTCCACGGTAGGCCTGCTGCGCAGCGATGGACAGATGCTGCTGCGCAGTCCGATCGACGGATCGGCCCTGGGTCGATCGTTTTCCCAATCGCCGCTGTTTTTGCAGCACCTGCCGTCCAGTCCCAAAGGTGGCTACCGCATCGTCAGCACCATCGACGGCAAGGTCCGCTACATTGGCTACCGCACGCTGGCACAAAACCCCGATCTGGTGGTGATCGTCGGGCGCACCATCGATGCCATCCTGGCCCCGTGGCACCGTTTGGCTTTGCTGCTCGTTGGCGTGTGGTCGGCCGCCTCGCTGGGTTTGTTGCTGTTGTCGGTCCGCCTGGCCCGCCAATCCGATCGCCGCAAGCGGGCCGAACGCGTCAATGCTGCACTCGCGCAGCGCCTGAGCCTGGCCAGCGAATCGGCCGGTCTGGTGTTGTGGGAATGGGACCTGGCAAATGACAGCTGGGACGTGACGCCGACCTACTACACCACGCTGGGGTACCCGCCCCGGGCCGGATCCGTGACGCGCGACCAGTGGGAGGCGCTTGTCCACCCGGCAGACCTGGAAATGGTGACAAAACAAATTGCCAATATCAAGGCCCAAGGCAAGGGCGCAGGTCAATTCGAACACCTGGTCCGTACGCGCCACGCGGACGGCGACTACCGGTGGATGCGTTCCTCCGGGCAGGTGCAGTCGCGCGACGTCGATGGCCGGCCCACCCGACTGGTCGGCATCCGCATGGATGTGACAGAGAGGGTCCAGGCTGAGCAGGATCGCCGTCAGATGGTGGAACGCATCTCGGATGCGCTGGTCACGATAAGCGCCGATTGGCGCATCACCCACGTCAACGCGCGCGCCGGTGCACTGCTCGGCTTCAGCCCTGCGGAACTGATCGGGCAGGATGTCTGGGCAGTGTTTCCCGACAGTGGTGGCTTTCAGTTCCGCGAAGTCTACGAACGCTGCATGGCCACTCAGGAGCCGGAGCAGTTCGAGGAGCACTACGCCCCGGCCAACATCTGGTATGAGAGCCACATCTATCCGTCGCCTGAGGGCCTGTCGATCTATTTTCGGGATATCACGCAGCGCAAGCTGGCTGAACAAGCCTTGCGGGAGGCAAAGGAGGAGGCCGAAAACCTGATCAACGGCGCCAACGTCATGGTCGTAGGCCTGGACGCCCAGGGCCATATCACGATCTTCAACAAGATGGCGCAGGAACTGACCGGCTACACCCTGGCCGACCTGGCCGGCCGAAACTGGTTCGAAGTGCTCGTGCCGCGCGAGCGTTATCCGCAAGTGCATGCAGAATTCGAACGACTGTCTGCCGGCGGACTGCCGACGCAATTCGAAAACCCGATCCTGACATCGATTGGCGAGGAGCGGGTCATTGCCTGGCAAAACAGCGTTCTTCGTGATGGCGACACCATTACCGGCATTCTGTCGTTTGGTCTGGACGTCACCTTGCGGCGCAAGGCGGAGCGGGAACTGGCGGAAAGCAAGGAACAGTTCGAGACCTTGGCAAATTACTCCTTGCAAGGCATTGCCTTGGTTCGAAAATCGCGTTTCGTGTACGTCAATCCGGCGTATTGCGCCATCGTCGGTCGCAGTGCAGCAGAGTTGATGCAGTTTCCGGTGCAGCATGTGCTGCAGAGGATCCATCCGAATGATCGTGCAGCCAGCATGGAACGGCTGCAGCGTAGCGCTGCGGGCGAAGAGGTCTCGGCGCTCACCGAGCTGCGCATCATGCGCGGCGATGACCAATGGCGCTGGATCCAGGTGGCATCACGCAGTATCACGTTGGGGGGCGAGCCTGCGCTGCTGGGCATCGCACTGGACGTGCATGACCGGCACCTGGCCGAGGATGCCTTGCGCGCCAGCGAGGAACGCTTTCGCAGCGCGTTCGACTCCTCCGGCATCGGCATGGGACTTACTGCGATGGACGGTCGTTGGCTGCAGGTCAATCCCTCGTTGTGCGAGATCGTCGGATATACGGCTGAGGAGATGTGCCAAAGCACGTTCATGGCAATCACCCATCCGGACGACCTGGTATCCGACTTGTCGCACATGGACGATATGCTGGCCGGTCGACGCTCCCATTTCGCAATGGAGAAGCGATATCTGCACCGTAACGGCCAACCGGTCTGGGTCAACCTGACGGTCGCCCTGGTGCGCAATACCGATGGCCGTCCCTTGTACACCGTGGCGCAGATCGAGAATATCGACCAGCGCAAAAAGCTCGAGAACGAGTTGCGGGAAAGCCAAGCCAGCTTGAGGGCGACGATAGACGCGCTGCCAGACCTGATGTTCGATATCGACCTCGAAGGGGTCTACCACGCAATCCATTCGCCACGTTCCGATCTGTTGCTGCGACCGGCTCCCGAACTGATCGGCAAACGCATTGCCGATGTGATGCCGGCCGACGCCGCGCACACCATCATGAAAAGCCTGCATGATGCCTTTCTCCATGGTCACAGCATGGGGCAGCAGATCGAGCTCGAATTGGCGCACGGATCCGAATGTTTCGAACTGTCGATCACACACAAGGACACACCGGCCCATCAGTCACCCCGGTTCATCGTGTTGTCGCGCCATGTGACCGATCGCATCCTCACCTTGGAGGCGCTGCGCTCGAGCGAGGAGCTGATGCGCCAGATGGCCGATTCGGTGAGCCAGATGTTTTTCCTGGCTGACCTGCGGGAGTCGCGCTTTCTGTATGTCAGTTCGGCGGTCGAGCAAGTGCTCGACTGCAGCGCCGAAGCGCTGTACGCCGATCAATCTAAATGGCATCGCAACGTGCATCCACAGGACTGGCCCGCGACCCGCGAGGCCCTGCGTGGTCTCCCGCAGTCCGGCGCAATAGACATCCAGCTGCGGGTCACGGCCGCCGAAGATTCGGTGCGCTGGATCCAGATGCGCGCGTATCCGGTGCTCAACGCACAAGGCGAACCCTACCGCTGCGCCGGCGTTGTGGAAGACATCACGCTGCGCAAGTCGCTCGAGATCCGGGAAGAACAAGAGCAGGGCATACTGAAATACCTTGCCGGCGACCGCCCCTTGCCGGAAATTCTCGAAAAATTCGTGCTCAGCTACGAGAGCCTGATGCCCGGCATGATGGGCTCGGTGCTGCTGCTCGATCCTGACGGACAACACCTGCACCACGGCGCAGCGCCGCATTTGCCGCCGGCGTATTGCGCCGCCATTGATGGGCGTGCGATCGGTCCGGCCGCCGGTTCATGCGGCACCGCCGCGTTCACCGGCGAGACCGTGATGACATCCGACATCCGTACCGATCCGCGTTGGGACGACTACCGCGATCTGGCGGCGCAGTTCGAACTGCGTGCCTGCTGGTCGGTTCCCATCAAGGGCATTCAAGGCCAGGTGCTCGGAACCTTTGCGTTTTACTTCAACCATGTCCGGGTACCGCAGGCAGCCGAACGTCTGTCAGTCGAACACGGCGCCAATCTGGCCAGCCAGGCGATCGAGCGCCATATGGCCGTATTGGCGCTGCAGCGCAGCGAAGCCCGTTACCGCAACGTCGTGGAATGGTCGCCCGTGGGCATCGTGATCACTCAGGAAGGTCGAATCGTGTATTGCAATCCGGCCGTGCTCGAGATCCACGGGGCCACATCCATCCAGGACCTGCTGGGCGCACGGGTTGCCGATCGTGTGCACCCGGATGACTGGGCTTTGGTCGCGCATCTGAACCAGCAGGTGATGGAGCGCAACGAATCGACGGAGCAGGTCGAGATCCGCGCACTGCGACTGGACGGCAGTGTGATCGATCTGCAGGTCCGCGGCGCCCCGACTGCCTTCGACGGCGCGCCGGCGGTGCAGGTGGTCATGCTGGACGTGACGGCGCGCAAGGAGGCCGAGGCCGCGCTGCGCGCCAGTCGCCAGCAATTGCGCCTTCTGTCGGCCAGGGTTCTGTCTGCGCAGGAAACCGAGCGCCGGCGGGTGGCACACGAACTGCATGACGAGCTGGGCCAATCCCTGACAGCCATCAAGATCAATCTTCAATCGCAGAGCCTTGTCGACGGCGAGATGCCCACCCAACCGTATGCCGAGAATATCCGCATCGTGGAGCAGGCGCTGAAGCATGTGCGCCAACTGGCGCTGGCACTGCGCCCGTCCATGCTCGACGACCTGGGACTGGTGTCGGCTCTGCGCTGGTTGACCGACCAGGTCAGCCAGCGCCAAAAGCTGCAGGTGCAACTGAAGGTATCGAACACCGTCGGACGTCTGCCGCCTGACACCGAGACCGCCGTGTTCCGGATCGTGCAGGAGGCGTTGACCAACGTCGAGCGGCACGCCAGGGCCGACACGGTTCAGGTCAGTGTGGATATCGATGATGACGACGTGTTCATGGTGTGCATCATCGACAACGGCTGCGGCTTCGACGTGGGCGCCATGTTTGCGCATGCCAGCGCCGGCGCCAGCATGGGCGTTTTGGGCATGGACGAGCGCGCGACCCTGATCGGCGGTAGCTTGCACATTGCATCGAGCCCCGGGGTCGGCACCACGGTCACACTGCGTTGCCCGCTGACGACCGGGGCCAGCGCCTGAGCGGGCAAAGACAGGCCGGACACCGGTTTACACTGATATTGTCGGAGGCGCTGCCATGACGGTTGATGTTTTGATCCTTGAAGTTGATGCGCCCGGCACCGGGCGGGGCCATCGTTGCCCACTGGCACCTCTGGTATGAATCCAGTCCGAATACTGCTGGCCGATGACCATACCCTGGTGCTGGCCGGCCTGCGCAAGCTGGTTGAATCGTTTGACGGCGTCACTGTCGTGGGCGAAGCCAGCAATGGTCTGGCACTCATCACACTGGCAGAGCAGCTCCAACCCGACCTGGTGCTGACCGACATTGCCATGCCGGGACTCAATGGCCTGGAGGCCACGGCCCGACTGGGCAAGTTGTTGCCAAAGGTCAAGGTGTTGATTCTTTCGATGCACCAGAGCGAGGAATACGTACGCCAGGCCCTGCGCAATGGCGCCAGCGCCTATCTGCTCAAGGACGCGGCGCCTGTCGAACTTGAACTGGGCATCCGGGCGGTGCTGCGCGGCGAAACCTATCTCAGCCCGGCGGTGTCGCGCGGGGTGGTGAGCGACTATGTACAGCGCCTGCGCGACGATCCGTCACCCGGTAGCGGTTTGACGCCCCGACAGACCGAAGTGCTGCAACTGATCGCCGAGGGTCAAAGCACCAAGGACATCGCGCGCCGCCTTGATCTGTCGGTCAAGACCGTCGAGACCCATCGCACGCAGCTGATGAAGCAGCTCGACATTCATGAAATAGCCGGTCTGGTGCGTTATGCCGTGCGGGTAGGCCTGGTCTCGCCAGAGACCTGACCCCCTGTTCCAGGCGCCCGCAACGGGCGCCTTGCAGCGCAAAACCTGCGTGCGCGGCCGCTTGACAGCCGGCCTCTCAGGTGTTTCCCCTGCCCGATTCAGGTATCCGCCCGATACCCCTGCGGCCGCTGCCGACCTACAGTCAATGGCATGTTCCCGTATACCGTCAGCGACAACCTGCGCAGCGCTTCGGCCGCCGAGCGCCCTCGCCCAACCCGCAAGGCCCCCATGCCACTCAAGATCCTGCTTGTCGATGACAACGCCACCTATGCCACCGCGGTCAGGCATTTTCTGGACCGGCTTCCCGGTGCGGTGGTAACCGGTCAGGCCGCGGACGGCAAATCCGCACTGATGCAGGTGCGTGAGAACCCACCCGACGTCGTGTTGCTCGATATCGCCATGCCCGGCATGAATGGGCTGGAGCTGGCACGGGCGCTTCTGGAGTTGCCAAAACCACCGCGCATCATCTTCCTGTCCATGCACGACAACCAGGAATACCGCGCAGCGGCGCAGGCGCTGGGTGCTGACTTCGTCAGCAAGTCCGATTTCGTGGCCCAGCTGATGCCGATGCTCAACCGTATGGCGCTGTCCTATGACGACAATCGCAACCCGACTTTTCCGGGTGACCTGCGATGAACTTGCCGACACCGGCAAACAATTCCAGCGTCGAGCGCAATCCGGTCAGCCCCCCCTCCAACCACGCCCGTGTCCTCGCAGCCTTGCTGGTCGTGCACAGCGACAGCGAGGCAGCCGGCATGTTGATGGCGCTTCGCCGCGGCGGGTTCTCGGTGCGTCATATGCGGGTTTCGGACCAAGCCCATTTGCGTCAGGAACTCGCGCGCACGCCATGGGATGTCGTGATCACGGCGAATCGCTTGCCCTCTTGCCGCGGCGTTGACATATTGCGCGCCGTGCAGTCACTGAACACGCAATTGCCCGTGATCCTGGTCTATGGCGATGGCGGCGCGCCGTCCGCCATTGACGCCATCCGTGAAGGCGCGCATGACTGCATCCACAAGAACGAATTGGCGGATCAACTCGCACATTCGGTACGACGGCAACTCGACCAGCGACAGCAGCGTCTACTGGAGGTGCAATTCCGGACAGGTCCTGCGGTGGCTGCTGACCGAGCCCAACAGGCGATGGCGGTGTTGCCGATCGCAATCTACGAGTGCGACGCCACCGGATGCATTCTGGGCTACAACCCGGCCGCGGCCGCATTGTGGGGTCGCGAGGCGCAGATTGGCCATGACATGTGGACTGGCGCCTGGCGCCAATACACACCAGACGGGCAGCCGGTGGCACCGGGGGATGGTCCCATGGCCATCTGTCTGCGCTCTGGCGACCCTGTCAACGGCGTCGAGACCCTGATCGAGCGGCCCGACAACACCCGGCGCCACGTCGCACAACACGTGCACCCATTGCGTGATGCAGACGGCCACCTGACCGGTGCCTACAATTTTCTGATTGATCTGACCGAGCAACGCCGGGCCAGTGACCAGGCCAGGCTGGCGCGCAACGTGCTGGCCGCCGTGTCTCAAGGCGTGCTGATTTGCGGCGCCGACCGGCGCATCCTGTCGTCCAACCAGGCGTTTGTATCGCTGACGGGTTATGCCGAGGAAGACCTGGTCGGTTCATCCTGCGCAGTGTTGCAGGGGCCGGAAACCAGCGCGCAGACCATTGTGGACATGCAACGCGCGCTTCATGCCCAGGTGACCTTTCATGGTGACATCCTGAACTATCGCAAGGATGGATCCACGTTCTGGAACCAGCTGACCATCGATCCGGTGCATGACGAACAAGGCCGGCTCACGCATTCTGTCGGCATCCTGCGCGACGTCACGGCGCAGCGCGCTGCGCAGGAAAAGATCGACTGGCTGTCGCACTTCGACCCGCTGACGCAGTTGCCCAATCGCGAGCTGCTGGCGCTGCGCTGCGCGCAAGACCTGCGCCGGATGCAGCATGATGCCGGGTCGTTGACCATGATCGTGGTCGACATCGACCGGTTCAAGCTTGTCAATGAGATCCTCGGTTTTGCTGCCGGCAACGAGGTCATCAAGGAGTTTGCGCACCGGCTCACACGGGCCGTGCGGGCCCAGGACACGGTGGCGCGGCTGGGCGCTGACGAGTTCGCACTGCTGCTGCCGGGCGAGACACCGGAAGGTGCGAGCCAGGTGATCGAGCGCCTGCAAGCTTCATTGTCAGCACCATTCGAAGTGGGAGATCAGGTCGCCAGCGTTTGCGCCTCCGTCGGGGTTGCGATCCACCCGAACGACGGAGACGATTTCGAATCGCTGTTCAAGGCCGCACAGACGGCCATGCATCTGGCCAAAGCCAAAGGCGGCAACCAGCATCGGTTCCACAGCGCCGCGATGTCCGATGAGAGCAAAACGCGTCAGGTTATCGGCTCGGCGCTGCGTAGCGCGATCCAGCACAACGAGATGCACCTTGTCTACCAGCCTTTCGTCGATCTGCAATCCGGGCGCATTGTCGGCATGGAAGCCTTGCTGCGCTGGACCCATCCGGAACTGGGCGTCGTGTCCCCGGCCGTCTTCATTCCGGTGGCAGAGCAGTCCGGGCACATCGTTGCAATCGGAGCCTGGGTCTTGCGCCAGGCTTGTCTGGACATTACGCAATGGCGTGCCCAGGGATTGCACACCGTGCCGGTGTCCGTGAACCTTTCACCTTTGCAGTTTCGCGATCCGGGCCTGCTGGACAAAGTGCGCACCACGTTGCAGGAGTTCGCGATCGAATCAAGCCAGATCTGCCTGGAACTGACCGAGGGCGCCATCATGGATGACGTGGCCCAAAGTGAACTGACGATGCGCGCGTTCAAGGAGATGGGCGTGAGCTTGTCGCTGGATGACTTCGGCACCGGCTATTCGTCGCTGGGCTACCTCAAACGTTTCCCGTTCGAGAAAGTCAAGATCGACCAGTCCTTCGTGCGCGACATCAACACCAATAGCCAGGACGCCGTTATCGCCAGCGTGGTGATCTCGATGGCCCACGGGCTGGGCCTGCGCGTGATTGCCGAAGGCGTCGAAACCGAATCCCAGTGCGAATTCCTGCGCCGCAATGCCTGCGACGAGATCCAGGGGTATTTATTCTCCCGACCGATCCCCGCCCCCGCCATGGCCGACCTGCTGCAACAAGAGCGCCGCTTTCCGACGCAACCGTCGCGGTTGCAGGTCCGGGAGCGCACGATGCTGCTGGTGGACAACGAACCCCAGGTCGTCGTTGCCCTCAAGCGTTTGCTGCGGCCCGACGGCTACCGTGTCCTGAGCGCCAGCAGCGGCCCGGAAGGACTCGCCATGCTTGCCGGCCATCCGGTGGACATCATCGTCGCGGACCAGTGCATGACGGGCATGACGATTGTGCAGTTCCTGCGCGAGGTCAAATCGCTGCATCCGGCATCAATCCGCATTGTGTTGTCCAGCCACACCGGGATGCCGTCGATGACCGAAGCCGTCGATGACGGTTCCGTCTATTGCGTCCTGACCAAACCCTGGGACGACGGGCAGCTGCGCGGCTTCATCGAACAGGCGTTCCGGCACAAGAGTTTGGCCGACGAGAACGACCAGCTCAGCCTGAAGATATTGACGGCCACCCAGGAGTTGACCCGCAGCAAACGGCATCTACGGGAGGTACTTGCGCACCAGCAGCGTGTTTTGGAGCGTGGCGCGCACAACCCGGACGTGCCGCGTGAGGCGTTGATGTCTCTGGCCTTGCCCGTACTTGCCATCGACGACGAAGGTGTCATTTCATTTGCCAATGCCCGGGCCGAAGACATGTTCGGTACGGAACAACCTTTGTTGTCGCAGCCTGCGGCCGAGCGCCTGCCCCGGTTGCACGCTTTGGTAGGGCACGGGCAGACCAGCGGGCCGATCGGCTACAAGGGTCCGGATGGCAACGGCTATAAGGTTCAGCAGCAGATCATGGGCCACATCTCACAGTCGCGCGGAACCGTGATCACCTTCACACCGACAGGCGAGGCGACAACGGCTTGAAGACCCTTGTGTGGAGCACACCGCCATGAATCCCGTCCCCGCCCCATTGACGCTCGAACGTCTACCCGGCAATAACAACAGGCTGCGCGCGCTGGCGTGCGCAGCCTGGCGACGCTTGCGTCGGCGCGAAGGCGATATGCGCACCGGCTTTACCCAGGCCGACGAAGCACCTATATTGGCAGCGGATGTCCTACATAGTGGCTGTCCCGTGAAACGAAACGCCAGCCGTAATGACAATGCCCATGCAAAACGACGAATCTACCGTGCAGACCAACCCGGCCGAACTGGAACCGACGCCCCAGGAAGCCACCGTGCAACCCCGTATCCTGTGCGTCGATGACGAGCCCAACGTCCTGTCGGCATTGAGCCGTCTGCTCAGCGCCAACGGCATGACCGTCCGGGTGGCCGAAAGCGGCGAGGCGGGCCTCGCCTTGCTGGAAGAGGCCGCCGCCGAAGTCGTGATCTCGGACATGGGTATGCAAGGCATGAACGGGGCAGAGTTTCTGCAGGCGGTGCGCAAACGCTGGCCGGAATCGGTGCGCATCCTGCTCTGTGGCCAGGCGGATGCCGCCACCCTCATCGAAGCGGTCAACCAGGGCGAGATAGCCCGCTACATTGCCAAACCCTGGAACGACGACAAGTTGATCGAAGATGTACGCGAGACCATTGAGCGGGCCCGGCAATTGCAGGAGCGCAGCCAGATCGCGGCCACGGTCCAGCGGCGCGCCGAAGAACTGCGCGCGCTTCAAAACAGCCTGGAACAGAATGCGAGCGCGACCAAGGCGGAGCTGACACAGGTCAACGAGCGACTGAAGAACAACTTCGTCGTGTCGCTCAAGGTCTTTGCCAGCCTGATCGAAAGCCGACGCACCCAGATGGCCGGCCACTCGCGCAGGGTCGCCGACATGGCGCGCAAAGTGGCGACACGGCTCGAACTCGAGCCCGTCCTGGTGCAGGAGGTGTTTGTCGCCGGGCTGTTGCATGAAGTTGGCAAGCTCGCCTTCTCGGACGATTTGCTGGACACACCGGTTGCCAGCATGAAACCCTGGCAGTTGCAGGACTACCGCGCCCATCCGGTGCGGGCCGAGCAACTGCTGATGCCACTGCAGGACCTGCGTGGAGCGGCCGGCAGCATCGGCGCACAACTCGAGCGGTTTGACGGTGGTGGCCATCCAAACCATCTGCGTGGCCGTGCCATCGTGATTGGCGCGCGCATCCTGGCGGTCTGCGCCGACTACGATAACCTGCTGATCGGTACGCTGGTGCCACGCCGCCTCAAGCCGCGCGAAGCCCAGGCTGTCATCGAGAATTCCAGCGGCAAACGTTATGACCCCTGGGTCACCGAGGCGTTTCTGGCTGTACTCAATGGGGACCCGCCGGCAGCAGCTGCAGCGGCAGCCAAAGCCAGCAAGGCGGCGAAGGCGTCGATCAACGAACTGGTCCTGTGTGGCAACGATCTGGTCGAGAACATGATCCTGACGCGCGACCTGTTCTCTCCCAGCGGACTCATGATGTTGCCTGCAGGCAATACCTTCAACGCGCGGCTGATCGACAAGGTGCTGTCTTTTGAAAAAGGCGCTGGCGTACCCCTGACCATCTATGTGCAGGGGCCAGCGCCGACAAAATCGATCTGATTGACCTTGGCGGCGCGGCGTCTCAGCGCAGGTTGCCGGTGTGCCCGAGCGAATATCGTCCCGGCTGCGGCCATACCGTCAGGCCATGCGGCTCGCGTCCTACCTTGACCTGGTCGACGGCGCCGCTGGTGGTATCGATGCGGTACACCACATCGTCGTAACGGCCTGACAGCCACAGATGCTTTCCGTCGGCACTCACGTTGCCCATGTCCGGGCTGCCGCCACCGGGTATGGGCCAATTTTGCACCACCTTGCGGCTGGCAAAGTCGATCACCGACACGCTGCCTTTGCCAAGCGGCTTGCCCCGGATCTTGTTGCCCCCACGATTGGCCACATACAGGCTCTTGCCGTCACGGCTCGGGTACAGACCATGGGCGCCGACCCCGGTGGGGATGAAACCGATCTGGCGCAAGCTCGCGCCATCAACTACGTGCACGCCGTCGACCATCATGTCGGCGACAAAAAAGGTCTTGCCGTCCGGGGATGCCCGCACGTCCTGCGGCATGCCGGGCGTGGTGCAGATCTCGTTGCCCGGTTGTCCCGGATCCGGAATCATGCGCGGCTTCTTGCCAGGCTTGGCAATCAGTGCCAGCGCATCCGGACGATCGAAATACGGACTCAGCTTGGTGGTGGCCAGCACCTTGCGATTGACCAGATCGATCTTGGTGATGCTGCCATTGAACTCGCAGGTGAACAGCGCATAACGCCCATCAATCGAGAAGTCGGCATGGTTGATACCCGCGCAGCCGGGCGTCTCGATCGTGTACTGCACCTGCATGGTGGCAACATCGCGGAAATCGAGCCGCTTGAAGGCCTCGGCCACCACGATGGCGTATTTGCCGTCGGGCGTCCAGTACATGTTGTAGGGGTCGTCCACGGCGATCGACTTCCCGGGCTTGCCGGTCAGCGGGTCGATCGGCGTCAGGCTGCCGTCGGTGCGCCCTTCGGCATTATTGGCCACCCACAAGGTGCGCAGGTCCCAGGACGGCACGACATGCTGCGGATGAACCCCCACCTTGAAGGTGTCGATCACCTTGAGTGTGGCCGGGTCGATCACCGAGACAGTATTGGCCGCCCGATTGGGCACATAGACACGCGCCAGCGCGTTGGCCACGGCCGGGCTGAACTGATTGGCAGCCGTCTCCCGGTACAGGTTCACCGGGTCGGCCACAGGTGGCATGCCAGGGACCCCATCGACCGTGGCATGGGCCTGCGCTGCAGCGGAACTCGCGGACGCAGGCGCAACGGTTTGCGCCAACGCGACCCAGGCCGAGGCCAGACCACCGATCAGCGCCAGTCCAGTACCCAATGCCATTCGAAACTTGTTCATGCTGAGAAATAAGGGAAAGTGGAAAAAGGGGGCGAAAAAACCTGTGTGTGCCGCACGGCACCCCAGACAATCCTCTCATAACGCGCGAGCTTACTGCGCCGATGACACGGCTTTGCGAATCGCCTCTACCGTTTCGCGCACCACAGCGTCGACACCGGCCTGCCCCAGAGCCGCATTCGCAGCCCGCGGGTCGCCGGAGGTGCCCCCTTTGACACCGTCGCGCGCGGCCTGCTCGAAAAACTCGGGAAAGACGGATGCGGGTGCCAACGCCATTTGCAGCGCAGTGTCGGCGCTGCCCGCGTGGCTTCCGATCTGCAGCGTGCTCAGACCTTGCGCTTTCAAACTGTCGATGTAAGTGCTTTGCGTGGCGCGGTAGTAGGCCCCGATGAAAAGCACCCGATGGCCACTTTTGGCGCCACTGGCCGTGAGACGGCTGGCCAGGGCCTGCATCACGCCCTGGTAACCGCCATGGTCACCCACCAGCACCACATTGCGAAAACCGTGCTGCCAAAAGCTGCGCGTTGCACCTTCGAGCACGGCGCCGAATACAGATTCGGGGATCGATATCGTGCCGGCAAAGCGCATATGTTCGGTGGGCGGATCGATCCGGCCCTCGGGCACATAGGCCAGAACCGGTGCCACCAGGGCATCGCCCAGCTGCTGCGCCACCTTGCCCGCCAGCAGCCGTACCCGGACATTGTGCTTGCCAAGCGTCAGATGCGGGCCACTTTGTTCGGTTCCCCCAACCGGAATGATGATGGTTCGGGTGCCTTGCTGCAGCGCCGCTGACACCTGCTGGGTTGTCAACTCTTCCAGAAACACACTGGCGGGCGCCGCCCGGACAAGAGCGGAGCTCAGCAGGAGGCAAAGGGCCGCGGCAAGTCGAAGAAGCTTCATGGCCGGCAAGTGTAGCCAGTCATCGCCGGGGATCCGGCGGCCGGGAGTCGCTCAGGACGGCGGATAACCTGCGTCCGTCAACGCCGCGGCAAGATCGGCGCGATCCTCGGTGGACTCGACCGTCACCTTCTTTTGCGCCAGGTCAATGTCGACCCGGGCCTCGGAATCGAGGGCTCGCACGGTTTTGGTGATGACACTGGCGCAGTGACCGCAGCTCATGTCGTTGATGGTGAATTCAATCATGGAAATCTCCGTTGGGTTGTGAAACACCTGGAACTATGAACCTTGCCACAATGTCAAGGTCAAGAGCCTTTTTGGCTTGACCTTGAATAGTGCATGGATATGCAAGGTAGGCACTTGACCCTACCATGATGGGAAGGTTCACACTGACGGACCGAACAACATGCGACCCGCGTCACGACAGGAAACATCATGAACACCACCACCATCGCCGCCGACCCCACTCTTGCGCCAGACACCGCTAGCTGGACCTTGCCCATTGAAGGCATGACCTGCGCGTCCTGCGTATCGAGGGTCGAAAAGGCCTTGCTCAAGGTACCTGGCGTGTTGTCGGCCGAAGTGAACCTGGCCACTGAAAAGGCGCAAGTCACCGTGGCCGATCGCCAGGCGTCGGTCGAGAGTCTGATCGCTGCGGTTGAAAAAGCCGGTTATGTGGCCCACGTGGCCGCCGAGCCCGGGCAGGACTCGGCAGAACCTGTGCATCCGCATGACAACACCTGGTGGCCTATTGCGCTGGCCGCCTTGCTGTCGTTTCCCCTGGTTTTGCCGATGCTGGTCATGCCATGGGGCTTGGACTGGTCGCTACCCGGCTGGATTCAGCTGGCGCTGGCCACGCCGGTGCAGTTCTGGCTGGGCGCGCGTTTCTACCGTGCCGGATGGGCCGCCTTGCGTGCCGGCTCCGGCAACATGGACCTGCTGGTGGCGCTGGGTACGTCAGCCGGGTACGGCCTGAGCCTGTATCTGCTGTTCAAGCATGCCGACCACGGCACACCCCATCTGTATTTCGAAGCGTCTGCAGTCGTCATCACGCTGGTCATGCTGGGCAAGTGGTTGGAGGCGCGGGCCAAGCGCCAGACCACTGCGGCGATCCGGGCGCTCAACGCGCTGCGCCCGGAAACCGCACGTGTGCGCCGTGGCGGCCAGGACCAGGAGATAACGATCAAGCAGGTCCGCCTGGGCGATCTGGTCGTGGTGCGTCCCGGCGAGCGTCTGCCGGTGGATGGCCTGGTGGTCGAAGGCGCCAGCGAGGTCGACGAATCGCTGGTCACCGGCGAGAGTCTGCCGGTAGCCAAACACGCCGGCGACAAGGTCACCGGCGGCGCGGTCAATGCGCAAGGCCTGCTGGTCGTCAAGACCAGCGCCATCGGCGCCGAATCGACACTCGCGCGCATCGTGCGCATGGTGGAGTCGGCCCAGGCCAAGAAGGCGCCCATCCAGCGCCTGGTCGACCAGGTCAGCGCGGTTTTTGTACCGGTGGTGATAGCCATCGCCCTGGTGACGCTGCTGGCCTGGGGCCTCTCCACCGGAAACTGGGAGAACGCGATCCTCAATGCGGTGGCGGTATTGGTGATTGCCTGCCCTTGTGCGCTGGGCCTGGCCACACCGACGGCCATCATGGCGGGCACCGGCGTGGCGGCGCGCCATGGCATCTTGATCAAGGATGCGCAGGCACTCGAGATTGCGCACAAGGTCCGGGTCATCGGTTTTGACAAAACCGGCACGCTGACCGAAGGCAAGCCGGAACTGGTGCAGGCTGACGCGGTCGATGGCGATCGCATCGCCTTGATCGGGCTCGGCGCCGCGATCCAGGCGGGCAGCGAGCATCCGCTGGCGCGGGCCGTGCAGAACGCCGCGGAGCAGGCTGGCGTAAAGGCAGTTGGCGCCACGCAGTTGCGCGCCATCGCGGGACGTGGCATGGCGGCCCGGGTCGGTGAACGCGATCTGCGTCTGGGCAGCACACGCATGATGGAAGAACTGCAGGTCGACCTCTCCAGTCTGGCTGCGCAGTCCGAAACGCTGCGCGCCCAGGGCCGCACCGTGTCGTGGCTGGCCGATGTCACCGGTTCGCCAGTTTTGCTGGGGCTTTTTGCGTTCGGCGACACCATCAAAGCCAGCGCAAGGACCGCGATTGCGCAGTTGCAGCAGCAGGGTATCCGCACCGTGCTGGTGACCGGCGACAACCGCGGCAGCGCGGAACTGGTGGGCCGGCAACTCGGCATTGACGAGATCCGTGCCGATGTATTGCCGGAAGACAAGGCGCGCATCGTCGGCGAACTGAAAGCCGATGGCGCCACGGTGGCGATGGTGGGCGACGGCATCAATGACGCGCCAGCATTGGCAGCTGCAGATGTCGGCATCGCCATGTCGACCGGGACCGACGTTGCCATGCATGCAGCAGGCATCACGTTGATGCGCGGCGACCCGGCACTGGTGTCCGATGCCATCGACATTTCGCGCAGGACCTATGCCAAGATCCGCCAGAACCTGTTCTGGGCCTTTTTCTACAATGCCGTGGGTGTGCCCCTGGCCGCCTTCGGCCTGCTCAATCCGATGATCGCCGGCGCTGCCATGGCGCTGAGCAGCGTCAGTGTCGTGACCAACGCGCTGACGCTGCGCAAATGGAAGGGACATCACCAATGACAACATCCCTGCACATGGCCCACCTGCAGATCGGGCAGGCTGCCAAACGCGCCGATGTCTCAACCAAAATGGTGCGGCACTATGAGTCGCTTGGCCTGTTGCCGGCGGTGGCGCGCACCGACTCGGGCTATCGGCAGTACTCCGACAAGGACGTGCATACGCTGCGCTTCATCAAGCGGGCACGGACCCTGGGTTTCAGCATGCCGGAGATTTCCGAACTGCTCGCCTTGTGGCAGAACAAGCGCCGCACGAGTGAAAACGTCAAGCGCATTGCCGCATCGCATGTCGTCGACCTGGATCGCCGAATCGAGGAACTGAGCGCGATGAAACGCAGCCTGCAGACCTTGATGGACTGCTGCCATGGCGACCACCGACCGGACTGCCCGATCCTCGATGAACTGGGACAGGAGCATGACTGAGCAGCGGCCGTCCGGGGCCGACCACGACGACGTCCCCTCAGGCAGGTGCGACGCCGCGCCGCGCTCGATGTTGCGCCGGAGTTGGTTCGCAGTCGCCCTGGTCACAGGCCTGTTCGGCGCCACCGGGCTGTGGCGCTGGGCGCGCAAAACACGGGACGCGGGCGAGGTGGCGGTGCAGCTGCACGGGCGCCCTCGCCCGTTGGCCGAATTGCGTTTCACCGATGCGAACGGACAGCCGACAGATCTGGCGGCGTTTCGCGGCCGGGTGGTGCTGCTCAATATCTGGGCCACCTGGTGCGCACCTTGCCTCGAGGAGTTGCCGACACTCGACGCCTTGCAGGCGCAGTTGGGTGGCCCCGGATTCGCGGTCATCGCGCTGTCTATCGACCAGGGCGGCCTGCCGGTTGCACAGCCTTTTCTGAAGCGCATCGGAATTAACCGTCTGCGCGCCTATGCCGACAGCTTCGGCGAAGCCACCGCGCGATATTCCGCCACGGGTGTGCCGCTGGTACTGGTGATCGACCCGCAAGGTCGCGAGATCGGCCGCAGACTGGGACGCGCTACCTGGGACAACCCCGCCACTGTGGCGTTGTTGCGCAGCCTGATCCCCGGTACTGGCACCGGGTCGTAGTCGCCATGCGGCATGTGCCGCGACTTGTCGCCATCAGCGCTGCTTTGCGACTGCCTGGTTCATCCCGTCTTGCTTGGCGCGGATGTTCGCCGGCCACTGGGCCTTGATCCATGACAGGGCTGCGACGATCTCCTCGTCGCTGAGCACACCGTCATAAATCGGCATCGCGCTTTGATAGGACTTCAGGCCGGCGCTGCTGGCCACACCGTACTTGGTGATGCGGATCAACACCTCGTCCGGATGGTGCCAGGTGTGGCCGGTGGCGTCATGGGGCGGCGCCGGCAACAGGCCTTGCGCATCGCGTTGTTGCCAGTTCGGCTGACCCTGCAACTGCGCGCCATGGCAGGCGGCGCAGTTGCGGGCATAAACCTGCTCGCCCAGCGCCAGCAAGCGGGCGTCGTCAGGTCGCAAGCGGCCTGCGGGTGCCGCGGCAAACGGATTGCCCACGAACGTTGCCAGCAGCGCCGTCACCAAAACCAGCACCAGGGCGCACACGATACCGATCCACACTACAGACTTCATCTTTCCTCCAAAACACGGACAGCAGATCGAATGGCGCCGCGTGAGGGCGCGTCATTGACCCGATGGTCCACCGTATCAATGTTCATCAACATCCGATTTCGCCCACGGCTGCAGCAACAAGCGGTCCAGGCGCAACCATTTCGGGTTCCGAAACTCGGGCAATCCGATCTGCATGGCGCTGTGGCCGTCTTGCGGTTGCGCTCGGTAGGTTCGAAACAGCCGGTCCCACCACGGCAGGTTGAAGCCGAAATTCGAGTCAGTCTCCTGCCGATGTACCGAATGGTGGACGCGGTGCATGTCCGGGGTCACGACAAACCATCGCAGTCGACGATCTAGCGCCAGCGGCAAGCGGGCGTTGGCGTGGTTGAAGATCGACGTGGCGTTCAACATCACTTCGAAAATCAGAACGGCCGCTGCGGGAGCCCCGATGGCCACGATCACGACGAACTTGATCAACATTGACAACATGATCTCCAACGGGTGAAAACGCAGTCCGTTGGTCAGGTCGAACTCGGTGTCGACATGGTGCATGCGATGCAGTCGCCAGAGGACCGGCACGGCATGGAACAGGCGATGCTGAAAATATATCGCCAGGTCGAGCAACACGAAGGCGACGGCCACCGCCGCCCATGTCGGCAGCGCGGTGTGATGCAGTAGACCCCATTGATGCTGCTGCGCCAGCAGCGCCACGCCGATGGCGGTCACCGGAAACAGCAGGCGAACCAGCAAGGCATTGAGCACCACAATGCCGATATTCGATGGCCACCGCTGGCGACGCCCGATCACAGGATGGCGCCGCGGCGCCATCACCTCCCAGACCGCCATCAGTGCGAAAACACCCGCAAACGCGCCCAGGCGAACCAGGACTTCCAGCTGTGGCCAATCGGACATGGTCATGCCAAGCGCGGTCAAGCCGCATCAGCTCACTTGGTTACAGGCTCGATCGTCAATACGGTCATTGCGCCGTTCTTGTCCTCAACCGTGAACTTGACCTTGTCACCGACTTTCACCGTGCCGAGCATGGCCGGATCCTTGACCTGGAACACCATGGTCATGGGCGGCATGTCCAGGTTCTTGATCTCCCCATGTTTGAGGGTAATTTTCTTGGCACTGGTGTCGATCTTGCGCACTTCGCCGTCAACCATGGGCAGGGCGGCCATCGCGCCTGCGGAGAGGGTCAAGAGCAAGGTGGCGAGGAGACTGGTGGATTTCATGATGTTTCCTTTGGGTGAATGCTGAACAAGTGGATTGCGGACGGGCAATTCAAATCGCCAGCCCGTACTCGATTTACTTAGCTGCGACCGTGATCTTGCCGACCATGCCGGACTGGTAATGGCCCGCAATCAGGCAGGCGAAGTCGAAACTGCCAACCTTGTTGAAGGTCCAGATGATGGTGCCGGTCTTGCCGGGTGCAACGTGGGACATATAGGGCTCGTCATGCTCCATGGTGGGGAACTTGACCATCAGGGCCGCGTGTTCGTCCAGGTCCTTCTTGGTACCGATGACAAACTCGTGCAGCTGCTTGCCGTCGTTCTTGAGCACGAACTTCAAGGTGTCACCTTGCTTGACGTCGATCTTCTCGGGCGAAAAACGCATGGTATCGGTCATCGACACCGAGATGGTGCGGGTCACAGCCTTCGCGGTGCCGCCAATGCCCCAGGCTTTTTGCTCCATCTTCATCATGGGCATTTCCTTTTTCCCGTGCGCCGCGTCGCCATGCGCAAGCGCAAGGCTGCCTGTGCTGGCAAGAATGACGGAGGCGAGTAATGTGGTGAATTTTTTCATGTGATTCCTTTGTGCAATGGGGTATCTGGGTACAAGTGGTGAAGAGTCGGGGTGCAGCAGTTCATGTCGACATCGGGCCTCCTTCAGTGGCCTTTGTGTGCGCCGGCGCCCGGTTTGCGCACCGTCAATGTGGTGGTGGGGGTGGCCACCGCCGCAACCGGGGCACCTTGCAAGCCGGGAACCTTGCCGTCGCTTGACGCCATTTCGGATTGGAAACGTGCCGGCTCGGGCAGACTGCCGGTCCACTCGAACGACTGGGTCCCCGCGGGCTGCTTGTACCAACCCGGGTCGCTGTAGTCGCCCGGCTTCTGATCCTTGCGCACCTTCACCATGCTGAACATGCCGCCCATCTCGATCGCGCCGTACGGCCCGGTTCCGGTCATCATCGGCAGCGTATGGTCGGGAATGGGCATTTGCATCTCGCCCATGTCGGCCATGCCGCGCTCGCCCATCACCATGTAGTCGGGTACCAGCTTCTGGATCTTGGCCACCAGCCCGCGGTGGTCGATGCCGATCATGTTGGGCACGTCGTGGCCCATCGGATTCATCGTATGGTGGCTCTTGTGGCAATGAAACGCCCAGTCGCCCTCCTCGTCGGCCAGGAAGTCGATCTGGCGCATCTGCCCAACCGCGATATCGGTGGTCACCTCTGGCCAGCGCGAGCCGATAGGTGTCGGTCCGCCGTCGGTACCGCTGACGACGAACTCATGCCCGTGCAGATGGATCGGATGGTTGGTCATGGTCAAGTTGCCGATACGGATACGCACCTGATCGCCCTGACGCACATTGAGCGAATCGATGCCGGGAAACGCGCGGCTGTTCCAGGTCCACAGGTTGAAGTCGGTCATCGTGTTGACCATCGGTGTGGTACTGCCCGGGTCGACGTCGTAGGCGTTGAGCAGGAAACAGAAATCGCGCTGCACTTCCTGGATCAGCGGGTGTTTCTCTTTCGGGTGGGTGACCCAGAAGCCCATCATGCCCATGGCCATCTGCGTCATCTCGTCCGCATGCGGGTGGTACATGAAAGTGCCGGGCCTGCGCGCGATGAATTCGTAGACAAAGGTCTTGCCCACGGGAATCTGCTTCTGGTTCAGGCCGCCCACACCGTCCATGCCGTTGGGCAGGCGCTGGCCGTGCCAGTGGATGGTGGTGTGCTCGGGCAGCTTGTTGGTCACAAAAACGCGCACCCGATCGCCTTCGACCACCTCGATGGTCGGACCAGGGCTCTGGCCGTTGTAGCCCCACAAGGTGGCATTCATGCCGGGTGCGATCTCGCGCACGACCGGCTCGGCCACCAGGTGGAACTCCTTGACATTCTGGTTCATGCGCCAGGGCAAGGTCCAGCCGTTGAGGGTCACGACCGGGTTGTAGGGGCGTCCGGTGCGGGGCACCAGCGGCGGGGCGGTATCGGGTTTGCCCATCATCATGGGCTCGGGCAAGGCGGCCATCGCCACCCGGCTGACCGATGCGGCGGCGACCGCCGTCATTGCGGCCCCGCCAAAGAAATTGCGTCGATTCATATGTTTGTTCTCTTGTGGGGTTACGGGGGTGCGCATGGATGAAGCGGGCTCAATGGCCGGCCGCCGCGTCACCACCACCGCCGCTTGCGGCGCCCGCGGCCGTACCGCTGAGCGCGCCCGGCGAGGTGCCGGTCAGCGTGGTCTGCAGGTCGGTCTCGGCGAGCCAGAAATCGCGCTGCGCTTCGATCGTGCTGTTCACCGCCAGAACCTGGGCGCGGCTGTCGGCCAGCAGGTCCCAGGCACTGGCAAGCATGCCGTTGTAGCGCAGCACCATCTCCTCCCCAATGAACTTGCGCAGTGGCACCACCTCGTCGCGGTAATGGCGCGCCAGGTCGTAGGCACTGCGGTAGCCAAAGTACGCTTCCCTGGCCTCGGAGCGCGCATTGACGGCCACGCTCTGAACCCGGGCGGCAGATTGCATGTACATCGCCTGAGAACGTGCATTTCGCGCGCCGCCCCAGTCAAAGATCGGCAGCGGCAGTTCGAGTTCGACACCGCGCCGCGACTCCTTGGTCCGCGCGGCATTGTCGAAAACGCTGCTGCGCGTGGCGCTCAGCGTCAGGCCGTCCAGGTAACCCGTCACCTTGTTGAATCCCAGCTGGCCCGCCACATAAGACGACTCGGCCATGGCCGAGCGCACATCGAGCCGCTCGCGCAAAGCCCGCGCTTCCACGTCGGCGATCTGTTCAACCTCCTTGGGCAGGTCCGGCAGGCGTTCAGCCAGACGGTAGTTGGTCTGTGCGCCCCATAGCCCCATCAAGCGGTTGAGCTTTTCTCGCGCAACAAACGCGCTCTGTTGCGATCGCGCCAGCTGCACCGTCGCGTCATTGAGCGTTACCTGTTCTCGCGCCTGGCGCAGTTTGCTCCAGTTTCCGACCCTTGCCATGCGCCGCGCCAGTTCACCGCCGGCCTCGGCCGCTTCCTTGACGTCTTGCATGTAGCTTGCACTTTGCGCAGCGGCCACTGCCATGATCCAGGCCTTGCGCGTGTCGGCTGCAAGCCGGATCACCTCCTGCGCAGCCTGCAGCTTGGCCAGTTCGTGCTGCTGGTTCTGCCATTGGGCTTTCCAGGGCAGGCTCAGCAGGCCGATCAGGTTGAAGCTGATCAGTCGCTCGATCTCGACCTCATCGCCCATGCGAAAGCGGCCGATGGCAAAGTGGGGATTGGGCAAACTCCCCGCTTGAACGCGCAGCGCATCGCTCACGCCCAGCGTGGCCAGCGATCCCTGCATGGCGGGGTTGTTGAGCAGCGCGATGCGAACCGCGGACTCTGCCGTCAAGGGCTCCTTTAGCAGGTCGGCCACCACCGCCGGTGCTGCCTTGGCCTTGTCGCCGGTGGACAGCCGGGCGTCGACCGGGCCGGTCTTGCCGGCCACCAGACCCTGCACGTCGGACAGGCCCGCATCCGGTGACAGGGACGCACATCCGCCGAGCACGACAACGGCGAGCGCCGCAGTCGCGATGCGCAGGCGGCGCGATGGGACGCCATATGAATGTATCTGGTGCTTCATGGCTTCGCGGCTCCTGGGTTGGCAGGCGAACCAGCTGGCGCTGGCTGCTTCGCAGCCTGCTCCTTGGCCTGGGCGGCCTCCCATTTAAGGATGTCCATATGACCACGCAGGTTTTTGCCCACCTCGGCATTGGCGGCCCGCCAATCCAGGCTCTCGGTTTCAACGCCTTTGGGCGTATCGGTAAACACCGACCGGTACAACACGGCCGGTACGGATACTGCCGGATCGGTGGCGCTTGTTTGCGCCATGGCGATGAGGGGCAGGCACAGCAGCACTGCACCTTGATAAAAAAGTTTCTTCAAGTGGGACTCCAGAACAGCAAGACCGTGGTCGAAAGACCACATTCATGCGACCTGCAACCCGTGTTCGGGAACTTGCAGGCGCACCTAGGCTGGGGAGTCAGTGAATGGGTGGCTTGAGCAGCAGCGCGCGGTCGGCGCTGGCAAATACCTGCATGGCCGCCGGTGGCGAGGTCGGGCTCACTTGCGCAGCCGCCAACACCTGCGGCAACAGCAACACGGCTACGGTATGGCAGGTCTGGCACATGGCGCAAGCCTCACAGTGCGCTGCATCCATGTCGTCATCGGTTCCCAGGGCATTGACATGCCCGCCACAGTCGTCTGCGCTCGCCAAAGTGACGGAACTCGCCTGGGCGTGTGCGGCATCGGACCCAGCGTCGGCATGATGCTGCATCACGCCGGTGGCAGGTGCGTGTGGGCCCGGCACAGCCATCTGCATGGCCATGGCGTCGCCCACCCATCCGCGCAAGGGCAGCAGCAGGATCATCAGCAGGAAAAACCAACGGCGCATCGTTGCATGATAACCAGCACGGCGCAAAGTTCCGTCGAATTGATTGTCGTCAAGTGTGAAAAGTGGTTAGCAGCTGCTGGCCTGGCATCGTCGGTCGTTCCCGTCAGACATGCCTATGGCCGCGCACCACCGGAGCATCACGGCGCATCCGGTCGGCGCGTTCATGCAGGGCCTCGATGATGCGGCATTTTGGCCCCGTGCCGTCACACCGGTCGCGCAACTCGACCAGATCGCGCTGCAACACGCGCAACTCGCGCAGACGTTCCTGCACATGGGCGATATGTGCCTGCAGCGCTTCGTTGGCCACGGCGCAATCGGACTTGCGCGACAGGTCCAGGTTGAGCAAGGTGCGCACCTCGTCGAGCGACATGTCCATGGCCCGACACAGGCGAATGAAACGCAACTGGTGAATCTCGCGCTCGTTGTAACTGCGATAGCTGTTATCCGTGCGTGCGCCGGCCGACAACAGCCCGGCCTTTTCGTAGTAGCGGATGTTTGCCGCTGACACGCCGCTGCGTGTGGCGGCTTGCCCGATCCGATAGCAGGGGATGTCTGCCGTCATGGCTTGACCTTCAAATAAGTTCAGGGTTACCCATATTCCCACAGAAACGGCCATTCAACCGGCAAGGTCGATGCCAGAGCCATTCGCAACCTGCAGATGGATCCCGCGCCCGACAAGTCTGACGGCAACAAAAACGGGGCGAGCCGCATATGGATAATCGATCGGACCATGAACATTGCTGCGCCCTCCCCGGCCTTTGAACACCCTTTGGCCAGCCCCTGGTGGGCGGGGACAGACGCCATCACCGATGTCGGCGGCATCGAAGTGGGTCAGTTCACCGACGAGCGCCGACCCACCGGATGCAGCGTCGTGCTCGCGCGCGCTGGCGCGGTCGCGGGCGTAGATGTGCGCGGTGCGGCGCCCGGAACCCGGGAGACGGACCTGCTGCACCCGTCCAACCTGGTCGACAAGGTGCACGCCATCCTGTTGGCCGGCGGCAGCGCCTGGGGCCTGGACGCGGCGGCCGGCGTCATGCGCTGGCTGGAGGAAAACGGCATCGGCCTGCCGGTGGTTTACGGCCTGGTGCCGATCGTGCCGGCCGCGGTGTTGTTCGACCTGCCGGTCGGCGACCCTCGCATCCGCCCGGACGCGACCGCCGGCTACCAGGCATGCCAGCAGGCCAGCACACAGACCCCCGAGGCAGGCAATGTCGGCGCCGGCGCCGGCGCACTGGTGGGCAAATTGTTTGGCATAACCGGGGCCATGAAGGGTGGCATAGGCAGCGCCTCACTGACTGTTGACGGTGTCACGGTCGGGGCGCTGGTGGCCTGCAATGCGTTGGGCGATGTGGTCGACCCGGCCACCGGCCAGGTGCTGGCGGGCGCGCGCAACGACGACGGTCTCTCGCTGCGTGACATCCGGCGCGCCATCCTGGCCGGCGAGACGCCCCGTCCATTACTGGCCGGCACCAATACGACGCTCGGGATAGTGGCCACTGATGCGGTCCTGACCAAGGCCCAGGCCCATCGTCTGGCCCAGGTTGCACATGATGGCCTGGCACGCGCCATCAATCCGGTACATACGATGTCCGATGGCGACGTGGTGTTTGCCATTGGCACTGGCTGCTCAGAAAAACCGGCAGCCATGATGCAACTGGCCACATTGGCCGCCGAGGTGACCGCACGCGCCGTGGTGCGCGCGGTCCTTGCGGCCCGCGGCATCACCATCGGCACGCAGCACTGGCCGGCTGCGCGCGACCTCGCACCGGCGTCGTCGTTGCCGGGTTGACACCATGCCCCGGACAATTCGTTATACGTTGTTGTCGCTGCGCGAACTGATCGTCTCGGCGGGGCCGTTCATCCTGCTGGCCGTCGGACTTCTCGCACTGGCCTACTGGTGGCTGGACCCGATTCCGCCCGACCGGGTCCGCCTGGCTACCGGCCCGGCGCAAAGTGCGTACGCCGAATTCGGCACGCGTTACCAGAAGGCGCTGGCGGCCAGTGGCATCGAAGTGGTGTTGCTACCCAGCGAGGGCTCCTCCGACAACCTGCGATTGGTGCAGGAAGGTCAGGCCGACCTCGGCTTTGTCCAGGGTGGTAGTCGCAAGCCCTCGGAGGACGACGGCACGGCGCCTGTTTCGCTGGGTGACCTGTTCGTGGAGCCGGTGTGGTTGTTCTACCGTGAAGAGGCCGCGCGCAAGCGCAGTGAATCCGGCACGCTTTCGAGTCTGGGCGAGGCACGTGGCCTGCGCATCAATGTGGGAACCCCCGGCAGTGGCGTGCCGCAATTGATGACATCCCTTTTCGAACTCAACAAGATCGAGCCCGATAGCGTGACGCTGTCGCGACTCGGTCAGACCGATGCCACGGTCGCCTTTCTCGAGGGCAGCATCGATGCCCTGGTTTTTGCGTCGGCGCCCGAGTCGCTGATGGTGCAGATGCTGCTACAGACGCCGGGCGTGAAACTGATGGACTTCGCGCAGAACGAAGCGTACTCGCGCCGGCTGCCATTTCTGGCGCCGGTGACACTGCCGCGCGGCGTGGTCGACCTGGCCGCGGACGTGCCGGCCGGCGACGTGCACCTGGTGGCAACCACCACCACGCTGCTGGCTGCGCCCGACCTGCATCCGGCCGTGCTGCAACTGTTCTCTCAGGCCTCGCTGGCAATGCACGGCAGCGCCGGCTGGTTCAGCCGCTCACGCGAATACCCGCTGGCCGTGAATGCCGAATTTCCGCTGGCCAAAGAGGCCGAACGCACGATCCGCAGCGGCGTACCGCTGCTGCAGCGTTATCTGCCTTTCCAGCTGGCCAATCTGCTCGAGCGCATGTGGTTGTCACTGGGCATCATCCTGGCACTGCTGCTGCCGCTCTCACGCATCGTTCCGCCGCTGTACGAGTTCCGCATCCGCTCGCGCGTTTTTCGCTGGTACGCACAATTGCGCGACATCGAGGACCGGGTCACCGAGCATGCAGACTCCACACCCGCCTTGCTGCAGGAGCTCGATGCGCTCGAATTGCGTGTGGGCAAGGTGGTGATCCCGCTCTCGCATGCCGACGAGTTGTACGCACTGCGCAACCACATCAATCTGATCCGGCAGAAACTGTCGCGCTGAAGCAGCGATGAGACGACGCAATCAAGCGTGACCGGTCGCCGGCCTCAGAACCGGATATCCACGCTTTTGCGCAAGGCAGTACGGGCCACGGCATCGAGCGCGTCTTCCACCGGATCGGTCGAGATGATGCGCAGTTGGCCCTGAACATGCAGTTGCTCGCAGGCCCGTCGCGACAGAGACTGGACGAATCCCAGAGCATCGACAAACAGCAGCAGGCTGCCGTTGGCGCTGGTCCAGGCCAGGCGCGTGCGAGCCCAACTGCCTTCGTGGCTCAATGCCACCCAGGTTCCGACGAGCAGCTGACCTGACAATGCAGCGTCCGGCCCGGCCGCCGCATCGAACGGCAGATCAAGGAAGCCCGAAACCAGGGCCTCGGATGGCGCGAGCCACGCGCTGTCGGAGTCCTGCCATCGGGACTGCGCCGGCGCAATGCGTGGTTCGCTGTCGGCGACCTCGGTGTCGGCGAACGATGGTTGACCCAACCCATGCTGGTGCAACGACGAGAGCTGTGCGAAAAAAGCCTCAGTCTCTGGCAGCGGGTACTCGATCGATGCCAGCCCTTGGGCAAGTTTTTGCTGCAGCGGATCGTGCATGGCCTGCAACGCCGGCATGTCCCGGTGGGTCAACGCGGGCTGTGCGCTCCACATCAGATCGTCAATCAGCCCGGCATACCCGCCGGGATCGTCCGCGCCGCTGCGGTCGTGCATGCGCGCATTCGCCACCACCTGTGCCCACGGGCCGCACAGGAAATCGAGTACATCTGAGGGCACCAGCACGGCGTCGGGCCGCCCCAGCACCTCGCGCACGATGGTCGCGGCCAGGGCCGCACGTAGTTCGGCCTGCTGCAGCGCATGCACAGCACGGGCAATCTGACGCTGCTCCCGCCCCGCCGGTTCATCCCAGACCGCGACCAGCCGCGCCAGCGCGTGATCGAAGGGTTCGGCATTGTCGATGGCACCGCCTTCCAGCGGCGCAACCGCGTCGCGCAAGGGCTCCATAAAGCCACTGAAGCCACGCGAGTCCACCGATTCGAAGGCAATGGATCGATGCGTGATCTCATGCAGCAAGCGCCGCGCCGGATGCAACTTGTGGCTGAAAAAACGCGGATCAACCAGTGCCAGGCGCAACAAGGCTGGCTCGAGTCTGGCCACCAGATCCTGCACCGGCCCCAGCAGGCGGGCGTCATGGCGGATGTTGTCCACCATCAGCGCCACCACCTCAAGTGCCAGGCTCTGATCCAGGCCGTGCGCGGCGCGCCGCAGCTGCTCGCGCGCGTCGGCCGGTTGCAGCCCGACATCGGCATCCGGGCGCAGCGTCTCGATGCGACGCACCAGCTCGTCGACCCGCGGCATGTCGCGCACCGCGTCCAGGGCAGCCGGCACGGTAGGCCGGAACGCCGACGGGCCTGCGTCAGTTGCGTCGTCCGGACGGCTCCGGTCCGCATCATCGGTGGGCGGTTCGTGAACAGTGTCCTCAAACTCCGGTTGAAACTGTCGCGCAATATCGGCCTGCACATCGGCCGGGCCATTCACCAGCAAATGGCGCAGACGTTCGAAGGTCAGTGTATGGGGTTCGCGATCTGCCTGCGGCTCGGCCCTGGCGTCAGCGCCCACGCCACGGGCGTGCAGGTCGCTGCACAACTGGCGGTAGTAAATGTCAAGTTCCTGCCCCAGCGCCCCCGACATCAGCGACAACCAGCCCTGGCGCACGGCAACAGATACCGGCAACTGGCCCAGCGCTGTGGCCAATGCATCCACATATACGGCCGGGCGCAGGGGATTGCGCTCGAACTGCACCTGCTCAAGACCGAGCATCGTGCACATCAATTGATTGAGCTCGCCCAGCGCCTGGTCTGCCGCGATCTGCACGGAGTGGCGCACGCGGGCACTCTCGACACTCTGGCTCACTTGTGCCGCGTCCATGCCGGCGATCTGGTCGAAATGCGGTTGCACCGCCATCGGAGCAATCATCGGTTCGCGCGCAGCGGTGCGCGCGAAGGCCGATTTGAGTTCATCGGAAAAACGCGCCATGGCGTCGGACTCGAACTGATTGAGTTGACGCCGCGAGCCGGTATGGCGCTCGGCTTCACGCTTGTCCGTGGCCCGTGATTCCAGGTCGCGCAGGCTGGCCCTGGCATGCGCCACCAGGCGGGCCATCAGGTCGGGCGCACCCTTGATCGCGTGCGCGATCGTGGCCTGGTACAGAACGGCGAAGCGTTGCGCTTCGTCCGGTTCGGTGACTTTCATCTCGGCTCCTCCATCGGGTCTGGCGCAATTGCCGGCAAGCTGGCAGACCCCGACAGTGGCGAAAAAGACGCCTATTTCAGAGCCTTGAAGCGCATGCGCTTGGGTTTGGCACCTTCCTCACCCAGGCGACGTTTCTTGTCGGCCTCGTATTCCTGGTAGTTTCCGTCAAAGAAGGTCCACTGGCTATCCCCCTCGCAGGCCAGGATATGGGTGGCGATCCGGTCGAGAAACCAGCGGTCGTGGCTGATCACCATGATCGAGCCGGCGAACTCGAGCAAGGCGTCTTCCAGTGCCCGCAGGGTTTCCACGTCCAGGTCGTTGGACGGTTCGTCGAGCATCAGCACATTGCCGCCGGCGATCAGTGTCTTGGCCAGGTGCAGACGTCCGCGCTCACCACCGGACAAACTGCCGACACGTTTTTGCTGGTCGCCGCCGTTGAAGTTGAAACGGCCGCAATAGGCACGGCTGGCCATCTGGAACTTGCCCACGTTGAGTATGTCCAGACCACCCGAGACATCTTCCCAGACTGTCTTCTCGTTCGCCAGGTCATCACGGTTCTGGTCGACAAAAGCCATCTTCACGGTCGAGCCGACCTTGACTTCGCCGCTATCGGGTTGTTGCTTGCCCGCGATCATGCGAAACAGCGTCGACTTGCCGGCCCCGTTCGGGCCGATGATGCCGACGATGGCGCCCGCGGGAACCTTGAAGCTGAGGTCGTCGATCAGCAATCGGTCGCCAAACGACTTGCTGACATTGACAAACTCGATCACCTCGTTACCCAGGCGCTCCGCCACCGGAATGAAAATTTCATTGGTCTCGTTGCGCTTCTGGTATTCAAAGTCGGACAGCTCTTCGAAACGGGCCAGTCGGGCCTTGCTCTTGGCCTGACGCGCTTTGGGGTTTTGGCGTGACCATTCCAACTCTTTCTTCAACGCCTTGGCACGCGATTCCTCGCCCTTTTGCTCCTGAACCAGTCGCTCCTGCTTCTGGGACAACCAGTCGCTGTAATTGCCTTTGTAAGGAATGCCTGATCCGCGGTCAAGCTCCAGAATCCACTCAGCGGCGTTGTCGAGAAAGTAACGATCGTGGGTGATGGCCACCACCGTGCCCGAGTAACGCTGCAGGAACTGCTCCAACCAGTCGACCGACTCTGCATCCAGGTGGTTGGTAGGTTCGTCGAGCAGCAGCATGTCGGGCTTGGACAGCAGCAGCCGGCACAAGGCGACCCGGCGCTTCTCGCCACCGGACAACACGTCGACTTTCGCGTCCCAGGGCGGCAGGCGCAGCGCGTCGGCCGCGATCTCGAGCTGATGCTCGGAATCGGTGCCAGCGGCGCCGATGATGGCCTCGAGCTCGGCCTGCTCCGTCGCCAGTGCGTCAAAGTCAGCGTCTTCCGCGCCATAGGCAACGTATACCTCCTCGAGTCGCGCCTTGGCCTTGTAAACGGCTTCCATGCCGCTCTCGACGCTCTCGCGTACGGTCTGGGTCGGATCGAGTTGTGGTTCCTGCGGCAGGTAGCCGATGTTCAGGCCGGCCATGGGCTGCGCCTCGCCCTCGATCTCTGTGTCCAGTCCGGCCATGATCTTGAGCAGGGTCGACTTGCCGGAGCCATTGGTGCCGAGCACGCCGATCTTGGCGCCCGGGAAGAAACTGAGCGAGATGTCCTTGAGAATATGGCGCTTGGGCGGAACGATCTTGCCCACGCGGTTCATCGTGAATACATATTGCGCCATGGCGGGGTATTTTCCTTGCTGGTCTGGGGGTGATACAGGTGCGGGCTGCACGCCCGCATAACTCCCCATTATCGACGCTTGCAGCGCCCTGGCCTCGTTGCCCCTGTTCGGGCCGGTATTGCCGCCGCTATGTGTGGTTCGGCGGATCGCCCGCCAGCGGCGCCACGCCGGACTCCAGCAACAGGTCGAACACCGGCACCACGACCCTGATGCGCCCCTGCGATTGCAGCTTGTCCATGGACCGGCGTGACATTGCGTGGGCCAGTCCGGCGCCCGACACGAACATGAACAACTTGCGGTCACGCCCGATCCAGGTCAGCTTCGCCCACAGCCAGGCGCCATCGAGCATCAACTCGACTTCGGCCCCGACCGACTGATCCGACGGAATGTAGGTGAGCCGGGGGTCGGTCCCGTCAGCGGTATCCAGTGGCACCATGCCGCTGTCGATCTGCAGGCGATCGGAATCGCAACCGTCGAACAAACCTCTGATGGAGTCCGGCGTGACGTCAGACGCGTTCTGCCCCGGCGCAGCCGCGCGGGCCTGGGCCTTGCCACGGCGGTAATCATCGAGCACCTTGTCGTGAAGTTCGCTGAGTGCGTCCAGGAAGATGGCGATCGGCTCCGGGGGGTAACGGATCAGCAGCAGGCCCTCGTTCAGGCCAGCGAGCAGGCGCGGGATCATGCGCACCAGGCGGGGAGGATCCTGGCGCACCAGCGCCAGCTGAACACTCCAGACCAGATCGTCCACCAGCGCCAGAAAGCCATGCGCATCGGTCTGGTCAGCGTCGTTCTGCAGATGGCATTCGGCAAGGACCTGCGACCAGGGCCCGCGCAGAAAGCCGGCCACAAGCTGGGGCAGTCCACTGTCGCGAAAACGCTCCATCATCGCATCGGAGTAACGCTGGGCCAGCACGTTGCGCTGCTGCGCATATTCGCGTGCACGCCGCTCGTCCTCGCGGCGCTGCACCCGCGCTTCGTCACGGTCCGTCCAGGCCCTTTCAAGATTGGCCAAGGCACCGGCGTAGGCTGGCGCATCACCCGCGCTGTGCGTCAGGGCATTAACTGCATCCGATACACAGGCCGCAAACTCGTTGATGGCCTCGTCGTCTTCGGTCGGATACGCCAGACTGCGCTGGACCACCCGATCGAGCAGCTGGCGCGCGGCATGGCGGCGGTTGATGAAAAAGCGCGGGTCGGAGCGGGCCAGGTGCAGCAGCGCCGGCTCCAGCGAGCGCAACTGCGTGCGCACCGGCTGCAGCAGCCGCTCGTCGCTGGCCAGCTGTTCGATCATCAAGCTGACGACTTCCTCGCCGAGCATGCGGCCGATCTGCTGGTTCTGATCGCGTGTGCGGTTCTGTCCGATCTTCACGCCCTGCGCATCGCGGGCCGGTTTGCCCACCGCCAACTGGCGCACCGATCGCTCGGCCAGCCGCTGCATCATCGGCTCAACCAGCTTGAGATCCTGTAACGCCACCAGCGAGGCCGGCACGGTGTGGGCGAAATCCTGAAATACGCCAGGCCGGATGCGGGCCTGTGGTTCGCCCGCCAGCAAGCGGCGCAACTTCTCCAGGGTCTGCATGGTGCGCTCCACTTCGGAGCGGGTCTTGCGCGCCCTGGCCGCGGCACCGTCACCGCCGCCTGCCAAAGGCTCGACGAGCCGCACACCCTGTGAACGCATCCACTCGCTTGCTTCCCGATAAAGCGTGCGCAAACCCACGCCCATGGCAATGGCCGACGGACGCAGCAGGTCCATGCGGATGTCTTCGTTCGGAATCCAGGCGGTCAGTGTCTCGAGCAGCGCGCGCACAAAGGCTTCGGGCTTGAGCGGATTGAGCGCCGGCTGCACCGTGCTCCAGCCTAGCAAGGAGCTGACCAGCGAGTCGAATTGCGGCAGCACCTCCTCGGCCGCGCGGATGATCTCCTGGCGTGCCAGCGCCAACTCGATATGGATCTCGATCTCGTGGATGTCGTAAAAACGCAGGTCGTCGAACTGCACCGACTCGTTGTGCGCCAGGTCAGTGGAGCTGCTGTGAAACACCAGTCGGCGCAATTCGGAGGCGAACGTGGCGCGCACCGCCGGCGCATCACCGAGCAAAACCCGCACCGCTGACTTGACCATTACGCTGGGCAACTCGTCGACCGGTTCGCCTTCGGTCTCGGCCGTCAGGCGGGTCAACGCATCGAGCACGTCATCGGCCAGGCCGGCGGCCTGATCGAGCACCAGTTCGATACAGTCGGACAAGGTCGGAAGCATGGGCGCGGCATTACTTGCCACACCGATCCTTCGCAACCGGTACTTGCTCATCCAAGCCCCTTGCGTGCTTGCACCGACCCGACGAAATGGACAGGCCAACCCGCAGACCCACCCTAGCGCGCCTGTCCTGGCCTTGCATTCTGACCGCCAAGGCGCGCCAAAAGCAAGCCAGGACCTGAGCAACCGTGGTATTTTTCGCGTTCTGAGTCACTTACCGGGGTCGCCCGGCCCAGTCGTGCGACAATAGCGCCGGTCGTGGGCCTCCAGCTGCCCGCGGCACCAGCGTCTGCTGGGGGACCTGCAACACGCACGCGTCCCAAACTTTTTACTCTGTCAGCCTTTGACTGGACCGGTATCGCGATACCGGCACGGGTAGACATGCCAAGCGCCCAGGACGGTGCCACATTACATAATGAATTTTGAAGATCTGAATCTGGCTCCGGCCATCGTCAAGGCTGTGCGCGAGCAAGGCTACGAGTCCCCAACGGCCATCCAGGCCCAGGCCATTCCCGTGGTCCTCGAGGGCCACGACCTGCTGGGCGGTGCCCAGACCGGCACCGGCAAAACCGCAGCCTTCGTGTTGCCGATGCTGCACAAGCTGAGCATGGCGCGCAGCGCGCAGAATAAATTCGGCGGTACCGGAATCCGTGCCCTGGTACTCACCCCCACCCGCGAACTGGCAGCCCAGGTCGAGGAATCGGTCAAGACCTACGGCAAGTTCCTGCAACTGTCGTCGACCGTGATTTTTGGTGGCGTCGGCATGAATCCGCAGATCAGCCGCGTCAAGTCGGGTATCGACATTCTGGTGGCAACGCCTGGCCGCCTGCTCGACCTGCTTCAGCAAGGCGTGCTGGACCTGGGTCAGGTCCAGATCCTGGTGCTCGACGAAGCCGACCGCATGCTCGACATGGGTTTCATCCATGACGTCAAGAAGGTGCTGGCCGTATTGCCCAAGGACAAGCAGAGCCTGCTGTTCTCGGCCACGTTCAGCGACGAAATCCGCGACCTGGCAGCAACGCTGCTCAAAAGCCCGCAAAGCGTGCAGGTCACGCCACGCAACACCACCGTGCAGCGCATCACGCAGACCATCCATCCGGTGGGACGCGGCAAGAAGAAGGCCCTGCTCGCGCACATCATCAACGAACACAACTGGAGCCAGGTACTGGTGTTCACCCGCACCAAGTTCGGCGCCAACAATGTGGCCGAATTCCTGACCAAGAACGGCATCCACGCGATGGCGCTGCACGGCAACAAGAGCCAGGCAGCACGTACCCAGGCGCTGAGTGGTTTCAAGAGCGGTGACATCCGCGCCCTGGTGGCCACCGACATTGCGGCACGCGGCATCGACATCGACGATCTGCCCCATGTCGTGAACTACGAAATTCCCAACGTCAGCGAAGACTATGTGCACCGTATCGGCCGCACCGGCCGGGCCGGCGCTGACGGCGCGGCCGTGAGCCTGGTGAGCCTGGATGAAGAAGGCTTCATGCAGGACATCGAGCGTTACACCAAGCAGAACATCGAAGTTCGCGTGGTCGAGGGCTTCGGCCCCGAGCAAGGGGAAAAGGCCGAGCCGATCGCCATGGGTCGCCAGACCATTTGGGGCGGCGCCGGCAAACCGCCGAGCCGCGACGTCATGATGGCGGCGGCTAAAGCCGCTCGTACCGAAATGATGCAACGGGTGCGCGACAACAAGGCCGGCAGTGGTGCTGGCAATGGTGGCGGTGGTGGCGGTGGTGGCGGTGGGCGTGGCGGCAACGGTGCCCGCGCCGGTGGCGGACGGGGCGGCAATGGCGGCGGACGTGGCCAGTCGCAAGGCAACGACGGCTATCCGTCGGGGAACAATGGCGGCGGACGTCGCAATGGTGGCCAGTCTTCACAACAGCCACGCCATGCACAAAGCGATCGGCAACCCGATCCGCTGCGCGGCGGTGGCAATCCCGCCCCTCGCACCGGCGCACCGCGTGAGCCCGATCCGATGCGCACCAATGTTGATCTGATGGTCGAACGCGGCGGACAACGCCGTGGCGGTGGTGGTTATGGTGGTAATCGCGGAGGTGGCTCTTATGGTGGTGGCAGCGGACGTTCCGGCGGCGGCTCGGGCGGTTATGGTGGCGGGGGCAACCGGTCTCGTGGGCCGGGCGGTTCTGGCGGCTCTTTCGGCCGATAAGCACTACCGCAGCATCCATCTTGTCGGGCGCCGCGCGCCCGAACTGTCCGATGACCGAATGCATTTCCATGCAGTCGATTTCGGACAACTGCCGGCGTTGCCGCCGGTAGACGACATCTATATTGCGCTGGGCACCACGATCAAGGTGGCCGGCAGCCAGAACGCATTCCGTGCGCTGGACCACGACGCCGTGCTGGCGCTGGCCCGGCAAGCGCGCGAAGCAGGCGCGCAGCGGTTGGCCGTTGTCAGCGCCATGGGCGCCGACGCGCACTCACGCGTTTTCTATAACCGGGTCAAGGGAGAAACCGAGGACGCCTTGCGCGCGCTGGGTTTCCCGACGCTGGTGATCGCCCGCCCGTCCATGCTGGCCGGCGACCGGGCTTCATTGGCGCAACCGGCCCGGCTCGGAGAGCGCCTGGGCCTGGCGCTGATGCACCAATTCAAACCCCTGATACCCGCCAACTACCAGGCGATTGCCGCGCAAGACGTCGCCCAGGCCATGGTGCAAGCCATGACCGACGGCGGCACTGGCAACCGCACGCTGCTGTCCGGTCAGATGCAGGGCGCCGCGCGCTGACGCCTGCCAGCCGCTGCGCTGTGCCCAGTTCCTCTGGGTTCATACGCGTTGCCAGCGCGAAACAAGTACCTGGCTGGAGCTTGTCGCCTCAGTGGCCCACCCGAAAATCATTGCGACCGGTGCGATCCTTGCCGCGCAGCAGCCACAGCGGCCGCGACGCAAACGCCACCGGCACGCCCGACTTGCCATCCACCGGATTGAGATCGCGCTCGAACACCGACGTACCCGGCATGTAGCGCAAGGCCACACCGGTGCGTCGCTGCGTCGAATGATTGACCCGCGCCCCGTGGATCATGTAGACGTCGTGCATTGACATCTGGCCAGGCTGCAGTTCCAGATCCACCGCACTCGACACATCGAACGTGGATTCGTCAGCGCGCTGCTGCAACACCAGATCGGCACGGTCTTCATGCAGATGCGGATGGCATTGGCGCGCCGTGTGCGACCCCGGTATCACACGCAGACAACCGTTATCAACGGTCGATGGATCAAGCGCCACCCAGACCGTGCAGTTGCCCAGCGGGCGGATCGGCCAGTAATGACCGTCCTGGTGCCAGGGCGTTTCATGTCCGTCTCCTGCGGGCTTGCAGAACACATGGCAACCCCACAGGATGATGTCGGGGCCGATGACCTGCTCGACCAGGTCCAGGATGTCGGGGTCGTTGGCCAGATCGAGAAAGTCCTGATGTCCCCGCACGCCCTCGGCATTGGGCGCGCCATTGTGGCCCACCACGTGGGCACTGACCAGTTTCTCGGGACGCACGTCCGGATTTTCGCGTATCAGCCGCTCCAGCGAGGCGCGCATTTGCTGCACCCGCTGAGCGGGCAACCGAAATGACGGAATCAGGTATCCCGCTTCGCGGTATTGGCTTGCCTCTGCGGCGCTCAATTCAGCCATGTGGTTCTCCTTAGGGTTGCGCGGGGCTGCAGCCAGGTTGCACTGCCCCGGGGCTTCAGGCGCGCACGAACAAGGTCACCAGCGGTTCGGGGCCCACTTGCCGGCTCCAGTGCCCATGCACCTTGGCATCGAAAGTTGCGCCCTGGGGCAACGTGTCTGCAGAGTAGAAATGGTCACCGGGGCCGAAAAGCCGGGATGACCCGTCCTGCAGTCCGATCTCCATCTGGCCACGCAGCACGAACAACCACTGTGTCGTGACGGTGCAGTGATACTGGCTGCGAAATCCAACCGGGCTGTAGCGCAATTGAAAGCCGCCGCTGGCAAACACTTCGGACAACATCGCCTGCGGCGTGCCCTCGCCAAGCGCGATCGGCTCCTCGCGAAATCGGGCGACACCATCGGTATCGGTAAAAAGAGAAACTTTGGTGAACGCGACCATGGAACTCCTGAACGAAGTGGTGGGATGTCAATGAGGATCCGGCAGCGCCCCGCTCCCTGTCAGGGCGGCCACCGTTTGTTGCACGATTTCCTTTGGCGCCTGCGTCACATCGAACGTCAGCACGTTTTCGTCTGCCCCGGGGGGCTCAAGCGTTGCGATCTGGCTGTCGAGCAGCGACACCGGCATGTAGTGGCCTTCACGCTGTGCGCTGCGCGCCGCGAGGACCTCACGCGTACCGTGCAGATGCACCAGGCACAGGTCTGGCGCACCCGTGCGCAGAAGGTCGCGGTAGGTGCGCTTGAGCGCGGAACACGAGACCACCAGGGGCCGGCCCTGTCCATGCGCAGCGGCCAGATGGCCGGCAAGCGCCTGCAGCCAGTCGCGGCGCTGCGCATCATTGAGCGGGATGCCCGCACGCATGCGTTCGACGTTTTCCTGCGTGTGCAGGTCGTCACCTTCGATATACGGTGCAGCCAGCGCGTTGGCCAGCAATTGGCCAACCGTGCTCTTGCCGCAACCCGATACCCCCATGACCACCACCACCGGCGGCCTTGTCGCCTCAAGCCTGTGCATCGGGAATCGAGCCTTCGCTCAGTCCAGTCGAACGCCGCTGGTCGCGTCGAACAGATGCACCTTCTCGACGGCTATCTGCAAACCCAGTGGCTGGTCAGGCTTCACATCTGTGCGTCCGTGCAACACCACGGTGAACGGCGTCTCGCCGACCTTGACGATGATTTCGGTCTCTGCACCGGTGGGCTCCACCACCTCGACCACCGCATCAATGCCCGAGCCCGGCTCGCCCATGACGAGATCGCCGGGCCGGATGCCATAGTGCACCTGCTGGCCATCCTTGCCGGAACCCGCGTCGGTCACCGGCCACTGCTGGCCTTGCGCCTCAACCCAGGCCCGTGCGCCGTCGCGGCGCAAGGTGCCATCGAACACGTTCATGGCCGGCGAGCCGATGAACTGGGCCACAAACAGGTTGCCGGGTCGGTCGAACAACTCCAGCGGTGTGCCGATCTGCTCGATGATGCCGTCATGCATCACCACGATGCGATCGGCCATGGTCATGGCCTCGATCTGATCGTGGGTCACATACACCGTCGTGGTCTTGAGTCGCTGGTGCAAGGATTTGATCTCGGCGCGCATCGCCACACGCAACTTCGCATCCAGATTGGACAAGGGCTCGTCGAACAGGAACACCTTGGGGTCGCGCACGATGGCGCGCCCCATTGCCACCCGCTGACGCTGGCCGCCCGAGAGTTCGCGCGGGTACCTGTCAAGCAGCTTGTCCAGATTAAGGATCTTGGCTGCGTCTCCGACCCGTTTGATCGTCAATGCCGCGTCGGCCTTGCGCAACTTCAGACTGAAAGCCATGTTCTCGCCCACCGTCATGTGCGGATACAGGGCATAACTCTGGAACACCATGGCGATGTCGCGGTCCTTGGAATCCAGATCATTGATGACCTTGTCGTCGATCGAGATGTCGCCGCCGCTGATTTCCTCCAGTCCTGCGAGCATGCGCAACAAGGTGGACTTGCCGCAACCTGACGGCCCCACCAGCACAACGAACTCGCCATCGGCGATATCGAAACTCAGGCCATGCAGTACCTTGACCTTGCCGAAGTTCTTCTCGATCTTGCTAAACGATACAGATGCCATGATGGTCCCAGTTCACAAAGTTCGGTGTATTTGCAGATTGCACTATTGGCGAGACTGACGGATCAGCTCTTGACGGCGCCGGCGGTCAGGCCGGACACCATGTAGCGCTTGAATGCGTAATAAATAGCCGCCGGTGGCAAGGCGTAGATGAAGCCGGTTGCCATCAGCAGTTCCCACGGCGAATCGTCGGCCGACAGAAAGTTGCCCAGCGCCACTGCCAGCGGCAGGTCGGTCTCCTTGGACAGCAGCAGAAAGCCGTAAAGGTATTCATTCCAGGCCAGCAGCAGCGCGTAGGTACCTACTGCGACCAGGGACGGCACCATCAGCGGCACATACACCAGCCGGAACAGCTGCAACGGGCTGGCGCCATCGATGCGTGCGGCTTCGTCGAGCTCCCACGGCAACTTGTCGGATGCCTGCTTGAGGACCCATATGCAGTACGGCGAGGCGATTGTCACCATGGCCAGTATCAGCGACCAGCGGTTGTTGAGCAGGCCGTAATTGGACATGGTCTTGTACATCGGCACAGCCAGGAACGCGGCCGGGATGAAATAGGTGAACAAGGCCAGGTTCATCACCGTACGACCGCCTCGAACCTTCAGACGACTGATCGAGAATGCCGCCGTGGTCGCCACCACCAGTGTCAGTACCCCGGTGGCTACCGCGATCATCAGCGAGTTGCCCAGCTGCTGCCAGAAGTGGCTCAGGTAGAAGTGCTTCTGCCCGAACACGATCTCGAAATTCTGCAGCGTCGGATGATCCGGCCACAGTTTGCCCTTGGTCGCCGTATCACGCGGCGAGATGGCGAACAGGAACAGGTGATAAACCGGCAAGAGCGTCCACAAAACAACCGGAATGCCGACCAGCAGCAGTCGTGCTTCTGCCGAGACTTTGCGCCAGGACCAGCCTTTTTTCATTTGGACAACCTTTTCATCATCACGTACACCAGTGGCAACACGAACGGCAGTGCCACGACGATACTGGCCATGGCCAGCTCAATCTGGTCGAGCCGCAGGTAGCGGATTCCCAACGTGGCCAGCACGTGGGTCAGGTCGGCCGGCCCGCCTCCGGTGAGCAGATAGACGCTGTTGAAGTCACCCAGCGTCCATATCATCGACAGGATGGTGGACGTCAGGTAGATACCCTTCATCGACGGCCAGGTGATAAAGCGGAACTTCTGCCAGCGCGTGGCGCCGTCCACGCTGGCGGCCTCGTATTGTTCGCCCGGAATCGCCATGCGCCCGGCCAACAGAATCAGGGTCCAGAACGGCAGCGATTTCCAGATGTGCATCAGCATTGCCAGCGACAAGGCGATGGTCGGGTCGTTCAGCCAGTTGGGGCCATCCTTGAGCGTCATCTTGAAGATGGTGGTGTTGATCACGCCCCACTCGGTATTGAACATGAAACGTACCGACAGAATGGTCGGGATCGACGGCACTGCCCAGGGCAGGATGAACAACATCGCAACAATCTTGACCCACCAACGTGTGTTCAGGAAGAAGCCGGAGAGCCCCATCGCGAAGACCATCTTCAGGTTCACCGCGACGACCACAAAGATGAGGGTGTTGACCGCAGTGCGGAAAAATATGGGGTCGGCGAAAAGCCGGGTGTAGTTGTGCGGATCGCGGGCCAGCCATAGGCCATATCCCACGGGGTACACCACGAAAATCACGAAGATCAGCAGATAGGGCACCACCAGAATGCGGCCCCAGTTCTGCCAGGCGTCGGAAGGGCGGCGCACGGCGCGCGCGCTGGGCATGGTGGCAGCTGCTTGTGTCATGGCACGGATGCTCCAGGGAAATCGCGGATAACAATATCGAAACTCATACAGAAACCGGCGTCGACAACCACTGCCGACGCCGGCTCTGTACTAGAAGATCAAGAACCTGCGACGGTCTTGATGCGCGCGATCATCTCGTCGACCGCCTTGTCCACCGGCACCTTGTCGCTGATGATGCGGTTCATGGCCTTGGCCCAGACGTTTTCGTTGTTGAGCACCGTGAACTTGTAATTCTTGGTGAACTCGAACGGTGTCGTGCCATTCATGAACTGGTTGTACACCGCGGTACGCGCCGGATCAGCCTTCCAGAACGGGCTTTGCTGCGCGGTCTTCATGATCGGGAACCAGCGTCCGAGCGAACCCTCGACATACGGCGTCAGGTTGGCATCTTCCAACAGGAAGTTGACAAATTTCTTCGCGCCTGCCGTGTTCTTGGCATCCTTGAAGATCACGCCGGTCTTGACCGCCGCGCGGTAGATCATCTTGCTGCCGTCGGGTTTGTTCGGAAACCCTGCGGTGGCGATCAACTCGCTGTAGTTCTTCTTGGCAATGGCGCGCTGGTCCGCAGTCAACGTCTGGTTGTTCATGTCGTCGAGCCACTTGGCAACGATCGAAATCGTCGCGTTATGGGTCATCACCGTGGTCTTGTTGTGGAAGGCCACGTTGTTGTCCGGATCTTTCCAGCTCGTGGACGACGGTGGGGTGCAACCCGCGCCATAAACCTTGGTGTAGCTCGTCATCGCCTTGATCAGACCCTCGCGCACGGCAGGATCGTCGACCAGCAGTTTGCCGGAGTCATTGACCAGCTTGACGTTGTACGCATCCATGAAGGTCAGGAAGGAATAGAACGAGTCGCTGGAGTCCACGCCCATCGGAAAGCCGACACCGTAGCTACGTTGGCCGGACTTCTTGCGGTGGCCGTCCTGCACCTTGGTGCACCAGAAATCCCAGTAGGCATCCCATTCTTTTGGAATGTCGGTTTCCTTGTAACCGGCATCGGCCAGCATGTCTTTCCAGTACTGGATATGCATGGTCTGCTGCTTGACCGGGAACGCGTAATAGGCACGCGACTGTTTGGCGTTGTCGTACAGGAAGGTCGTGGCCAACGCTGCCGGCTCGAAGCGCGCACGTATGGGATCGATGACGCTGGAGATGTTCTCGAGCTTGTCGTCGTAGGCCCACTTGGCGGTGACCTGGAAGTCGAGCACGTTGCCGAAGCCGACGTCGGGCGGATTGCCTGAATCGAGTGCTGCGACCATCTTCGGAATCACTTCTTGCGTCGCGTACAAGGACAGGTCGACCTTGATCTTGAACTTGTCCTCGAAACGCTTGATGACGGCGAACAGCGCATCGTCCTCGGCCTTGTAGAAGCCTTTTTCCCACCAGATGGTGAGCTTTTCCTGCGCACGAGCATGGCCGGACGCCAGCAGTGCGGTCGCCATGACGGCGGCGGTTGCAACTAACTTCAGTTTCATCTCTTAGTCTCCTTGGGTTGCGGGTGAGGGAATTTTTCTGTCCATGGCTGCCGCCCGTGCGGCCGCATGTCACATCGTCGATGCTGTTCGATGTCGGGTGACGCTTGACGGCCCAGTTTTCGGCGTGCGTCGTCGGGCCTTGAGCACCTGTTCGATGTCCTTGTGCGCGTCTTCGATCAACACCACGATGGCGTCTTCGGCGCGGTCGGCATCACGTGCAATGATAGCGTCGAGCACAGCGCGGTGCATCGGCAGCGAATCGCGCGGGCCGTCCTTCTTGACGGTCGATATCTCGAAGCTGGTGCGCAGCAGGGCACCGAGCGCCTGATCCATCTTCTCGAGCATCCGGTTGTGTGATGCGCGGATCATGCCTTGGTGGAACTGCAGATCATGCAGCACATAGTCACCACCGGTCTCGACCGCATGCTCCATGCCGGCATAAGCGGCTTCGATGGCGGTTATGTCCTGCTCGGTGGCGCGCTGCGCCGCCAGCCGGATGGCAGCCGGCTCCATGATCAGCCGCAGGTCTTGCAGGTCGCGGATGAACTCGGGCGTCAGGCCGGCTTTGGCCTGCCAGCCAATGACCTGCGGGTCGAACCAGTTCCACTGGCTGCTGGCGCGCACTCGCGTGCCGACTTTCGGACCCGTCTGGATCAGCCCCTTGGCCACCAGCGATTTGACCGCCTCCCGAACCACGGTACGGCTGACACCCAGTTCCTCGCACAGCAAAGGCTCCGGCGGAATGGCGCCAGCGGCGCCAAACCTTCCGGCCACGATGGCGCTACCGAGGTAGTCCACCGTATTGCCGTGCACGTTCTTGATCATCAAGGTACCGGCGTGAGCAGGGGTTTGCCTGCGAAGTGGGCCTGCAGGTTTCCGAACGCCAGGTCGGCCATGGCACCACGGGTCTCCCAGGTGCCACTGGCCATGTGCGGCGTCAGCACCACGTTGTCGCAGTTACGCAGGGCTTGCGGCACGTTGGGCTCGTCGGCAAACACATCCAGTGCCGCGCCGGCGATGACACCCGTGGTCACGGCGTGGATCAACGCCGGCTCATCAACCACCGAACCGCGGGCCACGTTGATCAGATAACCCTTGGTGCCCAGCGCGGCCAATACCTGCGCATTGATCAACCCGCGCGTGCCCGCGCCGCCCGGTGTGATGACCATCAGGAAATCGACTTCGCGCGCCAGCGCTTCGGCGCTGGGGTAATGCGTATAGGGGCTGTCCTCGCGCCGCGTGCGCGTGGTGTAGGAAATCGACATGCCAAAGGCGCTGGCGCGGTCAGCAATGGCCTGGCCAATGCGACCCAGGCCGACGATACCGAGGCGCGCCCCACTCACCCGGCGCGCCAATGGGAAAGGGCCGGCAGGCCACTTGCCGTCGCGCACGAACTTGTCGGCCTGCGGCAGGCGCCGCGCAATCGACAACATCAAGGCAATGCCCAGGTCTGCCACTTCCTCAGTGAGCACGTCGGGGGTATTGGTGACCGGCACACCGCGCGCACGGGCGGCCGCCACATCGACACCGTCGTAGCCGACACCAAAAATCGAAATCATCTCCAGTGCCGGCAGTTGCGCCAGCAGGTCGGCGTCGACCTTGGACTCGCCGCCGCCGGCAATGGCGCGAATGCGCGGTGCGATGGTGGAAAACTGCGCCGGATCGAGTTGATGGGTGCGATCGTGCACCACAAAGACTTCCTGCAGCGCCTGCATGTAACGGGGCCACAGCTTGGCAACTGCGAGTATTTCAGGCTTGGACAAAAACGATCTCCTTCATCTTGCGCGGACCGGGAAAACTGACTGTTTAGCTTTACACAGCAACCTCAACTTACTTATCATATGATGATTGCGGCGCCAGACTGCATGGGGAAAACCCTGTTCAATACCCTCACCTATTACTGCGAGACACCATGAGCCAGACACCTCCTAAAAGAACCACCCCGCTGCGCAGCCAACAATGGTTCGGACGCCAGGATCGCGATGGATTCGCCTACCGCAGCTGGCTCAAGGGCAAGGGCATCCCGCATGACCAGTTCGAGGGGCGGCCGGTCATCGGCATCTGCAATACCTTCAGCGAACTCACGCCCTGCAACTCGCACTTCCGCGCCATTGCCGAGCAGGTGAAGATCGGAGTCTACGAAGCAGGTGGTTTTCCGCTTGAATTTCCGGTGATGTCGCTGGGCGAGGTGCTGCTGCGACCCACGGCCATGCTGTATCGCAACCTGGCCAGCATGGATGTCGAGGAAAGCATGCGCGGCAACCCGATCGACGGCGTGGTGCTGCTGATGGGCTGCGACAAGACCACTCCGGCCCTGATGATGGGCGCCGCCAGTGTGGACATGCCGACCATCGGTGTCAGTGGCGGCCCGATGCTCAACGGCAAATGGCGCGGTCAGGAACTTGGCTCGGGCACCGGCGTGTGGAGCATGAGCGAGCAGGTGCGTGCCGGCACGCTCAAACTGGAACAGTTTCTTGACGCCGAGAGCTGCATGCACCGCAGTCATGGCCATTGCATGACCATGGGCACGGCCAGCACCATGGCCAGCATGATCGAGGCCCTCGGAGTGGGCCTGACCGGCAACGCCGCCTACCCCGCCGTCGACGGCCGGCGCAACGTACTGGCGCGCATGTCGGGGCGGCGCATCGTCGAGATGGTGAATGAGGACATGGTGTTATCCAAGGTATTGACGCGCGAAGCCTTCGAAAATGCCATCAAGACCCTGGCCGCCATCGGGGGCTCGACCAATGCGGTGATTCACCTGATTGCGATTGCCGGGCGCATGGGTGTCAAGCTCACCATCGACGACTTCGACCGACTGGGAAGCGAGATGAACTGCCTGGTGAACCTGCAGCCATCGGGCAAATACCTGATGGAAGACTTCTGCTACGCAGGCGGCTTGCCGGTGGTGATGAAGGAGATCGTCGATCACCTGCACAAGGATGCGATCACGGTGACCGGCAAGACGATGGGCGAGAACATCGCCGACGCCGAGAATTTCAATACCGACGTCATCATGCCGCTGGGCAAACCGTTCATGGAAAAGGCCGGCATTGCGGTGTTGCGCGGCAACCTTGCGCCACGTGGTGCTGTGATCAAACCCAGCGCCGCCACTGCCGCACTGCTGCAGCACCGCGGACGCGCCGTCGTTTTCGAAGACATCGAGGAGTTTCACCGCCTGATCGACGACGAATCGCTGGATGTGGACGAGACCTGTGTGCTGGTGCTCAAGAACTGTGGCCCCAAGGGCTACCCGGGCATGGCCGAAGTCGGCAACATGCCGCTGCCACCCAAGGTGCTGCGCAAGGGCATCACCGACATGGTGCGTATCAGCGACGCCCGCATGAGTGGCACGGCGTACGGCACCGTGGTGCTGCACACGGCACCCGAGGCGGCCGCCGGCGGCCCTCTGGCCGTGGTGCAGAACGGCGACATGATTGAACTCGACGTGGCCAACCGCAAGCTGCACCTGGACATCAGCGACGAAGAACTGGCCCGGCGCCTGTCCACCTGGAAGGCGCCGCCGCCCCCCCTGTCCAGTGGCTACTGGAAGTTGTATGTGGACCATGTGCTGCAGGCTGACGAAGGTGTCGACCTCGACTTCCTGGTCGGCAAACGCGGCGCCTTTGTTCCGCGCGACAATCACTGAAAATCACAACCCGCATCTACCGGGCATTAAGTGCTACTTGCCGTCCGGCGTGAACAACGCCGGGGCGGCAATTGCGTGCCCGCCATTGAGAGGAACAACATGCAGACCCGAACCTACGACGTGGTGTCCCTGGGTGAGGCCATGGTCGAATTCAACCAGACCACACCCAACCAGGCCCAGTATCTGCAGGGTTTTGGCGGAGACACCAGCAATGCAGCCATCGCGGCGGCCCGGGCCGGCGCCCGCACCGCCTACCTGACCCGCATTGGTGCCGACAATTTCGGCCGACTGCTGTTGCAGCTGTGGGGTCAGGAAGGCGTCAACACCTTGGGGGTCAGCACCGCCAGCGCCAGCCATACCGGTATCTATTTCGTGACCCATGGCAGCCAGGGCCATGAGTTCAGCTACCTGCGCGCCGACTCGGCCGCCAGCCGCATGACGCCGCAATGGCTTGCCGGCGCGCCGACGGCACTGATCCGCGAATCCCGTTACCTTCACCTGTCGGCTATCTCGCTGGCGATTTCCCCCGGCGCCTGCGACACCGCCTTCGAGGCCATGGAGACTGCACGCGAAGCCGGCACGCTGGTGTCGTTCGACTCCAATCTGCGCCTCAAGCTGTGGCCGCTGGCGCGCGCCCGGGCCTGCACCATCCAGGCTGTCGCCATGTGCGACCTGTTCTTGCCCAGCCTGGAAGACATGATCGCGCTTACCGGTTTGACCGACCCGGACGCGATCATCGACTGGAGCCATGAAAAAGGCGCGGCCACGGTCGTGCTCAAGCTCGGTTCCGAAGGCGCCCGCATCAGCGATGGGCACAAACGCGAAACCATTCCGGCACGCCATGTCACGGTGCGCGACGCCACGGGCGCGGGCGACTGCTTTTGCGGCAACCTGTTGGCACGCCTGGCCAAAGGGGACCACGTGTTTCAGGCGGCAGCGTATGCGAATGCCGCGGCGGCCTTGTCGGTACAGGGTTTTGGCGCGGTGAACCCGATGCCACGCAGCAGCTCGGTTTTTGCCGTGTTATGAGCATGAACCCCTCTGGCCAGGACACCACGGCCCTGTTGGCGCTCGATTGGGGCACAACGGCACTGCGCGGCGCCCGACTCGACGCCGAAGGCACCGTGCTCGAGCAACGCGCGTTTCCACGCGGCATTCTGAGCGTGCCCGCGGGCGGCTTCACCGCGGCCTTCGAAGAATGTTTTGGTGACTGGGCCCGCGGCAGTGCGCGGGCTTGCCTGATCTCCGGTATGGCCGGAAGCAAGCAGGGCTGGATCGAGGCGCCCTATTGCGCCTGTCCGTCCGGTTTTGCCGATGTGGCGGCGCAACTGCACTGGATCACCGACCCGGCACTGGCCCTGCCCACGGCCATCGTGCCCGGCTTGTGCTGTGAACAGGCCTGCGACCTGCCGCAACTGGCCAGCGTGCCCGACGTGATGCGCGGCGAAGAGGTGCAGATCTTTGGCGCCATGTCTCTAGCGGGCCGCAACGACGGCCTGTTCATCCTGCCCGGCACCCATAGCAAGTGGGCCTGGGTACAGGACAGCCGCGTCACCACCTTCCAGACCTTCATGACGGGCGAATTCTTCGCCCTGCTCAGCCAGCATTCGCTGCTGGCACGCACCATCGACACCACGGCCATATTCGACGCGCAGGCATTCACGCTCGGCGTGGCCCGCGCTGGCCAGGGCGGCAGTCTGCTGCACAACGCCTTTGCTGCGCGCACCTTGTCGCTGATGTCGCGTTTGGAGGCTGGGCCACTGGCCAGCTTCCTGTCCGGCCTGGTGATCGGTGATGAATTGCGCGCCCATGGGCGCGAATCGTCTGGCGATATCGTGCTGATCGGTTCGGACAACCTGACCGGGCGTTATGCACTTGCATTCGACCACCTGGGCATTGCGACGCGCAGCATGGGTGCCGAAGCGACCTGGGCCGGCCTGCATGCGCTGAGCCAACACCTGCCTGTCGAACGGAGCACCTGACCATGAGACCGATCCAGAAATTCGCCACCCATTTCCAGACCCTGCCCCTGGTGGCAATCCTGCGCGGCCTCACGCCTGACGAGGCCCCCGCCATTGGCGAGGCGCTGACCCAGTCCGGCTTCGGTTTGATCGAGGTACCGCTCAATTCGCCGAACGCCCTGGACTCCATTGCCCATCTGTCCGGCGCGTTCGCGCAGGCGCTGGTGGGTGCCGGCACGGTACTGACGCCGGAGCAGGTGCGCGACGTTCATGCCGCTGGCGGTCAGCTGGTCGTGTCACCCAATTTTGACGTCGACGTCGTGCGCGAAGCCGTGGGCCTGGGCATGGTGTGCCTGCCCGGCATCGCCACCCCTACCGAGGCCTTTGCCGCATTGCAGGCCGGCGCGCACGGGCTCAAGCTGTTCCCGGCCGAGTTGGCCTCGCCCGCCGTGGTCAAGGCCATGCTGGCCGTATTGCCGGCAGGCACGCTGCTGGTTCCGGTGGGTGGAATTTCGCCCCAGAACATGGGCCCCTGGCTGGCTGCCGGCGCGCATGGATTCGGCTTGGGTTCGGCCCTGTACAAACCCGGCAAAAGTGCAGCGGCGGTGCGTCAGGATGCGGCGGCATTCGTGGCGGCGTACCGGGGTGAGATACGCGCCTGAGGCCGGCTCGGCCGAATGATCAGCCTGGCAGTCGCACCGGTGGGTCAATAACCCACCACGGCGGCAGCAGGGCCCGGTAGCGCGGCTCACGGTAACGTGCATCGAGCAGCACCACGCAACCGGTGTCGTTCTCGGTGCGGATCACCCGACCGGCCGCCTGCACGACTTTCTGCAGCCCCGGATAAACATAGGTGTAGTCGTAGCCCTGGCCAAACAGGTCCTGCAAACGTTGGCGGATGGCCTCGTTGACCTCGTCGAACTGCGGCAGACCCAGCGTGGCCACAAAGGCTCCGATCAGGCGCGAGCCCGGCAGGTCGACACCTTCGCCGAATACGCCACCGAGCACCGCGAATGCTATGCCCTGGCCTGCCCCATCGAAACGGCTCAGGAATTCCCGCCGCGCGGGTTCGTCCATCTGGCGTGCCTGCGTCCATACCGGGATCTCGCCATGCAACTCACGCAGTCGCGCGCAACTTTGCTCCAGATAGTCGAAGCTGCTGAAATAGGCCAGGTAGTTGCCAGGCAAGCGCGCAAACTGCTGCGCCATCGCCGCCACCAGCGTGTCGAGCGAGGCCGCGCGATCACCCTGGCGCGTTGACACCGGCACGATGCGCACCTGCAGTTGCTCGCTGCGAAACGGGCTGGGAACATCGAGCCATTGGGTGTCCTCGGCCAGCCCCAGCAGCGTGGTGTAGTAGTGTTGTGGCTGCAAGGTGGCGGAGAACAGCACTACCGCGTCAGCATCACGCAGGCGCGGCGCCAGAAACGGAGCCGGCACAATATTGCGCAAGCTCAAACGCCCGGCGGCATCGTCTGTCAGGTCGAAGCCCTGGGCCTCGAGCCGGCCCTGCGTGGTGTCGGCAGCTTGCGCCGGGCTGCGCGTGTCGCCAGTCGGATTGCGATCGAATTCACACAAAGAATGATCGGCGAACATCTCCGCCAGCGTGGCCCAGGCGAGCGCGCGAAAGTAATAGGCCAGCACCAACGCATCGGTGTCTGCGGCATCGTCATTGACGTGTTCACCCAGCGCAGAGCACAACTTCTGCAAGGCGCGCAACCAGGCCTCGGGAACCGCCGGCAGCGCCTCCCAGGTCCGCGCGGGTGTGGCGCGGACCTGGGCGTCCTGCAGCAGTTGCCACTCATTGAGTAATTCGTCTATCCGCGAACGCAAGGCACCGGGCACGAGGGAGCGCACCACCAGCGTCTCGGCGTGCGTCAGTTCGGCGCTGTACATGCTGCGTGCGCGGGACACCAGGTTATGGGCCTCGTCCACCAGCACGGTAACGCGCCAGGCGTTGTCGACCGTCATGGCATGCAGCATGGCGCTGCGGTCGAAGTAGTAGTTGTAGTCGGCCACCACCAAATCGCTCCAGCGCAGCATCTCGTGGCCAAGGTAGTACGGGCAGATGCCTTGCGCCAGCGCCAACGTGCGCAGCGTGCGCTGGTCCAGCCAACCGGCTTTTGCTGCCTGCTCGCGCGCCAACGGCAGGCGGTCGTAGAAACCCCGCGCCAAGGGACAGGAGTCCGGGTGGCAGGCCTTGTCCGGATGCTCGCAGGCTTTGGCGCGCGCCACCAGTTCCAGCACCCGTAGCGGCTGTGCGCCTGGCACCGCACCGGTCCCGCCGCGCAGCGTACGCAAGGCCTCAAGCGCAACCTGGCGCCCTGGCGTCTTGGCGGTCAGAAAGAACAATTTGTCGGTACCGCGCACCGGCATCGCACGCAAGGCCGGAAACAGGGTTCCGATGGTCTTGCCGATGCCGGTGGGTGCCTGCATCAGCAACGGGTGCGACTGCAGGCAGGCGCGGTATACGGCAGCGGCCATTGCACGCTGACCCGGTCGAAACGGCAACTGGGGAAACACCAGTTGCGCCAGGCGCGCGTCACGCTGCGCGCGATGGACCTGCTCCTGATGGGCCCAGGCCAGAAAACGCGTACACAGGTCGCCCAGAAACTGCTGCAATTCGCCAGCACTGCAACGTTGCACCAACGGATGCTCGGTCTGGTCCAACACATTGAAATAAACCAGACGCAAGGTCAGCCGGTCGATGCCGCGGCTGGCGCAGATCAGCGCGCCATACACCTTGGCCTGTGCCCAGTGCAGTTGCTGGTGGTGGGGCGCAATGGCCTCTACTGCTCCGCGAAAGGTCTTGACCTCGTCCAGGGTCCGGCTGTCAGGGTCGAAGCCATCGGCCCGACCGCGCACGCGCAGACCGTGCAATACACCCTCCAGACTGACTTCGGTCTCGTAACGCGGCCCGCGCCGCTGCGCCACGCGCTGATGCCCGAGCCGCCCTTGTTGCGCACTCGGCGATGGCGTGAAACGCAGATCCAGATCACCGACCTTGGCCGCAAACGCGCACAGATTGCGCACCGACACGGTGTACAGGCTTGCGGCGTCGCTATCCACCGGCGCCGGCGTGTCCGGCAAGACGGCACTGCTGCCATCGCCGTCATCGGCCTGCCCGCTCACGCCGCGCCCGACCCGTCCACGGGTTGTTCCTGCAGCGGGACCTGATCGCGCTCGAGATCGTCGCCCACGCCACCTGGTGGTGCCAGCGGTGTGGCCTTGGCCAATGCCATCCACAACGCGAACGGCAGGTCGGGGACAGATCGAACCGGCGCGTGGCGCGCCACTTCCAGCCGGCCATCAGGCATGGCGTGTATCACGCCACATGCCAGTGGAATTTCGTCGGCCTGTGCGATGGGGCGCCCCCGTGCATCGCGGCCGAGCACATACCAGCACTGGCCACCGAGGTCCAGGTAGCTGTCGCGCTTGTCGCGCTGGCGCAGGTCTCCCAGCAAGTCGGCCCGGCTCACCTTGATTTCATGCACCACTGGTTGCAGATATGCCGCCACCGTGGTGTTGCGAATCGAAAACACGTCGGGCTTGCAGACTTTCCAGCGTAGCTTGGCCAGCGCCGCCGCCCCCGAGCCCAGTTCGAACGGCGCCAGGTCGGCGCCAAGACGCAGCAACGCCTCCTGACCGCTGTCCGCAAGCGCATCAGCCGCATCGCCCGGCGTGTCGGTTTCTCCTGGCGCTGGCAACCGCGCCCGAACCGCCAACCCGGTCCAGACGACCCGGCCTGCCAGCAACAAGCTGCGGGCGACCTGCGCCACTAGCGCGTCGTGGACCGACAAGGCCTGCCGGTTGCGCTGCAGGACCTGCGCCAGGTATGCGATGCCGTCGTCGGTAAGCCGCAGCGTCTCGTTGCCGCGGTGATCGCGTTGCCGCTCGATCAGGCCGGTGGCCAGCAACTCGATCTCTACCCCGTCCTGGCTGGGCCAGCCAGCGGAGCGGTGGATCTCACGCAAGCGCCGGGCATGGGCGCGCGTCAGCACCACGGCGCTGTGGGTCTCGTCAACGGTGCTGTCCGGTGTGGGAGTCGGCTTGTCGTTCATCGATGCCTTCAAGCCCGCGCCCGGTCTCGATGGCGTTGCACAGGCTGGATTGGAGGGCTGTTGATCCATACAGCATATTACCCGCATTGGCATCGACCCGACAGCGGGATTCACGACATGCCGGCACCGTGACTGTGGCAACCCGAAAAGCTGCGAACATGGTGCCTGGCAACCACCGATGGATGGATCAATGGGCGTCGTACTCGTGACACTGCAATTTGGCCTGCTGCTGCGTCTGGCATGGTTGGCCGGCCCCCGCGTGGCCGACGGATCGGTCAGCGCATTGGCGGTCATTCTGGTGCTGGCCAGCGTGGCGCTGGTGTTATGGACCTTCCGGCACAACCAACCGGGCAACTTCAACATCCGCCCGACACCGCGCCAGGGAGGCAGGCTGATCACGAGCGGGCCCTACCGGCATGTGCGTCATCCGATGTACAGCGCAGTTTTGCTGGGCGCCGCGGCGATGGCGCTGCTGGCGCCACCCCTTGCAGGATGGCTGGCCTGGGGCACCCTGCTGGCAGTGCTGCTGGTCAAGGCGGCACTGGAAGAGCGCTGGATGATCGATGCCCATCCGGGCTACGCGGCGTATCGCCAGAAAAGTCGGCGACTTGTGCCGGGCCTGTTCTGATCGCAGCGTGACCCGACGGCCGGCACGTGCCGGCGTCAGCCCGCCAACAAAGCCCGGTATTCCCGCGCCGTTTGTGCCCCCACGGCCGAGAGCAACTGCTCGTAGCGCGTCTTGTGGCGCACCCACATGCGCGCGGATGCGATCCCTTTGGATTTGCAATACCAATGGCAGGTATGTTGCATCAGGAACATCTCGGCGCTCAGGAGATAGGCCCGGTCCCGCGCCGACGCATGCGGGTAGTCCTGCACCGCCGCACGGATGCCGCGCGCATGAATCGCCAGGGCTTTACGCAGATCGAAACTGGCGGCCGGAAATAGTCGATCTGCCCAAGGGAGCGCCATCGCCAGCGTGCTGACGCGGGTGTCGGCTTCGTCTGCGCTGGCAATCGCAGACGCGAAGCGGTCAAACTGATCAGCCATGGTCTGCTCGGACGGCTGCAGAAATTCCCACACCTGCTGGCGCCGTTGTGGTTCGTCTTCACTCAGGGCACGCAGGTAACCGTCGCTCAGCGTCGCCATCAGTTTCTCGATCTGAAACTGCCCAAGATAGGACGCCAGCAAGGCAATGCGCTTGCGTTCGTATTGCCGTCGCGCCACACCCAGCGCAATCAGGATGATGGCCGAGAAGATCAATACATCCATCGTCAGCGCTCCTGGCCCATGGCCTGTTTGTGTACCGTCAGGGTCTGTACCCCCGACCAGGTCGCGCCGGGGTCCAGCGTGATGGTCTGGCACACCTGTGCGGCCTCGACAGACAACATGTGGCGATAACCATCAAAGGGCATGTCGGCCAGCGCGGCGCACTTTTCCGGGCCCGGGTTCCAGACCACGACATCGGCGAAACCCTGCTGCGTTATGCCCCGCGTACGGGTGCCGGCCGGCCCTGCGTCATCCAGTTGCAGGCCATGGCGGACCGCCGCGTAGACACGATCCACCTCCCCCGTGACCCGCACGGGCGAGCCGTCCTGCAGCGCGTGCGCGTTGACCACACAGTCCTCGTAATCCACACCGGTCAGCCCGTGCAATTGCGCCTGCGCGACATCCTGCACCGCCAGATAGGTATGCAAGGCGGCGCCGAATTCCCACGCAGACGAACCCGTATTCGTACACGACAGTTGCAGAGCCAGCGTGTCGCCCTGCACCCGAACCGACAACTCGAGCGCGAAGGCATGCGGCCACAGGCCACGACTGTCGGCGTCGTCGACCAGGCGCAATGCCAGTTGCGCGGCGACGGCGGCGTCGCCACGCCCTTCGTCCGGCACCTGTTGCCAATCGCGATTGCGCGCAAATCCATGGCGCACGCCGCGTCCACGGTCCGAAAACTGCGGAAAGATCACCGGAACGCCGCCACGGATGGACTTGCCAGCGCCGAACAACGCATTGGGCGACAAATACAGCTGCTCCTGCTCCGACTCCGCCACGCGCCAGGACACGACATGCCCGCCGTGCAGGGCTACGACGGCTCGTGCTCCGTCGGGCGCCGACAAAACCAGCGCCGGGATGCCTTGAAAATCGATGGTATGGACGGTCATGGCAACCCTGCTTGTCCCGTCATGACGCCAACTGCGCGCAGTAGGTTTGCGGATCGAGGTTGGCGCCACAGACGATCAGCCCGACGGTCCGGCCGTCGAGCCGCTTGCGTAGCGGAAACATCAAGGCCGCCAGCGCCGCGGCGCCGGCCGGCTCGACAACCAGCTTGGCGACCCGGAACGTCAGCCGCATCGCATCGCGAATCTGCGCGTCGCTGACCAGCACCACCTCATCGACGAAGCGGCGATTGAGCGCAAACGAATACGGTTCGCAGCGCGGCGCACCGAGCGAATCGGCAATGGTGCGCACCGCATCAATGGACTGGGGCGAACCCGCGGCGAAACTGCGCGCCAAACTGTCGGCGCCTTCGGGCTCCACGGCAATCACCGCCGTCTGCGGCTGCATCTGCTTGACCGCACAGGCCACGCCAGCACTCAGGCCTCCTCCACCAACCGCCACAATGACGGCGTCGGGTATCTGGCCCGCGGCCGCCAGCTGATCCATGAACTCCAGCCCGACGGTAGCCGTGCCCAGCGCCGTCTTCGGCCCTTCGTAGGGGTGCACAAACACCCGGCCTTCTTCGGCCTCGATCTCGCGCACGCGCGCAAAGGCCTGGTGCACGTTGTCTACCAGTTCGATCTCGGCGCCAAGCTCGCGGCAGACCTGGATGCGAAACGGATTCGCGTTCTTCGGCATCACCACCTTGGCGCTGGTACCCAGCACCTGCGCGCAATAGGCGAGCGAAATCGCATGGTTGCCGGCAGACACACCGGTAACACCCCGCGCCAGTGCCGCCACATCCATATCCAGCATCACCGACATCGCACCCCGTGGCTTGAAGCTGCCGGTATGCTGGAACAGCTCTTCCTTGAGCCAGACACGGGTCTGCGCGCCCACGGCACGCAGCAGCGCCGGGTCGTGCAGGCGGCGGATCGGCGTGGTGATGATGCGCTCGCCAAGCCGCGCGCGGTGGGAGCGGATAGCGTTTATCGAGGGGAAATCTGTCGCGGAGGTGTCCACAGGGCGGCCTTGTCGGATAGGTGCATCCATCGCGCACCGGATAATCAAGGCACCGAGCTTAGCCTACGACCACTTTGCGGGAGAAACACATGCCCCATCCATCCACAACCATCTCTTTCGGCCATGCCGGACGCGTGGTCATCGTCACCGGTGGCGCGCAGGGAATCGGCGAAGCCTGCGCACGCCGCTTTGCCGGCGAAGGTGCCAAGGTGGTGATCGCCGACCTCGACCCGCAACGCGGCCAGACACTGGCCACCGAGCTGGGAGCAACTTTCGTCAGTTGCGATGTGGGTGACAAGGCCCAGGTCGACGCGCTGGTGGCGCAGACCGTCAAGTTGCACCAGCGCATTGATGTGCTGGTCAACAATGCCGGCATCCTGCGTGCGGCTGACTTTCTGGACATCAGCGAGGCCGATTTCGACACGGTGATGCGCGTCAACATCAAAGGCGCCTTCCTGGTCGGCCAGGCGGTAGCCCGCGTGATGGCACACCAAGGCGGCGGCAGCATCGTCAACATGAGCTCGGTCAACGCGACGCTGACAATCCCCACCATTGCCAGCTACAACATCAGCAAGGGCGGCATCAACCAGCTCACGCGCGTCATGTCGCTGGCGCTGGCCGACAAAGGCATACGGGTGAACGCCGTAGCGCCTGGCACCATTGCCACCGAAATGGCCATCAAGGCCGTGCTGGCCACAGAGGAAGCCCGCGTCAGGGTCATGAGCCGCACGCCCATGAAGCGGCTTGGTGAGCCTTCGGAGGTTGCCGACGTGGTGGCATGGCTGGCCAGCGATGCAGCCAGTTATGTCACCGGCGAAATCGTCGTTGTGGATGGCGGGCGCATGACGCTGAATTACACCGTGTCGGTTTGAGATCGCGAATCGTCAACGCGTATGGCCGGCCGGCTACAGCTTGGGATCTTGCCCGGAACTCAATACGGATACTTTCGACGGAACAGGGGCCGACCATGTGTTCTTTCGATCAACTTCGCGGTAACCAGGTAGAAACAAATTACCAGAATGAGCGCAATCGCCACGTACCAAAAGGCGGTTGCCAGAAAGACAACCGGGTCAGCGCCCCATGTGACTGATTTCAAGACGCCTTCGGAAACGAAACGCCCCCCGGGCGAAGAACCTCTTGCGGTCAACTCTCCACTTCCAACCAGAGCCGCAACGAAGCCCAGACCCAGGACAGCCAGAACCGCGCTGAACACGCGTAGTCGCGCAATCTTGCGCGCGAGTTTCTGATCTTCGTAGACTTTGAGAACGCTGTTCATCGGCTCGCACCTCTTCGTGTGTGACGTCCCACGTGGGCGATGAGCGGCACGCAACAAATGCCGCGAAGCAGCCTTGCCCGATTGTCTGTCCGTGTCGATCAACCTGTGGGTCGCATGTCTTGGGAGGCGGCCCGCTCCTGCAATGCCTCTTGGCCCAGGGTATTGATGCGCTTGCCTCGCGCCCGCGCTTCGACTGCGAGATTCTGGCGCAGTTCCGGGGCAAAGCAAAGCTCGAATCTGCCCGATTAATTGCGCCGCGGCCAGAGCCAAGCATCTCGCCACGGAAGCGGTCGGGCTCTTCGGCACTCCGGGTCACGGCTGTGGCGACCGATCACGACCACAATAGACCCATGAACCGGCGCTTGCCCACCAACGTCTTCGACCTGCTGCGCCGCCAGCTGTTGCTGGGCGGTCTTGCCCCCGCACTCGGCCTGGCCGCCACGCCAGGCGCCAGCGGCGACGCGCAAGCTACCAGGCGGCAGGTGCCCACTTTCCCGCGCGACCACGGCAGCCATCCACTCACGCGCATCGAGTGGTGGTACATCACCGGGCATACGCGGACCGGCACGGGCTCCGCAGAGCGGGTCTATGGCTTTCAGCTGACCTTCTTCCGCACCCGGGTCGAAGCAGCTCAGCAGTTGGCCTCGAAGTTCGCTGCACGCCAACTGCTGTTCGCCCATGCCGCGCTGAGCGACGTGACGGGCCGGCAGTTTCTGCACGACCAGCGCATTGCCCGTGCCGGATTCGGCATCGCGCAGGCCTCCGAGCAGGATCTGGATGTGCGCCTGCGCGACTGGACGCTGCAACGCCGCAACAACCGCTACGAGGCACGGATCGTCGCTGATGGTTTCTCGCTGGAGTTGGACTTTTCCGCGACGACACCGGTGCTGCTGCAGGGTGACCAAGGCTGGTCGCGCAAAGGCCCGCAGCCGGCCCAGGCCAGCCACTACTACAGCCATCCGCAGCTGGCGTTCGACGGCCATATCGGCGTCTCCGGCCAGCGAACGGCTGTGACGGGCGCTGGCGCACGCGGGGTCGACAGCACAAAGTTCACGCCTGTGAATGGCGCCGCCTGGCTGGACCATGAGTGGAGCGACAGCCTGCTCGACGCCCAGGCCGTGGGCTGGGACTGGATAGGCATCAACTTGTTCGATGGCAGCGCACTGACGGCGTTTCGCCTGCGCGACAAGGCCGGCGCCGCGTTGTGGGACGGCGGCTCGTTTCGCCACCCCAAACTCAACGATGGCATCAAGCCCTATGTATTCGCACGCGGCGAGACCGTGTTTCAGCCGGTGCGTGGCTGGAAGAGCCCACGTACACAGACAACTTATCCGGTCGAGTGGCTCTTGCGAACTCCGGCAGAAAACTATGTATTGCGCGCCCTGATCGATGACCAGGAACTGGACAGCCGCAACTCCACTGGCGCCATCTACTGGGAAGGACTTTGCGATCTGTTCGACAGCCAGCGCCAGCATGTGGGCCGTGGTTACCTGGAGATGACCGGCTACGCCAAGCCCCTGGTTCTGTAGTCTGCAAGCCAGGCAGATACCCTGGTGTCGCCATGACCGACAATGGCCCCCACGCGTGCACAGCGGCGGTGTCCCCATTGCCCGGTGCGTTGCCAATTTTCAAGCCTGCTCCAACTCCAATCCTGCATGACGACTGAACGCGCCAAGGCGCCCTCCCCGCGATCGCTGTCGGGCCTGGGACCATTCCTACGCCCTTACCGTGGCCGCATCCTGCTCGCAGGCCTGTTCCTGGTCATGGCCGCTGTGACCACGCTGGTGTTTCCGATCGCGCTGCGCAGCCTGATCGACGGTGGTCTGGTGGGTGGTGCCGCTGGCGCGGCGGTGAACGCCACCGACAATGGCAGCCGCGTAATGGCCTTGCGCGAACATTTCATCGACCTGTTCGCGGTGGCATTTGCGCTCGGCATTTTCTCGGCCGGCCGTTTCTACATGGTCAGCTGGCTGGGCGAACGCGTCACGGCCGATCTGCGCAACGCCGTATACAGCCATGTACTGCGCCAGAGCCCCGAGTTTTTCGAGACCACCCAAACCGGCGAGGTGCTCAGCCGCCTGACCGTCGACACCACGCTGGTGCAGACCGTCGTGGGCTCGTCGCTGAGCATGGGCCTGCGCAACACCGTCATGGGCTTCGGTGCGCTGGCCATGCTGATCTGGACCAATCCCTATGTGATGGTGCAGGTGCTGGGCATGCTGGTCGCAATCGTGGTGCCCAGCGTGTGGTACGGCCGGCGCGTGCGCAAGCTCTCGCGCGCCAGCCAGGACCGGGTGGCGGATTCCAGCGCGATTGCCGCCGAAGTGCTCAATGCGATTCCGGTGGTGCAGAGTTATGTCGCCGAAGACCGAGAGGCGCGCCGCTTCGACCACTCCACGGAAAACGCATTCAGGGTCGCGGTGCGCCGATCGCGCGCGCGATCGGTACTGGTGGCCTTCATCATCATCGCCACGTCGGCCGCTTTGTTGTGGGGCCTGTACCAGGGCACCGAAGCCGTCATGGCCGGCCGAATTTCGGCGGGCCACCTGGGCCAGACCGTGATTTACGTCATCATCCTGGCCAGTGCTTTTGCGGTGCTGGGCGAGGTGTATGGCGATCTGCTTCGTGCCGCCGGCGCAACCGAGCGGCTGATGGAACTGATCGACACCCAGTCGCCGATCCGCAACCCCGCCCAGCCCCGCAGCGCACCGGACGTGGCAGCGGGCAGCACGGTGGTATTCGAGCATGCGCAGTTTTGTTACCCATCGCGGCCCGAGCATCCGGCCTTGACCGATTTTTCGCTGACCGTGGCGCCTGGTGAAACCGTCGCCTTGGTGGGGCCCAGCGGCGCCGGCAAGAGCACCGTGTTTCAGTTGCTGCTGCGCTTTTATGATCCGCAGCAGGGCAACATCACACTCAACGGCGTGCCGACACGTGATCTGGCCCTGGCAGACTTGCGCCAGCACATCGGCATCGTGCCGCAGGATGCGGTGATCTTCTCGGCCAACGCAATGGAAAACATCCGTTACGGCAAGCCTGGGGCCAGCGACGATGAGGTCAAGGCCGCTGCGCATGCCGCATTCGCTGACGAATTCATCAACCGCCTGCCCGAGGGTTACGACACCTTCCTGGGCGAGCGCGGTGTGCGCCTGAGTGGCGGTCAGCGCCAGCGTATTGCGATTGCACGCGCCATGCTCAAGAACCCGCCACTGCTGCTGCTCGACGAAGCCACCAGCGCGCTGGACGCGGAAAGCGAACGCATGGTACAGGCCGCCCTGGAAAGCGCCATGCAGGGGCGCACGACACTGGTCATCGCACATCGGCTCGCTACCGTGCAAAAGGCAGATCGCATCATCGTGCTGGACCAGTCACGCATCGTCGAGCAAGGCACACACGCCGACCTGGTCGCGCGTGGTGGCGTCTACGCGCGCCTCGCAGAACTGCAGTTCGTCGCCTGAGCGGCGCTGCGCCGGCGGCAGTGCCGGTTCAGTGCACGCGGCTGAACAGCGCCAGATAGGCGCCCAGACCCAGCATCGTGAGGCCCGACGCCCTGGACATCGTTCTCGTGCGCCCCGCGCGTAATGCCTTTGCGCGCATCAGCCGATCTGCCAGGAAAACGGCGGCGACATCGGCCAGCGTATTGAGCATCACGCAGATCGTGCCGAGCACAATGAGCTGGTATACCAGCGAGCCGTCCGGCGTGACAAATTGCGGCAGGAAGGCGAGAAAAAACAAGGCCGTTTTCACGTTCAGCGCCTCGATCAGCAAGCCTTCGACAAATGCCCGGCGCGCGCCTTGTGTCTTGATGGGCATGGTGGAAAGATCGGCTTGGGCACGCAGCAGCAAGCGGATGCCGATGTACACGAGGTAGGCGGCGCCCAGGTACTTGACCAGGCTGAAGGCCAGCGCGGACTGCGCGATCAGCAGAGAAATGCCGACCGCCGAGGCAAAAACGTGAACCATGCCGCCAAGTCCGGTGCCGACGCAAGAGGCCAGGCCTTCTGCCCGATCCGCAGCAACAGTACGGGCGATGACATAGGTGATGCTGGGGCCGGGCGTCACGGCCAGAACAATGGCGGCCACGAAAAAAGCAATGGAGAAGGACATGGATAACCAATAGTCGGTGCAATCAACAGCGTATTGTCGGGGGCGAAAAACTTCTATCGGAATGGGCCGGTCTTGAACGGCCGGCGCCCACGCTCAGGACGCGTAGCTCAGCCCTGCTTGAGGGCGGTGACCTCGATCTCGATCCGCATTCGCGGGTCTGCCAGGCCCGCAGAGATCATCATCGCCGCCGGGCGTATCTGGCCGAAGTACTTCTGAAGCACCGGCCAGCATTTCGGGAAATCCGCGGCTTCAGGCAGAACATAGGTAACCCGCACCACATCGTCCATCGTGGCCTGTGCCTCTTTGAGGGCAGAGACGATGTTGCGCAGGCATTGCTCGGTCTGCGCCTCCACACTGTCCTGAATCGTCATCGTTGTGTAGTCGAAGCCCGTCGTGCCGGACACAAACACCCAGGGGTCCTGTCGCACCGCGCGGCTGTAGCCGATGTCGGACTCGAAACGGGACCCGGAACTGATAAGTTGTCTCGCCATAAAGGTCCCCGCGGGTTGTATATGAAGCCTGGCGAGACGTTGGCACCGAGGGGCGGTGCGGCGTCTGCACAGGTACCGGTTACTGCATCGGTCCTTTGAGCGCATCCGGCAGGGCCAGCTGCATCACCTCGATGCCTTCGTCTGCCAGTGCTTCGGTTTCTGCGGCCGACGCCTTGCCGCGAATGCCGCGATGGGCCACCTCGCCGTAGTGGATCTTTCGGGCTTCTTCGGCGAATCGCTCGCCGACGTCATCGGTATTGGCCAGGATACGCCGTGCGACGCCCAGCCAGGCCGCCTGCAGCGCCGTATGGGCGTCAGTCGTGGCCACGACATTTTGTTGGTTCGCCTTTTCGGGCGCTTGCATAGCCGCATCGGGTGCGCGCGCATGACCCAGATTCAGACGCGGCGCGCTGAGCTTCTTGGTGATGGTGGTCTCGCCACACATCGGGCAAGTGACCAGTCCACGCGCAAGCTGGCTGGTAAAGTCTTCCTCGGACCCGAACCAGCCTTCAAATCCGTGCGATTGCGCGCATTGAAGATCCAGTACTTTCATGATGGGCCGATTATCCGGCCAGCGCGTTATCGCCGCTCGCGCGCCAGTCCAAAACCCATGCACCGGAGATGACGTTCTGCAGCCAGAGGCTTGCAGCCAGTGTCTTGCCATCGGTGACCTGGCCATCGCAGCACCACTGCAGCAACTCCGGCACAGTGGCGGTGACGACGTCGAGATACTCCCCCGGATCGAGTGTCCGTTCACCCGCAGCCAGGCCACGGGCAAACCAGATGTCAATGAATTCGTCGGAATAGGAGATCAGCGGATGCAATGTGCCCGCATGGGCCCACTCGCTGGCACGGTAACCGGTCTCCTCGCGCAATTCGCGCTGCGCGCACAGCAGCAGATCTTCGTCGCCGTCGCGCTTGCCAGCCGGAAATTCAAGCATCACCTTGCCGATCGGGTGACGGTACTGGCGTTCGAGCACGACACGCAACTCGCCTTGCGCATGACCAAGGAGCGGAACAATCATGACCGCGCCCGGATGCACCACGTATTCGCGCGTCGCCTGAGCGCCATCGGGCAAGGCAACCGTATCGCGCCGGACCCGCAGAAAGTCGCCGGTCAGAAGTTCCTGCCGCTCGACGGTACGCTCAATCAGATGGGCGTCGGTCTGGTTTGATGACGCACGCGGCAGAGTCACGGGCGATCAACCCGCCATCATGCTGGCGAGAGAGCGCGCGCACAAGGCCATCAGGCCGCCGGGCAGCAGGCCCAGCAACAACACCAGCGCCCCGTTAGCCGTGAGCACCACCCGCACATCCATCGGCGCTTCGATCGGCGCTGTCTGCACGGGCGCATCGAAATACATCAGTTTGACCACGCGCAGATAGTAGAACGCGCCCACCAGCGACATCATGACGGCGAATACTGCCAGTACGATGTCGCTGGTCTGGCCGGACGAGATCAGCGCCTGCAGAACCGACAACTTCGCATAGAAACCCACCATCGGCGGAATGCCGGCCAGCGAGAACATGCAGATCGCCATCACACCTGCAAACAGCGGACTGCGTTGATTCAGACCGGCGAAGTCGGCGATCTCTTCGCTTTCGAAGCCTTTGCGCGACAGCAACATGACGACACCGAAGGTCGCGAGCGTGGTCAGCACATAGGTGATGACATAGAACATCGACGAGCCGTAGGCATCGGCCGACGAAATGCTGTTGCCGTTGATGACACCCGACATCAAGCCCAGCAACACAAAGCCCATCTGCGAGATGGTCGAGAACGCCAGCATGCGCTTGATATTGGTCTGCGCGATGGCAGCCAGATTGCCCACCAGTAGCGAGCCCACGGCCAGCACCGCCAGCATCTGCTGCCAATCGACGGCCAAGGGCAACATGCCCTCGACCAGCAAGCGGATGAAGATGGCGAAGGCGGCCAGCTTGGGTGCGCCGCCCACCAGCAAGGTCACTGCCGTCGGTGCGCCATGGTAGACGTCGGGAATCCACATATGGAATGGCACGACACCGAGTTTGAAGGCCAGACCGGCCACGACGAAGACCAGACCGAACACCAGCACCTGGTGCTTGATGGCGCCAGTGGCGATCGCCTGGGCGACCTGGTTCACGTCGAGCGTGCCGGTTGCGCCATACATCATCGACAAGCCATAGAGCAGGAAACCCGAGGCCATGGCGCCGAGCACGAAATACTTCATGGCGGCCTCGGTGGCCAGGGTGTTGTCGCGGCGCAAGGCCACCAGCGCGTAACTGGAGAGCGTGAGCAACTCCAGGCCCATGTAGATGACCAGGAAGTTGTTGCCGCCGATCATGATGAACATGCCCAGCAGGCCGAACATCGACAAGGTGAACAACTCGCCGCCACGCAACATGTCGCGTTCGCCGGCATACGGTCGCCCGTAAACCAGGGTGACCATCACGGCCAAGGTGGCGAAACACTTGAGCCAGTTGCCCATCTGGTCACTCACCACCATCTTGCTGAATCCGTACTGGTTCAGGCCGCTCAAGGCGTATTCCGCCTGCATGATGGCGACCACGGCCAGCGTGATCATGGTCAAGGCATAGGTCAAGGTGCGGCCCCGGCTCTTGACACCAAGGTCGACCAGGGCAATAACGCAGGCAAGCGCCAACAGGACGATTTCGGGGTAAACCGTGATCCAGCTGTAGTTGTCAATCATGGTTGCGGATCTCTCAATTCAACTTCGACATCGCAACGTGCTTGAGCAATTCGGCGACCGAGCTGTCCATCACGTCGGTAAATAGCTTGGGATAGACGCCCATGTACAACACGGCAATGGCCAGCAGCGACAACATCACGAACTCGCGCGCGTTGATATCGGTGAGCCCCTTGACGTCGTCATTGGCCACAGGCCCCAGATAGACGCGTTTGAACATCCACAAGGTGTAGGCTGCGCCAAAAATCAGCGCCGTCGCAGCGCCCAGGCCAAGCCAGAAGTTGGCCTTGACGGCAGACAGGATGACCATCCACTCGCCCACAAAACCTGCGGTACCCGGAAGACCGGCATTGGCCATCGAAAACAACAACGCGAAGGCCGCGAACTTGGGCATGGTGTTCACGACACCGCCGTAACTGGCGATCTCACGCGAATGCACGCGGTCGTACAACACGCCAATGCACAGGAACATGGCACCGGAGACAAATCCGTGGGCGATCATCTGCACGATACCGCCGGCCATGCCCAGGTCGTCGAAGATAAAGAAGCCGAGCGTCACAAAGCCCATGTGGGCCACAGACGAATAGGCCACCAGTTTTTTCATGTCGGTCTGCACGATCGCGACCAGGCCGACGTAGATCACGGCGATCAGCGACAAGGCGATCATCAGCCAGGCCCACTCATGTGCGGCATCGGGTGCGATCGGCATTGAGAAGCGCAGGAAACCGTAGGCGCCGAGTTTGAGCATGATTGCCGCCAGCACGGCAGAGCCGCCGGTCGGCGCCTCGACGTGCACGTCGGGCAACCAGGTATGAACCGGCCACATCGGCACCTTGACCGCGAACGCCGCCAGGAATGCAAAGAAGATCAGCGTCTGCGCGCGGCCGTCCAGCGGAAGTTCGTACCAGGTCACCAGATCAAAACTGCCGCCCGACTTGGTGTACAGATAAATCAGCGCAATCAGCAGCAACAACGAGCCAAGCAAGGTATACAGGAAGAACTTGAATGCCGCGTAGATCTTGTTCGGCCCGCCCCAGACGCCGATGATCAGGTACATCGGGATCAGCGTCGCCTCGAAGAACACGTAGAACAACAGTCCATCGAGCGCGCAAAAGACGCCGATCATCAGGCCACTGAGGATCATGAACGCGCCCATGTACTGGTTCACGCGTTTGGTGATGACCTCCCAGCCGGCGATGACAACGACCAGGTTGATGAATGCAGTCAGCAGCACCAGCCACAGCGAAATACCGTCCACACCCAGGTGGTAGTTGACGTTGAAGCGCTCAATCCAGGGGGCTTTCTCGACAAACTGCATCGCGGCAGTTCCGAGTTCGAAACCGCTGTACAGCGGCAAGGTGACCATCAGGCTGACAAAGGCCCCGATCAGCGCGATCCAACGGGCGACAGGCGCGTGTTCATCACGGCCCAACGCCAGCAACACGACACCGAATACGATCGGCGTCCAGATGGCCAGGCTCAGCAATCCCATTTTTATTCTTCTCCTACGCTACTAACTGCGCCACACGAAATACGTCATCAGGACAAACACGCCCAGGATCATCGACAAGGCATAGTGGAACAGGAAGCCGGACTGCAACCGACGCACCAGCCGCGAGATCCAGCCGACCACTTTCCAGGAGCCGTTGACCAGCGTGCCATCGATCAGCGCCTGGTCGCCACCCTTCCACAACCCGGTGCCGAGCAAACGCGTGCCACGCGCCAACACGTTCTCGTTGAACCAGTCCATGTAGTACTTGTTCTCGAGCAGTGTGTAGATCGGCATGCTGTTGCGCTTGATTGCCGCCGGCAAGGCCGGATTGACCATGTACATGTAATACGACGAGACCACACCGGCCACGGCCAACCAGAACGGCGCCGTGCTCAGCGCGTGCGTGGCCATCGCCATCGGGCCATGGAAGATCTTGGCCAGTTCGGCCATTGCCGGATGCAGGTCGGTATTGACAAACACCGCATCCTTGAAGAACTCGCCGAACAACATCGGCTCGATCGTCATGTAGCCGATGACCACAGAAGGAATCGCCAGCAGGATCAGTGGCACGGTGACCACCCAGGGCGACTCGTGCGGTTTATCGTGCGCGCCATGATGATCGTGACCGTCGCGGTGGGCATCATGATGCGCATCGGGATTCTGGTCGAAACGCTCCTTGCCATGGAACACCAGGAAATACATCCGGAACGAATAGAAGGCGGTGATGAAGACACCGGCCAGCACTGCAAAATGGGCGAAACCGGCGCCAGGCAGGTTGCTGAAGTGCACCGCCTCGATGATGCTGTCCTTGGAATAGAAACCCGCGAACAGCGGCGTGCCGATCAATGCCAGCGAACCCAGCAGTGAGGTGATCCAGGTAATGGGCATGTACTTGCGCAAGCCGCCCATCCATCGGATGTCCTGGTTGTGGTGCACGCCCATGATGACCGAGCCGGCGGCAAGGAACAACAAGGCCTTGAAGAAGGCGTGGGTCATCAGGTGGAACACCGCCACCGAATAGGCCGATGCACCAAGCGCCACCGTCATGTAGCCGAGCTGGGACAAGGTCGAATAGGCGACAACCCGTTTGATGTCGTTCTGGATGATGCCCAGGAACCCCATGAACAAGGCCGTGATCGCGCCAATGACCAGCACGAAGTTCAGTGCCGTGTCGCTGAGTTCGAACAGTGGCGACATGCGCGCCACCATGAAGATACCGGCCGTGACCATGGTCGCGGCGTGGATCAGCGCGGAAATCGGTGTCGGGCCTTCCATCGAATCCGGCAACCAGACATGCAGCGGGAACTGCGCCGACTTGCCCATGGCGCCAATGAACAGACAGATGCAGATCACGGTGATCAGCATCCAGTCGGTGCCGGGGAAGACCATGGTCCCCAATTCACCCGAAACGGCAAAGACCTCGGCATAGTTCAGCGTGCCGGCATTGGCCACGATCAGGCCGATGCCCAGGATGAAGCCGAAGTCGCCCACCCGGTTGACCAGGAAGGCCTTCATGTTGGCGAAGATGGCCGTGGGCTTGTTGAACCAGAAGCCGATCAGCAGGTAAGACACCAGGCCCACGGCTTCCCAGCCGAAGAACAGCTGCAACAGGTTGTTGCTCATGACCAGCATCAGCATGGAGAACGTGAACAACGAGATGTAGGCGAAGAACCGGTTGTAGCCTTCGTCTTCCTGCATGTAACCGATGGTGTACAGGTGCACCATCAGCGAGACGAAGGTCACCACGCACATCATCATCGCCGTCAGGCCATCGACGAGAAAGCCGACTTCCATCTTCAGCGCGCCGACCTGCATCCAGGTGTAGAGGGTTTCGTCGAAGCGGGCGCCGTGTTGAACGACGTCGCGCAGAACGCTGGCAGAGAGGATGAAGGCCAAGGCCACAGCGCCAATTGTCAGGCTGTGGCTGACGCGCCGACCGATGCGGTTTCCGCCAAAGGCGGTGCCGAAGACACCGGCCACGATAGCGCCGACCAGAGGTGCCAGCGCTACGGTGAGCAGCGTCGCGGCTGAAAGTGTTTGGCTCATCGTGTTCTTCAGCCCTTGAGCGAATTGAGTTCGTCCACATTGATGTTGGACTTGTTGCGGAACAACTGCACCAGGATCGCCAGTCCGATCGCCGATTCGGCCGCCGCAACGGTCAGGATGAAGAACACGAAGATCTGGCCCCGCATGTCACCCAGGTAATAGGAGAACGCGACGAAATTCATGTTCACGGCCAGCAACATCAATTCGATGGCCATCAACAGGATGATCAGGTTCTTGCGATTGAGAAAAATACCGATGATCGATAGCGCGAACAGGATCGCGCCCAGCGTCAGGAAATGGCCCAGTGTCAATGTCATGACTTTTTCTCCCCCTCAGCGCCGGCACCGGCGTCCGGTTCCGCAGGCATGGGCCTAGCCGCCTGGGTCGCACCGATCTGCACCACACGCAGGCGATTCTTGGCACGCACCCGCACCTGCGCATCCACGCCGATATGTTTGCTGTCCTTGCGCTCACGCAGGGTCAAGGCGATGGCGGCAATGATGGCCACCAGCAGGATCACGGCGGCAATCTGCACCGGGTACACATATTCGGTGTACAGCAAGATGCCCAGATCGCGTGTGTTCGACGCCTCGCCCACGGTCGTCTGCAATACGGCCTGCATCGCCTTGGGTTCTGCCATGCGGAAGCCGGCGAACAACACAGCCGACATTTCCAGTGCGATGACCACGCCGATCACACCCGCCAGCGGCAGTTGGCGCCAGAAGCCCTGGCGAATGCTGTCGAAGTTGATGTCCAGCATCATCACGACGAACAGGAACAACACCATCACCGCCCCCACATACACCAGCACCAGTGCCATGGCGAGAAACTCGGCGCGCAGCAACACCCAGATCATGGCGGCCTGAATAAACGCCCAGACCAGGTAGAGGGCAGCGTGTACCGGATTGCGTGCGGTTACCACCCGAAAGGCGGCAAACAGCAGCAACGCGGCAAAAACGTAAAACAGTCCGGCTTTGACATCCATGGCGGGCTTTATCTTTCTCGCAACGCTTCAGCGGTATTTCGCATCCGCAGCACGGCGCTGCGCAATGTCAGCCTCGTAGCGGTCACCGACGGCAAGCAGCATTTCCTTGGTGAAATACAGGTCGCCGCGTTTTTCACCGTGGTATTCGACGATATGGGTCTCGACGATCGAATCGACCGGGCAACTCTCTTCGCAAAAGCCGCAGAAGATGCACTTGGTCAGGTCGATGTCATAACGGGTGGTACGACGCGATCCATCGGCACGTTTGTCCGACTCGATCGTGATGGCCAAGGCCGGGCAAACTGCTTCGCACAACTTGCAGGCGATGCAGCGCTCTTCACCGTTTTCGTAACGGCGCAAGGCATGCAGACCCCGCATGCGCGGACTCGACGGCGTTTTCTCTTCCGGAAACTGTATCGTGACCTTGCGGCGAAACAGATACCGCCCCGTCACGGCCATGCCCTTGAACAACTCGAGCAGCAGAAAGCTCGACAGGAAGTCCTTGACGGAAAACGGCGCAGCCATGTGGCTGCCAGCGGCGGTGGATGGGGATGTGACTGTAGTCATCGTCTTACTTCCAGATATTGAAGGAGGTCTGCATCCAGCCTCCCACCACGATCAGCCAGACCAGCGTGACCGGGATGAAGATTTTCCAGCCCAGGCGCATGATCTGGTCATAGCGAAAACGCGGGAAAGTGGCGCGCACCCAGATGAACAGGCTGACCACGACGAAGGTTTTGATACCGAGCCAGATCCAGCCCGGAATGAAATCGAGTGCGGCAACCGGCGAAATCCAGCCACCCAGGAACATGATGGTCCCCAGGATGGAGATCAGCCACATGTTGGCGTACTCGGCCAGGTAGAACATCGCGTACGACATACCCGAGTACTCGACCATGTGCCCGGCAACAATCTCGGCCTCGCCCTCGACGACGTCGAATGGATGGCGGTTGGTCTCGGCCATTCCCGAGATGATGTAGACGACAAAAATCGGCAACAACGGCAACCAGTTCCAGGACAGGAAGTTCAGTCCCATGTCGGCAAACTGGCCCTTGCCCTGCCCGGTCACGATGTCGGTAAGGTTCATGCTCGCTGACACCATCAGCACAACCACCAGGCAAAAACCCATGGCGATCTCGTAGCTGATCATCTGTGCCGATGCACGCATGGCCCCCAGGAACGAATACTTGGAGTTCGACGCCCAGCCAGCGATCACGACACCATAGACCTCCATGGACGTGATCGCCATCACAAACAGCAGTCCGGCGTTGATATTGGCCAGGGCCACATCAGGGCCGAACGGGATCACCGCCCATGCCGCCATGGCGGGCATGATGGTGAGCACCGGGCCGAGTATGAACAGACCCTTGCTGGCTGCGGTCGGAACCAGAATTTCCTTGGTCAGCAGCTTGAGCGCATCGGCGATCGGCTGCAACATGCCCCAGGGTCCGACCCGATTGGGACCGATACGAACCTGCATCCAGCCCAGGAACTTGCGCTCCCACAGCGTCAGATAGGCTACGGCCCCCATCAGGGGCGCCACAACCACGACGATCTTGATCAAGGTCCACAGAATCGGCCATGCCACCGCGGCCCACCAGGGTGCGGCCAGCAATCCCAGTCCGGTAGCGTGAATCTGGTCGATCATGCCAGGGCCTCCGCGGTGGCAGCCGCAACCGGCGCGTCGCCATCATTGACTCGGGCGTCAGCTGTCAATTGCAAGGCGGGCGCACGGCGCACGATACCGTCGAGCTGATAGATCGACGCGACCACCGGCTCAACCGTCGCCGCAGTCAGGTCGATGGCAGCCGAGCTCTGGTTGCCCAGTTTGTCGGCCGCCACCCAGGCCTGGTTGTCCACCGGCTCCAGGCCCAAGTTGGCGAGCACCTCGCGCGCCGAATCGAATTCGAAACCAGGCAGCTCGAGCATGTTGGCCAATACGCGCAACACCTTCCAGGCGGGCCGCGTCTCGCCCGCCGGCTTCACGACGGCGTGGAAACTCTGCACCCTCCCTTCGGCACTGACAAAGCTGCCCGGCGTTTCGGTAAACGGTGCGATCGGCAGCAACACGTCGCTGAATGCCATGTTGGCCTTGAACGGGCTGAGCGTCACCACCATAGCGCCGGCGCCCAGTGCTGCAGCGGCCGCAATACCTGCTGCCGAGTCGAATTCGGGTTCGGTATTGAGCAGCAACGCCGCCTGCAGGCCACCAGAGAGCATTTGTCCGGCATGCTGACCACCCTCACCGGGAACTGCACCAGCGAGCTGGGCACCCACGGTATTGGCGGCTTCGGTCAGATAGCCGACGCTGGCGCCGGTCTGATCGGCAATCCAGTTGGCCAGCGCCAGCAGGCTCGACGCTTTGGCATGATGGGCTGCGGCATTGCCCAGCAGCACCGCCTTGCGCTCGCCACCGAGCAGCGCGCGGGCGATCGCTTGCGCAGTCTCGGTTGCCGTGCCTTTTGCGGGTGCGGACAGGCCTTTTCCGGCGGCTACTGCAGCGGCAACATCGGCCAGCGCCTGGACCCAGTCGGCAGCGGCCACTTCCAGCGAAAACGCCACCGGCATCGCCCAGTCCTGGGCCTTGGCATTGATACGGCTGACCTTGCCACCATTGCGCACGGCCTGGCGGATACGCTGGGCCATCAGCGGATGGTCCTTGCGCAGGTTGGAGCCCACGACCAGCACACGCTGGAGCTGCGTAAGGTCGGCAATCGGCATACCCAACCAGTGCACAGATTCGCCTGGCGTGAAATCGGCATTGCGCAAACGGTAATCGATATTTTCACTGCCCAGGCCACGCACCAGCGCGGCGATCAAGGTCAGCTCTTCGAGCGTGCTGTGCGGACTGACCAGCGCGCCGATCTTGGCAGCGCCATGGTCGGCCTTGATCTGCTTGAGCCCGTTGGCCACGTATTCCAGGGCCACCTGCCATTCGACTTCCTGCCAGGCGCCACCGTGCTTGATCATTGGCTTGAGCAAACGCTCAGGGCCGTTCAACGCCTCGTAGGAGAAACGGTCACGGTCGGCAATCCAGCATTCGTTGACCGCTTCATTCTCGAACGGGACAACGCGCAGCACTTTGTTGTTCTTGACCTGAACCACCAGGTTGGCACCGGTCGCATCGTGCGGGCTGACCGACTTGCGACGCGACAACTCCCAGGTGCGGGCGCTGTAGCGGAACGGCTTGCTCGTGAGTGCGCCAACCGGGCAGATATCGATCATGTTGCCCGAGAGCTCGGAATCAATAGACTGGCCGATGAAGGTCTCGATCTCGGCATGTTCGCCGCGGTGCGACATGCCCAGTTCCATCACGCCTGCTACTTCCTGACCGAAGCGTATGCAACGTGTGCAATGGATGCAGCGCGACATCTCTTCCATCGAAACCAGCGGGCCCACGTCCTTGTGGAACACGACGCGCTTTTCTTCTTCGTAACGCGACGAAGACGCACCGTAGCCGACGGCCAGATCCTGCAACTGGCACTCGCCGCCCTGATCGCAGATCGGGCAGTCGAGCGGATGGTTGATGAGCAGGAACTCCATCACCGACTGTTGCGCCTTGATGGCCTTGGGGCTCTTGGTGCGCACGATCATGCCCTGCGACACCGGTGTCGCGCAGGCCGGCATCGGCTTGGGCATCTTCTCGACGTCCACCAGGCACATGCGGCAGTTGGCCGCGATGCTGAGCTTCTTGTGATAGCAAAAATGCGGGATATAGGTGCCCGCCTTGTCGGCCGCATGCATGATCATGCTGCCTTCGACAATGTCGACCTTCTTGCCGTCGAGTTCGATTTCTACCATCTTCTTTTACCTGTTCAGACGACCGGCTTGTGCCGACCCCGGGGCAGTGAAACGCGTGCGGGTATTAAACATAGGCGGGGACCGTGCAGGTCTTGTGCTCTACATGGTGTTCAAATTCGTGGCGGAAATGCTTGATCATGGCGCGCACCGGCATCGCCGCCGCATCGCCGAGCGCACAGATCGTGCGGCCCTGGATGTTGTCCGCCACCGAGTCCAGCAGATCCATGTCGCTGGCGCGGCCATGGCCGGTTTCGACGCGGTCTACCATGCGCGACAACCAGCCGGTGCCTTCACGGCACGGCGTGCATTGACCGCAGGACTCGTGCATGTAGAAATAACTCAGGCGTTGCAACGACTTGACCATGCAGCGCGTCTCGTCCATGACGATCAGCGCACCCGAACCGAGCATGGAACCTGCCTTGGCGATGGAGTCGTAGTCCATCGTACATTGCATCATGATGTCGGCCGGCAACACCGGCGACGACGAGCCGCCCGGGATCACGGCCTTGAGCTTGCGCCCGCCGCGCACGCCGCCGGCGAGTTCGAGCAAGGTGGCAAACGGGGTTCCCATCGGGATCTCGTAATTGCCGGGACGCTCGACGTCGCCGCTGATGGAGTAGATCTTGGTGCCACCGTTGTTCGGCTTGCCGCAGGCCAGATAGGCTGCGCCACCGTTACGGATGATCCAGGGCACCGCCGCAAAGGTTTCGGTGTTGTTGATTGTGGTCGGCTTGCCGTACAGACCGAAGCTGGCCGGAAATGGCGGCTTGAAACGTGGTTGGCCCTTCTTGCCTTCGAGTGACTCGAGCAAGGCGGTTTCTTCGCCGCAGATGTAGGCGCCAAAACCGTGGGCCGCATGCAGCTGGAAGCTGAACGCACTATTCAGGATTTTGTCTCCGAGCAGGCCCGCCGCGCGCGCTTCCTCCAGCGCCGCCTCGAACCGGTCGTAGCTCTGGAAAATCTCGCCGTGGATGTAGTTGTACCCCACCGAGATACCCATGGCGTAGGCGGCGATTGCCATGCCTTCGATCACGATATGCGGGTTGAATTGCAGGATGTCGCGATCCTTGCAGGTACCTGGCTCGCCTTCGTCCGAATTGCAGACCAGATATTTCTGGCCCGGAAACTGACGCGGCATGAAGCTCCACTTCAGCCCGGTCGGGAAACCGGCGCCACCACGTCCGCGCAGCGCAGACTCCTTGACGGTGGCGATCACCTGATCAGGTGTGAGGCCCTCGCCGCCGTCCTGTCCCAGGATCTTACGCAGAGCCTGGTAGCCGCCGCGCGCCTCGTAGTCAGCCAGATGCCAGTTGGCACCGTCAAGGCCGGCGTAGATCTGGGGTTCGATATGCCGACCATGAAAACAGGTCTCGGCACCACTGGACTGGAACTGCGCCAGCACCTTGTCAACCGCGTTCATGGATGTACCTTCGCTCTGCGTGCTGCGGTGCTGAGCATCTTCGGGCGGCCGTGCGGTGCTCATATGTGACCCCCACGCTCACCCACGGTGTGTGGTTCGCTGCCCCCCGAGGGGGCCTTCGCTTGCTTGAAGCGGTTCGGCGCTGCGCTCATTTGGCCTCCGTCGCACGCAGGCCGTCGATCAGCTGGTCGAGCTTGTTATTGCTCATGAAGCTGCACATCGTGCGGTCATTGACCAGCATCACCGGCGAATCAGCGCAGGCACCGAGGCATTCGCTTTGCTGCAAGGTGAACAAGCCGTCTGCCGTGGTCTCACCCATGACAATGCCGAGCTTTTCTTCCAGATGCTTCAAGGCCACCGCACCGTCGCGCAACTGGCACGGCAGGTTGGTACACACGTTGAGCTTGAATTTGCCCAGCCGGCGCTGGTTGTACATGTTGTAGAAGGTGGTCACCTCGTGCACGGCGATCGGCGCCATGCCCAGATAGTCGGCCACCACCTGCTCGCTCTGCACGCTCACGTGGCCAAGATCCTGCTGTACGATGGCCAGACAGGCCATGACGGCAGACTGTTTCTGGTCTGCCGGGTACTTTGCAACTTCTATCGCAAAGCGGGCTTTGACGGCTTCCGAGATCATCGGTCAATCTCCCCAAACACGATATCCATGGTGCCGATGATCGCAACGGCGTCGGCACTCATGTGGCCGCGCGACATCTCGTCCATGGCGGCCAGGTGGGCAAATCCGGGCGGCCGGATCTTCAGTCGATAAGGCTTGTTCGCGCCGTCGCTGACGATGTAGATACCGAACTCGCCTTTCGGGTGCTCGACCGCGGCATAGGCTTCGCCCTCGGGCACCTGGAAACCTTCGGTGAACAGCTTGAAATGGTGAATCAACTCTTCCATGTTGGATTTCATGGATTCGCGGCTCGGCGGCGCAATCTTGTGGTTGTCGGTGATTACCGGCCCAGGATTGGCCCGCAGCCAGGTCACGCACTGCCCGATGATGTGATTGGACTGCTTCATCTCCTCCATGCGCACCAGGTAGCGGTCGTAGACATCGCCGGTGAGGCCGACCGGGATGTCGAATTCCATGCGGTCGTACACCTCATACGGCTGCTTCTTGCGCAGATCCCATTCGATGCCCGAACCCCGCAGCATCGGGCCGGTGAAACCCATGGCCAGCGCGCGCTCGGGCGTGACCACGCCAATGCCCACGGTACGCTGCTTCCAGATGCGGTTTTCCGTGAGCAGCGTGTGGTACTCGGCCAAACAGGCCGGAAAACGCTGCGTGAAGTCGTCGATGAAATCGAGCAATGAGCCCTGGCGGTTGCTGTTGAGCTGGGCCACGCCCTTGGCATTGCGCACCTTGCTGGCCTGGTATTGGGCCATGGTGTCCGGCAGGTCGCGGTACACACCGCCCGGACGGAAGTACGCCGCATGCATGCGCGCACCACTGACGGCCTCGTACATGTCGAACAGGTCTTCACGCTCGCGGAAGGTGTAGATCAGGATGGTCGAGCTGCCGCAGTCGTTGCCGTGCGAGCCCAGCCACATCAGATGGTTGAGCAGCCGGGTGATCTCGGCAAACATCACCCGGATGTACTGTGCGCGCACCGGCACCTCGATACCCAGCAACTTTTCGATCGCCAGGCAATAGGCATGCTCGTTGCACATCATCGACACGTAGTCGAGCCGATCCATGTAGGGCAAGGACTGGATGTAGGTCTTGCTCTCGGCCAGCTTCTCGGTCGCACGGTGCAGCAACCCGATGTGCGGGTCCGCACGCTGGATCACCTCGCCGTCGAGTTCGAGCACCAGCCGCAACACCCCGTGGGCAGCCGGGTGCTGCGGACCGAAGTTGAGTGTGTAATTCTTGATTTCTGCCATGTCCGACGCCGCCTAGTGCAGATTGCCGTAGTTGTCTTCACGAATGATGCGCGGGGTGATCTCGCGCGGCTCGATCGTGACGGGCTGGTAGATGACGCGCTTTTGCTCGGCGTCGTACCGCATTTCCACATGCCCGGAAACCGGAAAATCCTTGCGGAACGGATGACCGATGAAACCGTAGTCGGTCAGAATGCGGCGCAGGTCGGCGTGACCCTCGAACACGATGCCAAACAGATCGAACGCTTCACGCTCGAACCAGTTGGCGGAATTCCAGATGTCGTTGACCGAATCAACCACCGGAAAATCGTCGTTGGGCGCGAAAACCTTGAGTCTGACCCGCTGGTTCAGGCTGACCGACAGCAGATGGGCCACGACGCAGAACCGCAAACCGTCATGGCTGCCGTTGGCATATTCCAGATAGTCAAGGCCGCACAGGTCGACAAGTTGCTCGAACTGGCAACCTGGCGCGTCGCGCAGCAGCGTCGCCACCTCCAGATAGTGGGTCGCATCGACCACCACCGTCAACTCGCCCAGCGCCAGCGTCATGCTTCGCGCCTTGTCGCCAAGCACCTTGGCAACCGTATTCTTGAGCGCCTCGGGATGTACCGCGTAATTCGTCGTCACAAATTCCCCTCAGGCACGCGCAATGGTTTGGGTGCGACGGATCTTCTGCTGCAACTGGATGATTCCATACAGCAGGGCTTCTGCTGTGGGAGGGCAGCCCGGCACATAGACATCCACCGGCACGATGCGATCACATCCACGCACCACCGAATAACTGTAGTGGTAATAACCGCCACCATTGGCACAAGAGCCCATGGAGATGACCCAGCGCGGCTCGGACATCTGGTCATAGACCTTGCGCAGCGCAGGCGCCATCTTGTTGCACAAGGTGCCGGCCACGATCATCAGATCGGACTGGCGCGGACTGGCGCGAAACACCTCTGCACCAAATCGGCTGATGTCGTAACGCGCAGCAGCTGCGTGCATCATCTCGACCGCGCAACAGGCCAACCCGAACGTCATCGGCCACACCGACCCGGTCTTGGCCCAATTCACCACCGCGTCATAACTGGTGGTGACAAATCCCTCTTTCAGTACGCCTTCAATCATCGCGTCACTCCCAATCCAGGGCGCCTTTTTTCCATTCGTAGGCGAAACCCACGACAAGGATGCCCAGAAAAATCATCACAGACCAGAATCCGACCGCACCGACATCCTTGAGCGCCACGGCCCATGGAAAAAGAAAAGCGATCTCAAGGTCGAAAAGAATGAACAAGATGGCCACGAGGTAGTAACGCACATCGAACTTCATGCGCGCATCCTCGAAGGCCTCGAAGCCACACTCATACGGCGAGTTCTTCGCCGCGTCGGGTCGGTTCGGACCCAGTATGTAGCCCAGCACCTGCGGAACCACACCGACGGCAATACCCACCAATATGAACAGAAGTACCGGTAGATATTGATCGAGGTTCATCGGGAGTTTTTGACTTCTGTGTTTACCACTGACCAGGAATGCTCAGCAGCATTCTGACTGGTGCCGTCGGCGAGACTCGAACTCGCACAGCTTTCGCCACTACCCCCTCAAGATAGCGTGTCTACCAATTTCACCACGACGGCGGCTTTTCTCTACAGATGGTCGGATCGCTTGAGGACCTTGCGGTATTGGCTTTCCGAACAGCTGGTAGTTTACCCTGAAAAGTCAGCCCCAAGCCTCGGGGGCGACTGGGTGGCACACTTCATTTGGAGGGAATCAGCGCCGCACCCGATGCCGGCGCCGCTGGCGCTGCCGGGACGACGGATACCGCGGGCGCGGAGCTGCCGGCAGCCGGAATACTGACAGCTGCGCTGTCCAGCACGCTGCCACTGGTGGTCGGGCGCAGGTTGCCAAAATAGGCCAGCGCCAGTGTGCTGACGAAGAACACGGTGGCCAATACTGCCGTGGTTCGCGACATGAAGTTGGCGCTGCCCGTGGCGCCGAACAGGCTGCCCGAACCCCCACTGCCGAATGCGGCCCCCATGTCGGCGCCCTTGCCATGCTGGACCAGGATCAGGCCGATCATGAACACTGCGGAAAGCATCTGCAGTGCGAGCACCACGGTCAACATGAGATTCATCGATAACTCCTAATTTTTAGCAATGTGGGTACGGTCAGGATGCAGCGGCAATGATGGCGAGGAAGTCCGCTGGCTTGAGCGACGCCCCTCCGATCAGTCCGCCATCGATATCCGGCTCGGCCAGCAGCTGCGCGGCATTGCCCGCGTTCATGCTGCCGCCGTAAAGAATTTGCACACGCCCGGGCTGGCTGGTCGCGGCCTTGAGTTGCGCGCGCAACACGGCATGCACCTGCTGCGCCTGCTGCGGGCTGGCCGTCTTACCGGTGCCAATCGCCCAGACCGGCTCGTAGGCCACCACGATCTCGCTGATGCAGTGTCCATTGACATGAATCACGGCAGCCAGTTGGCGTCGCACCACCTCTTCAGTGGCACCTGACTCACGTTGCGCCAGGGTTTCACCAACGCAAACGATCGGCGTGATGCCCAAGGACAGCGCCTGGCGCGCCTTGTCCGCGACTACGGCATCGGTTTCACCATGGTATTGGCGTCGCTCCGAATGGCCGACGATGGCATAACGCACACCCAGGTCACGCAACATCGCCGCCGACACTTCTCCGGTGTAGGCCCCCGATTCGTGAGCCGACACGTCCTGCGCACCCAAAGCGATGGCCTTGCCTTGCAGCAAGCCACCCACCTGCGCCAGATAAGGCGCGGGCACACACATGGCCACGGCACAGGGCGACGCCGGCAATCCTGCCAGCACGTCCTCGACCAGCGACCTATTGGCCGCCATCGCACCATTCATCTTCCAGTTGCCAGCGATCAATTTGCCCATCACGCAACTCCCTTATTCCAGGTCATCACCAGTTTCCCGATGTGACGGTTGGTCTCCATCAAGGCATGGGCCCGGGCTGCACCGCTGGGCAGATCACCTTCAGCCTGCAGCGCGTCAAAGCTGCTGTGTATCACCGGCTTGATAGCACCACTTTCAATCAGCGGCCAGACATTCTTCAGACATGCCTGCGCAATCGCCTGCTTGAACGCCACAGGACGCGGACGCAGAGTGGACCCGGTGATCGTCAGGCGCCGACGCAGCACCATGCCGGCATTGAATTCACTCTTGACGCCACCTTGAACGGCAATGATCACCAGGCGGCCGTCTTCGGCCAGGCATTCGATTTCGCGCGCCACATAGTCGCCTGCCACCATGTCCAGCACCACATCGACACCACGCCCATCGGTCAAACGCTTGACCTCCTGGACGAAATCCTGGGTACGGTAATTGATGGCGTGCGCCGCGCCCAGCGCCACACAGGCCGCGGCCTTTTCGTCGCTGCCCACGGTGACGAAAACCCGGCATCCCATGGCATGCGCCATCTGGATGGCGGTTACGCCGATGCCGCTCGACCCGCCTTGCACCAGCAAGGTCTCACCTTTTTGCAAACGCCCGCGATCGAACACATTGCTCCACACCGTGAAGAATGTTTCTGGCAGGCTTGCCGCTTGCGCGTCGGTCAAACCCTTGGGTATCGGAAGACATTGTCCAATCGGCGCCACGCAATATTCAGCGTAGCCCCCACCGGCAACCAACGCACAGACGCGATCGCCAACTTTGAATCCCGCAGCGGCCATTTCGCCGGCGTCACCTTGATCGATCACACCCGCGACTTCAAGGCCGGGGATATCTGACGCCCCTGCGGGCACTGGATAGTTACCGGTGCGCTGCAACACATCCGGTCGGTTGATGCCACTTGCGGACACCCGAATACGCAATTCACCCGCACCTGGCTCGGGCAACGGCCGTTGGCCTGGACGCAATACCTGCGGCAGGCCAAAGGACGTGATCTCAATGACATTCATCATGACGTTGCTCCTGTAGCGGCCAAGGGCAGGAACGCCCCCGCTCGCTCAAGCCGGCGTACACACGCCGGCTCGCTCAGGCCATCAGCCCTGCTCGGCGCCCTGGGGCGACGGCTGCTGTTGCTGCGGCTGGCGATCAAGCAAAGCCTTCATCGACAACTTGACGCGACCCTTTTCGTCGGTCTCGAGGACCTTGACCTTGACGATCTGGCCTTCGCTCAGATAGTCGGTCACTTTTTCAACCCGCTCATGGGCGATCTGGCTGATGTGCAGCAGACCGTCCTTGCCTGGCAGCAGGTTGATCAGGGCACCGAAGTCGAGAATCTTGGTGACCGGGCCTTCGTAGACCTTGCCGATTTCCACTTCCGCCGTGATCTGGCCGATGCGCAGCTTGGCCTCTTCAGCCTTGGCCGGGTCGCTCGACGCGATCGTGATCGTGCCATCTTCCTCGATGTTGATCTGGCAACCGGTCTCTTCGGTCAGCGCACGGATCACCGCGCCACCCTTGCCGATCACGTCGCGGATCTTGTCCGGATTGATCTTCATCGTGAACAGGCGCGGTGCGAAGTTCGACACTTCGGTCTTGGCTTCGGACATGGCTTCCTGCATCTTGCCCAGAATGTGCATGCGGGCTTCCTTGGCCTGGGCCAAGGCGACCTGCATGATTTCTTTCGTGATGCCCTGGATCTTGATGTCCATCTGCAGCGCAGAGATACCGTTGGTGGTACCGGCCACCTTGAAGTCCATGTCGCCCAGGTGATCTTCGTCACCCAGGATGTCGGTCAGAACCGCAAACTTGTTGCCGTCCTTGATCAGGCCCATGGCGATACCGGCCACGTGGGCTTTCATAGGAACACCCGCATCCATCAGGGCCAGGCAGCCGCCGCAGACGGAGGCCATCGACGACGAACCATTGGACTCGGTCACCTCGGACACGACACGCATGGTGTACGGGAAGTCTTCCTTGCTTGGCAGCGCGGCAATCAATGCACGCTTGGCCAGACGGCCATGACCGATTTCGCGACGCTTGGGCGTACCGAAACGGCCCGCTTCGCCGGTGGCGAACGGAGGCATGTTGTAGTGCAGCATGAAGCGGTCCTGGAAATCACCAGCCAGCGCATCAATACGTTGTGCATCACGCTCGGTGCCCAGCGTGGCCACGACCAAAGCCTGGGTTTCACCACGGGTGAACAAAGCCGATCCATGGGTACGCGGCAACACGCTGTTGCGGATCTCGATCGCACGCACGGTACGGGTGTCGCGGCCGTCGATACGCGGTTCGCCGGCCAGGATCTGGCCGCGCACGATACGCGCCTCGATGTCGTGCAGCAGGCTTTCGACCTTGACGCCGTCGAATTCGACGCCGTCGGCTTTCAGGCCATCCATCACGGCTGCGTAGGCAGCGCGGCAGGCGTGGGTGCGTTCCTGCTTATTGCGGATCTGGTATGCGGCGCTCAGCTTCTCGGCGCCATGGGCTTCGACCTTGGCAATCAGCGGCTCGTCGCGCTCAGGGGCTTTCCAGTCCCAGACCGGCTTGCCGGCATCACGCACCAGTTCGTTGATCGCGGCGATGGCGATATTGCCCTGCTCGTGACCAAACACCACGGCGCCGAGCATGATTTCTTCGGACAACTGCTGGGCTTCCGATTCGACCATCAGCACGGCCGCTTCGGTACCGGCAACCACCAGGTCCAGCTGGCTGTCCTTGAGCTGGGTCTGGCCCGGGTTAAGAACGTATTCGCCATTGATGTAACCGACCCGCGCGGCACCGATCGGGCCGTTGAACGGAATACCACTGATCGACAGCGCGGCGCTGGTAGCGATCAGTGCAGCGATGTCCGCCTGCACTTCCGTATTCAGGCTCAGCACGTGCACGATGACCTGGACTTCGTTGTAGAAGCCTTCAGGAAACAGCGGACGGATCGGGCGGTCGATCAGGCGGCAGGTCAGCGTCTCGAGCTCGCTCGGACGGCCTTCGCGCTTGAAGAAGCTGCCGGGGATCTTGCCGGCGGCATACGATTTTTCGGTGTAGTCGACGGTCAGCGGAAAGAAATCCTGACCGGCCTTGGCATCCTTCTTGGCCACGACGGTGGCCAGAACCACGGTGTCGTCAATATTGACCAGCACAGCACCGCTGGCCTGACGGGCGATTTCACCGGTTTCCATGGTGACGGAATGGGGACCCCATTGGAAGGACTTGCTGACTTTTTTGAACATGCTCATATTTCTTATCTCCTGCTTCGTTGCGGAAGGTGTGGGCCACCTTGCCAATGCCTGGAGTCAACCTCGCAGAACACGATGCCATTCCAGTGGCGCTGCGCGTCCTTGCGCAAACGCCTCTGGAATGACACAGCTTCGCTCTGCAGCTGCCTGAGCCTGACCATGACACGCCAATGCGTCATCACCATCACTCAAACTACGTCTTCCCCAAAATAGAAAAATTCCCAACAACAAAACGCCTGAGGCAAAGATGCATCTCAGGCGCTTGTCATCGAGCGGCGAATTACTTGCGCAAGCCCAGCTTGGCGATCAACGCGGTGTAACGCTCCGCGTCCTTGGACTTCAGGTAGTCCAGCAGCTTGCGCCGACGGCTCACCATGCGCAACAGGCCGCGCCGACCGTGGTGGTCCTTGGCATGCGTCTTGAAGTGGGGGGTGAGTTCGTTGATGCGGGCGGTCAGCAATGCGACCTGGACTTCTGGGCTACCCGTGTCGCCGACCTTGCGGGCGTTTTCCTGGACGACGGTGGCCTTGATACTCGTAGCAATCATTTCATTTCCTGTGTAAGGGGCGGCGCATTTGGCCATAACCCCCGGGTTGAACTTGCGCCAGGTGCTGGAACTGCTCCTGACGTGTGCTGTTGCGCGCTGGCAAAGCCCCGGGATTATAACCAGAGCGCAGCGATCAGCCTAACCCTGCCCTCAGCCCCGGTCCTCAAGCCATTTGCGCAGCCGACCGACACCCTCAACCAGACGTTGGGGGTCGCGCGAGGCAAAACACCAGCGCAACCAGCTTCCGCTGGGGTCGCCGTCGTTGGCACCAAAGGCCACGCCCGGGGCCAGCCCCAGGCCGGCCTCGAGCACCAGGCGCTTGGCGGTGACCAGCGAATCGGTGGCACCGGCCAGTCTGAAAAACGCATACATGCCACCGGGCGCAGCCGCCAGATCGACACCGGGAACCGCCTGCAGCAGCGGCGTCAAGGTGTCGCGGCAATGGCGCAGGTGGGCCACGATGGCCGGCGTGACCTCCTGCGTGCGCGCCAAAGCCACCACCGCGGCGCGCTGCACAAACACCGGCGCACACGAGGTATTGAATTCGATCAACTTGCCGATCTGGGGCGTCAATGCCTCAGGCAACACCAGCCAACCCAGGCGCCAGCCGGTCATCAGGAAACTCTTGGAAAAACTGTTCACCACGATCAACCGGTCGTGCGGCGAACAGACGTCCAGAAAACTGGGCGCGCAGGCGTTGTCGCTGGGCTCGTAATACAGCCGCTCATACACCTCGTCGGCCAGAATCCAGGTGCCGGTCTGGCGGCAATGCGCCGCGATCCGGACCTGCTCGTCGCGGCTAAGCGTCCAGCCGGTCGGATTGTTGGGCGAATTGACGATCAGCAGCCGCGTTGTTGGCGTCACCGCGTCAAGCAGCGCGTCCATGTCGAGCACCCAGGCACCGTCCACCGGCTTGAGCGAGACGCAGCGCACTATCGCCCCCATGATCTCGGGTTGCGCCACCAGATTAGGCCAGACCGGCGTCACGGCCACTACCTCGTCTCCGGCGTCCACCAGCGACTGCACGGCCAGCATCAGCGCATGAACCCCGCCCGACGTGACGGCCAGCCGCTCCGGTGTGACGGCCGGATGGCGCGCGCTTACATACGCAGCGATGGCCTCACGCAACTCGGCCAAGCCGAGGTTGTGCGAATAAAAGGTCTCGCCGCGCTCGAGCGACTCGATCGCAG
>JBBQJP010000010.1:0-104411 GCA_038326025.1 Burkholderiales bacterium
CGCCATCGTCACCAACCGGGGCGGGCGTACCTGCCACGCGGCCATCGTCGCGCGCGAACTCGGCATCCCGGCGGTGGTCGGCGCCGAGCATGCGAGCGAGGTGCTCAAGGACGGTGACCTGGTCACCGTGTCCTGCGCCGAAGGTGCCACCGGCAAAGTCTATGAAGGCGAAGTTGCCTTCCACAAGAACGTCACCGACCTGACCGGGCTCAAGCGCCCGGCGACCGGGATCATGGTCAACCTGGGCAATCCGGAGCTCGCCTTTCAGGTAAGTCAGATGCCGTGCGACGGCGTGGGGCTGGCCCGCATGGAGTTCATCATCAATGAACACATCAAGGTGCACCCAATGGCGGTGCTGCATCCGGAGCGTATCCAGGATGTGGCCGAGCGCAACAAGGTGCTGGCCCTGTCGGCGGGTTACAAGGATGGGCGAAGCTATTTTGTCGAGCGCCTGGCAGAAGGTGTGGGCACGATTGCCGCAGCATTTTTTCCGCGCCCGGTGATCGTGCGTTTGTCCGACTTCAAGAGCAACGAATACGCCGCTCTGATGGGTGGGCGCGATTTCGAGCCCCACGAGGAAAATCCGATGCTGGGTTTTCGCGGTGCGGCGCGTTACATCCATCCGGCCTACGCCGAGGGTTTTGCGCTCGAATGCGAAGCGATGCTGCATGTGCGCGAGACCATGGGGCTGACCAACCTCAAGCTGATGGTGCCGTTCTGCCGTCGCCTGGACGAGGCACGCAAGGTGCTGGCCGCGATGGCCGAACACGGACTGGAACGTGGCAAGAACGGGCTCGAGGTCTACGTGATGTGCGAGATCCCGAATAACGTGCTGTTGATCGACGAGTTCGCCGAACTGTTCGACGGCTTCTCGATCGGCTCGAACGACCTGACCCAGCTCACGCTGGGCGTGGACCGCGACAGCGCCATTGTCGCGGACTCCTTCGACGAGCAGGACGAGGGCATGCTTCGCATCCTGAAGATGGCGGTGGAAGGCGCCAAACGCAACAAGCGCCACAGCGGCATCTGCGGCCAGGCGCCGTCCGACCATATCGAGGTGGCGCGTTACCTTGTCAAACTGGGCATCGACAGCATCAGTCTGACACCGGACCGGGTGCTCAAGACGACACAGGAGGTGCAGGAAATCGAGGTCGCGTTGGGACGCGCACCACGCGTGAATCCGTGAGCGCGCGCAAACCGCGCTTTCGACAAACGACTCAGCGCCGCGGTTTGTCGCTGTGCGACACCTCGTAGCCGTCGGCCACGTAGGCCGGGCCTTTCATCAGCCACACGATGATGCAGCCGATGGTGACCGTCAGCACCAGCGTCCAGATCAGGATCACCAGGCCGATCATGGCGAAATCGAACATCTGGATATTGCGCGCCAGTTCGGCCGCGCTGGCGCCAGTCAGCAGGTAGCGCGCGACAAATGCCATCAGTGCCGGCAACAAGGTGCCCGCCAGCCACACCGTGGGCATCAAGCGCAGCAGTCGCACCTCGAATCCGGCGGGAGTGCGCTGGTGACCTGGCAGTTTTTGCAACCAGTTCATGTTCGCACGCCCGAAGGTCGAATAGCGGTTCGGTACCCGGTGAAGGCGGGAAGACAGCACACGGCAATATCCTTGCGTGGGAAAAGTACCAGCATAACGCGCCGTGGCGCCAGCGTCATTGCGCTGACTCAAGAGCCCCAGCGCCGGCGCAGGAATTGCACGCCCTGCAATGCCGCGGCGCACACGGCGCCGGCGACGGCACCGGTCAAGTGCGCGGCATAGACCACGTTGAAGCCCCAGCGCGGATCAAATGCCATGGCCTGGCTCCAGGCGTGTTCGGTGAGCAGCTTGAAACCCAATACGCACAGCAGCACCACGCCCGACACGCGGGTCTCGGCTTGGGTGGTGGCATGCACGGCCAACACCGCCAGCATGGCCATCAACAGGCCGGACATGCCGCTGTAGTAGGTGATTTCGGGCCAGAACACCAGGCCCAAGGTGCTCAGCGGCCATGCCAGCAGACAGGCCGCAACGGATGTTCGGCCGGCATGCATGAACCCGCCCAATACCGCCAGGGCCAGCAGCGAGGCCAGATTGATCAGCAGGTGTGCCGATGTCAGATGGGCCAGTGCGGCAGTCCACAACTGCCAGGGGTGGGCGGACCAGAGCGCCGCGTGCCAGATCAGCATCTCCTGGCGGCCGCCAGACCAGGCATACAGACCTCCCAGGGCCAATGCCAGGCACAGACCCGGCCAGGCCAGGGAGCGGGTTTCAGGCACGGGCCGGCGGCGCGTCAGCCGGCGTGGGGACGGGGTCACCGGGATGGGCTACGGTCGCCGGCTGACGGCGAATCCAGGCCAGCAGCTGGCGTCCGCGGTTACCGACATCGTCAATGTAGGTAAACACAGCCGGCACCACCAGCAGGCTCAGCACCGTGGACGTGATCAGGCCGCCGATCACCGCGATTGCCATCGGCGAGCGAAAGCTGGGGTCTGCCACGCCCAGGCCGAGTGCAATTGGCATCATGCCCGCACCCATGGCCAGCGTCGTCATGACGATCGGCCGCGCGCGCTTGTGGCAGGCGTCGAGCAGGGCTTCGATGCGGCCCAAGCCGTGGTCGCGTCGCGCCACGATGGCGTATTCGACCAGCAGGATCGAGTTCTTGGTCGCGATGCCCATGAGCATGATCAAGCCGATCAACGAGGGCATTGAAAAACTCTTGTCCGCGATGAGCAGGCCCACGAAAGCGCCGCCCAGTGACAGCGGCAGCGCGCACAGGATGGTGACGGGATGCAGGAAGTCCTTGAACAGCAATACCAGCACGATGTAAATGCACAGCACGCCGGTCAACATCGCCAGGCCAAAGCTGGCGAACAACTCGCCCATCACCTCGGCGTCGCCGATCTCGACCACCTTGACGCCTGGCGGCATCGTGCGTATCGATGGCAGCTTCTCGACCGCGGCCTTGACGTCGCCCAGCGGCAGACCGGAGAGTTCGATCTCGAAGTTGACATTGCGCGCCCGGTCATACCTGTCGATCACCGCCGGGCCGCCGGCCAACTCGATCGTGGCGACCTGCCCCAGCATGACCGGCCCGCGCGCGCCCGGCACCGCCAGGCGCTCGAGCAATTGCAGGTTCTGGCGTGCATCGTCCTGCAGGCGTACCACGATCGGCACCTGGCGCTGTGACAGGTTGAGTTTGGGCAACGACACGTCGTAGTCGCCCAGTGTCGCGATACGCAAGGTGTCGCCGATGGCGGCGCTGGTCACGCCGAGGTCGGCCGCCTTGGCAAAGTCGGGTCGCACGGCGATCTCTGGCCGGATCAGGCTGGCGCTGGAGGCCACGCTGCCCAGGCCGGGAATGGTGCGCAGGTCGTTCTCAACGGCCAGCGCCGTGCTCTGCAAGGCCTTGGGGTCGTCACCTGTGAGCACCAGAATGTATTTCTCGCCCGAACCGCCCAGCCCGACCTTGCTGCGCGCGCCTGGCAGTTGTTCGAGCGCGGTGCGGATCTGATTCTCGATGCCTTGCTTGCGTGGCCGGGTCGTTCGCTCGGTCAGTTGCACGGTCAGCGTGGCCTTGCGCACTTCGGCCGAGCCCTGGGGTGCGAACGGATCGGCGCCCGCCGAGCCGCCGCCGACCGTCGTATAGATGCTGCGCACATGGTCGACACCCATGACCAACTGGCGCGCCCTCTCGGCACTGCGCCGGGTTTGCTCCAGGGTCGTGCCCGGTGGCAGTTCCAGATAGATCTGGGTCTGCGAGTTGTCGTCCGGCGGAATGAAGCCGGTGGGCAACAGCGGGATCAGCATCACTGAGCCAATGAAAAACGCCGTGGCCCCGAGCATGGTCAGGAAGCGGTGTTTCAGACTCCAGCGCGCCATGCGCATGTAGATCCTCATCCACAGCGGCTCGCGCGGCTCTTCCTTCATCGGCTTGAGCATGTAGGCGGCCATCATCGGCGTGAGCACGCGTGCCACCACCAGTGAGGCCACGACGGCCAGTGACGCAGTCCAGCCGAACTGCTTGAAGAACTTGCCGGCCACGCCACTCATGAACGCCGTGGGCAGGAACACCGCCACCAGCGTGAAAGTGGTCGCGACGACCGCCAGCCCGATCTCGTCGGCCGCTTCCATCGCGGCCTGGTAGGGTGTCTTGCCCATGCGCAGGTGGCGCACGATGTTCTCCACCTCGACGATGGCGTCGTCGACCAGGATGCCGACCACCAGCGACAAGGCCAGCAGCGAGATCACGTTGACGCTGAAGCCCAGCAGGTACATGCCGGCAAATGCCGGTATCACCGACAGCGGCAGCGCCACTGCCGAGATGAAGGTCGCGCGCAGGTTGCGCAGGAACAACCAGACCACCAGCACCGCCAGCACCGCACCTTCGTACAGAAGGTGCATGGAGCCGGTGTATTCCTCCTGCACCGGATCAACGAAGTTGAATGACTCGGTGAACTCGATATCCGGATGCGCGGCCTTGAGCTCTGTCAGTGCCTGTTGTGTGGCAGCACCCACCGTGACTTCGCTCTCGCCCTTGCTGCGCGACACCTCGAAGCCGACCACGGGCTGGCCATTAAGAAAGGCGGCCGAACGCGGCTCGGCCGTAGTGTCGGCAACGCTGGCAATCTCGTCGAGCCGGATGCGGCGACCGTCGCCCAACGCCAGCTGGATGCGGCCAAGTTGCTGTGCGGTCTGCACCGTGGCCAGCGTACGCACCGGTTGTTCACCGCCGCCGAGGTCGACGCGCCCGCCGGCACTCTCCAGTTGCATCTGGCGCAGCTGGCGCGACACATCCGCGGCGGTGATGCCCAGCGCCTGCAGGCGCATCGGATCGATCGCCACCCGCACCTCGCGGGTGACACCGCCGACGCGGGTCACGCCGCCGACACCCCGCACTGCCAGCAAGCGGCGTGTCACATCGTTGTCGACGAACCAGGACAAAGCCTCCTCGTCCATGCCGGCATTGCCGTTGTGGGGAATCGAGCGCACCGTGAAGGCCAGCACGGGCTGGGCCGCCATGTCGAGCTTGTTGACGATTGGGTCGCGCAGATCGCCGGGCAGGTCGCTGCGCACCTTGGCCACTGCCGAGCGCACATCGTCGACCGCTTCCTGCACCGGTTTTTCGAGCCGGAACTCGGCCGTGATCGTGACGCTGCCGTCCTGCACCTTGGTATAGATGTGCTTGAGGCCTTGCAGCGATGCGACAGAGTTCTCGAGCTTGCGCGCCACTTCGGTCTCTAACTGCGCTGGCGCTGCGCCGGGCAGCGAGGCGCTGACGCTCACCGTGGGCAATTCGATGTCCGGGAACTGCTGCACCTTCATCGCGTTGAACGACAACAGGCCTGCGAAACACAGCAATACGAACAGCATCACCGCCGGTATCGGATTGCGGATCGACCAGGAAGATACGTTGATCATGGTGCGGGCCTCAGCGCTGGGCCGACGCGGCAGCGGCAGGTGCTACGGCGCTGGGTGGCGTGCCGTTGCTGTCGACCACGCGCACCAGATCGCCGTCGTTCAGAAAACCGGCGCCGCTGGCCACCAGCCGGGTGTTGGCGTCGATCGCGCTGGTGATCTCGATCTGCTCGCCCGCCTGGCGACCGATCTGTACCTTGAGGCGGGCGACCCGGTTATCGTCACCAAGCCGGTACACGTAGCTGAAGCCGTCGCGCATCACCAGGGCTGTCTGCGGCACCGTCAGCGAACTGGTCTCGCCCAACTCGAAACTGCCGTTGGCAAACATTCCGGCCCGGGGCGGCGCCGCCAAGTCGCCGGATGGCGCAAGGTCGACATACACCAGCGCCACACGGGTCTGGCTGTCGACGGTGGGTGCAAGCATGCGAACCTTGCCCTTGATCTGCACGCCGCTGGGCAAGGTGACAATTGCCGGCGTGCCGGCCTTGAGCCGGCCAAGCTCGCTGGACGTGACTTCGGCACGCCATTCGAGCCGGCCCTGGCGCACCATGCGAAACAGCTCGGTGCCGGCCGGTACCACGGAGCCTACCATTGCGCTGCGGGCCGAGATCACACCACGATCCGGCGCCAGTACCTGGGTCTGGCGCAGTCGCAGCTGCTGCACGTCGAGTGCCGCCTTGATGGCCTGGACCCGGGCCTGCGCCGTTTGCTCCTGCGTGAGGTACTGGTTGATCTGCTGTGCGCTCAAGGCGCCGGTGTCTTTCAGGCTGCGCGCGCGCGTGGCATTGCCACTGGCCTCCAGCGCGTTGGCCTGGGCTTCAAGCAGGTTGGCGCGTGCCAGCGCCAGGTCGGCCTGGATGGTGGCGTCGGAGAAAGTGGCCAGCACCTGACCGGCCCGCACCGTGTCGCCGATCGCTGCTCGGATGTCCTGCAGGCGCAGTCCATTGGCCTCGGCGCCGACGATGGCCTCCTGCCAGGCGGCGATGTTGCCGTTGGCGACCAGCTGAATGGGCAAGCGGCCGAGTACCGGGCGTGCCGTGGTTACCGTCAGTGCAGGTTTGGCCGTGGCTGCCGCTGGCGCCGCGGCGGGTGTGTCGGCGGCATCGCCACGTGTCGCCCACAGGACGATCAGGGCGCCTGCGCACAACGTGAGCACCGCGGCGGCAATCGCTTTGGCAGGGTTGTTCAAGGTGAAAGTCATCTGCAATGTTCCTGCTGTGGCGCGACTGCGGCTAGCGGCCGTTTCAGGGTTGTGGTTCCATCTGCGCTTGTATCGTCCAGCCACCGCCGACGGCGCGATACAACGCGATCCATGCCTGAATGCGTTCGAGTTGCAGGCCCACGGTGGTGTTGGCGGAAACAAGGCGGGTCCGGCGCGCATCTTCGAGTTCGACCAGGCTGGCCAGGCCACCCTTGTAGCGGGCTTCGGTGGCAAGGAACCAGTCGCGGTAACCCGCCTCGGCGGTCTGCGCGTCGTCGGCGCGTGCCGCCGTGCTTTGCAGCGCCACCAAGGCTTCCTCGGTTTCGCGCACTGCCTGGCGTACCTTGCCCTGGTAGATGGCGAGTGCCTCGTCATAACGGGCCTGGGCCGCCGTTACGGCCGCGGCGCGTTGACCGCCGTCGAATAACGGCACACTGAGTGCAACCGGGCCGAGCGACCAGGTTGCCATGCCGTCGTCGGCGCCTGATGCGCGGTAGTGCAAGCCGCCGATGGATCCCGACAGGCGCAGTTGCGGATAACGTTGCGCCTGCGCCGCGCCGGTCTCGGCGCTGGCGGCCAACACATCGCGTTGAGCCGCAAACAGGTCGGGCCGCTGGGCCAGCGTCTCGGCCGGCACGCTGGCGACATTCAGGCTTGTTTTCGCGGCCAGGCCGGCAGATGCGCCGTCCAGGCGCCGCACCAGTGCCGGTTCGTCCAGACCCGTCAGGGCGACCAGCGCCTTGACGTCCAGGGTGCACAAGGTTTGCTGGCGCGTGGCGCGTCCTTGTGCGTCGGCCGCGCTGGCACGGGCCAGTGCGGCGGTGGCGCTGGCCGTGAATCCGGCCTGTTGGCTCAGCGCAGACAGACGCGCGGTTTCCTGGCGCGACAACGCGTCAGCGCGGGCGATGCGCGTTTGTTGGGTGCAGGCGCGCTGGCTGAAATAGCGGTTCGCCACTTCGGCGGCCACCAGCACGCGCGCGTCATGCCATGCCGCCTGTGCGCCGTCGAGCCGGGCCTGTGCGGCATCGTTTGCCATGTGGTTGGCGCCAAACAGGTCGATCTCCCACGAGGCCACCACGCCGGCCTGCAAGGTGCTGGCCACCGGCGTGACGGGTTGGGTGACGCCGCGGCTGGCGCTGGCCGTGCCATCGAGTGTCGGCCCGAGTCGGGCCTGCGCCTGGCGCAAAACCGCGCGGCTCTGGCTGACGCGTGCGCGTGCGCCCGCCAGCGTCGGGCTGGCCTGTTGTGCTGCGGTTATCAGATCCACCAGCAGCGGGTCGCCCAGATCCTGCCACCAACGCGACAGATCGGTGAGCTGGCCGTGGTGCGGCAGCGGCGCCTGCCACTGCATGGGAGTCGAAGCGGCGGGCAAAACAGGCGGGTCTGCTGGCGCCGTGGCACAACCGTATAACGCGGCCAACACACAGGCAAGGGGCAGGATCTCAGTGGTTCGCATTGGAATAGGGGGCCAGTGACGGTTGCGAAAAATTCGAGCGTGTGCCGGGCTGGCTCCTTATGACGATCCGGGAAAATTGACTTCGACCTGGTACGCCTGCCCACAAATCCGATTTCCCGCCACTTAGCCCTGCACTTTACCAATACCCGGCCTCCCCTGATTGGGGGGCGCCGGACAAGAATCCGGTCTGGCGCACGGCTGAAAGCGGGCGACGGATCATGAAGCGGGCGATGGATTCGGCTCATGCCAATTTGGATATAAGCATTCTAGAAAGATGTATTTCCCTCGAATGAAGGGCGATTGGACAATGAGGGCTGTTTTTTGCAAGTGGAACCATGAAAACCCTGTCTTTCCTCGTCGCCGGTATTAGCTTCGCGGCGCACACTTTAGCTGCCCAACCCTTGTTGTCACCCCAGGAGCTGCAGGCCAAACTCGCCGATCCGCAAGTTCGGGTGATCGATATCCGGGACGCCAAGGCGTTTGCGGCTGACCATATTCCCGGCGCGGTCCATGCGTCTTACCGCGATTGGCGCGGCCCGGACAGCAGTCCCGGCGAGTTGCCGCCCTTGCCCAAGCTGACCAAGATGGTGCAAAGCCTTGGCCTGACCCCCGCTACGCACGCTGTCGTGGTGTCCAGCGGCGCCGACGCGGGCGACTTCGGCGCCACGGCGCGGGTCTACTGGACACTCAAGGTGCTGGGTCTGAAGGAGTTGTCGGTGCTCAATGGTGGCGTGAAGGCCTGGAGCGCTGCCAAGTTGCCTTTGAACAAGGTCGAGAACCTGGTGGCCACCAGCACCTACGAGCCAAAGCTCGATGCATCACTGATCGCGACCACACAGGAAGTGGCGCAACGTATCAAGTCGGGCGATTCCGTGCTGATCGACGCACGACCCGAGGCTTTCTTCAAGGGAGAGACCCGCATGCCGCTGGCCAAGGTGCCTGGCACCTTGCCGGGCGCAGTGAACTTGCAGCACGACAAATGGTTCGCCAAGGACAGCGCGGTGTTCGTGCCCGAAGCGCAGGCGCGGCAGATCGCGGCCGCGAGCCCTATCGATCCGGCCAAGGAAACCGTGTCGTTCTGCAACACCGGTCACTGGGCTGCGACCAACTGGTTCGCGATGTCCGAGGTGCTGGGCCAGAAAAACGTCAAGTTGTACCCGGGTTCGATGACGGAATGGACGCGTGACCCGAACCTGCCAATGGACAACGTGCCCAGCCGTTTTGCGCAGCTGGTGATCGACACCAAGTTGTGGACCGCCAGGACTTTCAAGTAAAGGCTGCTTGTCCGTGAAGCGTTTTCCCCTGGCGGCCGTGTTGGCCGCCTTTTTCGTGTTTCTGGCCATGGCCGTGTCGATCCGCCAGGCGGTGTTGTTGCTGGTCGGCGTCGGCATGGGCATGGCACTGGCAGGCGCGCGATTCGGTTTCACCACCGGCTGGCGCCAGCTGATCGAACAGAAGAATCCGCAAGGTGTGACCGGACAGGTGCTGTTGCTGGCATTGGCCAGTCTGGCCGCGCTGCCGCTGCTGGGGCAATTTCCCGAGCTGCATGCTGCGCTGGGGCCGCCGAGCGTGAGCCTGCTGCTCGGCGCCTTCGTGTTCGGCCTGACGATGCAGATCGCCGACGGGTGTGGCTCCGGCACCTTGTACAAGGCTGGACTGGGTGTGCCGCTGAACATGGGCATCCTGCCTTTGTTCGCCTTGGGTAGTTTCATGGGATCGGTGCATCTGGACCAATGGCTGGCGCTAGGACAGGTCGAGCCAGTGGGTTTTGCCGACGTATTCGGCACCGCCGGTGCGCTCGCCATGACGTTTGTGCTGCTGGCGCTGAGCTTGCTCGCCGTTCGCGGTTGGGTCGGCCCGGGCCGGCAATGGGTCGAGCGACGCTGGATCTGGGGCGCGGTGGTGTTGGCCGTATTGGCCACACTTAATCTGGTGCTGGCCGGTCAACCCTGGGGCGTGGTTTATGGCTTTGGCCTGTGGGCCGGCAAGCTGGCCATGGGCGCGGGCCTGTTCGACCCTTCACTCAACGCCTTTTGGAGTCAGAGCGGCAACACCCAGCGCATCACGCAGACGGTGTTGATGGACGTCACCACCATCACCAATATCGGCATCCTGGGCGGTGCGCTGTGGGTGTCGGCCAAGGCCGCCGGCGAACGGACCAAGCCGCTCGACCGCCAGCAATGGGTGGTGGGCCTGATCGCGGGCTTCCTGCTGGGTTACAGCTCACGGCTGGCGTTTGGCTGCAACATCGGCGCCATGCTCAGCGGCATCTCCACCGGCAGCTTGCACGGTTGGCTCTGGGTGCCACTGGCGTTTGCCGGCACACTGGTCGGCGTGCGGGTGCGCCGCCACTACCGGTTCTGAGAAGGCGTGACCATGACACACACGCGCCTTTGGCAATCACTGTTCTGGCTGGGTTTGGTGGTTTTCCTGACCTGGGACTGGTCGGTTTCGCCGCCGGTCGATCTGCGCCAGGAGCCACCGCTGATCGCAGCCGGTTCGGGGCAGGTCGTCAGCGGCGGGCACTGCTCGATGGCCAAGTAGCGGCCGGTCGGCGGCTGCTTATTTGATCAGTGCCTGGACTGTCTTGAACTGCGGATGCTGCGCCGAACGCAGCCATTCGAAAGCCACCATCTCGGTAGTCACCAGTTCGGCGCCGTTGCCGGCCAGCCGGTCATAGGCGGCGTCGCGGTTGCGCTCGGTGCGCGAACCGCAGGCGTCAGTGACGACCCAGACCTCGAACTCTTCCTCGAGCAATTCCAGCGCGGTCTGCAGCAGACAGACATGGGCCTCACAGCCGGCAATGACCACGGTGCCACGCGTGGGCTCGGCTGGCGGCGCCACTTTTTGCAGGTGTTTGGGCAGGCTGCGCGCATTGCCTGCCGGCGCCTTGCGTTCGGCCGGGCGCAGCAGATCCGTCAGCCCATCGGCACAGCCACTGAATGCCATCTTGGGAAAGACCCTGGCCCTGGCCTGCATCAGGATCGCGCCGAGTTCGGGCGCGCTGGCGCCGAGTTTTTCCGGGTTCTGCTCGGTGGCCACCATCGGCACGCCCATGGCCTGCGCCATCTGCGCCAGGCGCACGGCATTGGCAAGCACGAGCGCCGAGTCGGCAATAGCCGGCATCAGGCGGGTCTGGTAGTCCACCAGTACCAGTTGGCATTCGTCGGCATCGAGCAGCATCGGGTTTCTCCATCGGGTCAGGGGCACCGCGCCGTCAGGTGGCGCACTGCCATTATCGACGCCGTAGTTGCGGGCAGTTGCAAGCTGCGTCGCCGCACGGTGTGGTGCGGATCATCGGGTGATGATGTCCCGGTGCATGGGCGCCAGTAGCGCCAGCAGCCGGTTCTGTGCGCGAAACGGTATGCCGCGAGCATCCATCGCTACCTGCAGCACTTCGACCAGCACGTTGAAGTCGGATTTGCGGATGGCCAGGTCGGCATGCACCGCTTTCATGGAGTCGCCTTCGTATCTGCACAGGCCGCCACTGAGAAAACACACTTGGTCGCGTAATTGCTCCTTGAGATTGACCGGTTTCGTGTCCTTGAAGAACTTGCCGATCTGCGGATCGGCGAAAAGGCGGTCGACAAAGTCGTCCATCAACGCGGTAATGCCGGACTTCTCGCCTAGTGCGAGGTAAAGCGTGTTGTCCGGGACCGTGGATGTCCGGGCCGTCGCCGCCTGCCAGCTCATGGCGCCACCCAGCAGGGCGAGTGTGAGTCGTCGGTTGATCATGGGACGTAAGTAGCTTGTTGCGCTCGGCGCCGGATTCAGAACGCCAGTTGGCCGGAGATGTACAGGCCACGCTGGCGTCGGTTGGCGGTAATGCCCGGCACGATGCGACCCAGATCCACCAGCGCCAGCGTCAGCGAAGTGTGCTTGTTGGGTGTCCAGGCGATAAACAGGTCGCGCCAATCGTCTTCGCGCAAGGCACTGGCCAGGCCGGCGGCCGCACCAACCGACTCCAGGTTGTTGGGCTTGAACCGGTACTCGGCACCAATCGCCAGGTCCTTGCGCAGCAACCATGCGATCGAGAGCTCGGGCTGCAGGCTGTAGCTGTCTTTGCCCGGCGCGTTGGCGCCGAAACCGAGCAGGCCATTCTGGTTGGCGCGTGTGGCGCGCAAGCTGCCGTTGATCAGCACGCTGTCGGCCAACAGCAGCTTGGTGGCGCTGACATAGAAGTCGGTGCCCTGGGTGTCCGCGCCCAGGAAGCGCAGCACCGAACCCAGCGAGCCGGGAGACACGTTCTTGTATTGCAGGCCGACGGCGACCTGCGGCATCCAGTTGTCGGCGTCGAGGATGGCGTCGCCGGCGACGCGCAATTTCAATCCGACCACGTCCATCCGGATGTGTTGTCCGGGGCGTACGCCGAACGCCGCAATGCCGTTGAGCGCGACTGCCGGTGCGGCGTTGAAGTCCTGATGTGCCAGCGACACCTCGACACGTTCGTTCCAGCCCACGGCAATACCGTAGCTGGTCAGTCCATAGTCGTGGGTGCGGGTCCGCGTCAAGTAGGCCGACGCGCCAATCTCGCCGGCCGTTGCATTGCTTCCGATCAGAGCCCAGGGACTGAGCCCGCCACCGGCAGCGCCTTCGATCGTGCTGACGCCACCGGTCAGGCGCAATTTGCCGGTATCCGCTTGCGCGCAAGTCCCGTGCAAACACAGCAGTGCGGAAATTAGCAGCAGGCGGATTGCAGGCTGGCGGCGTGGCAGTGCAATAGGCGCGGATTCCATGCCCCGAGTATGCCGATTCGCGTGATCGCCCGATCGGCAGATGCCTGCGTTTGACAGGGCCGCGCCTTGTTTCTCCCCTCTCGTGTATAACCGGGACGCTTGTGGCCAACAGCGATTCATCGTCCATGACTCTTTCTGCCGTTTATAGTAGTTTTTGCGCCCAGCGGGCCAATTTTTGGCGCGTGCGCGGGGTGATGACTTTCGTGTGCCTGCTGCTGGCGCTGCGTGTGGCCGCGGCAGGCACGGTGCAGTTGCAAGTTCAGGACGGTGCGGGCAAGCCCTTGACTGACGCCGTAGTGTTTCTCGAATCGCGCGAAGCCCGCGCACTGGCCAAGCCACTGCAAGGCGCGGAAGTGGCGCAGACGGCGAAGCAGTTTGACCCGACGGTACTGGTGGTGACGGCCGGTACGCCGGTGAGCTTTCCCAACCGCGACACGGTACGCCACCATGTCTACTCGTTTTCGCCCAACAAGAACTTCGAGCTCAAGTTGTACAGCGGCGTTCCAGCCAACCCGGTGGTTTTTGACAAGACCGGCATTGCGGTGCTGGGCTGCAATATCCATGACGCCATGACCGCCTGGGTTGTCGTGGTCGACACCCCATACTTCGGTCGCAGCAGTGCGGGCGGCAGTGTGTCGTTGGCCCAGGTCCCGCCCGGGAGCTACCGGCTGCGGGTCTGGCATCCGGCGTTGCCGGTCGGCGCGCCTGCAACTGACCAGGCGCTGGTCGTGACGGTGGCCGACCAGGTCGTCAACTACCGCCTTGCCGGGGTCAGTGGGCCGTGATCAGAGACATGCACTTGTAATGGGAATCCAGTGGCGACCCACGCGCTGGGGCTTGTCGTCGCGCATTGTGGCGCTGTCGCTGCTGCTTTTGTTGCTGGTGCAGGCGGCGGTTTTCAGTGTCGTGCGTATCAGCGTCGACCAGAGTGCGCGCCGCCAGGTAGCGCAGGAACTGCAGGTCGGTGAGCGCGTCTGGCGCCGCCTGCTGGATCAGAATGCCCAGCAACTGCGCCAGGGCGCCAGTGTGCTGGCGGCCGACTTCGGATTTCGATCGGCGGTCAATTCCGGAGACATCGCAACGATTGCCTCGGCGCTGGAGAACAATGGCGCACGCATAGGCGCCACCATCACCGCGCTGGTAGACACATCAATGGCGCTGCGCGCGGTCGGAGAAGCCAGTGACGCCGACGATCTGACCCCCGTGCTGGGTCAACTGGTCGGCCCGCTGTCGCGCGATACCCAGGGCAGCCAGGTTGCCGTAGTCGACAGCATTCCACACCAGTTCGTCATGGTCCCTATGAAGGCGCCGTTGCTGGTGGGATACGTGCTGATGGGATTTCCAATCAACCAGAAGCTGGTGGATGACATGCGCGCGATCTCCGAAATGCATCTGGCCTTGATCAGCGACGGGGGTGGTGTCAAGGGTCGTATCGTCGCCACGACCCTGCCGCCGGAGGCGGTGCAGGCCTTGCAGCTTCGCCAGGGCGACGTCGACGAATTGCCGGACCATGGCGACATGTTGATTGCGCGCAGTGTCAAGCTCGATACCGGCTCCGTGGTCGGTGGCGTACGCACCTTGCTGCTGCGTTCGCTCAATGACGTGGTGGCGCCGTTTCACCAGGCGCAGGTGGCGCTCGCATGGATCACCGCGTTGGGCGTGGTGTTGTTCGGTATTGGCAGCGTGTTCGTGGCGCGGCGTGTGACGACACCGCTGCGTGCACTGGTCGGCGCCACGCGCCGGCTGGGTCTGGGTCAATACGACGTGCCGATGGAGCACATGGACCGGCAGGACGAAATCGGCGGGCTGGCCAAGGCCTTTGATCAGATGCGCATCGACATCGGTGCGCAGCAGATCGAGATTCGCAAGCTGGCCTACTGGGACCGATTGACAGGGCTGCCCAACCGCGCACGGTTTCGCGAGGCGTTGCAGCATGAGATCGACAGCCAGGGCGCGGTGGCTGAACTGGGTCGTGGTTCGCTGGCCGTGGTGATGCTGGACATCGACCGCTTCAAGCATGTCAACGACGTACTGGGCTATTCGTTCGGTGACCTGTTGCTGGACGCCGTGGCCAAGCGACTGACCCAGCAGGATCTGCGTACGGGTGACATGGTGGCGCGGCTGGGCGGCGACGAGTTTGCCGTGTTGCTGGCCAACAGTGATGCGGCCAGCGCGTTGGCCGTGGCGCAACGTATCGCGAAATCGTTCGAGCTGCCGTTGGCATTTGACGACCAGACCGTCGACCTGAGTGCCGGTATCGGCGTTGCTTGCTGGCCCTTGCATGCGGATGACGCCGACACCTTGTTGTCGCGTGCCGAGGTCGCCATGTATGCGGCCAAGAGCAAAACCACTGGAATCCAGTTGTATGACGCGGCACTGGACTCGTCCAGCGCGCAGACCTTGTCGCTTTTGACCGAATTGCGCCATGCCATCGACCATGACGAACTGCGCCTGTTCCTGCAGCCCAAGATTCGCCTTGGCGATAACGCCGTGGTCGCGGCCGAGGCGCTGGTGCGCTGGCAGCATCCGGTGCGTGGCCTTGTGCCGCCACTGGAGTTCATCCCGTTTGCCGAGCAGACCGGATTCGTGCGCCAGTTGACCTTGTGGGTGTTCGACCGTGCGGTGGCCCTTTCTGGCCAATTGCGTGCGCAGGGCTTGTCGCTGCGCCTGTCGGTCAACCTGTCGACCCGTGACATGCTGGACATTGAACTGCCGACGCGGCTGGAGCAGATCCTGCAGCGCCATGACGCCCGGGCCGAGGCGTTTTGCCTGGAGATCACGGAGAGCGCGATCATGGACGATCCACAGCGCGCGCTGGCCACGCTCAACACCTTGTCGCAGCGTGGCTTTGCCTTGTCGATCGACGATTTCGGCACCGGTTATTCCTCGCTGGCCTACCTCAAGCGGCTGCCGGTGGATGAGCTCAAGATCGACAAGTCCTTTGTCATGAACATGCAGGAGGATGATGACGATGCCAAGATCGTGCGTTCGACGATTGATCTGGCCCATAACCTGGGTCTGACCGTGGTGGCCGAAGGCGTCGAGAACGGCATGATCATGGAAAAATTACGCGACCTTGCGTGCGACGAAGCGCAGGGCTACCACATGGCCAGGCCGATGGCGGCCGTCGAGATTGGCGCCTGGTGCCAGCGCTGGAACGCGGCGTAGGTACTGGCTGCGTCGGCCTGATTTCTTCTTTGGACGATCCCATGAATCAAGTTCAGTATGCCTTCAACGAGTTCACGGCCCTGGTCAGCGGTGGCGCCAGTGGCATGGGTGCACAGGTGGCGCGGCTGTTTGCGGCGTCCGGCGCCGACGTGGTGATCGTCGACGCCAATGCGGCGCTGGCAACCCAGGTCGCATCGGATATCGGCGCCACGGCACTGGTCGGTGATGTCAGCGACTCCGCGTTCTGCGATGCGGCGGTGGCACAGACGGTAGGCAGAACCGGGCGCCTGAACGCGGTGGTCAACGCGGCCGGCATCATCGCGCGCAAGACCGGCATCGACACGACGGATGATGATTGGCAGCGGGCGCTGGGTGTGAATGCTGGTGGTGTATTTCATCTCAGCCGTGCGGCAGCGCGCCACATGCGTGCGCATGGTGGCGGGGCGGTGGTGAACTTCGGCAGTATCTGGGGCGAGCTTGGTGGCAAGGGCGCAATGGCCTATGCGGCCAGCAAGGGCGCGGTGCAGCAGGTCACACGCTGTTTTGCACTCGAACTGGCGCGTGACAGCGTGCGCTTCAACTGTGTGTGCCCTGGCGAGGTGGATACGCCGATGTTGCGTGCCGCAGGTCGTGAGACGCCGTTGACCGATGTGCAGATGCAGGACATCGCCGAGCGGGTGGTTCCCATGGGCCGGCTCGCCCGCCCCGAAGAGATTGCGCGCGTGGCCGTGTTTCTGTGCAGCGACGCGGCCAGCTACATGACCGGCGCCATGGTCTACGTCGATGGCGGCTATAGCACCCAATAGCCGAGTCACGACATGGCGCAGCAGGCTGCATCAACCCACTGAAAGGCATCGGATCCATGCAATATCGTCCATTGGGCCGAACCGGTCTGAAGGTGTCCTCGCTGGTGCTGGGCACCGACAACCTGGCCAATCCGACACCCGAGGCCGAGAGCCTTGCCATACTCGATGCGGCGGTTGATGGTGGCATCAACCTCATTGACACCAGCAACAGTTATGCCGGCGGCGAGGCCGAGCGCCTGATCGGCCGCTGGCTCCAGGCCCGTGGGCGGCGCGACGACGTGCTGATCGCGACCAAGGTGTTCTACCCGACCGGTCCGGGTGTCAACGAACGCGGTCTGAGCCGTAGCCATCTGGTGAAGGCCTGCGAAGACTCGCTGCGCCGGCTGGGCACGGACCATATTGACCTGTACCAGACCCACCGGCCGGACCCGGATACCCCGATCGAGGAAACGCTGGCCGCGCTCGACCTGTTGCTGCGCCAGGGAAAAGTGCGCTATATCGGCACCAGCACCTCACCGGCCTGGCAGGTTGCGCAGGCGCAGCACGTCAGCACACAGTTGGGGTTGGCGCATTTCGTGTCGGAGCAATCGCCCTACAACCTGCTCGAGCGTCGCATCGAGAATGAGCTGGTACCCGCCTGTCAGCGCTATGGACTGGCGCTGTTTACCTGGTCGCCGATGGCCATGGGCATGCTGGCCGGTCGTTATGCAACCTGCGATGCGCCGGCGCAGGACAGTCGCGCCGCCTTGCGTGGCGGTATCTATGCGGAACGTGTCACGGAGCGCGGCATTGTGGTGGGTGCGCAGTTTGCGCAGTTGGCCCGCAAGTTTGGCCATGATCCGGCGCAGCTGGCCTATCTGTGGGTCAAGGAACAGCCGGGCGTCACTGCGCCCATCATCGGGCCGCGCACGCTGGCGCAACTGCAGCATGCCTTGCCGGTGGCCGATATGGCATTACCCGAGGACATACGCGTCGCCTGCGATCAGCTGGTGCCGCCGGGTGGGGTGGTGGCGAGTTTTTTCAATTCGGCATCGTGGATGCGCTGGAAACGGGTTTGAGCTGGCGCCAACCTGACACCGCCAGGGATCGCGCCGACTTCAACGCAGCCCGAAAAATCCGAGGATTGCGACGACGATGACGATCAGGCCGACGATATAAATGATCGAGTTCATGACTGTGCTCCATGGTTTCAGAAGCGTTTGATGCTAGGGGCCACTCCGCTGACATGGCAGCGGACACGGCGAGGTTTCGGTGTAGGACAACGCAACTTCAACACCTGGATGCACTGGACACACACAGCGCCAACCTAGAATCATCGGTTGTCCAAATGACCGGGCCGAACATGACACCCCTGCGCATGTTGTATGTGGAGGACAACACTGAACTTCGTGAAGTCTTCCAGGAAATGCTTGAAGGCGATCAGCGCGAGGTGGTGGCGTGCGCCACCGCCGAGGAAGCACTGGTGTTGTGGAACGCCAGTCGTTTCGATGTGCTGGTGAGCGACATCAGCCTGCCTGGGATGTCAGGCACTGACCTGGCCCGCCGCGTTCTTGCCGCGCAGCCCGAGTGCTGGGTCGTGCTCTGCTCAGGTTATGTTTATGGCGACGCGCTTCTTGCACTGGGGCCACACGTGAGAGCGCTCCCCAAACCCTTTGAAATGGAGGACCTGGATCGATTGCTCGACGAGATCCGTCAGTCGCTGGACAGTGCACCATGACATTGCGATTCATGGACGGTGGCGGCGCCATGGGTTCGATGATGCGCTCCCATCCCTGGGCGGAGTCGCCGCTGGGTCCTGCGTCGCAATGGCCCGCTCCACTCAAGACCCTCGTCGGTGTCATGCTCAACGCACCGCAGCCGATGTTCGCGGTCTGGGGCGCGGAGCAATGGATGTTCTACAACGACGCCTATGCCGAGATCCTGGGCGAGCACCATCCCGCGCTGGCGCAACCGTTTCTGCAGGTCTGGAGCGAGATTCGCAACGATGTGGAGCCGATCATGGCCCGAGCCTATGCGGGCGAGCCGATCTACATGGACGACATCGAGCTGAGGATGCGGCGCCACGGCCATGTCGAGGAAACCCACTTCTCTTTTTTCTATGCCCCGGTGCGTGGCGATCGCGGCCAGGTGATGGGCGTGTTCTGCGCCTGCACAGAGATTACCAAGGAGGTGCAGGCGAAGCGCGAACGTGCGGCCGAACTTGACCGTCTGCGCGAGATGTTTGCGTCGTCGCCCAGTTTCGTCGCGGTGATGCGCGGGCCGGAGCATCGTTTCGAGCTCACCAATCCGGCTTATCTGAAACTCATTACGCAGCGCGATGTGATCGGTTTGCCGGTGCGCGAGGCCTTGCCGGAGGTGGAGGGTCAAGGCTTCTTTGAATTGCTTGACAAGGTCTACCAATCCGGCGAAGCCCAATCCGGCCGAGCCGTTCCGGTGAGCCTGATTTCCATTGACGGCGCCGAGCCCGAGCAGCGCGTGCTGGATTTCATCTACCAGCCCATGCGCGATACCCACGGGCGGGTGAATGGCATTTTCGTCGAAGGTGTGGACGTGACCGACGTCGTCACCCAGGCCCAGGTGCTGCGCGAAAGCGAAGAGAAATTCCGATCCTTTGCGCAACTGGGGCCAAACCATATGTGGACGTCGCCCGCGGACGGGCAACTGGACTGGTTCAACGAGCAGACGCTGCGCTACAGCGGATTGGACATGGAGTCCATGTGCGGGACGGGTTGGACCGGCCTGGTGCACCCTGACGATTTGGCCCGTGCCGCGTCGATCTGGTCCGCGGCCTTGCGTAGCGGTGCGAACTACGAAGTGGAATTCCGGATCCGCCGTGCCGATGGCGCCTATCGCTGGCACCTGGTGCGTGCGCGGGCCATGCGCAACGACCGGGGCGACATCGTGCGCTGGGTCGGCACCAACACCGACATCGAGGATCAGCGCGCCGACCGCGAAAAGCTGCGTTCGATCAACGCGACGCTCGAGCGCCGTGTGGACGAGCGCACGCGTGAGCGCGAGCGCATGTGGAGCAGTTCGCCCGACCTGATCGCGACCGTCGACCTCCAGGGTTTTTTCCTCGACATCAATCCGGTCTGGACCAGCTCGCTGGGTTGGGACCGGGAGCAGGTCATCGGCAAACGCATCGACGATCTCATTCATCCAGATGACAGGGCCGGCGCCGAGGACGCGCTGGCACGCGCCACGGTAGGGGTCCTGCCTACCTTCGAGTGCCGCATTTTGCACGCGGATGGCAGCCATCGGACCGTGGCCTGGACCGCAGCGCCCGACGCGCAGACGATCTTTGCCTTCGGGCGTGACATCACCGTCGACCGTGAACGCTCGGCGGCGTTGGCCATGGCCGAAGAGCAATTGCGCCAGGCGCAAAAAATGGAAGCCATCGGGCAACTCACCGGGGGCATTGCGCACGATTTCAACAATATGCTGGCCAGTATCTATGGCTCGATCCAGCTGATGCAGCGCAAGCTCGCAATGGGCAAACAGGACGGATTCGAGAAGCTGCTGGAGCGCGCGTCTTCCAGCTCGCAAAAGGCCGCTGCGCTGACACAGCGCCTGCTCGCCTTCGCGCGGCGCCAGGCGCTGGAGACGCGTCGCGTCGACGTTTGCGCCCTGATCGACTCGCTGGAAGACTTGATGACGCGCACACTGGGGCCCCGCATCACACTGCAGGTACGCCATTCCGAAGACCTGTGGCCGGCCAGGATAGACAGCGCGCAACTCGAAAATGCCCTGCTCAACCTGGTAATCAACGCGCGTGATGCCATGCCCGATGGTGGGGAACTCACCATCGGGGTCGCGAATCGCTCGCTCGATCCCGCGTATGCGGCCACCCAGGCCGAACTTGCGCCTGGCGACTACGTGGCCGTCAGTGTGACCGACAACGGTGCGGGAATGCCTGACACGGTCATCGCACGTGCCTTCGAACCTTTCTACACGACCAAGCCTATCGGCCAGGGGACAGGCCTGGGTCTGTCGATGGTTTATGGCTTCGTCAAGCAGGCCGGTGGGCATGCGCGTATCAGCAGCGAGCTGGGCCGCGGGACCACCATCACCCTGTATCTGCCACGCGATGTCTCGGAACGGGAAGAGGAGCTGGCGTCAACCCGCCCCATTGCCGAACCTGCTCAGTCAGGCGAGCGCATCCTGGTGGTGGAGGACGAGCCTAGCGTGCGCGAGGTCATTGTGTCGGTGCTGGTCGATCTGGGTTACGCCTATGCTGAAGCAGGTGACGCCGAGGCGGCACTTGCGCTGCTCAACGGTAAACACCACTTTGACCTGCTGGTGTCAGATGTCGGGCTGCCGGGAATGAACGGCCGGCAACTCGCGGAAATCGCCATTGACAAATGGCCCGGACTGAAGGTCCTGTTCGTAACCGGCTATGCCGAGCAGGCGGTCATGAAAAACGGGTTCCTCGGTGAAAACATGCAGATGATCACCAAGCCCTTCGTGATCGATGAATTGGCCAACCGGATTCGCGCGATTCTTCGGGATGAAGTGCCCCCGCGCGCCGGTTGAACCAAGCGCGGCTCGCGTACTCGGCCGCGATCCGGCGTAACCGCAATAGGGCCAGCCGGGCGGCAACTTTCGCCTGGCCTGCGATGCGCCGCAAGCGGGTCTAGTCAGCCAACCCCTTGAGCGCCACGTCACCACCGGGCATCGCCTTGCAGTCGGCGATGTACTGCCGGATGATCTCTGCAAAACTCTCGTCCGGATGCAACCCTAGCCGTGCTGCGCGTTTGGCGGTCGCTCCGGCCGGCCAGTTCGCAACCATGCCGGCGATGCGGTCGTCGCGCACGAACTTCACGCGATCGCGCACCGTTTTGCCGGCGACTTCTTCCAATGCGTCGAGCATCTCGGAGACACGCACATTGATCGATGGCAGGTTCATGCCCAGTCGGCCTTGGAACTTGTCGCGGCTGGCTTCATAAACGGCGATCAGGCCTTCGACGGTCTTGCCGGGTGAGGCCAGCGGGTGCGACACCGAGGCATCGACCGGGCAGACGGATTCGACGCCTGCCAGCGGCTCGCGGATGATGCCGGAGAAGAACGAGGACGCGGCACCATTGGGGCGGCCCGGGCGTACAGACACCGTCATCAGGCGCGCGGCGCGGCCGTCGACGAATCCCTTGCGGGTGAAGTCGGAGATCAGATGCTCGCAGATCAGTTTCTGGATGCCGTACGACGACTGCGGCGCCGGCAAGGTGTCATCCGCCACTGGCGAAGGCATTGGCAGCGCGGCGTCGGGGCCAAACACCGCAACCGAACTGGAGAACACCAGCTTGGAGGGTTTGCCGCTGGCCTGGCCGGCCACCCGCAAGGCGTCGAGCAGTGCGCGGGTGCTGTCCAGGTTCGAGCGCATGCCCAGATCGAAATCGAGTTCGCATTCACCCGATACGGCCGAGGCGAGGTGAAACACCCCGTCGAACGGCTCGTCGCGCAGCGCCTGGCACTGATCCATCAAGGGGCCGGTGCGGTCCTGCACACGCGGGTCGGCGCGCAGGTCGGCGGGTGATGCCACCTGGTCGGTGAGTACCAGCGTATCGATCTTCTTGCCATCGAGTTGGCCGCGCTGGAGCAAAGTACGGGCAAGGCGTGCGCCAACAAAGCCGCCGCCGCCGGTGATCAACAATTTCATGACTTCAAATCCCTTGTTTGTGAGGCAGGACTCGCAGTGTAAGCCGCGCTCGGTGCGAGGTGCTTGCCTGGCTGATGGGTGGCCTGCGCAGCGATTGTTGTCAGGCGTAATGGGTTGGTCTCAGCTGCGTAGTCGACCCAGGGCCAGGCCACCTGCCAGATGACGGCCGACGCTGCTGCCCTGGCGCTGCAGGGCTTGTTGTGCCTGGCGACTGCGGTTGCCGCTGCGACAGAAAAACACGACGGGCTGGCCATGCTCGGTCAGCCAGCGCGGAACTGCCCGCGTCAGTTCGGTGAGCGGCAGGTTGACAGCGGTCTTGCCCGCGCTGCATAGCGGCGGAGCGGCCGCGAATTCGTAGGCCTCTCGCACGTCGACCAGCAGCGCGTGCGGATGCGCTGTCAGCACCCGTTCCAGTTCGTTCCAGTCAATTCCGGCCTGTGCGTCGGCATTCGCGTCCTGGTCGGTTTCGAGGTTCTCGAATGGCGGATCGGCCGCGGGTGTCGCCGGTTGGTTTGCGCCAGTGGGATTGGCGCGCAGGATCTCACCACACTGGCGGATCGCCAGGCAGGCCTGGTCGATACAGGTCTCGTCCGTCATGGCACCGAATGACAAACGTACCGCCGACGTGGTACACCACAGCGGCAGAGCCATCGCCTGCAGCACAAAGCTGGGCGCAGACTTGGCCGATGAACAGGCGCTGCCGGCGCTGACCCGCATGCCGGCTGCATCGAACAGGTTGAGCAACAGGTTGCTGCTGATGTCAGGTACCGAAAAATTGAGCGTCGTGGGCAGGGTTTGCGCCAGTGGTGAATTGAACACGATGCCAGCAAACGCGTCGCGTAGCGCCGCTACCAGCCGGTCGCGGTAGGTGTGCAGCGTGTCAACCGCATGGAACGTGTCGCCGCGACGGTAGGCGTCGAGCACGGCGCCCAGTGCGGCAATGCCCGGCATGTTCTCGGTGCCTGAGCGCGCACCGGATTCCTGGCCGCCACCGACCATCAAGGGCGTGAACGGGCTGCCCGCGCGCACGTACAACATGCCGATGCCCTTGGGTGCATACAGCTTGTGGCCGGAGAACGGGGCGTAGTCGATGCGGGTGGTTTGCAGGTCGAGCGGCAACTTGCCCAGGGCCTGCACACAGTCCGCCAGCCACAAGGTTTCGCTGCCACCGGTGTTGAGCACGCGCTCGATGCCGGCGAGGTCGGACACCACGCCGGTCTCGTTGTTGGCCGCCATGGTGCACAAGAAACCGATCTCGGGCGCCCAGTTTGCCAGCGTATGCAGGTCATGTTGGCCATTGCTGTCAACCGGCAAAACGCGGATCTCCAGGTTCAGTTCCAGCAACTGATTCCAGTACGCCAGGCTCTCGGGTACGGCCTTGTGTTCGGTTGCACCGTAGACCAGCAGCGCCGCACGCCGATCGCCTTGCTTGCGACGCTGACGCAGTGCGCACAGGCCGGACAACACTGCCGTCTGTATGCCTTCGGTGGCGCCGCTGACGAAGATGATCCGGCCCGCGCCGGCTCCGACCAGTTCTGCCGCGTTGCGCCGCACCGACTCGCGCAGGGCCTGCGCCTGCAGGCCGCTGCTATGGGTGCTGCTCGGATTGCCGAACTGCTGCTGCATGGTCAGGCAGGCGGCAGCCATGGCCGCCGGCAGGATGGGGGTGGTGGCGTTGGAGTCGAGGTAGATCTCGGTAGGCATGGTGGGCGTCGTGGCCGGTTGAGCGGCCTGTTGCTGGCAATGACCCTAAGTCTAGGAACTTGGTGCAGCAAGAACATCGCCATATTTCACATCTAACGGGGATTTTTGAAATACCATTTCTCTAATTGATGATTTTAGGGAATGACGTGCTCGACAAGACCGATATTCAGCTCCTCGATGCGCTTCAGCGCGATGCCACCCAGTCCATGGCGCAACTCGGCGAAGTGGTGGGCTTGTCGCCCACGCCGTGCTGGAAGCGCATCAAGCGGCTGCAGGATGAGGGTTACATCACCGCACGTCTGGCCATGCTCGATCGCAAGAAGCTGGGTCTGCCGGTGACGGTGTTTGTCAGCGTGCGCACGACGCAGCATGACGAACAATGGCTGGCGCGTTTTGCCGCGATCGTCACGGCCATGCCCGAGGTGATGGAGTTCCACCGCATGAGCGGCGATGTCGACTACATGCTCAAGGTGGTGACCAGCAGCATCGACGGATACGACCGCTTCTACAAGAAGTTGATCCGCCAGGTCGGCTTGTCGGGCGTGTCGTCGGCGTTCTCGATGGAGCAGATCAAGAGCACGACCGTATTGCCGCTCGATGCCGGCGCCAGCGTCTGAAGGTGGCTACAGAGACGGGTCAAGAATGCCGGGCATCGCGATGAAACCGCTCTGGTGGCGCATGGCGTGGATCCAGCGCTGCAGCGCCGGGTAGCGGCGCAGGTCGATGCGGGCTTCGGGCGCCAACGCAGCATATGGAAAGCAGGCGATGTCGGCAATGCTCGGCTGCGTCGTGCCCGCGAGCCATGGCGACGTGCCGGCCTGCAACTCGGCCAGCGTGTCGTCCATCAGGCGCAGCGTGGTGTGGGCCAGGGCTTCGCAACGCGGGATGTCGGCGTCCAGTCCGAAACTGTAGTGCTGGCGCGCCGCGGCGACGCTGCGGGTGAGGTCGTCAGCCGTGGCCAGCCACGTCGTGATGCGTCCGCGGGTTTGGGCATCGTCGGGGTACCACTGTTGGCGCGTGTCGTAGCGGCTCGCCAGATAGACCAGGCAGGCCTGGGCGTCGCGCAGCAGGAAATCACCGTCCGCCAGTACCGGCAACTGGCCCAGCGGGTTGATGTGCTGCAGGAAAAAAGCGGAGCGGTGTTCGCGTCCCGGGTGGAAGTCCACCGGTATCCGTTCACAGTCCAGGCCGAGCCAGTGCAGCAGCAGCCGAAGCTTGTAGCAATTGCCCGAAAGTTCGTAGTCGTACAGCCGGATCATGGCGACGCCTCAAGGTGCACGCCAAAGCCCATGCCACGCTGGCGCAGCCAGCGTCGGTAGGTGGCCGAGGTCAGGTCGCAGCGCATATGGGCTTCGAGCGGCCCATGCAGCGGCAGCCGACGCGGGCGCTGGCTCTCCAGGATGGGCTTGTCCTGGCCGAAGATCATGTGCTGAAACGCGATCATCTGGGCATCGCTGAGCTGGTTTTCGTAATACACCAGCAGCACGTGGGCGATCACGTGTTCGTCGTCCAGCGGCTGCACGAACAGGCCGATCACGTCCTGCGCGTCCGAGCGATTGGGCGAAGACTTGTACAGTGCTGCGGTGAATGGTTGCATCACCCGATAGCGGTATTGGGCATCGATGCCGCCCGACGCCGAGGCCGATGCCTGCGGCTGGAAAAATTGGCAGTCGAGTGCCCAGATTTCTCCGGTGGTGGCGTCGATCTGGGTGCGATAGGGTGCGACCTCGGTATCGGGCACCCGGCCCAGGGTTCCGGTATGGATATACGGGAAATGCCCCATGTCGAGGAAGTTTTCGATCACGCGCAGCCCCGACGTGGCCACCCCGATGCCGCCACAGTCGACGATGTGCCGACCCGGCTCGGCGTATTCCGGCAACTCGAACAAGGGGCGCTGGGGTTTGTCGCCGGTACACACCCAGAGGTAACCATACCGTTCCAATGTCGGCAGTCGCACACCGTCGGCCTGCACCACGGCCTGGCCGTGCGTATCGCGCCACGCCGCCAAGTCGTTGTCCAGCAGCCGGGTCGTCCAAGGCTGCTGGTGCGTATGGCCGTCCAGTGCGCGCGCCGCGCCAATGGTCAGCCAGTCGTTGCGGACATTCGGATCATCGGTGCAAAACGGCATGGTCTCAGCGCTCCTTGCCGGACTCGAGCGCCGTGCGCAAGGCGCGTATCGCGGCGAAAAGTGGCTTGCGCTGCGTCTCGGCCGGCGCCTGTGCCGCGAACAGATGCAACATGCACCACTGCGTCGACGCGGCCTGGGCAAAAAGGCGAATCGGCGAGTCGTCCAGTGCGCCGTGCCACGTATGGGGAGCTGGCCGCACGAAGCCGGCATCGACAAGTGCCGTCTCGACCTGGTCGATCGGGCGCTCGACTTCGAGCGATCGCAGAAAGTGTCCTGCCGGTGTTTGCAGGTCAGGCGGCGGCGCGCCGTCCGCGGTATGCGCCGGCTGAACCCAGACCAAACCCTGGTGCTCCTGCGCCGGATAAGTCCGGACACAGACCTTGCCCGGAACAGCTTGGTTCGGCATCGCAGGAATGGCGACACAGCGCCCGTCCTGCGCCGCATATTGCCAGCCGTGATAGGCACAGGCCAGCCTGTCGCCAAGGACCCGGCCCAGGCTCAGCGGCACGCCGCGATGCGGGCAGCGGTCTTCCCAGGCCTGCACGCTGCCGCCGGCGCTGCGCCACAAGGCCAGCGGCCGGTCGTTTAACAGGGTTGCGATGGCGTTCTCACCTTCGCGCAGCAGTTCCGCGGCGACTACCGGATGCCATGACGGGGGAAAAGACATGGGCGAATTGTCGCCGCGATAACGCCGACCTGCGTTGATCGCCAATGGGTGCATCGGGGCGCGTGCCCGCATGTTCAGCGCTGCGGCGCAACCGCTTTTGCGGCCCGGTGCCCGCGAGCAAGCAGTGTCCGGGCCTGATGTGGCGGCCTACAATCAAACACAAGACAAGCAACCAAACATTTGTTGATATGACCGGCCGCGAACAGGAAATCCTCGACATCTTGCGCGATGAACCGCTGATCGCCCAGCAGGCGTTGGCCGAGCGACTGGGCATCAGTCGGGCGGCGGCGGCGGGCCACATCATGCAAATGGTGCGCAAGGGGCTGGTGCTGGGGCGCGGATATGTGCTGGCCGAGCAGGGGTTCGTGCTGGCCATCGGTGCGGCCAATATGGACATCGCCGGCAGCAGCGCACATGCCCTCGTGCCGCATGACTCCACGCCCGGCCAGATCCGTTGTGCGCCAGGTGGCGTGGCGCGCAATGTGGCAGAAAACCTGGCGCGGCTGGGCAATGATGTGCGATTGATCAGTGCGGTCGGCGATGACCTTTTCGGCGCCCGGTTGTTGGAGAGCACGCGCCGCGCGGGTGTTGATGTGCAGGGCTGCCTGGTGCTGGATGCGCAGGCCACCTCGACCTATCTGTCGTTGCATGGTCCGGACGGCGACATGGCGATGGCGCTCAACGACATGGCCATCCTGGAGCAGATCACGCCCGAGCGCCTGGCCCATGTTGCGGGCCGCGTGCGCCATGCCCGGGCGGTACTGGTTGACTGCAATCTGTCCGAGGCCGCATTGGGCTGGATCTTCGGCCATGCCCATGCCGAATCGGTTTTCGCCGAACCGGTGTCCGCGTTCAAATGCCGTCGCCTGTTGCCCTGGCTGGGCCAGGTGCATACGCTCAAGGCAAACCGAATCGAGGCGCAGGCGCTGACCGGCCTTCCGGTCGCAGATGATTCCGGCCTGGTGTTGGCTGCGCTCTGGCTGCACGATCGGGGTGTGCGCCATGTCGTGCTCAGTCTGGGCGAGCGTGGTGTGTACTGGAGCGAACGTGACGGCGCCAGCGGCTGGCAGGCGGCACTTGCAGCAGACATGGTCAATGTCACAGGCGCCGGCGACGCCATGATGGCCGGGCTTCTCCATGGTCATCTGCAAGGCGATCCACTGGCCAGGACCATTGTTTTTGCCAGCGGCTGCGCTGCCATGACGCTGGCCGCGCCACAAGCCAATCATGTCAGCCTGTCGGTGGCGGCCGTGCAGCAGCTGGTGTTGGCGCAATCCGCTATCGACCCATCTTCTTTTTCTTTGAACCAGGAGCCCTAGCGGCCAAAACCATGAACCCGTATCTCGATATCCACCCCGACGTGGCCCAGGCGCTGGCCGCCGGAAAACCGGTGGTGGCCCTGGAGTCCACCATCATTTCGCACGGCATGCCGTACCCGCAGAATGTGTCCACCGCGCTGCGCGTCGAGCAGGAGATCCGCGACCACGGCGCGATTGCGGCCACCATCGCCGTGGTGGGCGGCCGGCTCAAGGCCGGGCTGCATCGGGAGCAGATCGAGGACCTCGGGCGCCAGGGCACGGCCGTGGCCAAGGTCAGCCGGCGCGACCTTCCGTTCATCGTGCGCAGCGGCGGCATCGGCGCCACCACCGTGGCCTCGACCATGATCATTGCGGCGATGGCGGGCATCCGGGTGTTTGCCACCGGCGGTATCGGCGGCGTGCACCGCGGCGCGCAGCAAAGTTTTGACGTGTCTGCCGATCTGCAGGAACTGGCCCGCACCAACGTTGCGGTGGTGTGCGCGGGCGCCAAGTCGATTCTCGATTTGCCGCTGACGCTGGAATATCTGGAAACACACGGCGTGCCGGTCATCGGTTACCAGACCGATCGGCTGCCGGCGTTTTACACCGTCGACAGCGACAGCATGGTCGACTACCGGCTCGATTCGGCACAGGACATTGCGCAGGCGCTGATCGCCAAATGGGCAATGGGCCTGCAAGGTGGCGCCGTGGTGGCCAACCCGGTGCCGCAGGCCTTTTCGATGCCGCGCGCGCGCATCGATAGCGCAATTGAACAGGCGTTGAAGGAAGCCGCGTCGCAGCACATCAGCGGCAAGGAGGTCACGCCCTTTCTACTGGGTCGGGTGTCCGAACTGACCGGTGGCGACAGCCTGGCCACGAATATCGAACTGGTGCTCAACAACGCCCGCCTGGCCAGCGGGATTGCGGTGCAGATCGCCCGTCTGGGTGGTTATGATCTGTTCAAGGCACCGCCGACGGGCCGCTGAGGCGGCAAGACGCCTATCGGGAATATCCGGATGGTGGTTGCGCGGGCGCGGGCGTAAGCTCGTGAAGTATGTTTTTGCATCACAACCTTGATTGAAAGAGCCGCATCATGAAACTTCACACCCAACTCGGCGTTCTGGCTGTTGCAATGGCCGCGACCCTGCAGGTCATGGCCGAACCCGCCATCGTGTACGACATGGGCGGCAAGTTCGACAAGTCCTTCAACGAAGCCGCCTACAACGGCATGGAGCGCTGGAAGAAGGAAACCGGCAAGAACTACCTCGAGTTCGAGGTGACCAACGAAGCGCAGCGCGAGCAGGCCATCCGGCGCATGGCCGAAAAAGGCGCCAGCCCGATCATCGCGATGAGTTTCAGCCAGGCGAGCGCCATCGAGAAGGTGGCCAAGGATTTCCCCAAACTCAATTTCGCCATCATCGACATGGTGGTCGACCTGCCCAATGTGCAGTCGGTCGTGTTCAAGGAGCAGGAAGGCAGCTTCCTGGTTGGCATGATGGCCGCCATGGCCAGCAAGACCGGCAAGGTCGGATTTGTCGGTGGCATGGACATCCCGCTGATCCGCAAGTTCCAGTGTGGTTATGAGCAGGGCGCCAAGTACGCCAACCCCAAGGTCGAAACCTTCGGCAACATGACCGGTACCACCGGCGCAGCCTGGAATGATCCGGCGCGGGGTGGTGAACTGGCCAAGGCCCAGTTCGCCAAGGGCGCCGATGTCATCTTCGCTGCCGCTGGCGGCACCGGCATGGGTGTCTACCAGGCCGCCAAGGACGGCAACAAACTGGCCATTGGTGTGGACAGCAACCAGAACCACCTGCAGCCTGGAACCATGCTCACGTCCATGCTCAAGCGCGTTGACGTTGCCGTGTACAACGTGTCCAAAAACCACAAGCCCGGCATGTCGGTGCTTGGCCTGAAAGAAGGTGGTGTCGACTACGCACTCGACAAGAACAACGAGAAGCTGGTCAGCGCCGATATGAAGAAGAAGGTCGACGCCGCCAAGGCCGACATCATTTCCGGCAAGATCAAGGTCGCGGATTACATGGCCGATAACGCTTGCAAATACTGAGCCCCCAAGGAAATGACTTCGTCATTCCCGTCCCCAGGGAGCAGGAAAAGTGGCAAAGCCACATTTTCCTATTGAGGTATTGCATCTTTCTACTGCGCGGGCCGATCTGGCGCCTGCGGTGCTCACCGTACGCTTGTACGGTTCCGCTCCTCGGTGCCACCTCGACCCGCTCGCTACGAAATCTGCAACACCTCAAAGCGCTTGTTAACGCTTAACCAGTACTGATGGCGACCGCTCCGACACCTGCCCTGGCGGTCGAGATGCTCGGTATCAGCAAGCGCTTTGGCCCGGTGCAGGCCAATGCGGATGTGAACCTGCGCGTGGCTGCTGGCACGGTGCATGGCATCGTGGGGGAGAACGGCGCGGGCAAGAGCACGTTGATGTCGGTGTTGTACGGGTTCTACACCAGTGACAGCGGCTCGATCAAGGTGTTTGGCCAGGACGTGGCGATCCGCAACGCGCACGAGGCCATCGCGCTGGGCATCGGCATGGTGCATCAGCATTTCATGCTGGTGGAGACGCTCTCCGCACTCGAGAACGTGATGCTCGGTGCCGAGCCGCATGTGCTGCTGCACAAGGCAGAGGCGGTCGTGCGCAGCCGGCTGACCGAGTTGATGGAGTCGACCGGACTGAAGGTCGCGCTCGATGCGCTGGTCGGTGATCTGTCGGTGGGTGATCGGCAGCGGCTGGAAATTCTCAAGGCCTTGTACCGTGGCGCGAAGGTGCTGATCCTGGACGAACCTACGGCCGTATTGACGCCGCAGGAGACCGAGCAGTTGTTCAGTGTGCTGACACTGTTGCGCGAGCAGGGCACCACCATCCTGCTGATCACGCACAAGCTCAAGGAAGTCATGCTGCTGTGTGACCATGTCACGGTGATGCGGGGCGGACGCGTGGTGGAAGAGGTGGCGATCGCCTCGGCCACGATCGAAGGCCTGGCCGAGGCCATGGTCGGTCGCAAGGTTCAGATGGGCCGCGTCGACGAGAGTGATAAGCCGCCAGGCGCGGTGTTGCTGCGGGCCCATGGCATCCATGTGCGCGACGAAATGGGGGTGGTGCGCCTGCACGACCTGGCACTGGAACTCAAGGCGGGTGAAATCGTCGGTGTCGCCGGCGTATCCGGCAATGGGCAAAGCGAATTGCTCGAGGTGCTGTCAGGTCTGCTGGCGCCGGAGAAGGGCCACTTGCGCGTGGCAGAGCGTCAGTTCGACGCTGGCGCCTGGATCGATCCGCGCACGGCACGTGCGCTGGGCGTGGCCCATGTGCCGGAAGATCGCCACGAACGTGCGCTGGTGATGAGTTTTGCCGCCTGGGAGTCGGCCGTGCTCGGGTACCAGACGCTGGCGCAATATTGCCATGGCGGATGGATGCAGCGTGCGCAGATGCAGGCAGCGACCACCGACATGATGGAACGTTTTGATGTGCGCCCGCGTGACGCGCATCTGTTGTGCGCGAGTTTTTCCGGTGGCAACCAGCAAAAGCTGGTGCTGGCACGCGAACTCGGTCAGTCACCCCAGGTGCTGCTGGTCGGCCAGCCGACACGCGGCGTCGACATCGGCGCAATCGAATTCATCTACGCGCAGCTGCGCGCCATGCGCGACGCCGGTTGTGCGGTGCTGGTCGTGTCCAGCGAACTGGATGAAATCCTGGCTTTGTCAGACCGGGTGATCGTCATGAACCAGGGTCATGTGGCCGGGGAATTGCCGATCGCCGAGTGCAACGAAAAAGCGCTGGGCATGCTGATGATCGGCGGTGGTCGTGGCAAGGCCGCCGTGCCTGCAGCGGAGAAGCCAGCATGACCAACCAGCAGTTGCCCCGGTGGGCCGATCTCGTGTTGCTGCCGGTGGTGAACCTGGCGATGGCCTTGCTGGCGGCCGGTGTCATGGTCTGGCTGGTGGGGCAGAACCCGCTGGAAGTGATCATGGTGCTGGTGCATGGTGCGTTCGGCACCCCGCGCGGACTGAGTTACACGCTTTATTACGCGACCACCTTTGTGTTCACCGGGCTGGCGGTCGCAGTGGCGTTTCATGGTGGCCTGTTCAATATCGGTGGTGAAGGCCAGGCCATCATGGGTGGTCTGGGCACCGGCCTGGTGGCCTTGTGGTTGTCAGCCAGTTTGCCGGTCTGGCTGATGTTGCCGCTGATGCTGCTGGCAGGCGCCTTTTTCGGCATGGTCTGGGCGGCGGTGCCGGGTTACCTGCAGGCTTACCGCGGCAGCCATGTGGTGATCACCACCATCATGTTCAATTTTCTGGCCAGCAGCCTGCTGGTTTACCTGCTGGTGAACCACCTCAAGGTGCCTGGCAACATGTCGGTCGAGAGTGCGCCATTTGCCGAATCGGCCAAGTTGCCCAGCATGCACACGTTCTTGGAATGGATGGGTGTCGAGTGGCCCAACTCGCCGCTCAACACCAGTGTGTTCCTTGCGGTTCTGGCGGCCGTCGGCGTGTATTTTCTTTTGTGGCACACACGATTCGGTTATGAGTTGCGCGCCACCGGCTCCAGCGCGCGAGCCGCGGCCTATGCGGGTATTCATCCGAAACGCCAGGTTATTTTGGCGATGGGGGTCTCGGGTGCGCTGGCGGGCATGGTCGGCATGAATGAGGTTGCCGGTGTCAATGGTCGGCTGATGCTCGAGTACGTGAGTGGCGCAGGATTCACCGGCATTGCGGTTTCGCTGATGGGGCGCAGCCACCCGTTCGGCATCGTATTGGCCAGCCTGCTGTTCGGCGCCTTGTTCCAGGGCGGTGCCGAGGTGAGTTTCGAGGTGCGTGGATTCAGCCGCGACATGGTAGTGATGCTGCAGGGTTTCATCGTGTTGTTCTCGGGTGCCATGGCGTACGTGTTGGCGCCGGCCGTTGCACGGATCGTTTACATGGTACGGGGCAGTGCGAACAACGCGGCGTCAGACAAGGAGGCGGCCCATGGATGAAGCCATGATCGGCTCGCTCATCGCGTCGACGCTGCGTGTCTCGACGCCGCTGATTTTGTGTGCGCTGGCCGGTCTGTTGTCGGAACGCTCCGGTGTCATTGATATCGGGCTGGAGGGCAAGATGCTGTTCGCCGCTTTTGCGGCCGGCGCGGCGGGTGTCACTTTCGGCTCCACCACGATCGCCCTGGTGATTGCCATGGGCACTACGGTGCTGCTGTCGTGGCTGCACGGTTTTGCCTGCGTCAGCCACCGTGGCGACCAGGTGGTCTCGGGAGTGGCCATCAACATCATTGCCGTGGGCATGACAACGGTGCTGGGCATCGCTTGGTTTGCGCAGGGCGGCCAGACGCCGTCGGTGAGCAACGAGGTGCGCCTGCAGGCGGTCATGCCGGGTGTGGTTTCGGCTTTGCAGGACGTGCCCGTGGTGGGTACCGTTCTCGGTCAGGGCCTGCTGAGCCACAACATCATGGTGTATGTCGCTCTGGTGCTGGTGCCGGCGGTGTGGTGGCTGATGTTCCGCACCCGATTCGGCCTGCGCCTGCGCGCGGTCGGCGAGAACGCGCACATGGTCGACGCCGCGGGCGTGTCCGTCGCGCGCATGCGGTATGCAGCGCTCACGCTCAACGGCATGTTGTGTGGCCTTGCCGGGAGTTATCTGGTGCTGGCGCAAAACGCTGCCTTTGTGCCCAACATGACAGCCGGGCGCGGATTCATGGCATTGGCAGCCCTGATTTTTGGCAAATGGCATCCGGTAAAGGCGTTCTGGGCCTGCCTGCTATTCGGCTTTCTCGATGCGGTGGCGATCCGCCTGCAAGGTGTTGCGTTGCCGGGTATCGGGCAGGTGCCGGTGCAACTGATCCAGGCTTTGCCCTATCTGCTGACCGTCATCCTGCTGGCCGGTTTCATTGGCCGCACGATCGCTCCGCAGGCCTTGGGCAAGCCTTATCTGAAGGAACGTTGATTTCCATGACAACCCATGTCGCTTTGACCCCACTCGAGCAGGACGCGATGCTGGCTGCCGCCCGTGCGGCGATGGCCAAGGCATATGCGCCGTATTCGAAGTTCCATGTGGGCGCTGCCGTGCTCGATGAAAACGGCCAGATCCATAGCGGCTGCAATGTCGAGAACGCTGCTTACCCGCAAGGTCTGTGCGCCGAGGCCGGCGCCTTGAGCGCCATGGTGCTTGCCGGTGGCAGTCGTGCGCGGGCAGTGCTGGTCATGGGCCCTGGTGACGCACTCGTCACACCGTGTGGCGGTTGCCGCCAGAAGATCCTCGAGTTTGCCGCACCCGATACGCCGGTGCTGATTGCAGGTGCCGGTGGGGTACGCGCGTCGTTCACGCTCGAGCAACTGCTGCCACACAGTTTCGGGCCGGAGCACCTGGGACTTGTATGAGCGCCGCGCCGCTCCGCTCCGAAGCAAGCGCGCACCGTAAACCGAAGGGCGCAGGTACTGCGGCGAGCGCCACGCCGATCGGTTGAACGATTGAGTTTTTGACAGATGCTGGCCCAGGAAATCATCCGTATCAAACGCGACGGTGGCGTGCTGGACCAGGTTCAGATCGACTCTTTCGTCACGGGGCTGGTCGATGGCGGCTGGAGCGAAGGCCAGGCCGCAGCGCTGGCCATGGCGATATTTCTCAATGGCTTGTCCACGGACGAGACCGTCGCGCTGACGCAGGCCATGACGCACTCTGGCAGTGTCATGAATTGGGCGGCGCAGAACCTGGGCGGCCCTATCCTCGACAAACATTCGACAGGGGGCGTCGGCGACAAGATCAGCCTGATGCTGGCACCCATGCTGGCAGCCTGTGGCGCTTATGTTCCGATGATCTCCGGCCGCGGCCTGGGCCACACGGGTGGCACGCTGGACAAGATGGACAGTATTCCTGGCTACCAGACGGCGCCGGACATCGGCATCTTGCGCCAGGCCTTGCGTGATGCCGGTTGTGCCATTGTGGGCCAGACCGCCGACCTGGCACCGGCCGATCGCCGCCTGTATGCGATCCGCGACGTGACGGCCACAGTCGAGTCCATTGCGCTGATCACCGCCAGCATCCTGTCCAAGAAACTCGCAGCCGGCCTGCAGGCGCTGGTGCTCGATGTCAAGGTCGGCAATGGCGCGTTTGCGGCCACACCGGAGATGGCGCAGGCATTGGCGCAGTCGCTCGTATCGGTGGCCAATGGCGCGGGCTTGCCGACACGGGCCCTGATCACCGACATGAACCAGGTGCTGGGACACAGCTGCGGCAATGCCGTCGAGGTTTGGGAAGCGCTGGAATTTCTGAGCGGCAAGCGGCGCGAACCACGCTTGCTGGCCGTGACGCAGGCCTTGTGCGCCGAACTGCTGGTATTGGGCCAACTGGCGACCGACCATGACGACGCCATCACCCGCATCACCCGTGTGCTGGATGACGGTTCTGCGTTGGAGCAGTTTGCGCGCATGGTCGCGGCACTGGGAGGCCCGGCGGATTTTGTTGATCGCGCCGGTGAGTACCTCGTGGCTGCGCCGGTATGCCTGCCGGTGCCGGCCGCCCGCGACGGCTGGGTCGGCGAGGTCGCCACCCGTGACATCGGCCTGCAGGTGATTGCACTCGGTGGCGGGCGGCGCCAGGCCTCGGACCGGATCGACCACCGGGTCGGGTTCAGCGAGGTGCTGGCTGTGGGCGCTCAGGTGCGCGCAGGTGATGCGCTGGCCGTGGTTCATGCAGCCGACGATGCGGCGGCGCAATTGGCGGTCGGAAAACTCGTGGAGCTGATCAGGTTATCGGATGTTCCCGTGGCCGCGGGCGCGCAGCTGTTTGCGCGGCTCGACACCCATTGACGCGACTCAGGGTTGCCGTGCCACCTGCTGCTTGAGCAGTCGCACCGCATTGACGCGGCCTTCGTAATATCCCTTGACCGTATCGACCTGGCGATAGCCCAGGTGCCGGTAGAACGCAATCGCATTGATGTTGTCCGCCCGACATTCGAGTCGGATTGAAGTTGAGCCGGCCACGTATGCTGATTGCTCCAGCCACGCCAGCAATTGCCGCCCCATACCCTGATGGCGCAGTACGGGTGACACCGCCAGCAATACCAGATGTGCCGCGTCGTCATCCAGGTACTGCATGATGCCGAAGCCTTCAAGCTGATCACCCTGGGCCAGCACGGCCACATTGGTCGACGGGTCGCTGACAGCCTGCGACACGCGCGCCGCCGTCCAGCTCCAACCCAGACCGTGTTCGATCCAGTCGCGCGACATGGCTGCGATGGCTTGTGCCTCACCGGGCATTGCGAGGCGGATCGTACGGTGGCGATGCATGGGTGGATTGTGGCGTGCTGCAGACCCAGGCGTGGCCCGGCTCAGGCGTAACCACGATTGCCGGTCGCGGCGAGGCCGGTCGGCCAACACCGGTCCGATCCGGTTATTGCGCGACGCCAGTGGACCAGGCCTTGCGGATGAGGCGACCACAAAGCATGGAGTCAGTTCCCGCACCAACACCCGACTCGCCCGCGACGACGCAGTAGATCGTTTTGCCGAGATCGGGTGCACCTGACTTTGGAGGGAAGTTCGGCAGAACCCCCCTCACCCCCAAACCTGTTTCGCCACCCGCATCATGTTCCCGCCCATCACCAGCGCCGCTTCATCCGCCGTCATGCCCGTACGTTGCAGCTCGGCCGACAGTTCGCGCCAGCTTTCGATCGGAGGGTAGCTTGAGCGCGTAATGGCACGGTCGTAGCCGGCCGATTTGGGCCACCAGTAGGTCGCGTCATAGTCGCCGGGTGGCGTGTCATTGAGTTCGCTCTGGCTGAAGCTGATGTCCAGGCCGATGCCAACATGTTCGACACCGACCAGGTCGGCTACATAAGCGGCATGGCGCGCCACATCCACGGCGGTGGGGGTGTCGGTTCCAAGAAAGATCGACACACCGTTGATGCAGATGACGCCTCCGGTGGCGGCGCTGGCCTTGATCTGCTCGTCGGTGATGTTGCGCCCGTGTTCGACCAGCGCCAGCGGATTCGCATGGCTGAAGATGACCGGTGCGCTGGATGCCGCCATGATGTCCAGACTGCATTTGCGTCCGGTATGCGAGCAGTCCATCAATACGCCGGCGGCGTTGATCGCGGCCACCACCTTGTGACCCAGTGGCGTCAGGCCTTGCTCGGTGTCGTGGCAGCCGCCGGCCACGCTGTTGTTACGGTTGTAGGCCAGGTGCATCTGGTGCACTCCCAGGCTTTTGTACAGCGCCACCATGTCGGGTTGTTCGAGCAGCGGCATCGCGCCTTCGAGGTCGAAACCGATGGCGATACAGCCATCGGCCTTGGCGGTCTGGATGTCATCAAGCCCGGCCACCATCCGGTACTTTTCCGGGTGCGCGGCGATGGTGGCGCGAAATCCGGCGATGACCTCCATCACCTGTGGCAACGGGTTCATGTCCATGCCGATGTTGATCGACACGTAATGCACGCCCGCAGCGCGCAGGCGGTCGATTGGTGCAAAGTCGGCCTGCGGATGCAGCGGCAGGCAGGCGTGGGCTTCCCAGTGGATCATGTTGTTTTCCTCAAGTGGGTTGGATATCACACGGTCGTTGGCGCAATGGGTGCAGTGCGGTAGCCCCCGATCCGCACTGCGCGGATCGGAGATCGGCTTCAGTCGGCCACGGCTTCGCGGCTGAAGCCGGCCGAGGCACGCATCAGGTTACGCGTGTATTCCTGGTGCACCTGGTGCGCCGCAAGGTCGGCCGACGATAGCAGTTCCACGGTCTGGCCGCGTTGCATCACCATCAGTTTTTCGCACATATGGGTCACCACGGCCAGGTCGTGGCTGACCATGATGAAGGTCAGTCCCCGTTTGGCGCGCAGGTCTTCCAGCAGATTGAGCACTTCGGCCTGTACCGATGCGTCGAGTGCCGAGGTGGGTTCGTCGAGCAACATGATCTGCGGCTCCAGGATCAGCGCACGCGCAATGGCAATACGCTGGCGCTGGCCGCCGGAGAGCTGGTGCGGGTACCGGAAGCGAAAGCCGTTGCCCAGACCGACCTCGTCGAGCGCACGCTCGATACGGGTTTCGGCATCGCCAATGCCGTGGATGGCCAGTGGTTCAGCCAAGATGCGGTCGACCGTCTGGCGCGGATGCAACGAGCCGTAGGGATCCTGGAACACCATCTGCACCAGACGGCGAAATGCTTTGCTGCCGGGCGCCGGCAAGACTTTGCCGCCTGCGCCTGCGGCAATCAGCTGCACCTTGCCCGACGCCAGCGGCGCCAGGCCGCAGATGGCGCGTAACACAGTGGATTTGCCGGAGCCGGATTCGCCAACGATGCCGAAACTCTCGCCCGGCGCCACCTGCAGCGTGGTGTTGTCGACAGCAACAAACCCGTCATAGACGACACGCAGGTCGTTCACGGCCAGGCCGACATGGTCTTCGGTGCCAGGTGATGCGGATGCCCCGGCTGCGTCGGATACGCTCGGCGCGCCGGTAGAAGTTGTCATGCCTGTATTCACAGTGCCCACTCCGGCTGCCTGTCCAGGGTAGGCAATGGGTGGCGTCGGTCGGCCAATTGCGGCAGGCAATTGAGCAAGCCGCGGGTATAGGGGTGCTTGGCATCGGCCAGGCCGCCGGCCGCGATTTCTTCGACGACTTTGCCGGCGTACATCACCAGAATGCGGTCGCAGAAGGTGGATACCAGGCGCAAATCGTGCGAGATGAAGATCAAGCCCATGCCACGCTGGATCACCAATGCGTCCAGAATGCCCAGCACCTGCAGCTGCACCGTCACGTCCAGCGCCGATGTGGGTTCGTCTGCGATCAGCAGCTCCGGATTGGCGATCAGCATCATGGCGATCATCGCGCGCTGGCCCATACCGCCGGAGACCTCGTGTGGATACAGCTTGTAGACCCGCTCGGGCTGGTCGATCTGCACCGCAGCCAAAGCCGCCAGCGCCTGCGTGCGTGCATCGCGACTGGACACGCGGCCATGGGCGTGCAGCGTCTCGGTGATCTGTTTGCCGATCGTCATGACCGGGTTGAGCGAAAACTTCGGGTCCTGCAGCACCATCGCAATGCGCCCGCCACGCAGATCGCGTCGTTCGGCTGGCGACGCGCGCAACAGGTCAGTGCCGTGGAACTCCAGTCGTTTCGCTGTGACCAAGCCTTCCGGAGCGGTCAGTCCGAGGATCGCGCGGCCGGTCTGCGACTTGCCGGAGCCGGATTCGCCCACGATGCCCAGGCGTTCGCGCCCCAGCGTGAACGACACGCCGCGGACCGCTTCGGTGCGCCCGCCGTCGCGACTCGGAAAAGATACGCGCAGGTCTTCGACGATCAGCACCGGCTGCTTCGCCGGCGCAGAAGCAAATGTGGGTTCAATCCGGCCCGGCTCCGGCGGCACCGGGGCCGGCTCGTCAGCTGTGACGGCCGGTGCCGATTCGGTCACCGGCGGCGGATCGCTGTTGCGTACTTCGGCCGCAACATCTGCTGCCGGCGCAGCAGCGGCTGTTGGCGCATCTGCGCCGTTGGCGACGGCCGGCGTACCGGCTCTCACCGGTGTCGCTGGAGCCGGCACTGCGCTATGGGATGGCGGCGTTTCGGCCCGCGTGACCAGCGGCAGGCTTTCGTCCAGTGGCGGCAGGTCATGTACATCCGCCTGGCTCTTGTCCATGGCCTTGTCGATGATGCTCATGGGAGTACCTCCGCCCGTCGGCTGCGGTGCGAGCTTGCTTGGGAGCGGCCCGGCGCGGCGCTCACAGGAATACCTTCGCCCTGCGGGCTGCGGTGCGAGCTTGCTTGGGAGCGGCCCGGCGCGGCGCTCATTTCACCCCCTTGGGGTCCAGCGCATCGCGCAGACCGTCGCCAAGCAGGTTGAATGCCAGCGACACCAGGAAAATCGCGGCGCCGGGTGCGGCGGCAACCCACCACTGGTCGAGCACATACAGCCGGCCGTTGGCGATCAGCGCACCCCATTCAGGCATGGGGGGTTGCGCGCCCAGGCCGAGGAAGCCCAGGCCTGCGGCGGTCAGGATGATGCCGGCCATGTCCAGCGTCACGCGCACGATGACCGAGGACACGCACAGCGGCATGATGTGGCGCAATACGATGCGCCAGGGCGACGCGCCAATCAGTTGCACCGCGGCAATGTAGTCGGCCTGGCGGATCGTGAGCGTTTCGGCACGCGCGATGCGGGCGTAGGGCGGCCAGGACGTGATGGCAATCGCAATCACCGCGTTCTCGATACCGGGGCCAAGTGCCGCGACGAAGGCCAGTGCCAGGATCAACCTCGGGAAGGCCAGAAAGATGTCGGTGACACGCATCAGTGCCGCGTCGAGCCAGCCACCGGCGTAACCGGCCACGGTACCCACGACCAGGCCGATCGGCGCCGCCAGCACGGCCACCAGCGCCACCACATACAAGGTGACGCGCGAGCCGTGGATGATGCGCGACAGGATGTCGCGGCCCTGGTCGTCGGTGCCGAACCAATGTGCGCTCGATGGCGGCAACAGGCGTGTCGTCATCAGGTCACCGATGTACGGCGAATACGGCGCCAGCTGGTTGGCAAATATCGACACCAGTACCAGCGCGATGACGATGGCCAGGCCCAGCATGGCCAGCCGGTTGTGTGCAAAAGTGCGCCAGGCGCCATAGGCGCGACCCAGCGAAGCCTGACGCCGCGATTGCGGCCGCTCGGACATCAGCCAGTCGTGCAGGCTTACCTTGGGGGCGGTTGTGGTGGAACTGTTCATCGGGTACGGGTACGCGGATCGAGGACCTTGTAGAGCAAGTCGGACAGCAGGTTCAGGCCGATGAAGATCGAGCCAACCACGATGGTGCCGCCGAGCACCGCGTTCATGTCGGCGTTCTGCAAGGAGTTGGTGATGTACAGACCCAGGCCCGGCCAGGCGAACACGGTCTCGGTCAGTACGGAGCCCTCCAGCAGCCCGGCGTACGACAAGGCCACCACGGTCACCAGCGGCACCATGGCGTTACGCAGCGCGTGGCGCCAGATGATGCGGGTCTCGGACAAGCCCTTGGCCCGCGCCGCAATCACGTATTCCTGCGCCAGCTCGTTGAGCATGAACGAGCGCGTCATGCGGCTGATATAGGCGAGCGAAAAATACCCGAGCAGGCTCGCCGGCAGGATGAGGTGCGACAACACGTTGCGAAACGCGTCCCATTGGCCCTGGCGAGCGGTGTCGAGCAGCAAAAAGCCGCTTTCCAGCGTGACCGAGTATTCGTAGGCAACGTCAATTCGCCCGGGCCCCGCAATCCAGCCCAGCTTGGCGTAGAACAGCACCAGCCCCATCAGGCCGAGCCAGAAGATCGGTACCGAATAACCGATCAGCCCCATCACACGCACAATCTGGTCGACCATACCTCCGCGCCGTACTGCCGCCCAGACGCCCAGCGGAATGCCGAGGCCGGCCCCGATGATGATTCCCAGCGTGGCCAGTTCGATGGTGGCCGGAAAGGTGCGTTTGATATCGGTCATCACCGGGTTGGATGTCAGCACCGAAGTGCCGAAGTCGCCGGTAGTGACCTTCTTCAGGTAGATGCCGAACTGCGTATAGAGCGGCTTGTTCAGCCCCATTTCTTCACGCACCCGCTGCACCACATGCTCTGGCGCCCGGTCGCCGACGACGGCCAGAACCGGGTCGATCGGCATCACACGGCCGATGAAAAACGTCACCGCGAGCAGACCCAGGTAGGTCAACAGGATGACCCCCAGGAAGTTGACGCCGCCTTTCATGGCGGCCAATAGGCGAACGCCGCCCGGACGACCGGGCGGCGATTGGACTGCAGTGTTCAAACCGGAATCGTCAGTGCAGGTTTACTTGCTGACCTTGAACATGTAGGTGGCATCAGACGTCGGGCCGATCTTGAAGTCTTTCACGTCGCTGCGGATTGCCGCAGTTTCGATCTGCTGACCGATCATGACGAACGGGCTGGATTTGCGGTGATCTGCCTGCAACTCCAGGTACATGGCCTTGCGCTTGTTCGCGTCGCGCTCAAGAACCGCTGCATCCGCCTTCTTGGTCATCTCGGGGATGTCCCATCCGTTGCGCCAGGCCAGCGGCTTGGACTTGGCGTCGTCCGCGTTGTTCGGATTGCGTGCGAAGGTGTCGGCATTGGTGTGCGGATCCCAGTAGTCGGCTCCCCAGGCGCCGATGTAGATGTCGTGCTGGCGTGCACGGTATTTGGTCAGCGTCTGCTTGCCGTCGCCGGGCAGGATTTCCATCTCGATGCCGGCCCGCTTGAGCGTTTGCTGAATCGCTTCCGTCATGCCCTGGATCGGCTGGCTGGTGCGCATGTCGATCGTGATCTTGAACCCGTTCGGGTGTCCGGCCTTGGCCAGCAGTGCCTTGGCTTTTTCGACGTCGAGCTTGTACGGCTTCTCGGTGCTGGCGCCGAGCAGGCCGACCGGCAGGAAATTCTGGTGCACGACGCCGATGTTCTTGATCATCGTGGCGCCGATGGCGTCATAGTCGACCAGCCACTTGAACGCTTCGCGTACTTCGGGCTTGGACAGGATCGGGTGTTTCTGGTTCAGGCTGAAATACCAGACCGTGCCCTTTGGCGTATTGGTGGTTTTGATGTCCTTGTTGCTGGCCAGTGCGTCCAGGTCCTGTGGCGTCAGGTTGCGCGCGATGTCGGCGTCGCCTTTCTCCAGCATCAGGCGCTGGGTGGCGGCTTCCTTGACGTGGCGATAAATCACACGTGCCAGCTTGGCTTTTTCGCCGTAATAGTTGTCATTGCGTTCGAGTGCGACGACCTCGTTGGCGCGCCACTCACGAATCTTCATCGGGCCGGAGCCGGCATAGTTGGTCTTGAGCCAGCCGTAACCCATGTCGCCACTGGCCTCCTTGGACATCAACAGTTTCTTGTCGACGATGGACGCGATGTTGGCGGTCAGGCAGTTGTAGACGAAGGTGGGCGCATAGGCCTGGTCGGTTTCCATCGTCAGCGTGAGCGGACCGGTCTGCTTGATCTTGTCCTTGACGTTGTCCTTGGTCAGGCCGAACTGGGTCAGGATGAAGGCCGGTGTCTTGTCCAGGATCACGGCGCGCTGAAGCGAATACACCACGTCCTCGGCGGTCAGCGCATTGCCGGACGCGAATTTCACGCCGGGGCGCAGTTCGAAAGTGTAGGTCTTGCCATCGGCAGACACGCTCCACTTGGTTGCGACGTCGGCGACCAGTTTGGACGGGTCCATCACGTCGTAACGCAGCAGGCGGTCATAGGCGTTGCCCATCACTTCGCCTGCGGAGATCTCGAACGATTCGGCCGGGTCCATCGTGATGATGTCGTCGATCGCCCAGGTGACGACCAGGGTGTCTTTTGGTGTGGCTGCCAGCACAGTGGTGACAGGCAATGCAAACGCGGCGGCAACAGCCAGCGCGGCCGCAGAACGGATGAACAAGGTTTTCAATTGACTCTCCTCAAACAGGACGTGAACAAGAAACAAGGTGTGGGAATAGTACCCCAATGGCGATGCAAAAAAGATAGCACCATGGTGGCGCGATGTGCACCAACAAGAGGTGGCAATGCACCGCACAGGAGCACGGATTCTGCGCTTTCGGCAGTGCATTGGCATCCGGGTTTACCAGTGGGTAAAACTTCGAAAGCCCCCGAGCCAGCGGCGCTGTGCCTGGCGCAAAATCGGCCCCATGTTGATCATCAAATCACCGCTGCAGTCGCAACTGGTCGGCTGGCAAGTCCAGGCTGGCGAAGTCGTGCGCGCTGGCGATGTACTGGTGATCCTGGAGGCGATGAAGATGGAGCATGAACTGCGTGCGCCCGTGGCCGGCCGGGTGCAAGCGCTGCTGGCGCAAACGGGGGAATTGCTGGAGTTGGACCAGGCCTTGCTGCACATCGACCCGGAAGTTGCCCTGGCCGTTTCGACAACAGCAGCGCTGTTGGCGGCAGCGTGCGAGGCGGCTGCGGAGCCTGCCAGAGCGGCGGCCGACGCAGTTGCGGCAACAAGTCCGGTGCGACCCGATTTGCAGCGGGTGCTGGAGCGCCATGCCTTGATACAGGATGCCAGCCGCCCGGCGGCCATGGACAAACGCCATGGCCAGGGTTTGCGCAGTGCACGCGAAAACATCGCCGACCTGTGCGACCCGGGCAGCTTCCGCGAATACGGCGCGCTGGCCGTCGCCGCCCAAGCCACGCGGCGCGATGCGGACGACCTGATGCGCAACACGCCGGCCGACGGCATGGTCACCGGCATCGGCCAGGTCAATGGCTCGGTATTCGGTGCCGAGCGCGCCAGCGCCGTGGTGATGGCCTATGACGCCACCGTGCTGGCCGGCACCCAGGGCATGCGCAACCATCAGAAGACCGACCGCATGCTTGGCATCGCCTTGCAGAACCGTTTGCCGGTGGTGTTGTTCGCCGAAGGTGGTGGTGGCCGCCCGGGTGACGTCGACATGCCGATCGTGGCCGGCCTGCATGTGGCGACTTTCGCCCGTTTTGCGCGCCTCAATGGCCGTGTGCCGGTGGTTGGCATCGTGGCCGGGCGTTGTTTCGCCGGCAATGCTGCGCTGCTCGGGTGCTGCGATGTGGTCATCGCCACGCTGGGCAGCAACATCGGCATGGGCGGGCCGGCCATGGTCGAAGGCGGTGGTCTCGGCGTGTTCCGCCCCGAGCAGATCGGGCCGTCTTCGGTGCAACATTCCAATGGCGTGATCGACGTGCTGGTTGAAAACGAGGCCGTGGCAGTGGCGCGGGCGCGCCAGTATCTGGCCTTCTTCCAGGGGACGCTGGCCAATTGGGTAGCGCCAGACGCGTTGGCGCTGCGCGACGTGGTGCCGCAGAACCGGCTGCGTGTTTACGACAGTCTCGCGGCCATGGCCGGACTGGCCGATGACGACAGTCTGCTGGCGCTGCGGTCCGGCTTCGGTGTCGGTATCCATACCGCGCTGGGCCGTATCGAAGGCCGGGCGGTCGGATTTCTTGCCAGCAACCCGCAACATCTGGGGGGTGCGATCGATGCCGATGCCGCCGACAAGGCCGCGCGTTTCATGCAGTTGTGCAACGCCCATGGCCTGCCCATCGTCACGCTGGTCGATACACCGGGTTTCATGGTCGGCCCGCAGGTCGAGGAACAGGCCCAGGTACGGCATGTGAGTCGCATGTTCATCGCCGCGGCGCATCTGCGGGTGCCGTTACTATGCGTCGTGTTGCGCAAGGCTTACGGCCTGGGCGCGATGGCGATGACTGGCGGTGGCTTTCATGTGCCGATGGCTATCGCGGCATGGCCCAGCGCCGAGTTCGGCGCCATGGGCCTGGAGGGTGCCGTGCGACTGGGTTACCGCAAGGAACTCGAAGCCGCGCCCGAGGGTGCAGCGCGCGACGCATTGTTCCAGCGGCTGGTCGATGAACAGTACGACAAGGGCAGTGCGATCAACATGGCGACCACACTGGAGATCGACGCGGTGATCGATCCGGCGCAGACGCGGCAATGGATCGTTCAGGCGCTGGATGCGGCCGGAGACGGGCCTGGACCCGACGGTGCTGTCCTGGCCATCGACAGCTGGTAGCCGCATTGGTCAGGCAGGATCCGGGGCGGCGTGCCAAAATGATTCTTTGACCAAAGGAGACAACCATGCCCGGCTTGTTGCCCAACGTAGATCCCGAGGGTCTGCTCGAATTTTCCGTCGTCTATACCGACCGCGCACTCAACCACATGTCCGGCAGTTTCCAGGGTGTCATGCGCGACATCTCCGGTGTGCTCAAGGAGGTCTACAAGGCCCATGCCACCGTGATCGTTCCCGGCAGCGGCACCTTCGGCATGGAAGCGGTTGCGCGCCAGTTCGCCACCGGCCAGAAGGTGCTGGTGATCCGCAACGGCTGGTTCAGCTACCGCTGGACCCAGATCTTCGACATGGGCGCCATTCCGTCCGAATCCGTGGTGCTCAAGGCACGTCGCGTCGGCGTTGGCAAGCAGGCGCCGTTCGCACCGGCGCCGATCGACGAGGTGGTGGCCAGCATCCGTGAACACCGGCCCGCCGTGGTGTTTGCGCCGCATGTGGAAACCGCCTCGGGCATGATCCTGCCCAACGACTATCTGCGCGCCGTGGCCGACGCGGTGCATGAGGTGGGCGGGATGTTCGTGCTCGACTGCATCGCCTCGGGCACGATCTGGGTCGACATGCAAGCGTGTGGCGTCGATGTACTCGTCAGCGCACCGCAAAAAGGCTGGAGCAGCTCGCCGTGTTGCGCCATGGTGATGCTCAGCGAGCTTGCCCTCGCCCGAATCGAGGGAACCACCAGCACCAGTTTTTCCTGCGACCTGCGCAAATGGCTGCAGATCATGCAGACCTATGAAGGCGGTGCACATGCCTACCATGCCACCTTGCCCACCGACGCGCTGACGCGCCTGCGCGATGTCATGTTCGAGACCCGCGACTATGGGTTTGCCAAGGTCCATGCCGAGCAGCAGGCGCTGGGTGACGCGGTGCGTGCGCTGATGCTGCGCCATGGCTTTGCCAGCGTAGCCGCCAAAGGTTTCCAGGCACCGGGCGTGGTGGTCAGCTATACCGACGACCCCGGCATCCAGTCGGGCAAGAAGTTCCTAGGACTGGGTCTGCAGACGGCCGCTGGCGTGCCCTTGCAATGCGACGAGGGAGCCGATTACCAGAGTTTCCGCATCGGCCTGTTCGGCCTGGAGAAACTGCATAACCGCGAGCGCACGGTGGCGCATCTGGCGGCGGCACTTGCGCAGCTGGCGCCGATTGTTGCGGCGGACCAGCCGCAGACCGCCCTGCAGAACTGAAGACGGGTTGACTGCACTGGCCGGGCGCGCGCTTGCCCTGGCCAGCGCAGCGCCCACGTCGCACGTGCAGACCATCGAATCGATCCCCTTATTTCCGCTGGGTACGGTGCTGCACCCCGGCGGCGTTTTGCCGCTTCGCATTTTCGAGGTGCGCTACCTCGACATGATCGGCCGCTGTCACAAGGCTGGCGTTCCGTTCGGCGTGGTTGCGCTGACCCAGGGCTCGGAGGTGCAGCGCGCGCCGTCGGCCGATCCCGCCGGCGCTGCGATGGTGTCCGAGGCTTTCCATGACATTGGCACGTTGGCAACCATCACCGATTTGACGCGGCCGCAGTCTGGCCTGATCGAGATCCGATGCCTCGGAACGCAGCGTTTCACGCTCACGCGGCGCGAGAAGCTGCGCCACGGTTTATGGGTAGGCGATGTGCAGCTAAACCCGGATGATTTGCCGACACCGGTGCCGGACGACTTGCTGCCGATCGCCCGCGCACTGGAGCGTCTGATCGAGCGCTTGCAGTTGCAGGGCGATCCCGCGCTGCGTTTGACGTTGCAGCCGCCTTTGCGGCTCGGCGACTGCGGCTGGGTTGCCAACCGCTGGTGCGAATTAATGGGTTTACCACTGCCTATGCAGCAGACCCTGATGGCGCTGGACAACCCGATGGTGCGTCTGGAACTGGTGGGCGACCTGTTGCAGCGCCAGGGCATAAGCTTGTAAGCGGCGGCGCCCCGATAATCCGGGCTTGTCGACGTGTGGGGTGGCGGGCCAGGGTGGCTTCGCGCTGCACACGCCGACATGGCGCCCTTCAACACCTGTCCGCCCGCCTCGTCTTTTTTTGTGAAACCCAACTCGGCCGCCCTGCTGGAACTCCGCGACGTGACCTGCGAGCGGGGTGGACGCGCCTTGTTCCGCCATCTGCATTTGCAGCTCGGCCCGGGGCAGTTGCTGCGGGTACGCGGTGTCAACGGCGCCGGCAAGACCAGTCTGCTGCGCCTTGTGTGTGGCCTGTTGCCGGCTGCCGAGGGCCAGGTGTTGTGGCGCGGCGAACGTATTGCCGACCTGGGCGGGCAATGGGGCCGGGAACTGGTTTACCTGGGCCATGCGGCGGCGCTCAAGGATGATTTGACGGCGCCAGAGAACCTGCAGACCGCGTGTCTGCTGGGTGGACTGGTGGTGACCCCGGCGCAGGCCCGCGCGGCGTTGACTGAATCCGGCCTGCCGGGCCGCTGGCGGGTTCCGGCGCGCCAATTGTCGCAGGGGCAGCGCCGGCGTGTCGCGCTGGCGCGCCTGTTGTTGTGCCGCGATGTGCCGCTGTGGGTGCTCGACGAGCCCTTCAACGCACTCGATACCGCCGCCACCGACTGGTTGTGTAGGCTCATAACGTCCCATCTGGACACCGGCGGCGTGGTCGTGCTGACCAGTCACCAGGACGTGGCGCTCGACACGATGGCCGACCGGCTGGTGCCCCTGGAACTGGGATGACGCAGTGAACGCGATTTCTGACAACGTTGCCGCTGTACGCCCGGCCAGCCTGGTGCAGGTGATGCGTGCATTGTTGGTGCGCGACCTGCGCCTGGCGCTGCGCCGACGCGCAGACCCGTTGAGTGTGCTGGTGTTCTTCGTGCTCGTGGCCAGCCTGTTTCCGCTGGGCGTCGGACCCGAACCCGATTTGTTGCGCTCCATGGGGCCTGGCGTGGTGTTCGTGGCGGCCTTGCTGGCGGCCATGTTGTCGCTGGGGCGGCTTTTCGCCGACGATTACCAGGACGGTACGCTGGAGCAGCTGTTGCTGTCGGCCTGTCCGCTGCCTTTGCTCGTGCTGGCCAAGATTCTGGCGCACTGGATCAGTTCGGGTCTGTTGCTGGCGCTGATCTCGCCACTGCTGGCGCTGCAATTTGACCTCGGCTGGCCGGCGACCGGTGTGCTGGTGCTGGCCTTGCTGACCGCTACCCCGCTGCTGAGTCTGATTGGCGCCGTTGGCGCGGCTTTGACGGTCGGCGTACGTGGCGCCGCGGTGCTGATGCCGCTGCTGGTGTTGCCCTTGTGTGTCCCGGTGCTGATATTCGGCACGGCCGCGGTGCAGGCGAGCCGCGCCGGCATGGCGGTGGACGGGCATTTCTCGCTGTTGCTGGCGTTTCTGGTGCTGGCCCTGGTCGGCGCGCCGTGGGCCACCGCCACCGCCTTGCGGATTGCGCTGGAATGACGTGCGCGGCACAACGGATTACCCCGATCGACGCTGCAGCCTTGGCAACTAGGGTAAATTCAGAGGCTACCTATATTCGTCATGGCTGATACTCGGATCAACTGGTTCAAATACGCGGCGCCGCAGAATTTCTATGTTCTGGCCGGACGCCTGGTGCCGTGGTTGTCGATCACCGCGGTAGTGCTGTGCGCGGTTGGACTCTACCTGGGCTTGTTGGTGGCGCCGACAGACGCCCAGCAGGGTGAGTCGTATCGCATCATCTTCATCCACGTACCGGCGGCCTGGATGTCGATGGTGGTCTATCTGGCCATGGCGTTCTGGGCGGCGATCGGGTTGATCTTCAATTCGCGTCTGTCGTCGATGCTGGCCACGGCGCTGGCGCCCACTGGCGCGTGGATGACCTTCATTGCCTTGTGGACCGGCGCCCTGTGGGGCAAGCCGACCTGGGGCACCTGGTGGGTCTGGGATGCCCGGCTCACGTCCGAACTGGTGTTGTTGTTTCTCTACATCGGTTACATGTCGCTTCATGCGGCGATCGAGGACCCGCGGCGCGCCGACCGGTCCGCCGCCCTGCTGGCGATCGTGGGCGTGGTCAACGTTCCGATCATCTATTTCTCGGTGCAATGGTGGAATACCCTGCACCAGGGTGCCTCGGTCAGCTTGACCAAGGCCCCGAGCATGGCGCCGCCGATGCTGATCGGCATGCTGGTCATGAGTCTGGCGTTCTGGGCCTATTGCATTGCCGTGTCGCTGGTGCGCGTGCGCACCGTCATCCTCGAGCGTGAGCGCCATACGTTGTGGGCGCGCAAGGCGGTGGCAGCATGACGTGTCTCGTTTGCGGCGTACGCCCGGCGCGCCATCCCTTGAGAGGTAGTGCATGAATTGGTCGAGCTGGTCCGAATTTGTTGCCATGGGCGGTTACGGCCTCTATGTATGGGGCTCGTTCGCGATGTGTGCTGCGGTGCTGGCGCTCGAAATCGGCCTGTTGGCCATGCGCCGGCACGCGTTGCGCGGCGATATCGACGACGGGTTGGACAACCCTGACGCAGGAGTACAGATATGAAACCGCGTACCAAACGGGCGCTGGCCGTGGTGTTGGCATTGGCGGCCTTGGGTCTTGCCAGTGCGCTGGTGCTGCGCGCTTTCCAGAGCAACCTGGTTTTTTTCTTCAGTCCCAGTCAGGTGGTGGCCGATGAGGCACCACGTGAGCGGAGCTTCCGGATTGGCGGGCTGGTCGAAGAGGGCAGCATCCAGCGCGACGGCCAGAGCCTGACCGTGTTATTTGCCGTGACCGATCTGGCACACAAGATTCCGGTCAGCTACACCGGTCTGCTGCCGGACCTCTTCAAGGAGGGCAAGGGCGTGGTCGCCGAAGGCAAGCTGGGTGCTGACGGCGTATTCAAAGCCAGCCAGGTGCTGGCCAAGCACGACGAGAATTACATGCCACCGGAGGCGGCCGAGGCCTTGAAGAATGCTGCCGCGCACAAGGAGCAGGCCACGTCCACCTTGGCGAACCCGCCATCCACTGCTGGAGTCAAACCGTGATCTACGAACTGGGTCATCTGGCCTTGATATTGGCGCTGGCCATGGCGCTGACCCAGAGTGTGTTGCCCTTGATCGGCGCGCAGACTGGCAATGCGGCCTGGATGGCATTGGCGCGGCCCTCGGCGCGCGGCCAGTTCCTGTTTCTGGCCATCGCCTACGGCTGCCTGACGCATGCTTTTGTCGTCAACGACTTCTCGGTCGCGTTGGCCGCGAACCACTCCAACTCTACCTTGCCGCTGATCTACCGCCTGACCGCGGTATGGGGCAACCATGAAGGCTCCATCCTGTTGTGGTCGCTGATCCTGGGTGGCTGGACGCTGGCAGTGTCCATCTTCTCGCGTCAACTCGACGATCGCATGGTGGCGCGGGTTCTGGGAGTTATGGGCCTGATCAGCTGTGGCTTCATGCTGTTCACGCTGCTCACGTCCAACCCGTTCGAGCGTATGTTTCCGCCGCCGGCCGATGGCAACGACCTGAACCCGTTGTTGCAGGACCCGGGCATGGTGATTCACCCGCCGATGTTGTACATGGGGTATGTCGGTTTTGTCGTGGCATTCGCGTTTGCGGTGTCGGCGCTGCTGTCGGGTCGGCTTGACGCGGCTTGGGCGCGCTGGTCGCGTCCCTGGACCACGGTGGCCTGGTGTTTTCTGACTGTCGGCATTGCGCTGGGCAGCTTCTGGGCCTATTACGAGCTCGGCTGGGGTGGCTGGTGGTTCTGGGATCCTGTGGAAAACGCGTCTTTCATGCCCTGGCTTGTCGGTACGGCCTTGATCCATTCGCTGGCCGTGACCGAAAAACGCGGCGGCTTCAAGATGTGGACGGCCTTGTTGGCGATTCTTGCCTTTTCCCTGTCGCTGCTGGGCACCTTCATCGTGCGTTCGGGCGTGCTCAGCTCGGTGCACGCATTTGCCACCGACCCGACGCGCGGCATCTTCATCCTGGGATTCCTGGCACTGGTGATTGGCGGGTCGCTGACCCTGTTCGCGCTGCGTGCACCGCGGGTCGGTCTGGGTGGTGGTTTCGAGCCGGTTTCGCGCGAGTCGATGCTGCTGGCCAATAACGTGTTGCTGCTGGTCGCAGCTTCGGCGGTGCTGCTGGGCACCTTGTATCCGCTGGTCATCGACGCACTGGGCATGGGCAAATTGTCGGTCGGCCCGCCTTATTTCGACACCGTCTTCGTGCCGCTGATGACGCCGGCGCTGTTCCTGATGGGTATCGGCCCGATCGCACGCTGGCGCCAGGCCAGCCTGCCGGACCTGGCCTACCGGTTGCGCTGGGCGTTCGGCGTCAGCGCAGCCAGCGCGCTGGTGGCCTTTTTCGCGATTGGCAAGTGGACGCCGATGATTGGTCTGGGTCTGGCACTGGCGGTCTGGATTGCCAGCACCGTGGTGGTTGCACTGGTGGCCCGGCTCAAGGAGAACTCTTCGCCGTCCTGGTCACGCCGTTTCCTCGCCCAGCCCGGCAGCTTTTATGGCATGCTGCTGGCGCATTTCGGCGTGGCGGTGTTTGTCGTTGGCGTCACCATCGTCAGCGGGTTCACCAGCGAAAGCGACGTGCGCATGGAGCCGGGCGACACCGCCACCGTGGCGGGTTACCAGGTTAGCCTGGACAAGGTCGAAGATGTGGTGGGTCCCAATTACCAGTCCTCGCGCGCCACGCTGACGATCCGTCGCGATGATGCGGTGGTGTCCACGGTCACGCCCGACCGGCGCGTCTACAACGTGAGCCGCTCGCCGATGACCGAGGTGGCGATCGACCGCGGCTTGTTTCGCGACGTGTATATCGCGCTGGGGGACCCGGTCAGTGCCACAGCCTGGAGCGTGCGGCTGCACCACAAGCCCTTTGTCAACTGGATCTGGATCGGTTGCGTGCTGATGGCGCTCGGCGGCCTGCTGGCCGTGATGGACCGTCGCTACCGCAAAGTGCGCGCGCGCAGCCCGGTGGCCGCGCCTGCCACGGGTGGCGAGGTCGGGCGTGCCATGCCGAGCGCGGGCGTTGCCGCAGCACGCACGGATGCGAGCGCCACATGAAGAAGTTTCTCATTCCGCTGGTATTGTTCCTGGTGCTGGTGGGTTTCCTTGCCGTCGGCCTGGGCCTTAATCCGCGCGAAGTGCCGTCGCCGCTGATCAACAAGCCGGCTCCGGCCTTCAGTCTGCCGCTGCTCGATACGCCGGAGCAGCAACTGTCGGCCCAGGACCTGCGCGGCAAGGTCTGGATCCTCAATGTATGGGCTTCGTGGTGTGTGGCATGCCGGGTCGAGCATCCGTTGCTGGTTGAGTTCGCCAAGATGGGCGTGGTGCCGATGTACGGCCTGAACTACAAGGACAAGCGCGCCGACGCGATCGGCTGGCTCAACAAATTCGGCGATCCGTATACACGCTCCCTGTCAGACACCGAGGGTCTGGTGGGTATCGATTTTGGTGTCTATGGCGTGCCTGAGACCTTTGTCATCGACAAGCAGGGCGTGATCCGCTTCAAGCAGATCGGCCCCGTCACCCCAGAGGTACTTCGTGACACCATCATTCCGCTGGTCAGGAAACTCGGTGCTTGAGCGCTCGCTTTGGGGCTGGCGAAACCTGCGCGCGCCATTGCTGGTTTGTTTGCTGGCACTGGCCGCGTTCGGCTCCGTGGCCAAGGAAGCCGTGCCGATGTCGAATGATCCGGCGCTTGAGGCGCGCGTGCTCAAGATCGCCGAGGAATTGCGTTGCCTGGTATGCCAGAACGAGACGATCGCGGCATCGCAGGCCGATCTGGCGGTCGACCTGCGCAAGCAGATCCGGCTCAAGCTGGCGGCCGGCGAGTCGCAGCAGCAGATTCTCGACTTCATGGTCGCGCGTTATGGCGATTTCGTGTTGTACCGACCGCCGCTCAAGGCCAGCACGGTCATGTTGTGGCTGGGCCCTTTTGTGTTGCTTGTGGTCGCTGCGGTGCTGATGGCCTTGAACATCCGCCGCCGCCGCCGCGGTGTTTTTGCACAGGAGTGGAGTGAGGACCAGGCGCGGCGTGCGCGAGCCTTGCTTGGCGACGGCGAGGTGCCGAAATGACCTGCGGGGTCTTGGCATCGTTTGGCGTCCGGCAATGGCCGGAGGTATCGATTTATTGGGGGCGCCCCGGCGTTTTCGCATGAGTATGTTTCTGGTGGGGATGGTGGGCCTGATCGCCTTGGCTTTGGCCATGGTGTTGCCGTCGCTGTTGCGGCGCAAGACGGCGGGCACGGCCACGGCATCGGCCGCGGTAGTGGATGCCCGGCGCGTGAATCTGCAGGTGCTGCGCGAGCAGTTGGCGACGCTGGAAGCCGACCTGTCCGCAGGCAATGTCGATGCCGCGCAGTACCGGCAAAGCCGCACCGACATCGAACGGCGCGCGCTCGACGAGGAGCAATCGGCCGAACAGTCCGTGGCAACGCCGAGCCGCGCCACGCGCACCGCGGTGGTGGTGGCGCTGTTGATTCCAGTTTTCGCGGTAATGCTGTACGCCACGCTGGGCCAGCCCCAGGCGGTGGAGCACCAGCTGGCGGCAGCACCCCAGGGCGAGGTCACGTTGCCGCAGATCGAAGCCATGGTGGATCGCCTGGCCCAGCGCCTGGAGAGCCAGACCACGCCGCAGGAAGGCGATCTGCAAGCTTGGACCATGCTGGCCAACTCCTATGCCGTGATGCAGCGTTTCCCTGAAGCGAGCAAGGCGTATGCCCGGGCGCGCGCACTGTCGCCCGACAACGCACAGTTGCTGGCCGACCATGCCGATGTGCTGGCAATGTTGCAGAACCAGAGTGTCGAAGGCGAACCGGGGCGGCTGGTGATGCGCGCATTACAGCTCGATCCGCGAAACCTCAAGGCCTTGACCATGGCCGGCAGCTGGGCGTTCGAGCGACGCGACTATGCCGGTGCCATCCGGTACTGGAGCATGGCGCAACCGATGGCGCCAGCGGGCAGCGATTTTGCGGCCGGCCTGGTCAACAGCTTGCAGCAGGCGCGTGCAGCGGCCGCGCAGGCAGGGCAGATGGCGGCGACCGAAAGCCCGAGCACCGACAAGGCGCAGCACCAGGGCGCGACCGACAAGGCCGGCAACAAGTCTTCGCCTGCTGGCAACGCCGCTGCGGCGCAGGTCAGCGGCGAGGTGCAGGTTACGCCGGTGCTGGCCAAGCGCATCCGCCCGGGCGACACCTTGTTCGTGTTTGCCCGCGCCGTTGAGGGTCCACGAATGCCGCTGGCCATCATTCGGGCGCCTGCCGCCGGTCTGCCGTTCACGTTCACGCTGGACGACAGCAGCGCGATGGCGCCGCAGTTCCGTATTTCCGGGTTCAAGCAGGTGATCGTGGGCGCGCGCATTTCGCCCAGTGGTGACGCGACGCCGCGAACCGGCGACCTGATGGGACAACTCGGGCCGGTCGACGTGGGCGCGGGCAAGCTCGTGCTGATGATTGACAGCGTCGTGCCCTGATACCGGGCGCCTTTCACCGTGTCTGTCCACGGCACCATGAAGCGGCTGCCACCTTTGACCGCCTTGCGCGCCTTCGACGCAGCCGTGCGCACCGGCAGCTTCACCCGGGCCGGTGAATCGTTGCATGTGACGCAGGGAGCGATCAGCCGGCAGATCAAGGTGCTGGAAGACTGGTTGGGCAAACCCGTGTTTGTGCGGCAATACCAGGGGCTGACGCTCACGCCGGCTGGAAGCCTGTTGGCGCAAAGTCTGGACGCTGCGTTCGGCACCATCCACGATGCGGTGGAGCAGATCGGGCACCTGGGCGCGCGCCAGCGTATTTCGGTCAACGTGCCCGAGACCTTTGCATCGCGCTGGCTGGCGCCGCGCCTGCGTGCCTTTCATGGCCGGCATCCCGATATCGACCTGACCATCACCACCAATGCCGTTGCGAACCAGCGTGAGGCCCAGCAATACGATTGCCTGGTGCTGTTTCTGGATCAGCCCTGGACCAAGGGGGACTGTCGACTGTTGCGCCAGGAGCATTACGTGGCCGTGGCCAGCCCCGAGCTGTGGGAGGACGGACTGGCGCCTGCGCTCGACAAATGCACCTTGCTGCATGTGCTGGCGGGCAGCAAGCGTCTGCCTTTATGGGAGAACTGGCTTGTGTCGCTGGGCATCCGGCATATCGATGCGCGCCCGGGTATTGCGTTCTCGACCATGGACCAGGCGATCAGCGCCGCGGTCTCGGGTGCCGGCGTCGCTGTCGTCGACGCGCCCATGGTCGAGCGCGAACTGGCCGAGCAGCGGCTGCGTCGGCTCGATCAGCACGAACTGACGGCGCGCCACGGCTACTGGTTTGTCGAACCGCGCGAACCCGGCCTGCGCGACCCGGCGCACAGTGCGGTGGTGGCCTTGTTCCAGGCCTGGCTGCTGGAGCTCAGCCGCGCACCGGTGCCGCCGGGCTGAGCGTTTTCTGCGGCGCGGGTCCGTCGGCATGTCTCTGTGATCCGAGGGCAAGGCGCGGGCATCGCGCCTGCCCGCTGTTCAGGGCTGAGTCACCACCGCGTCGAGCTGCAAGGCGCGAATTTTATCGGCGGCTGCATCGGCCAGGCTGCGGCTGGCAAACGGCCCCACACGCACCCGCGTCAGGGTGTTGTCGCCTCTTAGCAGTTCCTGGGTTGTGGCCGGCAGACCGGCACCCCGCAAGCGTTCGACGGCCCGGCGCGCGTTGTCCTCTTGCGCGAACAAGCCCACGTTGATCAGGTAGTTGCCAACCGGCGCTGCTGCTTCGGCTGCTTCTTTGATCGGCGCAGGTGGTGCAGCCGGCGCGGCAAGATTCTGCCCGGTGGCTGGGGTGGCCGCAGCGACCGGCGCTGACAGTTCCTGATGTGCTTTGCGTGACCGCGCGGCAATGGCGGCGTGCCGGATGCCGGCGTCGGCTGCAGCCTGTGTGCGCGCTGGCGACTTCGCGTCCTTGGGTATTGCGGTTGCCGCGGATGCGGGTGCGGCTGGCGCAACTGCTGGCGTTGCTGGCGCTGGGGCAGCGGCCGCAAGCGGAGTCGACATCGCTGAGGCGGTTGATGCGGTTGATGCGGTTGATGCGGTTGAGGGTACGGTGGTGGGCGAGGACTGCGCTGTGACGCTCCCCGGTGTGCTGCTGGCAGCGCTGGACACAGACTGGACCGTGGCGGCGTTATCAGCTGCGCTGGCGGACGCGTCGGACGCGTCGGGCGCCGATACCGGCAATTGTGGTGCGGAGATGTCGGTCGGAGCCGAGGCTGGCTGGGACGTTGGCGTCACTGACGGCAGGGCCGCGACACGCACTTCGCCATGGTCGACGCGTGCCGATGCGTGCCGGGGTGTGCGGGGCCAGAGCCAGATGGCCGCGACTGACCCCGCCAGCACGATATTGGCCGTTACCAAAAGGACCAGTCGGCGCCGCGAACTGGCCTGCTGACCGAGCAGCCGGCAGGCATCCTGCACCGTGGAGGTGGCGCTCAGGGCGCGCGTCAGGCGCAGCCGATAGTGATTGAACAGCCAGGTGTTGCCGAAAAAACCGGGTATCAGAAAGGCCAGCGTGCTCCATGCAGCCCAAAGGCCCCATTCAACCGATAGCGCCATCGGGGCGGTCAGCCGGATCACCGCAAACAGCGCCGCCATCGAGAGCATCAACCCGCCCAGATACGCCAGAGCAGGCATCCACATGCCACGGAACACCATCCAGTTCAGCGTGCACAGGCTCGCCGCCCAGTTCCAGCTCGGACTGCCGCGGTCGTAATTTTCAAACCGCGCCAGGATGGGTCGGTAATAGTCGGCGCCGACCGGGCCGATCGCCGCTTGTTGCAACTGGTCGATATGGCTGTCTTTCGACTGGTCGAGCACCGTGGTCACGGCCAGCGACTGGCTGGAAGGATCAAAGGTCACGGGCATGGTGCATTTTGGCATCGCCACGACCCGATTCGGACGCGCCGCGCCCGGTCGTGGTAGCGTGGCTGCAGCCGGCAGGTTTGGCCGGTGCCTTGATCGAGGGAGAAAACCGCATGTCCGCTGATTCGAAATCCCGTCGTGTGCGATTCGTTCTGGCCCTGGCCTTGCCGGCCGTGGCCGTCGCGCTGTTGCTGATGTTGCTGATGTTGCGTGGCAGCCCGGCCCAGGCGCAGTCCCAGGGGGCGATGTCGGCGCCGGCTTGCCAGTGCTCGCCGGCGGTGGCTATCCCCGGAATGGGCAGTCGCATCGCCCATTGCATCTGTGGCGTGATGGCCTGTGCTGTTACCGAGCCGATCGATGCGACGCGCGGCGCCAGCATGATGCAATGCGTGCGCCAGTAGGGTCGGGTGACCGGGATCGCTGCAAGGGCGTTGCACCCGGCAGCGGTGCGGCGGCGCCCCTGGCGCAGCACGGGTAGTTGTGGTCGTGTTTCCTGGCGTCCATCGGCCCTGCCGGCGGTCGCCAGCTGTTCGCTCAGGGTGAGTCGCCGGTCCACACCGGCAACGCGTGCAGCGGCGCGTCCAGTGCGTCCAGCACCGCCCAGGCGGCGTACGCGTCATTGGCGGCATACAGGATCTGGCGCGTTTCCAGCGTGGGATTGGCCCAGTTCGACGTGGTCACGCGTTTGGACTTGAGCAGGCGGCGGTTGAACAATAACGCGATTGCCGCCTTGACACCGATGGAGCGCGGGTAACCGCGGCCACTGAATACGAAATCGAGATCCAGCAGAGGCTGGGCATAGGTGCCCAGGCGGTGTTTGAGCTGTTTCTGGTCGCTGCGCAAGTCGAACCCGGCCTTGACGACCTGGCGTGCTGCCAGCACCTCGCGTACCAGTTCGGTATTGTCCGTGTCGTGCATCTGGAACACATACGCTGCAGTGCCGGTGGCGAACTGCACCACATCCGGTCCGCGCATCGGTTCGCCGGCCGTGAACGTGGGTTTGACCTCGGTATCAAAACCCAGGAACGGGCAAGCCAGCAAGGCCTCGCGGGCTTGGGCGAGTTCGCTGCTCGAACGCGGGAGGTGGATCTGCTCGCGGCGCAGGCCCTCGAACGGCGCCAACTGCAGCACCTCTTCCTTGGGGATGGGGCGCAGGCGCGACTGCGACGCGGGTCGTTCCGGTTGGTCTGGTGGGGTGGCAGTCACCTGGGCAGTTTAGGGTATGGCCTGCACATGCTTGCGCCAGGGGGTGTCCACATGGCGTGGCGACGCCGGCGCAGGCGAAGAACAAGGTGCGCGATCAGTGGCAAAACGCCTATCATGGTGGGTTGTATTCGGCGCGGGTCGGGCGGTTTTGTCGCCCGGGCCAGGTGCCGGATCTCGTTTTTGCCCCTGCCTTATGCCCCTTGCCGACAGCCCACCACCGAACACATCCCATCCCGCCCACGGACGACTGATCAGCATCCGTGGCGCCCGCACCCACAACCTGAAGAACGTCGACCTCGATATCCCGCGTAACCAGCTGGTGGTGATCACGGGTTTGAGCGGTTCGGGCAAGTCCAGCCTGGCGTTCGACACCTTGTACGCCGAAGGCCAGCGTCGCTACGTAGAGAGTCTGTCGACCTATGCGCGCCAGTTCCTGCAACTGATGGACAAGCCCGATGTCGACATGATCGAGGGCCTGAGCCCGGCGATCTCGATCGAGCAGAAGGCGACCAGCCACAACCCGCGCTCGACCGTGGGCACGGTGACCGAAATCCACGACTATCTGCGCTTGCTCTACGCGCGAGCCGGTACGCCGTATTGCCCCGACCATGACCTGGCGCTGCAGTCGCAGACCGTGAGCCAGATGGTCGACGCGGTGCTGGCCATGCCCGAGGGTACGCGGCTGATGGTGCTGGCGCCGGTGGTGCGCGAGCGCAAGGGCGAGTTCGTCGATTTGTTCGCCGAACTGCAGGCCAAGGGTTATGTGCGGTTTCGCATCGGCGGCGAGTCGTTCGAGGTGGAGAACCTGCCAAAGCTCAAGAAGACCGAAAAACACAACATCGACGTCGTGATCGATCGCATCAAGGTGCGTGGCAACAATGACATCGCAGCGCGTGATCAGCTGCGCCAACGTCTGGCCGAGAGTTTCGAGGCTGCGCTCGCCCTGGCCGACGGCCGGGCCCTGGTTGTCGAGATGGACCCGGCGCCCGCGGCCGAGGGCGCCGCGCACACCGGCGTCGAACATTACTTCAACGCGCGTTTCGCCTGCCCGGTGTGCAGTTATTCCATCGCCGAACTCGAACCCCGGCTGTTCTCGTTCAACTCGCCTATGGGCGCCTGCCCGTCCTGTGACGGCATCGGAACCATGGAGTTCTTCGATCCGACCCGGGTGGTGGGTTTCCCCACCCTGAGCCTGGCCAGTGGCGCGATCAAGGGCTGGGACCGGCGCAACGCGTACTACTTCGCGATGTTGGAGAGCCTGGCGAAGCACTACCAGTTCGACATTGACACCGCCTTCGAGGATCTGCCCGAGGCCACGCGCCAGGCCGTGTTGTTCGGCTCTGGCGAGGACGAGATCAAGTTCAGCTACGTGATGGAGTCCGGTGCGCAACAAGGCAAGAAGCTCACGCGCAAACATCCATTCGAGGGCGTGATACCGAACATGGCGCGGCGTTACCGCGAGACCGATTCGGTGGTCGTACGTGAAGACCTCTCGCGTTACCGCAGCACCCAGCCCTGCGCGCAGTGCCAGGGAACGCGGCTGCGTCGCGAGGCGCGCCACGTGAAGATCGGCGAAGGCGCGCAGGCGCGGGCCATCTACGAGGTCAGCCACATTACCTTGCGCGAGAGTCTGCAGTATTTCCAGGCCTTGCAGATGCATGGCGCCAAGGGCGAGATCGCCGCCAAGGTCGTGCGCGAAATCGGCTTGCGCTTGAAGTTCCTCAACGACGTGGGCCTGAACTACCTCAGCCTTGACCGCAGCGCCGAGACCCTGAGCGGCGGCGAGTCGCAGCGCATACGGCTGGCCTCGCAGATCGGATCGGGCCTGACCGGCGTGATGTATGTGCTCGACGAACCCAGCATCGGTCTGCATCAGCGCGATAACGACCGGCTGATCGACACCCTCAAGCATCTGCGCGACATCGGCAACAGTGTGCTGGTGGTCGAGCATGACGAAGACATGATGCGCGCCGCCGACCATGTCATCGACATGGGGCTGGGCGCCGGCATTCATGGCGGCCGGGTTGTGGCCCAGGGAACATTCGACGACATCCGCGCCAACAGCGAATCACTGACCGGCCAATATCTGGCCCAGGTGCTGCGCATCGAGGTGCCGCGACTACGCACACCCTGGTTGCCAACCGTGGCGGCGCAGGCCGAACCCGCGCGTGCCACCAAGGGACGGCCGAGTGCCGCTGCCGTGGCCTGGGCGGAGCGCCAGGCCGAACATGTGGCCACGCAGGGCGACTTGCAGGCGATCCGGCTGGTCAAGGCCAGCGGCAACAACCTGCGCGATGTCGACGTGGCGTTCCCGGTCGGGCTGCTGACCTGCGTCACCGGCGTATCGGGCTCGGGCAAGTCCACCTTGGTCAACGACACCTTGTATGCGGCGGTGGCGCGACAGCTGTACCGCTCGCATGTCGAGCCGGCGGCGCATGCGGAGATCCACGGCATCGAACATTTCGACAAGGTCATCAACGTCGACCAGTCACCGATCGGGCGCACGCCGCGCAGCAACCCGGCCACCTATACCGGCATGTTCACCGCCATCCGCGAACTGATGGCCGAGATGAACATGGCGCGCGAACGGGGTTACGGCCCGGGCCGCTTCAGTTTCAACGTGGCCGGCGGGCGCTGCGAGGCCTGCCAGGGCGACGGCGTGAAGAAGGTCGAGATGCACTTTCTGCCGGATGTGTACGTGCCGTGTGACGTGTGCCGGGGCCAGCGCTACAACCGCGAGACGCTGGAGGTGATGTACAAGGGTCGCAACATCGCCCAGGTGCTGGACCTCACCGTCGAGGCGGCGGCCAAGTTCTTCGAGACCGTTCCCACCATCGCACGCAAATTGCAGACGCTGCTGGATGTGGGCCTGTCCTATATCAAGCTGGGTCAGTCCGCAACGACGCTATCAGGTGGCGAGGCGCAACGCGTCAAGCTGGCGCTCGAACTGTCCAAGCGCGACACCGGGCGTACGTTGTACATCCTGGACGAACCGACAACCGGTCTGCATTTTGCCGACATCGCCTTGCTGCTCAAGGTGTTGCAGCATCTGCGTGACGCGGGCAACACCATTGTCGTGATTGAACACAACCTGGATGTCATCAAGACCGCCGACTGGATCATCGACATGGGCCCCGAAGGTGGTGCCGGTGGCGGCACCGTGGTGGGCGAAGGAACGCCCGAGGACATCGCGGCGAACCCGGCCAGCCATACCGGGGTGTATCTGAAGCGGGTGTTGTAGCGCGCGCGTGCGCCATTGGGCGCACGGCCGGGTACTGCTGCGCTGAGCGCAGTTACTCGATCTTGATGCCGGTGTCCTTGACCACTTTGCCCCATTTGGCCATGTCCGACACCATCAGTTGTGTCAACGCTTCAGGTGTCGACAGGCTGACTTCGACGCCTGCATCGAACATGGCCTTCTTGGTTTCGGGCGTGGCCATGATCTTGGCGATTTCGCTGCTCAGGCGGTTCACGATTTCCTTCGGCGTACCGGCGGGGGCCAGCATGCCGAGCCAGACCGTGGCGTCATAACCGGCCACACCCGCTTCCTGCATTGTCGGCACGTCTGGCAGTTGGGGCGCGCGTTTGGCACTGGTGACGGCCAGTGCCTTCAAGCGACCGTTGGGCACCTGCGCCAGGGCATTGGGAATGCCGGCAAAGCTGCTCTCCACCACGCCTGAGATCAGGTCGGTGGTGGCTGCGCTGCTGCTGCGATAGGGCACGTGCTTGAGCGGAGAGCCGGTCATGGATTCGAACAGGCCGCCGATCATGTGCTGCGCGCTGCCGTTGCCGGAGGAAGCGTAGTGGACCGTTTCGGGATTTTTCTTGGCCAGCGCGATGAATTCCTGCACGTTCTTGACCGGCAGCTTGGGGTTGACCAGCAGCACGTAAGGCGAGTCCACCAGTTTGGTGACCGGCGTGAAACCCTTGATCGGATCGTAGGGAATGCTCTTGTAGATCCAGGGGCTGATCACATGCGTGGAAGACACGATGACGAGGGTATAGCCGTCCGGTGCGGACTTGGCCACGTAATCGGTACCGATGGTCGAGCCGGCGCCCGGCTTGTTCTCGATGACAACTGCCTGTCCCAGGGCTTCGCCGAGTTTGACGCCGAGCAGGCGCGCCACCACGTCGGTGAAGCCACCGGGGCCGAAGGGAGCGATGATCTTGATCGGCTTGCTCGGATAGGTGTCTGCCAAAGCGGCGTTCCCTGAGAGGGTCAGGACGGCGGCGGCGCAAATGGTGCTGAGTAGCGTTTTCATGGGATCAACCTTTATAGGATGGTTCGGGCTGGCTAAAGAAGCTGTGCAGGATGTGATAGACCATCAGATAGTTTTTCTGCTGGAAACTGGCGTGTGAAATGCCTTGCATGATGCTGAACTGCTTGTTGCTGCTTGGCAGCAGCTTGTAGAAGTTCAGCAAGTCATCGAGGCCGGCAATGCCATCGAATTCACCGCGCATGATCAGCGTGGCTGCTCTCACCTTGGCCGGGTCGACCAGTGGCAATTTGGAGCACATGTCGACATAGGTGCCCGTGGGCATGGCGCTGTCCAGCGTCAGGATGGCGTCGGCAAATGCGTCCTTGACGGCATCGTCGGCGCAGGCCGCGTGATCACGGTTGAAGATGCTGTGCACAAAGGCGCGATCGATGGCGCGGCTGTTTTTGGCCAGAAACTCCGGCAGCTTCTTCTTGCGCTCGGCCAGTGTCGGGCTGCCTTCGCCTGTCCACACAAAAGCGTCCAGCGCCAGTTTCACAACCCGTTCGGGGTGGCGCTCGGCGAAGAGGCCGGCCTTGAGAGCGCCCGAAGAAATGCCGTAGACCAGCAGTTGCGTTGCCCCGGTGGTCTGCGCGATGTAATCGCTGCCGGCCGCGAGATCGTCGGCGCCGTTGCTGATGTCGAAATTGATAGGGCGGCGCTTGTCGGAGCGGCCATAACCCTCGTTGTCCATGCACCAGGTGTCGAAGCCGCGCTCGGCGAACCAGTCCATCACCGAGGAGTGCGGGCGGCCGGGCACATGCAGGTCGAACGTGGGTTGCGACGCCATGGAAGAGCCATGGACGAACAGGATGGTGCCGGCTTGCGCCACCTTGGCGGATGCCGGCTTTTGCCACAGGAACAACTTGATGTCGTCCCCTTTGCGGGTCCAGTGCTCCTTGCCGCCGGTCCATTGAACAGCTGTCATAAATTGTCTCCTCGTGTAGTTCAGTTCATCCGATGCGGGCAATCTTGTGCGCCTCGCATCGATTGCAGCGTTGGCCACGCCGCGTCACATTTCAGGTCACATAGGCGCTGCCAGGAAGGTGCCCAGCGCGTAATGGAACTTGTTGCGGACCACGCCCATCATGGGGTTGTGTGCAATGCCGGACAACACGACGAACTGCTTGTTCTTGCTTGGCAGACGGGTGAAGAAGTCCAGCAGATCGGGCTCGGCCGCGATACCGTCGAATTCGCCGCGGATGACCAGCGTGGGGCATGTGATGGCCTCCGGTGTGGCAAGCGGCAAATTAGCGCACATGTCCACATAGGTTCCCGTGGGCACTTCGCTGACCAGCGGGAGTTCCGCGGCGGCAATGGCCTTGGGAACAGCGTCATCGCTGGAGCCAGGTTTGTCGCGGTTGAACATGCCCTCGTAGAACGCCAGTTCCACCTTGCGGCGCGCACTGGCGCTGTATTCGGGCAGCTTCTTGCGACGCTGCTCCAGCGTGGGTGAACCGGCGCCGGTGTAGACCAGTGCCGAGAGCCCCAGGCGCGCCACGGTGTCGGGATGGGCCTGCGCGTACAGGCAGGCGCGCAAGGCCCCCGAAGACGAGCCGAAGAGGTTGATTTGTTTGGCGCCGGTTTTTTCCAGGATGAATGGAATGACGGCGGCCAGGTCCTTGGCGCCGGTCTTGACGTCGCTGTTGCCACGGCCCGACCAGGATGAGCGGCCGTAACCCTCGTGGTCCAGGGTCCAGACGTCATAACCGCGCGCAGCAAAGTGGTCCATGACCGAGTAGTCGGTGCTGCCCGGCACATTCAGGTCGTAGGTATTGCGTCCGGACACGGTAGAGCCGTGCACCAGTACCAGCACAGGCTTTGCAGCTTCACCCGTCTGCGGCGCGTTCTCGCGCTTGCGGTACACATAGAGGCGCACGTCCTCACGATTGACGAAATAGTCTTCACTCCAGATCACGATGGGTACTGCCTTCAACGTTCGGTTAACAAATTGGTCTTGCCCGCATGGGGAGCGCGCCGTAGACAATGCACGGCGGACTATACTTTTTGACCCCTCCCGCAGGAAGAGGTTTTCGTGAACACATTGTTTACAGGCGCAGCCCCATGCGCGACTTGAATGCCCTGGCCACCTTCGTGGCGGTGGTCAAAGCCAACAGCTTTACCCAGGCAGCAGACAACTGCGGCATCTCCAGGGCTTTGGTGACCCGGCACATCCAGGATCTGGAGGTCTCGCTGGGCGTCAAGTTGCTCAACCGCAGCACGCGCAAGATCGGTCTGACGCAGGCGGGCGAGCGTTTTTATGACCGATGCGCCCGTATCATGACCGAAGCCGACGACGCTGTGCGCGATGTCGAGCAACTGTCACGGGGCTCGCATGGACTGATCCGCATCAGCACCGCCATCACCTTTGGCCGCATGCACTTGCTGCCGGCTGTCAATGACTTTCTCGTCCTCAATCCATCCATACAGATCGAGGTGAATCTGTCCGAACGGTTTGCGGATCTGATCTCCGGTAATGCGGATCTGGTGGTGCGACTGGCCGAGGAACCCCGTCTGAGCAACCTGGTGGCACGCCGACTGGCTTGCGCCCGCTGGGTGCTGGTGGCGTCTCCCGACTACATCAGCCGGCATGGCGTGCCTGTAACGCCGCTTGACCTGAAAGACGCCAACTGCCTGGTCTACGATCGGCCCAAGGGCGGCGAGTGGCGCTTCAAGGGGCGCGAGGGAGAGACCAGTATCAAGGTCACCGGCAACCTGCGCTCCAATGTGGCGGATGGCCTGCTCGATGCGGCCATGGCCGGCCTGGGCATCGCAGCGCTGCCTTCGTTTGCCGTCGGGCCGCACGTGGCATCCGGTGCCTTGGCCGAACTTCTTCCCGACTTTGCGCTGCCTGAAAGCACGCTGTATGCGGTCTTCCTTCCGGATCGCCGTCTGCCCGAGCGCATCCGCACCTTTGTCCAGTTTCTGGCCGAGCGATTTTCCCCTGAACCCAGTTGGGACTTGCAATTGCGCCCGGTCGGCCCAGCCAGAAATGGGCACAACGGGAAAATCGGGTTGCGCTGAGCACAGGCAGACGCAGATGGTTTTGCGTCAGGCCCTTGTCCGGGCCGCAGTGGTTTTGCAGTTGCCTGCGCCGCGCTCTATTTCCCGTCCTGTTTTCCGTCGGACGACCTCGGGTTAGCCCCATGTCGATATCTGGCTTGGACGTGTTTTCCGTGGGCACAATGCATCAGACGGGTTTGCCGATGGTTCGCCGCGCAGGCCACTTCATTCACTGATGTAGGGAGACACGATGGCCAAGGAATTCAGCACCATGGAGGACAGCAACCGCTCCTCCAATCGCTCCATCCACGAGGTATCCGATCCTGCGCGACGGGTCGTATTGCGTGGCGGCGCGATGGCAGCGGTGGTGGCGCTGTTGGCTCCCCTGGCCGGTTGCGCATTGCCCGGCCTGTCAGGCAGCGGCCCCCGGCTGGGTTTCAAGGGCATTCCCGCCGGGCTTGGCGACAAACTGGTCGTACCCGACGGATATGTGGCCAAGGCGATTGCCGCCTGGGGTGAGCCGGTCGGTGTGCCGGGCAACATGCCGGCGTTCCGATTCGACGCATCGAACAGCGCTGCCGAGCAAGCGGTGCAGATGGGCATGCACCACGACGGCGTCGAGTATTTCCCGCTGGCGGGGAGCTCGTCGCATGGCCTGATCGCGATCAACCATGAATACACCGACGACGGCCTGTTGCATGTCGGCGGCTTCAGCAACATGAATGCCGAGAAGGTCAGGAAGTCGCAGAACGCGCATGGCCTGGCGGTTTATGAGGTCCAACGCACGGGTGGCGACTGGCAGATGGTGCGGCCGTCACGCTACGCGCGGCGTTTCACGATGGACACACCATTCACGGTGCAGGGGCCGGCGGCCGGCCACGCGATGATGCGCACTGCGGCCGATCCGGCCGGTCGTACCGTGCTGGGCACGTTGAACAATTGCGCCAGCAGCCAGACGCCGTGGGGAACCTATCTGTCGGGCGAAGAGAACTGGATGGGCTATTTCGGCCACGGCGACAAGACCGACGCGCACCAGAAACGCTGGGGTGCGCGCAAGGACGGCGCCTACCTGTGGGACAAGTTCGATCCGCGATTCGACGCCGCAAAAAACCCGAATGAACCCAATCGTTTCGGCTGGGTGGTCGAGGTCGATCCGATGGATCCGACCAGCACACCGATCAAACGTACCGCGCTCGGCCGAGCGGCGCACGAAGGCGCCTGGGTCGGCGTCACCAAGGACGGCCGCGCAGTGGTGTATTCGGGCGAAGACGCGCGTTTCGAATACATCTACCGATTCGTCAGCCGCGACAAGATTGCACCGGGCGGTGCCAAGGCCAACCGTGAACTGCTGGACCATGGCGTCTTGTCGGTGGCGCGATTCGATGCCGGTGGCCGCGGCGCCTGGCTGCCACTGGTGTTTGGCCAGGGGCCGCTCACCGTGGCCAACGGGTTTGCCGACCAGGGCGAGGTGCTGATCAAGGCACGCCAGGCCAGCGACCTGCTCCAGGCGACCAAGATGGACAGGCCAGAGTGGCTGGCAATCGACAAGACCAGTGGCTGGGTGTATTGCACGCTGACCAACAACAGCCAACGCGGCGACAACAACCGCCCTGGTGTGGATGCGGCCAACCCGCGCGCCAACAACACCATGGGGCAGATCATCCGCTGGAAGGAAGACGGCGATTTCGACGGCGCCGGTTTCCAGTGGAACCACCTGGTGCTGGCAGGCGACCCGGCCAACGAGCGTGCCGAAGCCAAAGGCAACATCAACGGCGATATCTACGGCTGTCCGGACGGCATCGGATTCGACCAGCGCGGGGTGTTGTGGATCCAGACGGATACTGCTGCAAGCCAGATGTACAGGGGCGAGTTCAAGAACATCGGCAACAACCAGATGCTGGCCTGCGACCCTGCCAGCGGCGAGACGCGCCGCTTTCTGACGGCACCAACCCACTGCGAGGTGACCGGTGTGACCTTTACGCCCGACGGGCGCACGATGTTCATCAGCATCCAGCACCCCGGCGAGACGCCGAGTGAGCGCAGCGACCCGACCGAGCCGGACAAATACTCCAACTGGCCGGACTACCAGCCGAACGGGCGCCCGCGCTCGGCGACGGTGGTCATTCGCAAGAACGATGGCGGCTTGATCGGGACCTGAGCGACGGTGGAACTTTGGGATATGCGGCTCAAGCCGTCAGGCTTTGGCGACAGTCGCGTGGCCGCCGAAACCCTTGCGCATCAGCGACAACAGCTTGTTGCTGTTGTCGGCCCGGCCCTGGGACGAAAAACGCGCCATCAAGGCGGCTGCGATCACCGGCACGGGCGTGCCCTGGCGTATCGATTCGTCGACGGTCCAGCGGCCTTCACCGGAGTCGGCAACCACAGGTGCGATCTCGGCCATGGCGCCGGGCTCCTGCAAGGCGGTGGTGGTCAGGTCAAGCAGCCACGAGCGCACGACGCTGCCGTGACGCCAGGTCTCGGCTACCGCTGCGAGATCGGGTGTCAGTTCGGGCCGGCCAGCCATCAGCGCGAAGCCTTCGGCATAGGCCTGCATCATTCCGTATTCGATGCCGTTGTGAACCATCTTCGTGAAATGGCCAGCGCCACTGGGGCCGCAATGGAGCCAGCCGCGGTGGGGCGCGGGTGCCAGGCATTCGAACAGCGGCTTCAAGGCGGCGATGGCGTCGACCTCACCACCTGCCATCAGGCAATAACCTTCTTTCAGCCCCCAGACGCCGCCTGACACGCCGCAGTCGACAAAGTCGATTGCGCGCGTCTTCCAGTGTTGTGCCCGCATCTGCGAGTCGAGGTAGTTGGCGTTGCCGCCGTCGACCAGCACATCGCCTGGTGAAAGTAGCGACTCCAGCTCTGCCAGCGTCTGTTCGGTGATCGCGCCGGCCGGCAACATCAGCCAGACCAGCCGCCTGCCGGTCTGCGCCGACACGCTGCCTGCGAGCGTCGCATGCAGCAACACGCCGGCTTCCGAGGCCAAGGCCTCGCGCGCTTCAGCAGACGGGTCGAAACCGTGAACGGTCACAGCGCCACGGGCGAGCCGGCGCGCCATGTTGGCGCCCATGCGTCCGAGGCCGACGATGGTGATGGCAGGGGTGGGGGAGTTGGATGTCATGGGTCAATATTCTGGTTGGAATGTGATGGGCGCCATTGTCTGTTGTGGTGCAGACGCCAGCGGTGACTTGGCCCGCCTCAGATGGCAGCCGTGGCTTGCGGACGTACCGCAAAGAAGAACAGCAGTGAGCCGCAACCGGCCGTCAGTGCGAGCACTGTGAAACCGGTGCGATAGTTGCCGGTCATGTCAGCCAGCACGCCTGCCACCATCGGGCCGGCGATCTGGCCCAGCGCAATGATCACCGAGGACAGGCCCAGGATCATGCCGATGGCATTGCGCCCGAAATAGTCGGCCCGGATGGACTGCATCAGCGGCCCGCGCAGGCCCCACGCTATGCCGTGCAGGATGGCGAACGCCACCACCTGCGCCGGGTGCGTGGCGTAGGTCAGCAGCAACAATCCCAGCATGTGGCCGAGCATGCACAACGCGGCAAGAAAGCGTTTTTCGAAGCGGTCCCCGATGGTGGCGCTCAAGGCCACGCCGATGACTTGTCCGAAGGTCAGCACCATGATGAAGAACGCCGCCTGCGTGACCGAGTAGCCCAGTCCTTCCTTCATGTGCGTGATGGCGTGCACGTTGACCGCGGTCACCACCAGCAAGGCGAATCCGTGACCCAGTGCGAGCAGCCAGAATGCGCGGGTGCGCAGGGCCTGGCGGACGGAGAACTCGGCGCGAACAGGGGGGAATACTACCGTTGCGTCGCCGGCAACCGTTTCCGGGATGGGCGGCAAACCGTCGACTGTCAGCCCGTGATCCTGGGGTCGCCAGCGGATCATGCGCGCCAGCGGCAAACCCAGGGCCATGATGATGATGCCCGAGCCGAATGCGGTGGCGCGCCAGCCATAGGTGGCCATGCACCATGCCACTACCGGCACCATGACGCCGCCCAACGCCAGCCCCATGCTCATGATCGACAAGGCTCGGGCGCGGTAACGCTCGAACCATTGGATCAGTGCCACGGTGAGCGGGAAATAGCCGCCCAGGCTGACGCCGATGGCCATCATCACGGCGCTGGCATAAAAGCCGCCTATGGTGTCGATCTGGCTGAGCATCAGAAAGCCGGAGCCAAATACCAGCATGCCGACCTGCACCATGGCGCGGGGGCCAAAGCGGTCGAGCAGCCAGCCCAGCGCCGGCCCGAGGATCGCGGTTTCGACTGATTGCAGCGCGGCGCCGCCAGACAACGCGGTCTTGCTCCAGCCGCGCTGCTCCGACAGGATGGCCACGTAGGCGCCGAATGACTGCATCAGCAGGGCCGACTGCAGAAACTGCAGAATGCCGGCAGCACCGGCCATGCGCCAGCCGTAGAACATCTTCACGCTGGGTTCGCGTCCGGTGGTGGTGTCATGCCTTTGATGAAACGATGCGTCCGTTCAGCGGGTAGGCCGGGTCGGTGTAGCCCGGGGTCGACGGATGGCCCGACGGCACCAGCGATTCGACCAGCGCCTCGTCCTGCGCATCGAGCTGGAATTCGACGGCCGGCAGGTAGTCCTGCCACTGTGCCAGCGTGCGCGGGCCGGCAATGACCGAACTGACCATGCCGTTGGCCAATACCCAGGCTGTGGCGAATTGCGCCAGCGTCACGCCACGTTGCTGCGCATGTTCGGCCAGCGTCTGGGCGATGACCAGTGACTCCTGGCGGAACTCGGTCTCGACCATGCGTTTGTCGGCGCGTCCGGCCCGGCTGGACGGGTCGGGTGCGGCTCCGGGCTGGTATTTGCCGGTCAATACGCCGCGCGCGATCGGGCTATAAGACGCCACGCCGATGCCGTAATGCCGGCAGGCCGGCAGAATCTCGACCTCGGGCATGCGGTTGAGCAGGTTGTAATAGGGTTGGCAGACCACAGGGGCCGGCGCGCCCAGTTGCGCGGCAATGCGCACAATCTCGGCAATACGCCAGCCGCGGAAGTTCGACACCCCCCAGTAACGGATCTTGCCGGCGCGCACCAGGTCGCCCATGGCGCGTACCGCTTCCTCCAGGTCCATGCCGTCGATGTCGCGGTGCATGTAGTAGATGTCGATATGGTCGGTCTGCAGCCGGCGCAGGCTGGCCTCGACTTCGCGCATGATCCAGTTGCGCGAATACGCGCCTTCATTGACCCGCGCTGTCATGGCATTGCCAAGTTTGGTGGCTAGCACCCAGTCGTGACGCTGCGCCTTGATCAGCGCGCCGGTCATTTCTTCAGACGCGCCCTTGGTGTACACGTCTGCGGTATCGATGAAATTGACCCCGCTCTCATGCGCGTGGGCGACGATGCGCTGGGCTTCGTCGTATTCGGTCTGGTCGCCGAACATCATGGTGCCCAGGCACAGGGCGGATACTCTCAGATTGCTTTTGCCGAGTTTGCGGTATTGCATGGAATAAAAGTCAGAGCTAACTGCGATGAAGGGGGGTCCCAAGTGTTACAGAAATGGCGGATCCGGGTTGGCCGGGCCCTTGGATTCGTTGCAACCGTCCCCACGTCCTAGAATGGTTCGGCATTTTCCAGCCATTGTTACAAGTCACAAATCAACCGCATGGTCCCACATCTCGTCACGGCACTTACCGGCCCGATCAATGAACTGGAACAACGTGTGCTGGACTCCATGCCGGCCATCGAGCGCTGGTTCCGGCTCGAATGGATGGAGCACACGCCGCCGTTCTACAGTTCGGTCGACATCCGCAACGCCGGCTTCAAGCTCGCGCCGGTCGATACCAATCTGTACCCCAGCGGCTGGCAGAACCTGACGCCGGCCATGATGCCGTTGGCGGTGCAGGCCGCCATGGCGGCAATCGAGAAGATCTGCCCCGAGGCGCGCAACCTGCTGATCATTCCGGAGAACGCGACCAAGGACAGTTTTTATCTGGCCGGCGTGGCGCAGTTGCAGCGCATCTTTCACATGGCCGGCATGAATGTGCGGGTGGGGTCGATCAATCCCGAGATCAAGAAGGTCACGACCATCGAGTTGCCCAACGGTGAAAAAGTCCGGCTTGATCCGGTTGTGCGCAGCAAGCGCCGGCTCGGTGTCAAGGATTTCGATCCTTGCACCATCTTGCTCAACAACGACCTGAGCGCTGGCGTACCCGGCATCCTCGAAGAAATCCACGAGCAGTACTTGCTGCCACCGCTGCATGCCGGCTGGTTCACGCGGCGCAAGAGCCGACATTCGCAGAGTTACGAAGAGGTATCCAAGCGCTTCGGCAAGTTGCTCGGTGTCGACCCCTGGCTGATCAACCCGATGTTCAACCGCTGCGGAGAAGTCGACATGTCGCACGATGCCGGCATGGAATGCCTGACCACCAATGTCGACGCCTTGCTGACCAAGATCCGGCGCAAGTACAAGGAATACGGCATCAACGAAAAACCGTTCGTCGTGATCAAGGCTGACAACAGCAGCACCGGCTTTGGCATCACCACCGTGCGCGACGTCAAGGATCTGGCGCGCATCCGGGCCGATGCCAAGTCCAAGCCCCATCCTCCGCTCGAGGTCATCGTGCAGGAGGGCGTGCTGACCAACGAACGCATGAACGACGCCATGGCCGAGCCGGTGGTGTACATGATGGACCGTTATGTGGTGGGTGGTTTCTACCGGGTGCATGCCGGCCGCGGCAGTGATGAAAATCTCAATGCGCCCGGTTCGAGCTACGTTCCACTGGCTTTCGCCGAGAGTGCGCACTTACCGCAGCCGGGCGTGCGGCCTGGCGCCAGCGCGCCCAATCGCTTCTATATGTATGGCGTGATCGGCCGTCTGGCCATGCTAGCAGCCAGCTACGAGCTCGAGGCGACGGACCCGGACGCCGAAACCTACGACTGAGTTTCTCGCGCGCTTTTGTCGCGTTGCGGCTGACAGTTGCTGCGCCGCAACATAACTGGCGAAATCTGCCAGTCTAGAGCCGCAAGTCTGCCGATCGAGGCTGTCCGCGGGAGCACAATGCGCCTTGATTTGCAGCAATTGCGGCCGGTTGCTACCGGCCGTCACTTCTTCACTTGTCCACTTCCAAATCCTCCCTTGCCGCGCTGACGGTTGGCGCGGTTGGTGTCGTTTACGGCGACATCGGCACCAGTGTGTTGTACGCGATGAAGGAGGTGTTCAATTCGGGACACGTGCCGTTCACGCCCGAGAACATCTACGGCATCCTGTCGATCTTCTTCTGGACACTGACCATCATCGTCTCGGTCAAGTACGTGGTGCTGGTTCTGCGCGCCGACAACCATGGTGAAGGTGGACTGGTCGCCATGCTGGCGCTGGCCTCGCAGGCAGTCAAAGGCAGCCCGCGACTGCGCGGTGTGTTGCTCACGGTCGGCATTTTCGGCACCGCACTGTTCTACGGCGATGGTGTCATCACTCCGGCGATTTCGGTGCTGTCGGCGGTCGAGGGCCTGGAAGTTGTGTCGCCGGCATTCAAGACCTATGTGATTCCGCTCACGCTGGCCATTCTGTTCGTGTTGTTTGCGGTACAAAAACGCGGCACCGGTGGCTTAGGCAAATTCTTCGGGCCCATCACGCTGGTGTGGTTCGCGGTGATCTCGCTGCTTGGTGTGATCCATATCGCGCACGATCCGCAGATACTGATGGCGGTGAGTCCGCACTACGCGCTGGCCTTCATCTTCGACAACCCGCTGGTGACTTTCATCATCCTTGGCGCGGTGGTGTTGTGTGTCACCGGCGCCGAAGCGCTTTATGCCGATCTCGGACATTTCGGCAAGAAGCCGATACGCCTGGCCTGGTTCTCGGTGGTCATGCCTGCGCTCACGCTGAACTATTTTGGCCAGGGCGCCTTGTTGCTGCGTTATCCCGAGACAGTGAAGAACCCGTTCTATCTGATGGCTCCGGACTGGGCGTTGATACCCCTGGTCGTGCTGGCCACCATGGCCACGGTGATAGCGTCACAGGCACTGATCACAGGCGCATTCAGCGTGACCAAGCAAGTGATACAGATGGGTTATCTGCCGCGGCTCGATATCCACCACACAAGTGTGCGCGACACCGGGCAGATCTACATACCGCTGGTCAACTGGGGCCTGTTTGCAGCCATCGTGCTGGCGGTCGTATTGTTCCGCTCGTCGAGCAATCTGGCGTCGGCCTACGGCGTGGCCGTGTGCACTGACATGCTGATCACGACCATCCTGACTTTCTACGTGATCCGATACCACTGGAACTATCCGCTGGCCCTGTGCATTGGTGCGACCGGTGTATTTTTTGTCGTGGATTTCGCGTTCTTCGCGTCCAATCTGATGAAGTTGTTTGAAGGCGGCTGGTTTCCGCTGCTCATCGGCGCCAGTGTCTTCACATTGATGGTCACCTGGAAGGAAGGCCGGCGCCTGCTCAATGCGGCACTGCGCGAGGATGCGATCGACCTGCGCAGTTTTCTCGACTCGGTGTTCGTCAGCCCGCCGACGCGCGTAGCGGGAACCGCGGTGTTTCTGACCGCCGACATCGACACCGTGCCCAATGCCATGCTGCACAACCTCAAGCACAACAAGGTGATGCACGAGAACAACCTGTTTGTCACGGTACGCAATCACGAGGTGCCCTGGATCGGCATGGACAAGCGCATCGAGATCGAGTCGCTGGGCCGTCATTGCTGGCAGGTCGTGATTCACTACGGTTTCAAGAACGACCCCGATGTGCCCAAGGCACTGCAGCAGATCCGGGGCCGTGGTTGTGATCTCGATCCGATGACCACCAGCTACTTCCTGTCACGCGACACGGTGGTTCCCACCATCGGCAGTGGCATGGCGCCGTGGCGCGAGAAACTGTTTGCCCAGATGCACCGCAATGCCGGCGCAGCTGCCGATTTCCTGAACTTGCCGAATAACGCGGTGGTGGAGTTGGGTTCGAAGGTGGAGATCTGATCGCGCCTGTTGCTCAGGTCTCTGTTCTGTGCTGTGGTCGGGCCATGTGTGGCTTGATATTTCTATCCACGCGGATACGCCGGTTGTGGATCAGGACGGCGAGGCACTCTGCTCCGCGAATGTCATCCGGCCTTCGGCCTCCCTCTTTATTTCGCTCCACAGAGCGCCTCACCTCCCTGATCGGCTGGCGTGCGTTGGACGCGAAGCTTGCGTTAGTGGTGTGCCAGCGGCGGCGCAGGACTCGCGGAGTGGGCGGGGGGCGCAGCGAAGTCAAGGGGGAATCAATGGGCGAAGCCCATTGAGGAGGACATGAGCGGAGCCCCCCGCCCGCTTTGCGAGTCCCACTACCGACGTCACCGCCAAGGACAGTCCGGGTAATTCGAATTGCATCGACAGTCCATGGAGCAAGCCGGTAATGGCAACCATGCCCGCGTATCAGACAAGCCTTTGTCCGGCTCGGCACAATAGCGGCTTTCCTGCGAATGTCCGGCTGCGGTGATTGCGCCGGCAACCGGGATGACCAACCGAGCGCGCGCCACCATGCATATTCTTTTTGTTGCCGATCCCCTGGAGTCTTTCAAGATCTACAAGGACACCACCTTCGCGATGATGCGCGAGGCACAGCGGCGAGGCCACAAACTGTCGGCCTGCGAGGTCACTGATATTTCGTGGGTCACCGGCGGTCGCGTGATGGCCGGCGTGCGCGACATCGTGCTCACTGGTGACAAAGACCACTGGTTCGAGGCTGGCGCCACCGGGCTGGACCGGCGTGCCAGCGAACTGGCTGACTTCGACGCGATCGTGATGCGCAAGGACCCGCCGTTCGACTCCGAATTTTTCTACGCCACGCACCTGCTCGAGCAGGCCGAGCGCGAAGGGGCCAGGGTGTTCAACAAGCCACGCGCCTTGCGCGACCACCCGGAAAAGCTCGCGGTCATGGAGTTCCCGCAGTTCACCGGGCCTACGCTGGTCACGCGCAACGCGCAGCAGGTGCGGCAATTTCACGCAGAGCACCGCGACATCATCCTCAAGCCGCTCGACGGCATGGGCGGCACCGGCATTTTCCGGGTGCGCGACGATGGCATGAACCTGGGCACCATCATTGAGACCCTCAACCGCGATGGCGCGCAGTCGCTGATGGTGCAGAAATACCTGCCGGAGATCGTCGCGGGTGACAAGCGGGTGCTGCTGATTGGTGGCAAGCCCGTGCCGTTTTCGCTGGCCCGTATTCCACAAGGCAGCGAGATCCGAGGCAATCTGGCGGTGGGTGGCAAGGGTGTTGCGCAGCCGCTGTCCCAACGTGATCGCGAAATCGCCGAGGCGCTGGGCCCGGTGCTGGCGGCGCGTGGCCTGTTGCTGGTGGGGGTGGATGTCATCGGCGACTACGTCACCGAGATCAACGTGACCAGTCCAACCTGCTTTCAGGAAATTCACGACCAGGCCGGCTTTGATGTGCCGGCGATGTTTGTCGATGCGCTGGAGGCGGCGGTCGCCGCGTCCTGACAAAGCTGCTGGTGCGCCAGCCCCGCGCCATCGCAGCGCCAATGCCGCCGGTCAGACCTCCGCGCTCACCTGTGGCGCCATCGGTGCGGCTTGCGGGATGCCCTCGACGAAGGTGATGAATTCACCCGGTTGCAGCGCCGTCCAGTTCTCATTCGTCGTCAGGGGTTCGGTCACGACGATGGCCAGCCGGTCCTCCGGGCAGTTGTGCTGCGACAGATCCATCTTCATGTCTTCGTCGCGCAGATGCACCTCGGTGAACGGGTGCTGGCGCACCAGATAGTGCAGCTTGGTACTGGCGTGGGCCCACAAGGCCTGGCCGTTGCTCAGCAGGAAGTTGAAGGTGCCGTGCGCGGCGATCTGGGGCACCAGTTCCTTGAGTGTCAGGCTCAGTTCGGCGACGCTGGGTACGCCGGCGTGTGATTTGACGATCTCCTGCATCAGCCAGCAAAACGCCAGTTCGCTGTCGGTGTCACCCACAGGTCGGAAGTTGCCATGCAGCGTGGGGGCATAGTCCTTGAGGTCGCCATTGTGCGCAAACACCCAGTAGCGGCCCCAGAGTTCGCGTACGAAGGGGTGGGCGTTTTCCAGCGTGGTTGCGCCCAAGGTCGCCTTGCGCACATGGGCGATCACGTTGTGGCTCTTGATCGGGAAACTGCGCAGCATGTGCGCCAGTGGCGACGTGGCCGCACTTTCCTTGTCGACGAAGTGGCGGATGCCACGCCCGGGCTTTTCGCCTTCGCTTTCAAAGAACGCGATGCCCCAGCCATCGGCGTGATGGTCGGTCTCCCCGCCGCGCCGGGCGAAGCCGGAGAAGCTCAGGGTCAGGCTGGCGGGCAGCCGGCTATTCATTCCCAATAACTGGCACATTTCGCAGAAGTCTCGCAGGCCTTGGGGCGAACACTCGTCCGACGCGGCCTGCCTCACAGTTTAGCGGTCGCCGGCGTCAGACCCGAAACTATGGATGTGACTGTTGCGGCGGCGCCGCATCCGCGGCTGGCGGCGCGCGCAATTGCCAGGCTGCCAGCATGGCCAGCACACACAAGGCGGCCAGCATCAGAAAGGCTTCGTTGAACGCAGCCAGTCGCTGCGGGCTGCTGGCAATGCGGGTCAGGTCATCGCCATGCACGGCCAGCCGCCACTCGAGCACGATGCCACACAGGCTCACGCCGGCGGAGCCGCCGAGCATGCGGATGAAATTGATGGTGCTCGCACCCTGTGCGATCAGGTCCTTGTCCAGTCCACGCATCGATCCCAGGTTCAGCGCTGGCAGGATGAACCCCAGCCCGATGCGTCCGAGCACCGTGAAAACGATGACGTACCAGATCGAGCTGTCCAGCGTCACCACCAAGATCAACGCGAACGACAAGGCCAGCAGGGCCAGGCCCAGGCTGATCAGGATATGGGTCGACACCTGATCGGCCATCCGCCCCGCAATGCCAATCGTGACCGCCAACGCAAGGCCGGCCGGCAGCAATATGCCTCCCACATACGAAGGCGACAACTGCAGCGCCAGCTGCATGTAGACCGGAAGCAGGTAGGTGGAGCCGAACAAGGCCATGCCATAAATGAGTGCCACGATGCTGCCCATCGCAAAGCGTCGGTCGGTGAACAAGGCCTGGTTCATCAGGGGTCCGTGCGGGCTGCCACTTCCCATCGCAGCGCCCAGTGCGCGCTGGCGCATCACGAACCAGATGCCGATGGCCAGCGCCGCGCCAAGCAGCGCCAGTGGCTGGGCGCCAAGACCCTGGTGCAACTGGACCAGGCCATTGAGCAGGCACACGGTGCCCGCGCCCGCCAGCAACAGGCTGGGCCAGTCCATCGATGCAGTCCCGCGACCCGCGAGGGCGCCACCGGGAGCCGAGGTCGGCACATAACGCGCCGAAAGCCAAAGGGACGCCAGGCAGAAAGGCACCACCATGAAAAATAGCGAACGCCAGCCAAACAGCTCGACCAGCACGCCACCCAGGCTCGGGCCCAATGCCGGTGCCAGCACCACACCGGTGCCGAAGATGCCCATGGCGCGGCCTTGTTCACTGGGCTTGAAGGCCCGCATGATGACGATGGCCGGTATGGGCTGTACCACGCCGGCTGCAAGGCCCTCGGCCACGCGTGCTGCCAGCACCAGCGGAAAACTGGTGGCGAATCCGCCGGCCACGCCACCCGCCAGCAGCAGCCACATGGTGCCGGCATAGGTGCGCCGATAGCCAAACCGGCCCAGCATCCACGGCGTGGTCAGCATCGAGACGGTCATGGCCATCATGAAGCCCGAGGCCACCCATTGCGCGCGCTCCTGGCCCACGGCGAAATGGTGGCTGAGGTCCGGCACGGCCACGTTGATGATGGTCGAGGACATGATGGCCGCGACCGAGCCCACCATCACCGCGAACAGCAGTAGCCAGCGGTAGCGCTCGCCATGTAACGCCTGCAGCTCGGGCAGGGTGCTGGCGCGGGTCAAATGCCGTATGCCTGGTACGTCAGGGCGTCAATGCGCACCCCGGCCAAGGCGCGAAACATACTCAGTCGCGTGGCTCGGACCACAGTTTTCCGCCAGTGGCCCAGTTCTCGCGTTTGACGTCAGTGATCAGGATGTCGACCGATTCGGGCGATCCGCCGAGCACCTCGACGGTTACGCGGGTGATTTCCTGCACCAGTTTCTTCTTCTGCTCGACGGTACGGCCTTCCATCATTTCAACGTGGTAGGTGGGCATGGAAACTCCTTTTGGGTGAATTGAAATCAAGTGGTACCCGGCGCCGCAGCGACTGCGGGTTCGTCGGGCAACCAGGTGACGATGAAGGCGGTGCTGCACGCGATCAGGGCCATGGCGAGCAAGAGGCTGTCAAAACCAGCCGTCTTCACCACCGGGCCCAGCGAATATACCGCCAGCGAGGCCACGCCAAACGACACGGCCAGGCGCACGCCGGCGACCCGCGAGCGGTAGGCATCATCGACATAACGCACCACCATCGCATCGGTGAACGGTATCGCGCCGAACACCGTGATCATGAAGCCGATCTGCAACCAGAACAGCCACCAGCCCTGGGCATGGCTGGCCAGCAGGAACATCGGGACCTGCATCAACACAATGACCAGGTACAGGCGTTTGATCGCAAAGCGGTCGATCAGGCGCCCGACGATGAGCTGCGAAAACGATGCCAACGCGTAGACTGCCGCCAGCATGATGCCCAATTGCGCCGGGTCTTCGACGATGCCCTCGAAGCGCTCGCGCATCAGCTGGCCGTTGCCGTTGGTGGTGAAGTTGAACAGCAGGCTGCTGGTGATGGCGGCAAACGTCATCACCAGAAACATGCGCGCCATCTGCGGTTTCGCCAGACCCACCTTGGCGCGCGTGGTACGCCGGGACGGTGATTCGGTCTCGGCGGGCGCCAGCCGAAGAAAGAGGTAGCCCAGCGCCAGTGACAACAGGCCGGGGAATACGAAGGCGGCGCGCCAGCCGACATACTTGACCATGAAGCCGGTCAGGATGGCGGCAAAGGCGATGCCCATGTTGCCGGCCAGGCCGTTGATGCCGATCGTCAGCCCGGGTCGGGTCGCATGTTGCACCAGCATCGGAATGCCCACCGGGTGGTAGATCGCCGAAAAGAGTCCCAGCACCGACAGCGCAATCGCCATCTGCCAGGCGTTTTGCGTCAGCGCACAGAGCAACGCCGAGAAACCAATGCCGAAAAAGAACACCAGCATCATGCTGCGCCGGCCCCACAGATCGCCCAGCCGGCCGGCCGGAACCGAGCCCAGGCCGAACATCAGGAAGGCGCCGGCACTGTAGGGCATCAGGTCCTCCCAGTGAGCGAATCCGAAATCCGCCGCCACGCTGGCCACCGCGGTGGCGAAGATCAGCAGGAACATGTGGTCCAGCGCATGGCCAATGTTGAGCAATAGAGAGGTTGCGCGGGGCAATAACATGGTGGGGACGGCTGATCGGGCGGTCGGCAGATTCTCGCCCAAACCACCGACCGAGGGTTGGCGCAACCAGACCTGCCTCCCGCCGCTAGCGACGCTTGACTTGCCACTGGTACAGGCAGAAACTGAAATCCGTGGGTGCCACGGGCATCACCGCGCCGCGCGACCCAGGTCAGGGGGGCAGTCATGGTTTGTCCTGCAACAGGTGGTTCCTCGTCGTGGTGTGGCTTGCGCCGCCGTTTCGTTCTGCTCACGCCAACACTCGTTTTATCCGGTCTGGCATTCGCGCAGACCGGCGCGCGCCGGGTGCGTATCGCGTTTCTGAGCGCCGCCTCGCCCGATGCCGGCGTGCGGCGCAGCATGATCGATCCGTTTGTGCTGGGCTTGCGCGAACTCGGTTATGTCGACGGTCGCAACATCACCATCGACTGGCGCTGGGGCGAGGGCCGGATGGAGCGCATGCCGGCGTTGCTGGCCGAGTCGTTGCAGCTGGAACCCGACGTGCTGGTGGTGGTCGCCCCGCAGCTCGCTGAACTGGCGAAGAACCTGAGCCCGGTGCGGCCGGTGGTGGCGCTGGCTGTCAATGATCCGGTCGCAACCGGGCTGGTCGCCAGCCTGGCGCGGCCGGGCGGCCACATCACGGGCATCAGCAGCTGGGGCGACGAGCTGGTGTCCAAACGGCTGCAGCTATTCAAGGACCTGGTGCCGGGTGCGCGTCGGGTCGCCGTGCTGAGCAGCCCGATCGCGCTCCCGGACAGCAAGGGGCTCGCCGCATTCATGGCGAGCCTCGAGCCAGCCCTGGGCATGGAACTTCGTCTCTACGAAGCACGGGGGGCGAACGACTTTGTTGCGGTGTTCGATGCCATGGCACGCGACCGCATGGACGGTTTGCTGGTGCTGGCCAACGCCACCTTTTACGCCGAGCGTGCAGTGCTGGGCGAATGGTTGCGCAAGGGCCGGCTGCCGTCGGTCTGGGGCGGCCGCGACTATCTGCGCGATGGTGGCGGCATCGCGTCCTACCAGTCCGATTTTGCCGAGATCTTCCGGCGCGCTCCAGCCCTGGTGGACAAGATCCTCAAAGGCAGCAAGCCGGGCGACATACCGTTCGAACGTGCCAGCAAGCTCGAACTGGTCATCAACCTCCAGGGTGCCCGCGCCATGGGCATCACGGTTCCGCAGGCCTTGTTGCTCAGCGCCGACGAGGTGCTGCAATGAAGCGCCGGGCAATCGTCATCGCGGGGGTTGCTCCCTGGCTCGCGACGCGCCTGGGCCGGGCGCAGGTGCCCGCGCGTCAGTTTCGCATTGGTGTTCTGAGCCCGATCGCTTACGAGACCTGGTGACGGCGCCCCATATTTGTCGAAGCCATGCGAGAGCGGGGCTTGATCGAGGGCACGCATTTTGTCGTTGACGGCCTGGTGGACAAGGGCGATCCGGAGCGCATGAAGCAGCTCACGCGCGAACTGGTGGGACGGCGGCCCGACGTGATCTTCGTGCCCGGTACGCCGGGCGTCGGGCCGGTGATGGCGGCCACGCGCAGCATTCCCATCGTCTTCTACGCCGTTGGCGATCCTGTCGGGTCGGGATTTGTCGACAATCTGGCCCGACCAGGCGGCAATGTCACCGGTCTTGGTGGTTTTGCAGCGGGTCTGGCCACCAAGCAACTCGAGTTGCTCACGCAGGCGGTGCCACGCGCCAGGCGAATTGGTTTGATGCGCGACCCGGATTTTCCTGGTTTCAAGGCCACTTTCCCGGAACTGGAGCGCGCGGCGAACAGCCTGGGTGTTGCCTTTCATGCAGTCTTGCTGCGTACCGCAGAGGATCTTGACAGCGCCTTTGCCGAGCCGGCGCGTGAAAAGGTGGATGCCTTGTATCTTTGGGGTCATCCTTTCATGCCGTCCAGTGCGGCCCGGATTGCTGCGCTGGTGGCCGCGCTGCGCCTCGCCGCGATCAGCCCCTTTGTCCAGTTGACGCAGGCCGGATTGCTGATGTCCTACAACTCCAGCCTGGACGACACGGTGCGCCGTCTCGCCTATTACCTGGACCGTATTCTGAAAGGCACGCCTGCAGGCGACCTGCCAGTCGAACTGCCCACGCGCCTTTACCTCACGCTCAACCTGAAGGCGGCGCGGGCCATCGGGATCACGCTGCCGCAATCCTTGTTGCTGCGCGCCGACGAGGTGATCCCGTGAAACGGCGGACCTTGGTCGCTGGAGGCTGCGCAATCGCATGGGCGTGTCGGGTGCTGCCACAAACCGGTACCCGGCTGCGCCGCCTGGGCTTCATGCGGGTCGGCGTGCCCTCGCCGGCCGCGCAAATGGCCATGCAATCGGATCTGCGCCAGGCCCTGGCCGAAGCCGGCTACAGCGATGGCAACAATATCGACATCGACTGGCGCTGGATCGACGTGGCCGACAAGGCGGAAGGCATTGCGCGCGAGCTGATGCAGCCAGGTGCGGAACTGATCATCGTCCACGATACGCCCGCTGCCCATGCCGCGCGCCGCGCGACGCAGGTGCTGCCCATCGTGCTGGCAGGTGTTGCCGAACCGGTTGCCACCGGCCTGGCAGGCAATCTGGCGCGGCCTGAGGGCAATGTCACCGGACTGTCGTGGAGCCTTCCGGCGGTGGCCGGCAAGAAGATCGAGATGCTCAAGGAAATGGCCCCTGGCGCACAGCGCTTCGGATTTCTTGGAGCGCCGCAAGATCCCGCGATGCCGTTCTTCGTTGCCAGCACGCGCGAAGCCGGCAAGCGCCTGGGCGTCGACGTGCTGGTTGGGCAGGCTGAAGGGCCCGCGCAGTTTGCCGGTGCTTTTGCGCAAATGGCGCGGGGCAAGGTGCAGGCGGTGGTGGTACAGCCCCTGTTTGCCTATGCCTACCGAGAGCTGGCCGACAGAGCGCTGCGGGAGCACATGCTGTCGGCTTCGGCATTTCGAGGTTTTGTACTGGACGGAGGAACGCTGGCTTACGGGCCGTCCAGCACTGCGCGTTGGCGGCGTGTCGCCCACTACGTGGATCGGCTGCTGCGAGGCGCCCGGCCAGGCGACCTGCCGATCGAAGATCCGTCGGTGTTCAGTCTTGTCGTCAACCTGAAATCCGCCCGCGCGCTCGGCATTACCGTGCCGCAGGCGATGCTGCTGCGTGCCGATGAGTTGCTGCAGTGAAGCGGTGCACATTGCTGGCACGCACCGGCGTAGGCGCTCTGGCATCGATCACTACGCTGATGGTTGGCGCCCGGTCCACGGCGCCCCTGTCATCGGGCTTCTTGGCGGCACCGTGCCCGCGCCGGAGATTGTCAAGCCGTTTCTCCTGGCTCTGGCCGGCGCCGGTAATGACGTAGGCCGAAACGACCTGGTCGAATACCGCTGCGCGCACGACCAGGCCGACTGGTTGCCCGGGCTGATACCGCGCGCGAAGACGATCGCAGCACTTTTCAAGCCGAGGAATGCGGGCACAAAGGCGATTCAGCACGAATTGCGCGTCGCCACTGCGGCAGCCGGGGTGCAGCTGGTTTTCGTCAGCGCCGCGACCGAGCGGGAGATCGAGCCGCTTTCGCGACCCTGGTCGAACAGCGGATCGGCGCGCTGGTCGTTAACCGAAAATCCGCGGCGACGCTTGGCCTGACAGTCCCGCGATCTCTGCTGCTGCGGGCCGATAAGTTGATCCAGTGGAGTGACATGGTGGGGTCGACGGACGAACGCACGAACGCACGAATCCACTGGCGGCCTGTTCTTGCGCCTGTGTCCCCGCTGCGGCTCCCGCCGAGCGCCGCTTGACTTGCAACAGATTCCCGCTCAGACTGAAATCCGTCGGTGCCAGGGGCATTTCCCGAGCGCGATCCGGGTCTAGGAGTGCTGTCGTGAAACGTCCAACAAGCCATGGTGCCGTCATGTCTGCCGACAGGCGCCACTTGTTGGCCGGCATTGGCGCCGCTGTGCTGTCGCACAGGCTGATGGCGCAGCAAGCCCATCCGCCCGTGGTGTTCTTCATGGCGCTGGCAACGCGGGAATCGGATGCGGCCAGCATTGCAGCTTTTCGCGACGGTATGCGTGAACTCGGCCATGTGGAAGGGCGCAGCTATCACCTGATCGAACGGTATGCCGAAGGCGACATCGCACGCGCGCAAACCACGCTGCGTGAACAGACCGATCGCTTGCCCGATGTATTCCTGGCCCCTGGTCCGGCAGCAGCACGCATCATCCTGCGGGTGCGCCAGACGGTTCCGATCGTGACCGTGGGGCTGCATCCGCAGGGGGGCCAGAGCGACTTGTTTGCCAGCCTGGCCAGGCCAGGGGGCATGGTCACCGGCGTGTCCAATATTGGCGAGCAACTGGCTGCCAAACGGGTCCAGTTGCTGGCGCAAGCGATGCCCGGACTCAAGCGGATTGGCGTGTTGCACAACACGACCGATCCGGTATTCCGGCGTTGGGGCGAGGAAACGGCGCAGGAAATTCGTGCCCAGGGCTTTGCCGCCGAGCGACTAGGTCTTGAGTCAACTTCAACGGATGCGCTGGGCAAGGCGTTGCGAGGGGCATTCGCGCGCGGCGTGCGTGCGATCGTCGTGGTGCGGGATTTCCTGACGTCTTCGATGTACCGGCCAATCGCGCAGCTCAGTCGTGACATCGGCCTGGGACTCGTCGCCGAGGAGCGGCGTTATGCCGACGCTGGCGCCTTGATGTCGTACGGTGCCAGCGACCGGGCACTGTTTCGCCAGGCCGCGGGATATGTCGACCGCATTCTCAAGGGCGCGGTCGCTGCCGACATGCCGGTGCGGCAACCCACGCTGTTCGAACTCGTCGTCAATCTCGAGACTGCGCGTGTTCTGGGATTGGAGCTCCCGCAGGCGCTGCTGCTGCGCGCGGATGAGGTCATTCGATGAATCGACGGGAACTGGGTTGGAAGCTGGCCTTGGTGCTGGGCGGCTGGGCGGGCGTCGCGTTGCACGCGCGGCCCCAATCGGCTCCCAGGCTGCCCCGGATCGGCGTGCTGCGCTGGGGCGCATTGGGCGACGAGGCGCAGGTTGGCCTGACCGCTGCGTTGGCTGCCATTGGTTATGTGGAGAAGAAAAGCATTTCAATTGAATGGCGTTTCGCGACAAGCCTCGACACAGCGCGGCGCCATGCGATGGAACTGGCCGGCATGAACCTCGATCTGATCCTGGCGTCTGCCACACCTGCCGCGGTTGCGATGAAAGGGCTGGCCGGCACGACGCCCATCGTGCTCAACGGCGTCGCCGATCCGGTGGGCGCCGGTCTGGTGCAGTCGCTGGCCCGACCGGGTGGGAACGTGACGGGCGTGTCGACCAACCTGCCGGAAATGGTTCCCAAGCAATTGCAGTTGCTGGGCGAGTTGATACCCGGTATGCAGCGAGCCGCATTTCTGGGTTCGACCGAGGATCCGGCGACGGGGTTGTTTGTTGCGCAAGCACGCGAGGCGGCAGGCATTCTGGGTGTGTCGATGCAGGTGGAGCTGATCCGCAGTGCCGCTGCTGCTGCACCGGCACTGGATGCGATGGTGCGCGAAAAGGCGCAGGTGGTCATCGTGCAACCGCTGTTTGCTACCAGCCGGAGCGGACCATTGGCAGACCTGCTGGCGCGCCGCAAGTTGCCGGCAGTGACCGCGCAGGGTTCGTTCGCCGTATCGGGTGGCCTGATGGCCTATGGATTCAGTCGGGCCGACTTGTCGCGTCGCACTGCCAGTTTTGTTGACCGCATCCTCAAGGGCGCGACACCGGCGGATCTGCCGGTGGAGGAGCCCACCGGCTACGAGCTGGTCATCAACCTGGCGACAGCCAGGGCGATAGGGGTTGTGGTTCCGCAGTCCTTGCTTTTGCGCGCCGACCGGGTCGTCCAATGATCAACCGTCTTCCGATCGCAAAGGCTGTTGCGTGCAAATTCAGTCGTTTGGTGATCCTCCGTCGTAACTTGCTGTGCCTGGCCAGCGCGATCTGGCTGGTTTCGTCCAAACCTGTCTTCGCCCAGGCTGCAGGCCGCATGCTGCACCTGGGCATATTGCGTCCGTCCGCGCCGGCGCAGGACGTGCCGCCCGCCTTGCTGGACAGCTTGCGTGAGGCCGGCTACACGCGGGGCAACAACCTGGTGATCGAGCGGCGTTACGCCGGCGGCCAGAACGAGCGTTTGCCCGAATTGGCCCGCGAACTGGTGGCGTTGAAGGTGGATGTGATGGTGTGCGTGGGTCCGGCCGCCGTCCAGGCGGGCCGCAAGGCCACTTCGACGATACCGATCATCATGTTCGGCAATTTCGATCCGGTTGCATTGGGGCTGGTCGCGAGTCTGGCACGTCCCGAGGCGAATGTGACCGGCATCCTGATATCGGCCGACGGCACGCTGGCGGGCAAGCGGATCGAGTTGTTGCGCGAGCTCGTTCCAACCGCTACGCGCGTCGCAATGTTGGCGACGGCGGACCGCAGTTTCCGGGCCCAGATCGACGAGACCCGTGATGCGGCCCGCGCGCTGGGTTTGGCACTCGACGTCGTCGAGGTGCAGGGCGGCGACTATTCCGGAGCATTCGCCAGGATGGCCGACCGGGGCGCCGAGGCCCTTGTCGTGGGTGCAAGCACGTTTTTCATGGCCGACCGAAAGCCGATCATCCAGTTGGCTGCGCGATATCGGTTGCCGGCGGTCTATGAGTGGCCTGAACAGGTGCGCGAGGGCGGTCTCCTGGCTTATGGCACCAACCTGGACCAGTTGTATGCCCGGATCGGGATCTACGCGGTTGCGCTGGTGCATGGCAGGAAACCGGCCGATCTGCCGGTGGAGCAGCCAGCGACATACCGCCTGGCTCTGAACCTGCGAACTGCCAGGATCCTGGGCTTGGTGATTCCCCAGTCGCTGCTGCTGCGCGCCGGCGAGGTGATTCAATGAATCTTGTCTTTCTGCCGACGCGACGTAGCCACGGCGCAGTCCGCAAGGCAGAATGGCGCCAATGACCGAACCGGCGCCCAACGCCACGCCAGCCCACCCGTCGCACAATCGCCTGCGCGGTCGCCTGTTCCGCAAATACCTGCTGCTGATCATCTCGCTGGTCAGCGTGGCCTTGCTGGCATCGGGTGGAATTGGTCTGTATTTCTCCTATCAGGAGAACCGCGCGGCGCTGGCCAGTTTGCAGCACCAGATCGCGATCGGCGCGGCATCACGCATCGACCAGTACATGCGTCAGATTACCCAGCAAATTTCATACGCGGCATTGCCGCAGATTGACGCCGGCGACGTGGAGTTGCGCCGGATCGAATTTCTCAAACTGTTACGCCAGTCGCCGGCGGTGACCGATATTTCGCAGATCGATGCGACCGGGCGTGAGCAACTCGCGGTTTCGCGGCTGGGCATGGACGTGGTCGCATCCAACAAGGACCGCACCGGCGAGCCGGCATTCCAGAACGCCAAAACGGGTCAGAGCTGGTACAGCCCGGTGTATTTCCGCAAGGAGACCGAACCCTACATGACGGTTGCGCTGCGCGCTGGTGGCGAAAAAGGCGCGGTGACGGTGGCTGAGGTCAACCTCAAGTTCATCTGGGATGTGGTCTCGCGCATCAAGGTGGGCGAGAAGGGCAAGGTCTATGTGGTCGATCGGGTGGGCCTGCTGGTGGCGGACCCGGACATCGGCCTGGTGCTGCGCAAGACCAGCATGGCAGAGTTGCCGCATGTTAAGGCCGCGGCCGACATCGAGGCGGCCGATGAACCGGCCATGTTGTCGGTGGACCTCAATGGCGTGGAGGTGCTGACCTCGGTATCGCGCATCGAACCACTGGCCTGGACGGTGTTTGTCGAGCGGCCGGTGTCGGAGGTGTACGCGCGGCTCAATGCATCGATCCAGCGCACCGGGCTGTTGTTTCTCGCCGGCCTGGTGATCTCGGCGGTGGCGGCCTGGACACTGGCGCGCAGCATGGTGCGGCCGATCCATGTACTGGACGAAGGCGCGCGGCGTATCGGGGCAGGTGAACTCAGCCAGCAGATCACCGTGCGCACGGGTGATGAGCTCGAAGGCCTGGCCGAACAGTTCAACACCATGAGCGCGCAGCTGCGCGAGTCCTATGCCGGGCTGGAGCGCAAGGTGGAGCAACGTACGGCGGAGGTGACCCAGGCGCTGGAATACCAGACGGCGATCAGCGACGTGCTGCGCGTGATCAGCGAATCACCGACCGACGTGGTGCCGGTGTTCGAGGCCATCATGGACAGCGTGATCGATCTGCTCGGGGTGCAGATCATTGCGGCGTTCCGGTATGACGGCAGGCATGTCCACCTGATCAGCACCCGGGGTTGGTCCGAGGAGGCGCTGGAGGATGCGCGCCGCCTGTATCCGGCGCCGCCCAACCCGCAGATGGTGAGCGGGAGGGTGATACTCAGCGGCCAGGCGCATACCATCGTCGATACGCTGGAGGACGAGGGATATGACCAGACGACGGCCCGCGTAGGCAAATGGCGCCGCATGCTGGGGGCGCCGCTGCTGCGCGAGGGAACCGTCGTGGGTGTATTGGTTTTGGGTTGGGCCGAGCCCGGCGAGACGCCGCGTCAAGAGATGGAACTGCTCAAGACCTTCACCGACCAGGCGGTGATTGCGATCGAGAACGTGCGGCTCGTCAACGAGACGCGCGAGGCGCTGGAGCGGCAGACGGCGACGTCGGAGGTGTTGCAGGTCATCGGCAGTTCCGTGGCCGATACCGCGCCGGTGTTTGAAAAAATCCTCGACAGCTGCGAGCATCTGTTCGATGCCCGGCAAATGGGCATCTTCGTGTTGCGCGACGACGGCCAACTGCATATCGGCGCCTTGCGCGGCATCACGCTGGAGACCATGCGCCATGCCTATCCGCGGCCCGTCGATGACACCTTGACGGGCCAGGCGATTCGCGAGCGACGCGTGGTGCATATTCCGGATGTCGCCGCGGCGACGGAACTGCCGCCCAGCGTGCGCGCTGTCTATGAGCAGATCGGCAACCACACGGTGGCCACGATGGCCATGTGGTGGGAAGGCAAGGGCATCGGGTCGTTGTCGATCCTGCGCCAGCCGCCGCGCGCGTTCAGCGACAAGGAAATCGCGCTGCTCAAGACATTTGCGGACCAGGCGGTGATCGCGATCCAGAACGTGCGCCTGTTCAACGAGACGAACGAGGCGCTGGAACAGCAGACGGCCACCGCCGAGGTGTTGCAGGTCATTTCCAGCTCGCCGACGGATGTGCAGCCGGTGTTCGATGCGATTGCCGAGCGCGCCATGACCTTGTGCGAGGCCCGCATCGGTGCGGTCACGAGATTCGACGGGGAATTGCTGCACCTGGTGGCCTTTCATGGCGTCACGGAGCAGGCGGCAGACACCATGCGCGCGTCGTTTCCGCTGCGGCCAGGACGTGAGGCCGGCACCGCCCGCGCCATCGCCGAACGTGCTCCGATACAGATACCCGATGTGCTGGCCGACCCGGATTACGCACTCAAGGACGAGGCGCGCCGCGCCGGTTATCGCAGCAACCTGGCTGTGCCGATGGTGCAGGACGGCGAGGTTGTGGGCTCCATCGTGGTGTGCCGCGCGCAGGTCGGCGCTTTCCCCGACAAGCAGGTCAAGCTGCTGCAGACCTTCGCCGACCAGGCGGTAATTGCGGTGCAGAACGTGCGCCTGTTCAACGAGATTCGCGACAAGAGCCGACAGCTGGAAATTGCCAACCAGCACAAGAGCGAGTTTCTGGCCAACATGTCGCATGAGCTGCGCACGCCGCTCAATGCAGTCATTGGGTTCTCCGAGGTGCTGCTCGAGCGCATGTTTGGCGAGCTCAACGAGAAGCAGGAAGACTACCTGAAAGACATCTTCACCTCGGGCAAACATCTGCTGTCGCTGATCAACGACATCCTGGACCTGTCCAAGATCGAAGCGGGACGCATGGAACTGGACCTGGGCGACTTCGAGGCGGCAGAGGCGATTGCGAACGCGATGACACTGGTGCGCGAACGCGCGCAGACCCATGGCATCAATCTGAGCCTAGAGGCGTCCGACGCGCTCGGCGAAATCCGGGCCGACGAACGCAAGTTCAAGCAGATCCTGCTCAACTTGCTTAGCAACGCGGTCAAGTTCACGCCCGATGGTGGCACGGTGACCGTGCACGCGGCAATCGAAGGCAATACGATCCAAGTAGCGGTGCAGGACACCGGTGTTGGCATCTCGGCCGAGGACCAGCTGGTGGTGTTCGACGAGTTCAAGCAGGTCGGACGCCACTACACCAACAAGCACGAGGGCACAGGTCTGGGTTTGTCGCTGACCAAGCGATTTGTGGAACTGCACGGTGGCACGCTGGTGCTGCAGAGCGAACCCGGCGTCGGGTCGACCTTCAGTTTCACCCTGCCGACCAGGCCCGTGCCGCCTGGCAACAGTGTCAAGGAGACCGCATGACGACCATCCTGATCGTCGAGGACAACGACAAGAACATGAAACTGGCGCGCGACATCCTGCAGGCCAAGGGCTACGCGACGCTGGAGGCGGTGAACGGAACCGACGGCGTGCGCCAGGCTTTGGCGCACAAGCCCGACCTGGTGCTGATGGACATTCAGCTGCCGGACATCAACGGCATCGAGGCATTCAGTCGGATTCGCGCCAATGCCGACACCGCGTCGATTCCGATCGTTGCCTTCACCGCGTCGGTCATGTCAAACGACCGCAACCGCATCACCGACGCCGGCTTTGACGGATTCATCGGCAAGCCGATCAACCTCAAGGAGTTCCTGGCCACCGTGCAGCGGGTGATAGCGGAACGCGCTCCATGAGCGATTCAGCCGCAGCACGGATTCTGGTGGTCGACGACACGCCGGCCAACGTCAAGTTGCTGGTCGATCTGCTGACCGTCAAGGGCTACACGGCGTCGAGTGCGGTCAACGGCGAGCAGGCGCTGGAGATGATCGCCGCCGAGCCGCCCGACTTGGTGCTGCTCGACATCATGATGCCGGGGCTGTCGGGTTTTGAGGTCTGCAAGCGCCTGCGCGCCAACCCGGCCACCGAACTGCTGCCGGTCGTGTTGTGCACCTCGCTTGATGCCACGCAGGAACGCGTCAACGGTATCGAGGCAGGCGCCGATGATTTCCTGACCAAGCCGATCAACCGGCCTGAGTTGTTCGCGCGCGTGAAGTCGCTGCTGCGTATCAAGGCGCTGCAGGACGAGGTGAAGGCGCAGGCGGCGCAGATCGCGTCATGGAACCAGACACTGGAGCAACGGGTGCAGGAGCAGGTCGGGCAGATCGACCGGCTCGGCCGCCTCAAGCGGTTTTTCTCCCCGCAACTGGCCGAGGCCATCGCCGCCGGCGACGAGGACATGCTCGAGGCCCACCGGCGCGAGATCTGCGTCGTGTTCATCGATCTGCGCGGGTTCACCGCATTCACCGACCAGGCCGAGCCGGAAGAAGTGATGGACATGTTGCAGGGTTTCCACGCCGCGATGGGAAAACTCGTGCTGGAGCACGGCGGCACACTGGAGCGCTTCGCCGGCGACTCGGTGATGGTTTTCTTCAACGACCCGGTGCCGATCGATCAGCCGGCAGTGCAGGCGGTGCGGATGGCGCTGGCGATGCAGCAGGTGTTTGTCGCCATCGGGCGTGAGTGGCACAAGCGCGGTTATGAACTGGGGCTGGGTTGCGGTATCGCGCAGGGTTATGCCACCTTGGGTCAGATCGGTTTCGAGGGTCGCTGGGATTACGCTGCGATCGGCAGCGTGACGAATTTGGCCGCGCGCCTGTGTTCCGAAGCGGCAGGCGGGCAGATCCTGGTCGACCGCAAAACCATGGCCCGTGTCGAGGAACTGGTGCAGGCGACACCCGTCGGGCCACTGGAACTCAAGGGTTTTCATCAACCGGTGCCGGCATTCGTGCTCGCCGGCCTGGTGGCACCCGACTGAGACTTGTCGTTGTCCAGGCAGGTTCGGGCACAATGCCGGCTCGCCTGAGACTTGCCTCCCCCCGCCATCGTGCATCGCCTCAATTCCCCCGCTGTCCGTATCGAAACCGTTGCCTTGTGGAAACTCGCGTGGCCGATTCTGGTTGGCCAGCTGGCGACGGTGGGCATGGGCGTGGTCGACGTGGCTATGGCCGGCCATGCGTCGGCGCAGGATCTGGCGGGCGTGTCGCTGGGGGTGTCGATCTGGCATCTGGCCATCATCACGCTGATGGGTGTGCTGATGGCGGTCAACCCGATCGTGTCGCAACACGTGGGCGCACGCAGCGTCGGCGAGATTGCGCATGTGGTGCGCCAGGCCTTGTGGAACGCCCTTGGCCTGGGATTTCTGGCCATGGTGGTCGTCAACGTGGCGGCGCTGGTGTTCAACAGCATGGACATCGAGCCGCAGGTGCGCACAGTGGCGCGCCAGTTCGTGCTGATCATCAGCCTGGCGCTGCCGGCATTTTGTTGCTACCGGGTGCTGTATGGCTACAGCGCGAGCCTGAACCAGACCAAACCGATGATGCTGATCGCCTTGCTGGCCTTGTTGCTCAACATCGTCATCAACTATGCACTGGTGTTCGGCAACTGGGGCTTCCCGCGCATGGGTGGTGTGGGCTGCGCCTGGGCCACGTTGTTGTGTGTCTGGTTCGACCTGATCGCCATGACCTGGTGGATACGCCGTGCGTCGGTCTACCGCGACACCCAGCCGCTGACGACGTATGAGCCGCCTGACCGGGCGCAGATCCGCACGCTGCTGCGTATCGGCCTGCCGATTGGTGTGACCTATTTCGCCGAGTCCAGCGCATTCAGCCTGATCGCCTTGCTGGTGGCTGGCTTCGGCACTGCGCAGGTGGCCGGGCACCAGATTGCGCTGAACTTCTCGTCGTTGGTGTTCATGGTGCCAATGAGCATGGGCTTGGCTTTGCTGACGCGGGTCGGCCAGGCATTGGGTGCGCAGGATTACCAGGCGGCGCGTTTTCTTGCCTGGCATGGTGTGGGGCTGTCGTTTGTCGCCGCTTTTGTGTCTGCGGTGCTGATCCTGCTGTTCAATCACCAGATCGCCGGTGCTTACACCAGCGACGGCACGGTGGCGGCCGTGGCGGCGCATCTGCTGCTGTTCGCGGCCTTGTTTCAGTTGCCCGATGCGGTGCAGGTGTCGACCAGTTGCGCGATCCGCGCCTACAAGGTCACGCGCCCGCCGATGATCATCCATATGACCGCGTTCTGGGGCATCTGCCTGCCGCTGGGTGTGGTGCTGGGGCTGGCGCCGGCCTGGCTGCCATGGCGACCGGTTGACGCGATGGCCGCCCAGGGCTTCTGGATTGCGCTGGTCGTTGGGTTGACGATCGCAGCGGTTGGGCTGGTCTGGTTGCTCGACCGGATTTCGCTGGAATGGCTGCGCAGGGCAAAGTCGGCACTCTGACAGAATGGGCTTTTGCCCACCTGCGGAGCATTGTTATGACCGTCGACGGATTTACCACCCCTCAGTTCAACGCCGTTCGTGCCGCCTTCGCACGCAACCTGAGCGAGGGCCCGGAGCACGGAGGCGCGGTGGCGGTCTGGCTTGACGGCCGGATGGTGGTTGACCTGTGGGGCGGCACCCGTGACCTGGCACGGACGCAGCCCTGGCAGCGCGACACCCTGGTCAATGTGTGGTCGGTCGGCAAGGGGGTTGTGGCGCTGGCGGTGGCGATGCTGGTCGAGCGTGGCCAGCTCGACTACCAGGCGCCGGTGGCGCGTTACTGGCCGGAGTTCGCGGCCAACGGCAAGCAGCACATCACGGTCGACCAGGTGATGTCGCACCAGGCCGGGCTCGACGGCCTGAGCGTGGCGCTGCCCGATGCCGACCAGTACGACTGGGATGCCCACGTGCATGCACTGGCCGCGATGGCGCCGAACTGGCCGCCGGGAAGCGCCTGCGCCTACCACGCTATGACCTATGGTTTTCTGGCCGGCGAGCTGGTGCGACGCGTCGACGGCCGCAGCATCGGGCGCTTCGTGGCCGAAGAGATTGCCGGCCCACTGGACATGGCATTCTGGTTCGGCTTGCCCATGGAGCAGGATCACCGGGTGGCCGAGCTGTCGGCCGACGAAAAGGCCTACGACTGGGTTCGCCAGGGCGGGGCCAGTGCCTACCCTTTCGCATTCAGGCACCGGCGTCTTTCGGCAACCGCGCCGAACGAGCGGGCCTGGCGCGCGACCGAAATGCCGGCCGGCAATGGCCAGGGAGACGCCCGTTCGCTTGCGCATATGTATGGTGTGCTGGCCTGTGGCGGCAGCGCCGATGGCCATGTGCTGATCACGCCCGAAGGCATTTCACGTGCGGTTGCCGAGCGCTTCAACGGCAAGGACGCCTGCTCTGGCGCTGACACGGTGTTCGGCGCCGGCTTTCGGATCGGCGCCATCGGTTATGGGCACCATGTGGCCGTCGGCCACTTCGGCCACACTGGCTGGGGCGGCTCGGTAGCTTTTTCCGACCCGGCGCGCCGGCTTGGTTTTGCCTATGTCACCAACCGGCTGCTGGGATTCGACGACGGAGTCGATCCCAGACGCCATCGTTTGCTGGACGCCGTGTACGCGGCGCTGTAGGACAGGGCGGCAGAGCACGACAGCAACCCGGCTGAAGGGTGCGCTGTACGCGCAGCAGGCGCGACTCGGTCGTGTGCGCCAGCACCTTAAACCCGCTGGACGACGCCAGTTGCAGCATGACCCGGTTGTTGTGCAGCACGTCGCCATGCAGGTGGTCCAGGCCCTGGCTGGCCGCCACCGCCAACGTCGTCTGCAGCAGCCGCCGGCCCAGTCCCAGGCCTTGCCACGGGTCGGCCACCGCCAGCGCGAACTCGGCTGAAGTGGTGGCGCCGTCAGCCGTGCGCACGAAGCGCGCCTCACCGACCTGCTGCTGTTTACCGCCGTCGAAGTGCTCGACGATCAGCGCGAAATGGCTTGTATGGTCGACGGCTGTCATGTAATGCGCCATCGCCGCTGGCAATACGCGCATGCCCACCATGAAACGCTGGTAGCGCGATTGCGTCGTCATCCCGGTTGCGACAAAGTCCATCGCCAGCTTCTGGTCCTGCGGCAAAACCGGCCGAACCGTGACGGTTTTGCCATTGGGCAGCGCCCAGCGGTCTATCCATTGCACAGGGTAATAAGCAGGGCTTGCCGGATCACCTTCGCCCTGCGGGCTGCGGTGCGAGCTTGCTGGGGAGTGGCCCGGCGCTGCGTTCACTGGACTACCCGCTGCAGCGAAGTGGCCCACAAAACGGGTCGCTCTTTGCGTGAACGCGGTGCAACAGCTGGCTGCGACCCATGGCGTTCGACGGTTACCCGCGCCGGCTCCAGCGCGTACAACACGGAGGCGGTGGGACTTGAGGTCGTGAATTGCTGCCCGGCATCGAGCACGATGTCACGGTTGTCGTTGTCCTGCGTGATCCACACCGTCCCGCTGTGGCAGATCACCGTGTGCGATGGGCCGGACAGACGCAACAGATCCTTGTGGGCCAGTGTCAGTTCGGTATGGGGTGTGTTCCAGGTCAGCATGGTGGGCTCCTTTGATGTGCTTCCCGCGAATGAATATACGGAATAGAATCGCGCCGCTCAAACGGTAAAACGGAATGACTGGCATGCGTGAACGGAATGCGAAACCCATCCCGCCGGCGACGCAAAGGCCGGCGCCCCGGCGTGCGGAACTGCCGCGGCTCGACCTGCTGCGCAGTTTCGAGGCTGCCGCCCGTACCTTGAGCTTTACCCGTGCAGCAGACGAACTGGCGCTGACCCAGTCGGCGGTGAGCCGGCAGATTGCGCAGATGGAGCAGGGCCTGGGCATGCCCTTGTTCGAACGCCGGCACCGCGCGCTGGAATTGACCGAAGCGGGTCAGCTGATGCAGCGTGCGGCGATCGACTGCCTGGAGCGGCTGCGTGATGCCACGGCCAGCGTGCGTGCGCTGGCCCCCACGCGCATGGTGTCGGTCACCACCACGCCCGGCTTCGCGTCACTGTGGCTGATCCCGCGCCTGGCCCGTTTCAGCGACACCCATCCACAGGTTGACGTGCGCCTGTCGGCAACTTTTGATTTGCTTGACCTCGAACGCGCCCAGATCGATGTGGCGGTGCGCTTCAGCGACATCCGCAATGCCTCGGGGCCGCCACTGTTCGAGGAGACGGTGTTTCCGGTCTGTGCGCCACGCCTGCTGCAGGATGCGCGCCGACCACTGAAGTCCCCCGAGGATCTGGTGCAGCACACACTGCTCGCAATGGAAGTACCGCAGGCCAACCTGCCCACCGCCGATTGGACCCCCTGGTGGCGTGTCATGGGCCTGGGCGAGTTGCGCGGTCAGAACATCTTGCGCTTCACGCATTACGGCGATGTCGTTGCCGCCGCGGTTGCCGGTCAGGGTGTGGCGATCGGCCGACTGCCGCTGATCGACGACTTCCTGCGTGACGGCCGCCTGGTGGCGCCGTTCACCAGCCGAAGCACCTCAAGCCGGGCCTACTTTGTGCATCTGTCTGCGCGGGCCACGACCAATGCGCATGCGCAGGACTTTGTGCGCTGGTTACATGCCGAGGCACTACAGCGCGAGTGACCCGGGTGCGGCGCCGATTCAGCTGTGCGCGGGCTCCAGCATGTCGATGATCCGGCGCCAGTGGGCTGGCTCTACAGGGGTGATCGACAGCCGGTTGCCCCGGCGCAGCAGCACCAGATCGGCGAGTTCCGGCGTGGCGCGCAACTCGGGTAGCGCCAGCAGGCGCGTCTTGCGCAGCGCCTGTACGTCGCGCAGCAACCAGCGTGGCGCGTCGCGTGGTGACTTGGGGTCGTGGTAGGGCGAGTCCGGTTCGAACTGCGTCGGGTCGGGCCGCACCTTGGAGGCCACGCGCGCAATGCCGGCGATGCCCGGCTCCGGGCAACTCGAGTGGTAGAACAACACGCAGTCACCCACCTGCATGTCGTCGCGCATGAAGTTGCGCGCCTGGTAGTTGCGCACCCCCGTCCACGGCACGGTGTGTTTGGGCGCAGCCAGCGCGTCGTCGATCGAACATTCGTTGGGTTCGGACTTCATCAGCCAGTAACGGGTCATGATAAGTATGTAGAGGATGAAGTGGCCTGCATATACCGCTGCGTGGGGACCTTGCCCGACAACAACTTATTGTCCAAGTTCCGGATGGTGTGCGAGCTTGTGCGACTGCGCATCAGTTTGCAGGTGTTGGTTCGGATTGGGGCTTTTTCAAGATTCTTGTGCGACACGCCTCGCGAAAGCGAAGACGATCCGGATCCAGTATGTCCATCATGTCAATCAACTTGTGCTGAATGGCGAGCAATCGGTCGTGCGATGAGCCCTGATCATTCGCACTGGCCAATACCGCGCTGGTGAGGCGGGTCATCAATTGCTCTTGCGAGGCGCCGAACGACTTGAGAAAGCTGGCGTACCCTTTGCAGGTCGACCGCTCACTGTCGCTTTCAATCATCAGTTCGCCGATTCCGCGCTGTTCCCCCGCCCAAATCATGAACGGGTCGTCAAAGCGATCTGTTTGCCATAGGGTGTAAATTTCGTCACGTATTTCCGACAACCGGCGCGTTTTATCGCTTTCCGCGAAATCGATGAATTGCACTTCCTGACGGATGATTTCGGTCCACCCGAAGAATTGGGCGATGAGGAACGCAGTGTTGTACTCGGCATATTGCTTCTGCGCTGGCGAGCCGCGCACGAGATAGCGGTCGAAGAAGCGGTTGACAATAATGTTGTAAAGCCGGCTTTGCAAGTCGTACACCGCGTGCAGCAGCGGGCCCTGATAGCGGCGCATGGTCTGTTCAAGTTCGAACTGCCTGTTGTCATCGCGAGCGTCCTTCTGCAACCGTGCCTTGAGCGACTCCACGACGCTATCACCCTCCACCTTCAAGCGACTTCGAAGATCCTCCATCTCGCGTGCGAGCAGTTGCGAGAGCAGTGACTTACCGAAAAACGCGACCACACCCAGAACGATGACGCTGCCACCGAACGCCGCAATCAATACCTGTATGAGATCCATGGGAACTCCTTCAAAGGCGGGACTTTCTGACCTGCCCCCTGCCGGCGTACCAACGCAATTGAGGAAGTCCGGGTTTGTGACCCTGACCCGGTTTCCTTACCGCTCAGAAGTTGGATTTTCCGGCTCCTGGTTCATCGACAAACCGGGCCGAGGCCCGGTTTGTCGAGCGAATTCTGATGGTGTGCGCCAGTCTAGCGCACTGTGTGGTCTGACCTCGTTATAGTGCCTGCGGCAGGCCTCGATTTTGTCCTGTGCGTCTGTCAGGCTCATGAACCAATGTTCGTTCAAGCACTCCTGGCGCAGCCTGCCGTTGAAGCTCTCGACCATGGCGTTGTCGGTTGGCTTGCCAGGCCTGCTGAAGTCCAGTTCGATGCCGCGTTCGTATGCCTATTTGTCCATGATCTTGCTGATGAATTCGCTCCCGTTGTCAGTCTTGATCGTCTGCGGCTTGCCGCGCCCGCTGGCGATGCCGCTGAGGACTCGAACAACATCTTCACCTTTGAGGCCTTGGCCGGCATGGATCGCCAGGCTTTCGCGCGAGTAGCAATCGACGACCGTGAGCATGCGCAACTTGCGCCCGTCGAACAGCTTGTCGGCCACGAAGTCCATGCTCCAGATCTGATTGATCCGTTGCGCCACCATCTTCGGTTGGCGTAGCTGCGCGGCCTTTTTGCGTTTAGGCCGTTTGTGGCGCAGCGACAGACCCTGTTCCCGGTACAGACGGTAGACCCGTTTATGGTTGTCCTTGAAGCCCTCGCGCCCGAGCATCACGTGCACTCGTCGGTAGCCATAGTGCACGCGCGTCTGCGTGATCACTTTCATCCGCATCTTCAGCGCCGTACTGTCACGGGCAACCGACTTGTACAGGTACGCCACCCGGCTCAGCTGGATGGCGGCACACGCCTTGCGCATGCTGGCCCCGTAACGATGCATCAGATCTGCTGCGAGTTCACGCTTGCGCGAGGGCGTCAGAGCTTTTTTGCCAGCACGTCCTGCAGCATCGCCTTATCCAGGCTCAGGTCCGGAACCAATCGCCTGAGCTTGTTGTTCTCCTCCTCAAGCTGGCGCAGTCGGCGCAATTCCGATGGCCCCAGGCCGCCGTACTTCTGACGCCACTTATAGAAGGTAGCGTCGCTGATGCCCATCTTGCGACATACCTCATCAACCTTGGTCCCCAGCTCCGCCTGCTTGAGGGCATAGGCAATCTGCTCCTCCGTAAACCTGCTCCTCTTCATGACATAACCCCTTTCCCGTAGGATGAAAATCATGCCGGAATTTCTAATTCTCCGTGGTCAGGATTCCTGGGTCAGGGTCAGCATGGTCGCGGGCGCGTCGTGCAGATTCGATCGGCACATGCATCTGCGCGCCATCGAAGACGCCGGCGCTAAGTTGTCCGAGCAGCGCTGCAGCAGCCTCGGCCTCCGCACGCTGCGGGGGCGTGCACAGCACAAGCGCACGGCGCACACTGAGCGCATCGACCTCCTGCGGCAGGCGTTGCAGACTGCCGCGGGCGAAGACCACGCGCGACGGCTGGGCCGTGAAGATGAAGTCATGCCGGCCGGTTGTCATGCTGAAACCCCTTCTGCTTTCGGTTCGGTCACCGGCTGCGCGGCCACCATCTAGTCCACTTGGTAGCGCACGGTCCGCAGATTGCCCAGCTCCTGCTTGACGCGAACATGCTCGGGATGGACGGCATAGCCGTCCAGAGCCAGTTGCGACTCGAACACGGAATAGAGCACCACGTCACAGGCGCAGTCGACGTGGCTCGAATCCGCACCGATCTAAAGGTGCAACAGGCCCGGAATCTTTCCGATTAGGCCTTCGAAGCGGTCTTTCAGGAACGGCAGACCCTCGTGCTTCTTCTCGGGGGTGACACCGCGGATGTTCCACGTGACGATATGTTTGATCATGTTCGATGCTCTCAGCCGGCCGCAAACCCGGCCTTCTGTGGCCACAGGTTCTGGAAAGCGTGCACGTTCACGCTCGCGTACAGGCCGGCACGGGTGAAGGGCTCGGCAGCCTGCCACTCGACGGCGGCTTCCCGGCTGTCGAAGTCGATGGCGAGCAGGCTGCCGATCATGGTGGCGCCGTCGTCGGCCAGCAGCGGGCCGGCGAAGGCGATGCGTTCGGCCATTGCACCCAGGTAGGCCTTGTGCTCCGGGCGCATTCGCTGGCGCAGGGCTTGCCCATCGGGTCTATCGAGAAGGTGGAAGACGAAGATCATGGTGTGAATCGGGGTCGGAGCCGGGTCAGAGTCGGGCCAGCCAGATTGACATGCCTGGGAAGATGGCCAGAATGATCATTGTCAACACCATCACGAGCACGAAGGGGAAGGTGCCTGCAAAGATGTCGCGGATGGTGATCGCCGGGTTGTTGAGCGCGCTCTTGACCGTGTAGACCGACACCCCGAACGGCGGGGTCAGCAGCCCGATCTCCACCGCCAGCACCGTGAGCACGCCGAACCAGATCAGGTCCATGCCGAACTCACCGGCGATGGGCAACACGATCGGCAGCATGATCAGCATGATCGAGACCGAGTCGATGATGCAGCCGAGCAAGATGACGATGGCGATGTAGGCCACCAGGAAGCCCCAGGAGCCCAGGCCCATTTGGGTGATGCTCTCGGTGATGGCTGCGGGCATGCCCGTCATGGCCAGCATGCGGCTGTACAGCGAAGCCGCGATGATGAGGAACAGCACGGCCACCGAAACGTAGCCGGTCTCGGTCAGCACGCTCCACAGCTTGCGCCAGGTGAGTCGGTGGCGAATGATGGCAATCACGAAGGCACCGGCCGCGCCCACGGCACCGGCCTCGGTCGGCGTGAAAAAGCCGCTGTACAGGCCGCCCAGCACCAGCGTCACCAGCAGCAGGATAGGAACGAACTTGACTGCCGCGGTGGCAATGGTTTCGGTCTCGACGTCGTCGTCGGCCTGCTGGACACCGCCCTGGAAAATCTTGCTCGGCCAGAAGTAAGCGAAGCCCAGGATCAGCGCCGCGAACAGGCTCGTCAGCAGCAGGCCGGGAATGATGCCGGCCAGGAACATACGGCCGACCGACTCCTCGGCGATCACGCCGTAGATGATCATCAGCAACGAGGGCGGGATGAGCATGCCCAGCACCGACGAACCGGCCACCACGCCGACCGAGAAGCGCGCCGTGTAGCCGTGCCGCATCATCTCCGGCACGGCCACCTTGGTGAACACCGAGGCCGATGCGATGGAGATCCCGGTGATCGCTGCAAACACCGCGTTTGCGCCGACCGTGGCCAGGCCCAGGCCGCCTCGAAGCTTGCGCAGCAACCACTGGAAAACGTCGAAGGTGTCGCGCCCGACCCCGCTGACGCTGACGAACATGCCCATCAGCACGAACAACGGAACGACGCCGAAGAGGTAGTCGCGGATCGCGTCGTTGGCCGCGGCGCCGACGAAGCGCGCCGCGATCTCGGGCGAGCGGATCACCGACACGGCGGCAAACGAGGTGACGATGAGCGCCACGCCGATGTGCATGCCCAGCACGATGAAGACCAGCATCAGGCCGATGGCCATGACGCCCAGCGTGAGGTCGCTCATGGCGCACCGCCTTCGGTGTGAGCCTTGCCGCTGGCGCGAAGGTCGTGCCACGCCAGCAGCGCATACTGAACGGCCGCCAACGCCGCACCCAGAACCACGACGAAGCGCATCGGCCAGGTCGGGAAGGTGAACACGCCTTCGATCCCGAGGAACTCGTTGTTCACCCACGAGCGCACGGCAATCGGCCAGGTGGCAAAGGCGATGATGCCGGTGGCAAAGATGCCGAACAGCGAGAACAGCGACCGCAGGCGCATGCCGGCGCGAGGCCGTTTGGTCATGAACGGGTCCAGAAAGAGGTCAGCGCGGCTCATGCGGCCGTGGCGCAATGTGCTCGGCAGCTGCAGAAAGACGATGATGATGATCGACACGGCCACCATCTCGGCCACGCCGTCGATGGGCTGGTTGAGTGCATTGCGCATGAACACGTCGGCACACATCAGCAGCATCACCGCCGCGATCACCAGCGAGCCCAGCCCGTTCAAGCCATCCACCAGATATCCGAATGGGCTGCTCGGCACCGTCGGCGCCGGCCGCTCATCGAGATCTGTATTCGCTTCGTAGCTCATTCGCAGAACTCCTCTTATTGATCAACACAGGCGGTGTGCCAAATGCTCGCCGCCAAGAGCCACCGAGGAACCGGCTGCGCCGGTCCGCTGGTGATGTCTACCCTCCAGGGCGTGCGGCGCAGCCGCACGGGGGCTTCGATTTCAGTTCCCCCTTGGGTTACAGACCCTTGTCCCAGTCGCGAAGCGGCTTGGCACCGCGTTTGCGCAGTTCCTGCATGTAGGTCTGGACGATCTGGGCGGCCGGGCCGCGCGAGGCGTTAATCTTGACCCAGTCGGCGGCGATGTTGGGCATGGTGGTGGCCCACTTCTCGCGCTCGCCAGGGGCCAAGGGTGCCACCTTGACCGGCACGCTCTGGCTGGCACCCTGCGTCTCGATCGACTTCAGCGCAGCCTCGTAGCGCTGCATCAATGTGCTGCCCAGCGCCTTTGAATACTCCAGGCCCACGTCCTTGACGATCTTCTGCACCTCGGGTGGCAGCGCGCCGAAGCTGTCCTTGTTCATCGCCATGCCGCCGTTGTAGAGCGCACCGATGTCGACCGTGGTCACGTAAGGCGCCACCTCGTAGATCTTGTTCGGCAGGATGCCGGTGGAGATGGAGATGGTGCCCTCGCTGACGCCGGTCTGGATGTCGGTGTAGTAGCTGGTGAGCGAGCCGTCCACCGCCACCGCGCCCGAGCCGCGCAGCCAGGTGCCCACCGCACCGGGAGCCGAAATCTTCTTGCCGTTGAGGTCGGCATAGGTGCTGATCGGCGTCTTCGTGAACAGGTGGTAGGTATCCACTCCCGAGGCGCCCAGGAATACCAGGTTGTTGCGGTTCCACTCGGCTTTCAGTGCGGGCACCTTCTCGTTCATCTCGTTGACCACTTCGAGAACGGTGCGCACGTCGTCGGTGACGAAGGGCGTGACAGTGGCAAATTGCGCCAACGGCATCTTGGCCGACTCGAGGTTGGCGAACACCCAGCCGATGTCGGCAATGCCGGAGCCGACGCTGGTCAGCGTCGCGTTCATCTTGTAGAGCTGGCCGCCATAGGCCTCTCTCCACTCGATCTTGTAGCCCTTGTTCAGGGCTGTCACGCGCTTGTTGACCTCGGGCACGAACAGCGTGCTCATCAGGCCCACCCAGGGCAGCGTGGTGGGGTGGCTCGATGCGATGGTCAGCTTGAAGGTCTGCTCGGCCTGGGCGGCGCTATGGCCAGCGGCCATCAGGGCGCCGGCGAGGGCGGTGGCTACGAACGTACGCTTCTTGATCATGGTGTTGTCTCCTGTTGTGGGGCCCGGTCAGGCCGATTTCGCGCGGTTGATGTTGTCTTCGTCGAGATCGCCCATCGTTGTCTCTATGTGTCGTTGGGTCTGCGGTCAATGTAGCAACGAGCAGGGTCCGGAACAACCCGGGCTGGCGGAAATGTCCTTTTCGACAGGTGGAAGAGTCACTCCGGGCGCGCGGCCAACCGATGACGGATCTCTCGCCTCCGGCAGCCCAGCCGATAGTGGCAAACGATGCGCACGGGCCTCCTGCGTCGGTCGGGAGTCACCTATTGCAAACTGAGTCGGGTGGTCACGATCTGCCGCCTGGGCGAGACGCACCGCGAGCTGGCCGCCTCGCCCGGTTTTTGACCAGGCACGGCTCTTCATGCACACGTCCGCCGTTGCTGCCTGCAGGCAGCAACGGGAATGGCTGTGGTGGAAGCTTCTACTAAGTGGTCGTCAACAGTGCAGTCCCCACTGTTCGGTGACCGCCAGTTCGCTGACATTCAGACGCGCTGCCCAAACGCTCACTGCGGGTCGATCAATAACCGGGACCAGCGACCGCTTTCTCAGGTGCTAGGGGCAGCTTCGGGGGGGGGGTGGAGCGATTTGGGATGGGACCGCAGGGGGCGGGGGGGCGGTTGGGGTAAAACCCGAAGGGGAGTTTTGG